>NZ_JAUBVZ010000010.1:0-99422 GCF_036702805.1 Microcoleus sp. A006_D1
CTGTTTGAAGATGGCGAAGGTGCAAACACTTTCCCAGCTTTTAACCCAACTCAGTCTGAAGAAACCTACTCGATGGTGACAGCCAACCGCTTCTGGAGCCAAATCTTCGGAATTGCCTTCTCTAACAAGCGTTGGTTGCACTTCTTCATGCTGTTCGTCCCCGTCACAGGCTTGTGGATGAGCTCCTTGGGTATCGTCGGTTTAGCATTAAACCTGCGCGCCTACGACTTCGTTTCCCAAGAATTGCGCGCTGCTGAAGATCCTGAGTTTGAAACGTTCTACACTAAGAACATTCTGCTTAACGAAGGCATTCGTGCTTGGATGGCTCCGACCGACCAACCCCACGAAAACTTCATCTTCCCAGAAGAAGTTCTGCCTCGCGGTAACGCACTTTAAAAAAATCAGGATTTGGATTTCAGATTAATTTAAATTTTTTAAATTGAAATTTAAATTGAAATCCAAATCCCAATTCCCCGGCGCAGGCGCGGTACTCCCGTGCCCTACTAGGGAACAAAAAAACCGAAATCCAAAACCTAAACCTAAAATCGTTGGAGGTTCTACCGCGTGGTAACGCTCTCTAATTCCTATGCAAGCGGTCGCGACCAAGAATCCTCCGGGTTCGCTTGGTGGTCTGGCAACGCTCGTTTAATCAATCTCTCTGGCAAACTGCTGGGCGCACACGTCGCTCACTCTGGTTTGATCGTGTTCTGGGCTGGAGCAATGACTTTGTTTGAAGTCGCTCACTTTATCCCAGAAAAACCCATGTACGAACAGGGCTTAATCTTGATGCCCCACGTCGCTACTTTGGGTTGGGGCGTCGGCCCCGGCGGTGAAGTCACTGATATCTTCCCGTTCTTCGTAGTCGGCGTTCTGCACTTGATTTCATCTGCTGTTCTCGGTTTGGGCGGCATTTATCACGCCGTTCGCGGCCCAGAAGTTCTCGAAGAATACTCTTCGTTCTTCGGCTACGACTGGAAAGACAAGAACCAGATGACCAACATCATCGGCTATCACCTGATTTTATTGGGTGGCGGCTGCTTGCTGCTGGTTGCTAAAGCCATGTTCTTCGGCGGTGTCTACGACACTTGGGCTCCGGGCGGCGGCGACGTGCGTATTATCACGAACCCCACTCTCAACCCGGCTGTGATTTTTGGCTATTTGGTTCGCTCTCCTTTCGGCGGCGAAGGCTGGATTGTCAGCGTCAACAACATGGAAGACATCATCGGCGGTCACATCTGGCTCGGCCTGATTTGTATCGCTGGCGGTGTTTGGCACATTTTGACCAAGCCTTTCGGCTGGGCTCGTCGCGCCTTAATCTGGTCTGGCGAAGCTTACCTGTCTTACAGCTTGGGCGCTTTGTCCCTCATGGGCTTCATCGCTTGCTGCTTTGTCTGGTTCAACAACACTGCTTACCCTAGCGAATTCTACGGCCCGACGGGCCCGGAAGCTTCTCAAGCGCAAGCTTTGACCTTCCTGATCCGCGACCAACGCTTGGGTGCTAACGTCGGTTCTGCACAAGGCCCTACCGGTCTGGGTAAATACCTGATGCGCTCTCCTACTGGCGAAATCATTTTCGGCGGTGAAACGATGCGTTTCTGGGATTTCCAAGGCCCTTGGTTGGAACCTTTGCGCGGTACTAACGGTTTGGACTTGAACAAAATCAAGAACGATATTCAGCCTTGGCAAGCTCGCCGCGCTGCTGAATACATGACTCACGCTCCTCTGGGTTCTTTGAACTCTGTGGGCGGCGTGGCAACTGAAGTTAACTCGTTTAACTTCACGTCTCCTCGTTCTTGGCTGTCTTGTTTCCACTTTGTGATGGGTTTCTTCTTCTTGATCGGCCACTTGTGGCACGCTGGTCGCGCTCGCGCGGCTGTCGCTGGTTTTGAGAGAGGTATCAATCGCGAAAATGAAGCGGTACTTTCTATGCCTGATTTGGACTAATCGATCGCATTTAATGTTGATTTGATTGTCTGATCGAAAAAGGCTCCTGCTTAACGGCGGGAGCTTTTTTTTGCAAAAATACCTGGAAAAAAGGGTTCATTTGGGGCTGAATGTGGCGCAAGCCTACTCAAGAATTCCCCCCCGGCACCAATACGGTTAGCTTAGTTAATGTCGTCGCGGTATCAACCGCCGAGTCTCCAGAGAGTTCGATCGCGCCGATCGCGCCTCAACATGGTAAATTCAGTCATACAGACTTTTGTCAAAATAGAAAACTGAGCGCTTGCAGTCGATCGCCCGATACGCCATGCCAGATTCCGAATTCTCAAACGATTTAAAATGGACGCCCGAAGCCAAGGCCAAGCTCAAAAACATTCCCTATTTTGTCCGGGGACAAGCCCGCGTCCGCATTGAGCAGCTAGCCCGCGAAGCCGAAACCGAAGTCGTCACCGTTGAGTTAGTTGAGCAAGCTCGCATCGAGTTTGGGCAATAAGGGATCGAAATGTACCCTAAAGCTCTAGACTATAAAATGCGTTGTAAGGACAAGGATTTAAAAAAATAGTGCGCAAAATAGTTATAGCTGGCAACTGGAAAATGTACAAAACTAGGGCAGAATCCCTAGAGTTTCTTCAAGGATTCATGTCCTGCCTGACGGAAACCCCAGACGAACGGGAAGTCGTGCTTTGCGTTCCCTTCACTGATTTGAGTGTCCTCTCGAAAAACCTGCACGGCAGCCGGATCAGACTCGGTGCTCAGAACTTGCACTGGCAAGAGTCTGGAGCTTATACGGGCGAAATTTCCGGGCAGATGCTTGCAGAACTTGGGGTGCGCTACGTCATCGTGGGCCACAGCGAGCGCCGACAATATTTTGGGGAAACTGACGAAACGGTGAATTGGCGGCTGAAAGCAGCTCAGAAATCCGGTTTAATTCCGATTCTGTGCGTGGGAGAGACAAAGCAGCAGCGGGATGCAGGAGAAACGGAATCTCATATCTTATCTCAGTTAGAAAAAGATTTGGTTGGTGTTGACCAAGATAACTTAGTAATAGCTTACGAACCGATTTGGGCGATCGGAACTGGCGACACTTGCGAAACGAAGGAAGCTAACCGAGTTATTGGTTTGATTCGCAGTAAATTGACTAATCCTGATGTGCCAATTCAGTACGGTGGCTCTGTTAAACCGGAGAATATTGATGAAGTTATGGCGATGCCTGAGATTGACGGGGTTCTGGTAGGCGGTGCGAGTTTGGAAGCGGAGAGTTTCGATAGAATTGTCAATTATAAATAATTGGTAATTGATAATTGGTAATTGGTTCCCAGGCCAAGAGCCTGGGAACCGATATAAGCGAGGCAGAGCCTCGCTTGGGAAAATGGAATGGAGGCAGAGCCTCCGGATCTGCATTACCAGGCTGGAGCCTGGTAACGAGTATAAAATTTGTGCTAATCTCCTTGGCGGTTTCTATAGATTTAAAATAACTAATGACCGATCGCAAATTAACCATTAGAAATCAATCTTTCGAGTGGGGGAAACGCACTTATTTAATGGGCGTTTTGAATGTTACCCCGGATAGTTTTAGCGACGGCGGCGATTTCAATACCATAGAATCTGCTTTAGCGCAAGCTGAAAATATGGTAAAATCCGGGGTAGATATTATTGATATTGGCGGTCAATCTACGCGGCCCGGAGCAGCGGAAATATCCTCTTCAGAGGAGATCGATCGCGTTATACCTGTGGTACACATACTGCGACAAAAAGCCGATATTTTTGGCTCAGTTCCTATTTCTGTCGATACTACCAGAGCGCAGGTTGCGAAAGCTGCGGTTGAGGCGGGAGCTGATATTGTTAACGATATTTCGGGAGCAACTTTTGACTCGGAAATGCTGTCAGCGGTTGCTCAGTTGAAAGTGCCAATAATTTTGATGCACATTCGGGGAACTCCCCAGACGATGCAACAACTCACAGATTATCGGGATTTAATTGGAGAAATTGGGGAATTTTTCGAGAGTCGAATTGCGGCGGCTGTGGCTGCGGGGATTGACAAATCTCAGATAATTATCGACCCTGGTATTGGCTTTGCTAAGACTTACAGTCAAAACTTGGAAATTCTACGGCAGTTGCCAAAGTTCCGTGGTTTGGACTGTCCGATTTTAGTCGGAGTATCCCGGAAAAGCTTTATCGGTCAGATTTTGAATCAGCCAGAAGCGAAACAAAGAATTTGGGGGACAGCGGCGGCTTGTACAGGTGCGATCGCGAATTCTGCCGATATTTTGCGAGTTCACGATGTCAAAGAAATGCGCGATGTTTGTCTGGTTGCCGACGCTATCTTCAGAAATCAGTCTTGAGAAGTGTTAGTATCGATAACTTTCATTTCTCCGCCCTCAGAATGAGGTATCACATCAGGTATAGAACCCATCAAATTGTTGAGGGCTTCTGTCATGTTCTTCGGGTCCATAAACAGAATTTTGGCATTGTCGCTTTCGCCCAATTTTTGTTGAGCGTCTAAGTATTTTTCGGTTACTAAGTAATTCAAAACTTGCTTGCTATTCGGATTGGAGTCTAAAGCTTCAACTAAGAGCCTCATGTACTCCTTAGTGCCGATCGCCTTATTGACCATTGCTTGCCACTCGCTCTTGGTAGCCCGCTCTTCTTCCATAGCTTCTTGCACCCTTTTCGGAGGTGTAATGCTTTGAATTTCTACGCGAATTACTTTGACGCCCCAAGTTTCGGTAGCTTCGTCCAACTTCTTGAGTAACTTTTTATTCATGTCATCTCGGGAACCCAAGATGTCTTGCATGGGCAATCGACCAATTTCAGCGCGAAACGTCGTTAAAACTAAGTTGGCGATCGCATTTTCAATTTGATCGATTCCATAATAAGCTTTCTGTAAATTCACAACCCGCCAATACACAACGGCATCGACTTCTAGAGCCACATTATCTCCCGTGATTGCTGATTGAGGTTTAATATCTAAAACTCTTTCACGGCTTGTGTCCACGCAGACGACTTTTTCGACCAGGGGACTGATAAAGTGGAATCCGGGCTTTAAGGTGCGCTTGTATTGACCCAAACGTTCGACTAAAGCTTCATCGCCACCGCTGACTATTTTGACGCTTGAGTTAACAGCGTAGCCGAGGATGAGCGCAAAGAGCATGGTGAGAATAGACTGCCCCATTTCTACTTTCCTGCTAAGGTTGACTGAGAATTGATCGGGAATATACTCTAATTTAACTCAAAATCTGCCGTAGAGTGCTAAAATATCTCGACTGTTAATAACGAGTTCAATAGTAGGCCGCCATGCGATCGGACTCTCACGGCGAAGCAGTGAAACCCAGGATATCAACAACACGTTTCCACAAAAGACATGAAAAACGATCGAGAGTTTCGCTTGTTCAAACCTTTGAGGTGGATCGCCCCAAGCATTTTGGTGGGTGCAGGAATCTGCCATGCCGCAGCGGCCCAACCGGTACAAGCTGAACCAATCGCCCTGCAACTCTCGCAAAACTTGCAGTCGCAGAACTTGCGGCCACCGCGCCGACAGCCGGCAGTTCCCGAAGTTCTATCCTACGAGATGAAGGGAGACGAACTCAGGATTTGCAAGCAGCAAGGCAACTCCGAGAAAAAGTGCGAAGTTGTAGGGAAAGGCTACACGGTGGGTTTGAGAACTGCCAACGACCTTTACGGTCAAGGAAATGCTGTCAATGCCGAAGCTTTGTACCGACAACTAATCGCTCGCTATCCGAAACAAGCGGATGCTTATTATAAGTTGGGAACTATGCTGTCGGGGCAAGGTAAAATGAGCGATGCGATCGCTCAATTCCAAAAAGCAATTGAAGTCAACCCGCAGCACGCCAAAGCTCACAACGATTTGGGCGTGGCGATGGCAAGTCAAGGAAAGTTGCCCGAGGCGATTGTTGAGTGGAGACAAGCCATTAAAATTAACAGCCAATATCCCGATGCTTTAAACAATTTGGGAGTCGGTTTGTACCAGCAAGGAACCAAGGAAAATCAAGCAGAGGCAGTAGACAGCCTCAAAAAAGCTAAGGAGTTATTTCTCAAGCAGGGTAGAACTCAATCGGCTACTAGGGTTGATCGAATTTTGGAGGAAATCAATTCGCAGTCGAGGGGGTCTTAAATTTAAACAATGTCCGAAAAGGTTTGATCGTGAGGACTTTAGTCCGCATCATCAGAGGACTAAAGTCCTCACGATCAAACCAATCTTAATTACGGTCATCCGAACGGACACGAGATCAAGAGTCGAGCCAAGGTTCACAGAAAAAACATGATTGGCGATCGGCATTAATCAGCCTTCATCTGCGGTTAAACACGCCCAAAAACCCGACTTTAAAGCATTTCCTTCAAAACTTGTAAAATCACATCTCCATCCACCCGATCGCTCACAGCAGCCTCGCCCAAGCGCACCGGCAGCACAAACCGCACCTTGCCATCCTGCACCTTCTTGTCGAGTTGCAGAGTATTCAAAATTTCCTCAACATCGACACCAGCAGGTAATTTAGCAGGCAAACCCGCTTTTTCAATTAAAGCAGACTGGCGGCGATCGCACTCAGCATCCCACATTCCCAACTCCACAGCCAACCGACTGGATGCAGCCATACCGATTGCCACACCTTCCCCGTGATTGATCACCTTGTAATTAGTCAAACTTTCTACAGCATGACCGATCGTGTGTCCATAAT
Organism: Microcoleus sp. A006_D1; assembly: GCF_036702805.1. Lineage (NCBI taxonomy): Bacteria > Bacillati > Cyanobacteriota > Cyanophyceae > Oscillatoriales > Microcoleaceae > Microcoleus > Microcoleus sp. A006_D1. The sequence continues at coordinate 6,636 of NZ_JAUBVZ010000010.1, forward strand.
TCAAAATCGCCCGCAAACCCGATTCCTTCTCATCCTTGCTAACCACCTCAGCCTTAGCTTGGCCAGACCTGATCAAAATTTCAGCCAACAAATCCGCCTTCACGTAGCGCATTTGATCCAAACGCTTGCAATTCTCCAACTTTCCGAAAAGTTCAGCATCCCAAATCACGCCATACTTGATGACTTCCGCCATCGCCGAACGAAACTCTCGCGCCGGCAGAGTTTTGAGAACATCCGGGTCAATCAAAACCAAACGTGGCTGATGAAAAGCCCCGATTAAATTCTTCCCAGAAGGATGATTTACCCCCGTTTTCCCGCCAATAGAAGCATCAACCATCGCCAGCAGCGAAGTCGGAACCTGCACGACATTAATTCCGCGCAGCCAAGTCGCCGCCGCAAAACCGGTGATATCGCCAACCACCCCGCCGCCCAAAGCCACCATTGTCGAGGAACGTTCTAAGCGGTTTGCCAAAGCCTCATTATAAATTTTCTGCACCGAATTCAAAGTTTTGTACTGTTCTCCCGGTGGTAGGATGCAGGTACTGACTTCAAACCCGGCGGATTCGAGGGCTGCTGTTGCTCTTTCGCCATATTGCCGAAAAATCGACTGATTCGAGACCAGCAGCACTTTTTTGCCCAAACTTAGATCGCCCATCATAGTGCCGAGCTCGTCTAATCCGCCCGTTGGCGTAGCCCCCGTAGGGGATCGCACGCAAACATTGTAAGATTGTGGCCCCAAGTCAACTTTAATTATCGATTGCATATTTATCTAATTTAGATATTAGATTTTCGATTATAGTTCTTATAGGTCTTTTTATTGATTATTTTGGAGAAATTGCAATGAGTCTTACCGGAGCAATAACTTATTTTGGGATTTTCGGCGGCATGGTCGGCTTGGCGACAGTGCTGATGTTTGGTCTGCGGGCTGTCAAACTCATCTAGCGCCCGAAATTCGACGCGGTTCGTAAAGGATGAAACCTCGGGAAAAAGTACCGGGGCGGGCGATCGCATTTGTGCAAAAAAGCTCTAAGTTTACCTGTAGATTTACGGCCCAAATGCGATCGACCATCACCAAAAAATCGCAGCTCATCATTATCCCGCTCAGCCTCCCATTTCCCGTAAAAAAAAAATTGTACTTTGGCAAAATCGCCAATTCCAAATATTTAATTTAAAATCGCAGATCCTCACTCGCGCGACAAAATCCCTCTTTCCCCTAAAATAACTTTTACTAGCCCCAATCTCAAATCTCAAATCCAAAATCTAAAATCGAAATGACCCATTCCACCGATATCGTCACCCTCGCCCGCTGGATGGCCTCCGACTTCAGCAATCAAGCCCAAGCTTTTGAAAATCCGCCATTTTTCGCCCACATCCGCGTCTGCATGAGACCTTTGCCCGTGGAAGTTCTGGACGGGATTAGCTTGTACTTAGAACAAGCCTATGATATCGAACTGCACGTCCCGTACCGAGTGCGAGTTTTGAAATTAGTCCCGGCGGGCGATCGCATCGACATCGAAAATTATGCCATAGAAAACGAAGAACAATTCTACGGCGCATCCCGCGACCCGCAACGGCTGCAAGAAATCACAAAAGCACAACTGACACTGCTCCCGGGATGCACCTTTTTTACGCACTGGACGGGCAACAGCTTCAAAGGGTCTGTCGAACCCGGAAAAGGCTGTTCCGTGGTCAGAAAGGGCAAAAAAACCTATCTAGACAGCGAATTTGAGATTGATGGCAACAAGTTTATCAGTCATGATCGCGGACGCGACCCAGAAACCGACGCCCACGTCTGGGGAGCCCTCGCCGGCCCCTTTGAATTCACCCGCCGCGCCAGCTTCGCCGACGAAATTCAGGTTTGAGGCCGAAAAACCGAGTCTCAACTTGGCGAACACGCTCGATTAAAGGTTCACAATGCACCATTACCTGGTACATTAACCCAGTATTGGCAAGCAAGATTCACCGTTGATTTATGAAAGTCCTGGTTATTGGTGGCGATGGCTATTGCGGTTGGGCAACCGCACTCTACCTTTCTAACAAAGGTCACGAAGTTGGCATCCTCGACAGCTTCGTGCGGCGGCACTGGGATCTGGAACTGTGCAGCGACACCCTCACTCCCATTGCACCGATTCAGCAACGACTCCAGCGATGGCAAGATTTAACGGGTAAGTCGATCGACTTGTTCGTCGGTGACATCACCAACTACGATTTTCTCAGCAAAAGTATGAGAAAATTTGCACCAGAGGCGATCGTCCATTTCGGCGAACAGCGTTCGGCACCCTTCTCAATGATCGATCGCGAACACGCAGTCCTCACCCAAGTCAATAACGTCGTCGGGACACTCAACCTGCTGTACGCCATCCGCGAAGACTTCCCCGACTGTCACCTAGTGAAACTCGGGACAATGGGCGAATACGGCACGCCGAATATTGACATTGAAGAAGGCTATATTACGATCGAACACAACGGCCGGAAAGATACACTACCCTATCCCAAACAACCAGGCAGTTTCTACCACCTTTCCAAAGTCCACGACTCCCACAACATCCATTTTGCCTGCAAAATCTGGGGTTTAAGAGCCACAGACTTAAATCAGGGCGTAGTCTACGGCGTGCTCACAGAAGAAACCGGCATGGACGAACTGTTAATCAACCGTTTGGACTACGACGGAGTATTCGGTACGGCATTAAACAGATTTTGCATCCAAGCTGCGATCGGTCATCCTTTGACAGTTTACGGCACTGGCGGGCAGACCCGCACCTTCTTAGACATTCGGGACACCGTGCGGTGCGTGGAATTAGCAATCGCCAACCCCGCCGCCGCCGGAGAATTCCGCGTCTTCAACCAATTCACCGAACAATTCAGCGTCGGCGATTTAGCCTCATTGGTGCAAAAAGCAGGCACGGCAATGGGATTAAAAGTAGAAATAAACCATCTCGAAAATCCCAGAGTCGAGAAAGAAGAACATTATTTCAATGCCAAAAACACCAGTTTGCTAGACCTCGGTTTGCAGCCGCACTATCTCTCAGATTCCCTGCTCGATTCTTTGTTGAATTTTGCTACAAAATATCAGCACCGCGTCGATAAAAACCAGATTTTGCCGAAGGTTTCTTGGCGCAGGTAAGTTCGGGCATTTAGCTGCGGGAGAGAGTTTTTTTAACGAACCGCGAAGGCGCAGTACGCGAAGCGGTGCGTAAGCACTAGGGCGCGAAGTAAGAGAGGAGAAGGGAAGAGAAGGGAAAGGTTCGCTAATTCTGAAGGGAGTTGGCTATATATTACTTTTTTCAGCTCTAAAGATGCTCTATCTTTTTTCTTTTTTTCTTTGTGTCCTCTGCTTCCTCTGCGGTTAATTGAAAAATTGCATTAAAGTTTTTTCTGCTAGCTTGTTTCCGAATAAATACTGTGAAAAGTCGAATTCTCATCTTGTTACTTTTAGTTATTTTGCCCGGATTTTCAGCAAGTGCAGTTTGTGCTTATTATTTGGTACCTGAATGGGCTTCACTAACGGCGAGTTATCAAAATTACCGTCGAGTTAGCGAATCGCCGAATGCTACTGAAAAAGAAATCTTAATTGCCAGAACTGCACAGGAAATTCACCGAATTAACTGCTTTGCTGAAGGTGTGGGATTGCTTTTAGGTGGGATAATTGTATCAATTGGTATTCAGGGGATTTGCATTTTACCCCAGAAACCTCTCGATCGCAATTAAGTAGTCATTGCCAAAAAACAATAGTATCTGGTAGGGGCAGGTTTAGCGTAGGATCTATGAAACAAGCCAGTTGATTAAGGCAAAACCTGCCCGACAGATCTAATGTTTATTTGTACCCACCTACTTTAGTGGCGGTGAAACCGCAGGATCGCCCGCAATGACTTACTCCCCGCGAGACAGTAGACGAGCAATTGCATTCAGGCGCTCTCAATTCTTGAAATTATCTGCGTTTATCTGTGTTGATCTGCCTTAGATCTGCGGTTGACCGATCGATCAAAGATTTAGGCAATTCAAGTAAGAGTGTATCCTGCGATCGACTCTGAGGTTTGTCAGCGGCTAAGATTATCAGTTCCCTAATTAACTTATTATGAAAATTGCTCTGTTCACTGAAACATTTTGGCCGAAAATAGACGGGATTGTGACGCGCTTGATTCACACTGTAGAGCACTTGCAGCGATCGGGCGAACAAGTTCTGATATTTTCTCCAGATTACGGGATTACAGAATACAAAGGCGCCCGAGTTTACGGTGTGGAGGGTTTGCCTTTGCCGATGTACCCGGAACTGAAAATGGCACTTCCCAGTCCGGCGATTGGCCAACAATTACAGCAGTTTAAACCGGATATTATTCATGTTGTCAATCCTGCTATTTTGGGATTGGGTGGCATATATTACGGCAAAAAACTCAACATACCGATTCTCGCCTCTTACCACACGCATTTGCCCAAATATTTGCACCATTACGGTTTTGGAATGCTCGAACCTTTGCTGTGGGAATTGCTCAAAGGCGCTCACAATCAAGCCGAATTGAATCTGTGCACTTCCACAGCCATGGTGGAGGAGTTGAGAACTCACGGCATTGAGCGGGTAGACTTGTGGCAGCGGGGCGTGGATACTGAAATGTTTGTTCCCGAATTGGCGAGTCGAGAAATGCGATCGCGCCTTTCTGAAAATAACCCCGATAGTCCTCTGCTGCTCTACGTCGGCCGCCTCGGTGCCGAAAAAGAAATCGAGTCGATCAAACCAGTCCTCAGCGCGATTCCCAACGCCCGCCTCGCCCTCGTGGGAGACGGCCCGCACCGCCAAACCCTCGAACAATATTTTGCCGGCACCCCCACAAATTTTGTTGGCTACCTCAAGGGGCAAGAATTGGGTTCTGCTTACGCATCTGCCGACGCCTTCATTTTTCCCTCCCGCACCGAAACCTTGGGGTTAGTGCTCCTGGAAGCTATGGCTGCGGGGACGCCCGTAGTGGCGGCGCGCAGTGGCGGAATTCCCGATATCGTCACTGACGGCGTTAACGGATATTTATTTGACCCCACCGACGAAACAGGTGCTTTGGCGGCCACACAACGTCTGTTTGCGAATCCCGAAGAACGGGAAAGCCTGCGCCAAAACGCTCGCTCTGAAGCCGAACGCTGGGGTTGGGCCGCCGCCACCGCACAACTGCGGCGCTACTATCAATCGGTGGTATTTGCCCAGTCCATGCCCTCTGCTGCCTAAATGGCAAGCTGTCACGCCTTTAAAGGGCACCGACAGCTTAGGTCGTTTTAGCTTTTCGATTTGAGATGGGAATCACTGATGGCGATTCACGAAGAGGGATAGCTCCGCTTCACGCGGTTTTCAATTGATCTACAGTTTCCAAAGGAATGCAACTATAGATCGGCTTCGATCGCCCGATGTCGGTTTGCAGCCGGGACGGATGCCCTGCAAAACCGATGAAATTTCTTGCTGCTGAGACTGGCCGCAGGTATCATGCTGTGGCGTTTACGATTAAACTAATGAGTAGCTTTGTCGCAATGCCTCGCGCCCAACAGCGATAGCGCCATTCACAGTATCGAGGTTGTAAAAAAACCTTCGAGCATATCTAACCAGTAAACTGAAGTAGCGCGCACCACCTTGCAACTCGCGATTCACCAAAGCGACAAGCGAGTGCCGACACGCTAGCAAACCACAAACAAGAGTTTGCACCGCCGCAGCATCTAGTGCCGATCGACCTGCGGGTCAGTCTACCCTCTGAGCAAGCAGTTAATCATGACATTCTCCAATACTGGTAGCGTTCTGGCTACACTGACTCAAGTCAATTTTATGGGGGCATTAACCTCCCGTGTTAAGAGCCTGCCAGTTCCTGAATTAGTGTGCCTGCTGGACTTTATCACGGCTGAATTTCAGCAATTTATCCGGGCGATCGACCTGATCAACAATGAAGCACTCGAAACTCTCTTACAGCAACTCTTAGATGCCTTCACTGTCAAAATTGGTCAGATTCTGCAAGCAGACCGGACAACAATTTTTTTGGTTGACTCTAGCAAAAATCAAATTTGGCACAAAACAGCCCACGCGCTCACGGGCGAAGATGTAGAAGTTCGCTTGCCGATGGATGCAGGCATTTTGGGCTATGTAGCAACTACCGGAACATCGATAAATGTGACCTCGGCTAGAGAAAACGAGCATTTTAATTCCGAAGTAGACGAGCCCCCGGGCTACGCGATCGAGACAATTCTCTGTATGCCGATTTTTAGCAGCAAAAGCCAAAACGAACCCGTAGCTGTGGTGAGGCTGTTAAATAAAGCTGGCAATGTCGCCTTTACCGAGGAAGACGAACAGCAGTTTCAAACTTTTGCAGATTCGATCGGGATTATTCTCGAAAGCTGTCAGTCTTTCTACGTGGTGGCCCGCAACCAGCGAGGGGTTGCCGCACTTTTGAGAGCGACCACGACTTTGGGTCAAAGCCTTGACTTGGAAACAACTTTGCGCTCTGTCATGGATCAAGCTCGCGACTTGATGCAAGCCGATCGCAGCACGCTATTTTTGTTAAATCGGGAAGCAAACGAACTCTGGACAAAAGTCGCCACAGCCGACGACAAAACGATGGTCGAAATCCGCATTCCTGCTAATAAAGGAATTGCGGGCTACGTGGCTTCGACCGGTCAACCTCTAAATATTACAGATGCTTACGACGATCCCCGCTTCGATCCCTCTACAGACCAGAAAACCGGATACCGCACTCGCACTGTCTTGTGTATGCCGGTACACAACGCTAAAGGTGAGCTGATCGGGGTAACTCAGCTAATTAATAAGACTCAAGGCACTTTCACTACTTCCGACGAAGAGTTTTTGCGAGCGTTTAATTCCCAAGCCGGAATGGCGCTGCAAAATTCTCAACTGTTTCAAAACGTGATGGTGGAAAAGCAGTATCAAAAAGATATGCTGCAAAGTCTTTCAGACGCAGTGATTTCCACCGATTTGCAGGGGCGAGTGGTCACGATTAACGAAGCGGCGCTAGAATTGTTGGGCTGTCCGGTAAATCAAGATAAAAGCAAACACCATCTCCTGATTTGGGAAAATAAACTGATCGATCGCTATGTTTGGGAAGTTGTGCCGATCGACAATTTGCAATTTCGACTCGAAGACAGTCTCCTAAATGCTGCCAGACATTACGTTCCCGAACAAAGTTTAAATTTGGGACTGTTGGTGGAAAAACTGTTTGGTTCAGCAGCAGAAACCGCAGCAGAAACCGAAGCAGAAAGTTACATTTTGGCCGTGCCCGATCGCAATGACCCGAATTTATACTACGCTTGGGGGGAAAACCACGCCTGGACTGAGGAAGTAGCGCTGGCAGAATTAGCTAATTCCCAATCTCTATTTTCGCTGCCGAATGCTGCCCTGTATCATCCTTATTGTCCCCTGCCCATCCCCGCCTCACAAATTAAAGTAATTGAACGCAGTTTGAATTTAACAGTCAACCCGCTGATCAATCCAGAAGGCGGCGTGCGCGGCGGTTTAGTGGTGCTCGAAGACATCAGCCGCGAAAAGCGGATGAAAACAACGATGTCTCGCTACATGACTCCCGGAGTCGTAGATAAAGTCATGGCCTTGGGCGAAGGCTCCCTGATGGTCGGCGAACGCAAAGAAGTTACTATTTTATTTTCCGACATTCGCGGCTACACCACCCTGACCGAAAATCTGGGAGCGTCGGAAGTTGTGGCCCTACTGAACCAGTATTTTGAGACGATGGTGGAGGCAGTTTTCCACTACGAAGGCACTTTAGACAAGTTTATCGGCGATGCTTTAATGGCCGTGTTCGGCGCGCCCCTGCCGCTCAATCCGCCGGAAAGTCACGGTTGGATGGCCGTTCAGTCGGCTTTAGATATGCGCCGGCGTTTGAAAGAGTTTAATGATTCTCGCCCCGGCGAAGATCCGTTTCGCTTCGGAATTGGGATTAGTTCTGGAGAGGTGGTTTCGGGAAATATCGGTTCGGAAAAGCGGATGGATTACACGGTAATCGGGGACGCGGTAAATTTGAGTTCCCGCTTGGAACAGCTTACAAAGGAGTACGGCTGCGATATCATTTTGAGCGAATTTACTTACAATTTGTGCCGCGAACGGATTTGGGTGCGAGAGTTGGACAAGGTGCGGGTGAAGGGCAAAAATCAGCCGGTTGGCATTTACGAGTTGCTGCAAATTAGTTCCGATCCCCTGGACGGCGAAACCGAAAGGTTTTTGGAACTTTACAACAACGGCCGCCATGCTTATATGAAGAGAAATTTTCAACAAGCTATTAATTGGTTTGAGGCGGCTTTAGCAATGCGACCGAGCGATCGACCTGTGGAAGTTCACTTGCAGCGCTCCCTCAGCTATTTGGAAATATCCCCGCCTGACGATTGGGACGGCGTTCATACTATGACAACAAAGTAGTAGATTATATCACATCCGAGTGCTCAAATGTAAAAAGATTGGATAAAGTTTTGAGATCTTCCTTATGACAGAGTTAAGAAGTAGAAAAATGTGAAAACATAAATCGGATGCCAAGTTAAAGTTAGTATTTATTTCCAGGCCAACAATTAGATGAACTATTTATCTGTTCCCAATGCCACAAAAGCCGATCGCATTCTGGTTGTAGATGACGCACCAGATAATGTTTTGTTGGTGCAGACAATCCTGGAAGAGGAAGGTTACGAAATTAGCACGGCCGAGAACGGCTTTTCGGCCTTAAGCCAAATTGACAAGTCAGCCCCCGATTTGGTACTGCTAGACGTAATGATGCCGGGAATGGACGGTTACGAAGTCACCCAGCGAATGCGACAAAACAAGGAATTGCCCTTTATCCCGATTTTGCTGATCACAGCTCACGACAGCGCCAGCGTAGTCCAGGGACTGGACATGGGAGCAGACGACTTCATCCGCAAACCCGTGGAAATGGACGAACTGCTGGCGAGGGTGCGATCGCTCCTGCGCCTAAAACACAGCGTAGACGAACGAAATTCGATCGCCCTCCAGCGCGAAGATTTTGTCTCGCGACTCGCTCACGACTTGCGGACGCCCCTGGTAGCAGCCGATCGAATGCTCACCTTAATGCAGCAGGGAGCTTTGGGAGAAATCTCGCCTCAGATGGGCGACGCTTTCGGAACAATGGTTCGCAGCAACAAAAACCTGATCGCGATGGTGAATATGCTGCTGGAAGTCTACCGCTACGAAGCAGGCCGCAAATCCCTAAGTTTCGCTCCCGTTGACTTGCGCCAGCTTATTAATGAGGTAGCTGAAGAACTAGCTCCCCTAGCCGATGCTAAAAATTTATCGCTGAATCTAGACTTGACAGAAAGTGCAGAAAGTGCTCCGATTGCCAAATATCCGGGCGATCGTTTGGAGCTGCACCGCTTGCTGACAAACTTAATCGGGAATGCGATCAAATTCACCGACAGCGGCTCAATAGATGTCCACTTAAAAGCTGCCAATTCACCTGCTTATACCAGCTTCAAAAACCAACCGCTGGCTTGGGTAATTATGGAAGTCCAAGACACCGGCGCCGGCATTTCTCCCACAGAACAAGCCAAGTTATTTGAAAGGTTTGGCTCGGGAACTCACAAGAAATCTAGCACAGGTTTGGGACTGCACCTCTGCCGCCAAATAGTCGAAGCTCACCGCGGCACCATTGAGGCAAAATCCGAGTTGGGTAAAGGCAGTTTGTTTACTATTCGCTTGCCTTGTTAGAGCGATTTAATTAACTGTAGACGACTTATTTGATAAATGTTTGATGGAGAGCAACCGCAGATGTAAAGCAGATAAACACAGATAGACGCAGATAATTAAAGATGATTTGCGAAAAAATGCAGGAAGTAAAAGTAGGGTGCATCAGATTAAGAGATTGTCGGGGAAAATTTGCCATCTCAAAAATGAAGCACTCCCGGAATCAATGGTGCGTCAGAATTAGACTATCGGCGATTATTGAAAAACACTAAACTGACGCACCCTACCCCTGACTTATGAGAACATGATTACAAAAATCGCTTTTGTGTCTTAAATTTATCTGCGTTTGTCTGCGTTAATCTGTCTTAAATCTGCGGTTTTGGTATTCATCAAAGATTTATGCAATTGCTCGTCTATTATCCTAGGAGCATATTGCATTATATAATTGCTGGGCAACCGAATTTATGGCAATATGTCTAACTGTCCAGTGTGCGGTGCCCAATACATAGAAGAAAAAGCAGAGTTATGCTCGATTTGCGGCTGGGATTTGACTCCCTACCCGCCGCGCGCTAAGCCTTCCAAAACTTATTTAAAACAAGAACAAGTTAGATTGCAATGGGCAAAACAAATGTGGGAATCGGCCCGCAATCAACAAAATTGGTCAGCAAGATTTGACGAGTTGCAACAGGAATTGCAGCAAGGCGCGATCGCCCGCACGTACCTGCAATCTCAGTTAGAATGGGTTCTGTACCGCCTCGAACAACTAAACCCCGAATCCATTGCCACCACTTTACTGCGACTCGAAGAGAAAATCGGCGCCTTACCTGACAAAACTCCGGCTATCTCGGAAGTGGGGATGGACTATCGGCAACTCACAAAGCTGTTAGAAACCGGAAAATGGCGCAAAGCTGACGAACACACTTGGGAAATTTTGCTGCAAATCGCTGTCCGCGAAGATGAAGGCTGGCTGAGTGCAGCCGATATTGACAGTTTTCCTCTTACAGACCTTCGCACGATCGACCAACTTTGGCAACAACACAGCAGCGGGCGGTTCGGGTTGAGCGTACAGCAGCAGATTTGGGACAGTACCGCAGGCAATTATACACAATTGTGCGATCGAGTCGGCTGGCGAGTTAAGGCAAATTGGAAATATTACAGCGAACTCTCCTTCAGCGAAAATGCTCCCCCCGGACACCTCCCCGTCACCGCCTGGAGACAGCGCGCCTGTTACGGTAGCGGTAAACTCACCGCAGCCGAAAACTTTGCCCGCATTGTCGGGAGAGTTGCTACGGGCGATCGCTAATCCCAAATAAAAAATTCAAAATCGACCGCGAGCTGCTATAATCAAAACGGTTCAGCAACTGGGGCTGTGGCTCAGATGGATAGAGCAAGCGCCTCCTGAAGAATCGGGCACCCTGCGAGGAAACTCTGGGAGTGAATGTGGTCAAACTCAAGGAAGCCTAAGTCTGACGACAGATACGGTAATCTTGAGCCAAGCTTTATCTAAATTTTGTTTAGGTAAGGAAGGTGCAGAGACTGGCTTTAGGAAGTAAACACAATAAAACCTCCTAAACATACGGCCGCCACCTAAAGGCTGCAAAGCCCACGGTGAAGGAATAGTCCAGAGAGTGGGGAAACTCACACAAATCTGAAGCGCTAGGTCGCCGGTTCGAACCCGGCCAGTCCCGTTAAAAATCGAGAACCAATAACATCAGAGGGGCAAAACTTAGGCTTTGCCCTTTTGTTTTGCATATCCGCTAACCAATTCACCCTTTTAAAATTTTTAATTCCTGTTAGTGGGTTGTACGTGCGGTATTTTTTGTTATGGTTCCTTTGTCAGCTATACAAAGTTTTTATAGGTTTAGATGTGGTTAAGAATCAATTCAAACACGCGGCGTTACAAGCGTTTGAGGACTTCACGCAGTTTCTGGTTCCTAGTCGGACTTTTGATGGCCTCTTGGTTTGGCTATCAGCAGCTTAAGAGCGAACTTCAGAGACCCCAAGCTTTGTTAGTTCTAGGCGGGGCTACGGAGCGAGAGGTGTTTGCCGCCAAATTTGCTCGCAAGCATCCTGAATTGCCGATTTGGGTGTCTTCTGGCAGCAATCCAGAGTTTGCAGAATGGGTTTTTTCACAAGCGGGAATTCAGTCCGATCGCCTGCACCTAGACTACAGAGCGGTGGATACGGTAACAAATTTTACCACGCTGGTAGATGAATTGAAAGCTAGAGGAATTGAGAGCGTGTATCTGATCACTTCTGACGATCATATGCGGCGAGCTCAGATTATCGGCGAAATCGTACTCGGCAGTAGAGGCATTAGTTTTAAGCCTGTAGCAGTTCCGTCTGGGCGAACCCCTGAACCGGTGCAAAAAGCTGTGCGCGACGGCGCTAGAGCTATTCTTTGGCTGACAACCGGTTATACGGGTGCTAACTTCAGTCAAGCCAGAATTGAATAAACAAAGGGAAGAAGTCAGTAGTCAGTAGTCATTAGTCAGTAGTCATTAGTCATCAGGACAAGGAAGCAACATGAAGAAGGAAGCAACAGGAAGAAAATCTCATATTTGTGCAATTAAGAACGCCCTAAAGGTCGGGTGCGGTTGCGATAAAATCCTTTTCCCTTCCCCAAGCTTTTAAAACTTGTCTTTTATAGCGATTTCACAAACCGCGAAGATGCTGATGACAAATCCGTCAGATAAGAAGATTAGTAGTTTAAAATCTGTAGGTGAACTTCAAGACCGAAAGTTAATGAGCAACCAAATTCTCCCGCAAGTTTTGGAGCAAATTTTGAGTGACAGCAAGACTGCGGATGCTGTTTTTTCGGCTTTGGTGCCGGCGTTAGGCGAGGTGTTAAATTGCGATCGCGTCTTTCTCTACCTCCGCAATCCTGAAACCCAAACGGGCAGAACACCTTACTGCTGGTGTCGCAACTCGAACTATCCCGATGTTAGCGGTGTCCAGTGGAAAAAAGAACCGGAATCTTTAGGGGAAGAAGACCCTTTGTTTGCGGCAGCTTTGCGAACTGAACCGTCGATTTTTGTGGAGGATGTTGAAACAGCAAATCCTGAAGTTGTTAACAAAGATTTTGAGGCAAAAGAGTTCGGACATCGTGCTTTGATTCACGCTCATCTTTGTGCTGACGGCTTATTGTGGGGGGTTTTGCAGCCTTGTATTTTCGATCGCCCCAGAGTTTGGACTGACTTCGATCGCCAAGTTATCGCAGCAGTTACAGAAAAAATTTCGCCCTTGGCTGTTGCTTTTGTAACCGCTGCTAAAGCAGAAATCTGAGCGTCTGATTATATCAACTCCGAGCGATCGCTTATATTTATTGTTTAGTGCGAGCTTCTAGCTCGCGAGCGAGACGCTCGCACTCTTATGATAACTAATTAACCGGACATGATATTACCGCAATTTAACGCCCCAAATCGTGCATCGCATTAATCTCCGTTGCACATCTTTGAGTCAGCGCTTCCAACTCCTCGCGATCAGAGGAAGTCGGCGCCTCAATTACTTTACCAATTCGTATAGTTAACGGCACCGGTTGCGGCACTAGCAAACCTTTGATACTAATCGCATGAGTTCCCCACAAACTAACAGGTAACAGCGGTGCTTTTGCCTTAGCAGCTATCAGCGCAGCACCTAATTTCGGTTCAGTAATTCGGCCGTCGGGCGTGCGAGTTCCCTGCAAAAATACACCAGTCGCCCATCCGTTTTCCAAAGATTTGATAGCCGATCGGATTGCACTGCGATCGGCACTTTCCCGCTTCACTGGATAAGCGCCGTAAAGCGTAATTGCCTGCTTCAAAATAGGAACTTTAAATAACTCTTCCTTCGCCATAAATGCCACCGGCCGCCTCATGCAATTAGACAAAATCGGCGGGTCAAAATCGCTGGCGTGATTGCTGACTACCACCAGCGGCCCTTCTGCTGGAACATTTTCGGCACCGTAGATGCGGCCCCGAAAGTAAAGGTGCAGCATGGGGCTGACAATTGACCACTTGAATAAATAATAGAGAAGTAAACTCTCGACTGGTTCGCGACTTTTGCTCACGGAAAAACCTTGAATTTTAAATTATACCGAATATTACTCTATCAGTTCAGCTCTTAAACATTAACTAGGAATTGCAAAAAAAACGCAGAATGTAATGATGTAGGGTGCGTCGCGATCGCATAACTTCAAATAGTGGCGAAAATTATCGCAGCGACACACCCGGGCGAGTTTAGGGCTAACTAAGTCCTGTTAATTTCCGGCAAGCATCGCTTTTTGCCCATCCGGGGAAGTTGCGTAGCCCAAGAAATCCTTAACCGCTTGGCTGGGAGGATTTTTGTAAGCGTAGTACAACTGCCGCTGATAGCGATAATTCGGGGCATCCGGCGTCGCACCCTCTACGGGGACAACCCGCACCGTTTTCTGATTTACAACTTGAGCGAAAGTGGCATAGCCAATGCCGTTATTTCCTAAAGCTTGTAGCAGGGGAGTTGTCGCATCTCGATCGAGCGTAGTAACATTTGGCCCAGTCCCAAAACTACCGCCTCCGAGAACTTGTTCTTTAAAAGTCTGGTGAGTACCGCTAACTTCGGGTCTGTTAATTACCTTAATCGGGCCTGTCGGGCCGCCGACTTTCGACCAGTCTTGAGCAGTTCCCTTGAAGATATCTTGAACTTGAGCGGAAGTTAAGCCTCCTTGAAACGGGTTGTTAGTGCCGACTACGACGGCGATCCTGTCTAGGGCGATCGGCACTGCTGCCAAACCCTTAGCTTGATCTTCCGGCTTCAAAGCGGTCGATATCGCAGCAATATCGGCTGTTCCCGCCACCAAATCCTGAATTCCCTTTGCAGAACCATTTGCTTTGGTATTGACTGTAGTGCCAGGAAACTTGGCTTGAAAGCCGTTCTTGAGGTTGAGATTGATTGTCACCATGCTGGTAGAACCATCAACCCTCACAGTAGTACCCGCAGGTACGGAAGCCGGCAGCGCAAAGGAACTAGCGGCAACAGGCGATGCTGCTCCTCCTGCGGGTGCGACGGGAAGCGGGCTGGAACTGCCACCACCTGCGGAGGGTGTTGGGGAAGCGGGAGAATTGTTAGCATCCTGTGCCGCTGGTTTGTTCATAAAAAAGAACCAGCCACCGCCTGCGAGGAAGAGAAATAACAAAATAAAAACTATGGGTGGAGGCCCGCTACTCTTAGCCATAAAATTCTCCTTAGTTGGGAAGTTCTTTGTTGTTGGAGTCGTCTAACATTTGCAGTCTGCGATTAACTTCATCGTCTAGGGTCATGTTTTCTAACTCGGCCTGAAGTCTTTCTTGCGGGTTTTCAGAGAGTTCTGCTAAGGCTTGCTGTTCGAGGTTGCGGCGCCCGACGGCGTTTTTGGCTTGCTCGAATTGCGATCGAGCTGAATCGATGCTGAGGTCGTTATTGACTTTGGATATGGCGCCGAGAGCTTCGTTAATCTCTGCCATATCTTTCATGTTTTGCATATCTGTTTTGTAGGCTTCCAGCTTCGTGCGCTCTCGATTTAGCTTGTCTTTGGAAGCGTTGACGTACTGTTCGGCTTGTTTTACTTGGGTTTCTAACTGCGGCAGAATTTGTTCTGTCTGAATTACTTTCGACATTGCTAAGCGGGCTGCTTCTTCGTTGCCGTTGCGCTGGGCTGTGATGGCTTGGCGCTCTACGTTTTGCATTTCCCTAACTTTTTCTTCATATTTTGTTTTGGCGCGCTGGTAGGCTGCAACTTGGGTGGAGACTGCCGCGGCCAGTTTTTGCACGGATTCTTGCATCGATCGCAATGACTCTTCCGCGACAGCGACTGACACTTGCCCGCCCGATTCGACAGGCATTCCCCACATCCAGTTCCACGCGCCTACTATGGTTCTGCCAGCTTTTTCGCCCATCAGCCAGTAAAGGACTTTTTTCATACAAAATACTAGATAAGCTTGGTTTTTACGCCCAGTGTACATCAAAAGTTTCGCGATCGCCCCTACGGTCGATCGATATCTACATTAGTCCTAAACGCACGAGTGGCTAGAAACCGGGTTTTTTACGAAAATACTGCATCTCAACCTTTAATTACAGTAAAAAACCCGGTTTCTTTGGTCTTGAGGGGTAAGTCTTGTACATTTTCGATCGAGATGTTCGAGCCGTCTGGCTCGTCTATCCCCAATTTGCACAACAGGCAGTAGTAAAATTTGCCTGTTGTGCTCTTGATTTTTCGGCATTCTTCGGGCTAATTAACTTTAAATTCGATCGCCTGCCATTGAATAGCAGATTAACAATAGATTAAGCGGGCAAATCTGCCAAACTGCTCACATTTACCAGGGTTAAATTGGGACAAGTCCGTTTGATCAAGCCTGTGAGAACTTTGCCGGGGCCAATTTCCACGACGCGATCGATTCCTTGTTGCGGCAATTGCAGGGAAATTTCTCGCCAGCGCACGCCCTTAGTCATTTGATAATTCAACCGCTGTTTTAAAGTCGCTGCGCTAGTAGTTGCTGTCGGTTCTGAGTTTGAGAGTACCAGCATTTTAGCATCGGAAAACCTTGCCGACTTTAACGCTAGTTGAAACTCTGCCGCCACTGATGCCATCAGGGGAGAGTGAAACGCGCCGGAAACATTCAATTTAACGCCGCGTTTGACTTTAATTTTGGCAAGCAAATCTTCTACTGCTTGCGGTGTTCCAGAAATCACGACTTGTGCTTCGCTGTTGTCGTTTGCCAATACCACGTCTCGGCTGTATTGAATTTGCAGTTCTAGTTCCTGCCTGTCGAATCCGATCAAAGCCACCATTTGCCCGCCGGAGGCAGTGTCCATGAGTTCGGCGCGGCGTTTTACTAACCGCAATCCCGTTTCAAAGTCAAAGACGCCTGCTGCGTAGAGGGCAACGTATTCTCCTAAACTGTGACCTGCAACTATTGCGGGTCGATCGCTCTTTTCTCGCATTAAGTCTGCCAAAATGCTTTCTACTACGAACAAGCAAGGCTGAGTGTAGAGAGTCCGAGATAGTTTTGCTTCTTCTTTTTGGCAAACTTCCGCGACAGACCAGCCTAAAATTTCTTTGGCTAGTTCAAATTTAGCTTTGGCTGTTGGCAAGTTTAATAAGTCTGCACCCATCCCGATCGCCTGGGAACCTTGTCCGGGAAATACCCATGCTGTTTTAGTCATTTTTCCGGTAATCTGCTAATTGGTGGTTGCTAAGAAAGTGATTGCAAAAATTCTTTGTTTCCCGCTTCTGGGTTCGCTGGCTGGTATCCGCTATCTTTCGGTTAACGAACTCTCTACTGGCGACTCACTATTATAACATATAGCTGCGCTTTTTACGAGGTGTTTTTTTTTGTTGCTACTTTAATCAGAGCGATCGTCCTAGCACAATATTCAACCTTCAAGCTGGGGAAAGTCGATCGAACAATAGAGGATTTTCCATCTCAGGATGAGCCTGTCAATAACTGCTGTCCTCCAGGTGCACCCCTCCGTGCGTACTTTACCCTATGTATGGCGTGTTAAATGATTTTTGTTTTTCAAGAGCCGCATTCCCGACAGTCACCAGGGCAAAGTCTACAGCCGGGAAATATTATCTCTGTTACCCAAAAAAATGAAACTGCTGGCCTGTGATCCAAACCCACAGTTAATCGGTGATTCCCCAATCGAAAATCTCCAATGCGAAAATCGAAAATAGTATCACCTTCCCCATTGAAAAATCGCCGCCCCCCAAGTCAAACCAGCACCAAAACCAGCCGCAGCAATAGTATCGCCCGGTTTAACTTTGCCCAGACGCACGGCTTCGTCTAACGCCAGGGGAATTGAAGCTGCTGAGGTATTGCCGTAATTTGCCAAATTGCTGATTACTTTTTCCGGGGGAATTTTGAGCCTTTGGGCAACTGCATCGAGAATCCGCTGATTGGCTTGGTGCAACAGCAGCCAGTCAATTTCTGCGACGCTGATATTTGCCCGAAACATAGCTTTTTCTATGACTTCCGGCACTTTTCTCACGGCAAAGCGATAGATTTCTTGACCGTTCATGGTGATAGGTTCAAATCCACCTTGTCCGATATTCACGCCCTCAATTAATTCTTTTGACTCGGCTTTGTAAGCCAAATTTAGAGACGAGTTTTGCGTGCCGTCGCTGCGAATTTCAAATCCCAAAAAGCGATCGACTTCTGAAGCTTGCAATACCACCGCACCTGCACCGTCTCCAAATAGAATGCAAGTACCCCGATCCGACCAATTCACCCAGCGAGATAAAATATCTGCTCCGATCAGCAAAACATTTTGATAAACCCCTGTCCGAATGAACTGGGAGGCTGTAACTAAACCAAAAACAAAGCCCGAACAAGCTGCTGTCAAATCGAAAGCTACAGCTTTTGTTGCGCCTAACTGATATTGAATTTTGCTGGCACTGCCAAATAAATCGTCAGGGCTGGATGTGGCCAAAATAATCAAATCGATATCTGTTGGCGAAATTTCTGCCATTGCGATCGCCCTTCGGGATGCCTCCGATGCTAAATCGCACAAAGAAGTGCGATCGTCCGCCAGCCTGCGCGATCGAATGCCCGTCCGCGCCCCTATCCACTCGTCAGAAGTTTCTACTATTTGACTCAAACCGTGATTCTCAAGCGAAACCTGCGGTGTACAAGACCCGCTCCCTGTGACGGCAATGCCGAACCCTGATTGCTGCAACATTCCTCTCCATTTACTCGCTTTTCGGTCTAGAAATTAAAAATCAAAAACTACTAATTAATTTTCTTTTTAAACTGCTGAAATTACTTTTTTTAAGCAAAACAGTTAGTTTAAGCTGACATTTTTAATTTGACATTTTTAATTTTTAATTCCTACTTACTCTCTAAGTAGGTGGTTACAAATAAACATTATATGTGAGGGGATGGCGGGTTTTGCACTCATATACTCGCTTGTATCAGAGCTTATAGGCTCAACCCGCCCCTACCAGATACTATGTTTTTGTGTGCTTACCTACTTAATTCACAGCTTCTTGTTCCACAGCGCTTTCGCGATTCGACGATCTAATTCGCTCCAGCACTTGGTTGTCAATAGCCCCTTTCGCCAAACGAATGGCATTAAAAATCGAGGCAGATTGAGACGAACCGTGGCTGATAATGCAAACTCCAGCAACGCCCAACAGCAAACCGCCGCCGTGTTCAACGTGGTCTACCCGCTGCTTAAATCCTTGCAAGCTTTTTTGCAGCAGAGGATCGTTAATTTGATGTTGGAGTCCTTTGACTAATTCTTCCTTGAGCACTTGCACCACGACTTCGCCCACCGCTTCGGCAAACTTCAGCAACACGTTGCCGACAAACCCGTCGCAGACAATCACGTCGAATTTCCCCGACAATACGTCGCGGCCTTCGGCATTGCCCACAAAAGGAATGTTGGGATTGTCCACCAATAACTGGTGAGTTCGCACCGCCGCATCGTTGCCTTTACAAGGTTCTTCGCCAATGTTGAGCAGGCCGATTTTAGGTTCGGCGACGCCCAGCACGCACTGGCTGTAAATCGTTCCCATCAAGGCGAACTGCTCCAAAAATTTGGGGCGGCAGTCCACGTTAGCGCCGACATCGAGAATGAGTACAGAGGTGCCCGCGATCATTGTTGGCAAAACTGCACCGATCGCAGGGCGATCGATTCCGGGCAGCCGCCCCAACCTCAGCAGAGCCGCAGCCATTGCCGCGCCGGAGTGACCGGCGGACACTACACCATCAGCTTGCTGCTGCTTGACCAAGTTCATCGCTACATTAATCGAAGCGTTGGGCTTGCGTTTCAGGGCACTCAAAGGTTCTTCGTGCATTTCCACCGTTCCTTCAGAAGGAACGATTTCTAGCTGACCTTTGCAGACGCGGCCGATCGCGTCTTGTTGGCGGAGCGAGTCTTCTATTTGCTGCGGGTCGCCCACCAGCAAAATCTCTACGCCTAATTCTTCTTGTGCCTTAAGCGCTCCAGCTACAACCTCGGCGGGGGCATGATCCCCACCCATAGCGTCTATTGCAATTCTTGCGCGTGTCGATCCCATTGACCAATGTTTGAGAAACACTAAAAATTCTACCAGGAACTCAGGAGCCTGAACCCAGAAGTACAAATAAATAACTAAAATCTGCTCGCGCCCGATCGGACGATTGCTATTTCGGACTACTCTGATAGAGTTTGTCCCTACTTTACTATTTTTGACGGCAAATCGAAAAAGTCAATGGAATAGTTTAAATGACCCCGCCCAAAAACGGATACAAGCCCTCGACTTAAGTGGTGGAGAGCCCAAAAATTTAGACCAAAGTTCAATCTCCCAGATTGCATCTGTCGAGTAAATCTAAAATCTAAAATCTAAAATCTAAAATCGACTGACTTTAGGAGTATAAAATGCTGGATTTATTTAGCTCAGGGATCATGTCTCTATGGCTGGACATGGCTGGGGTACGCAGTGCCGCGCCCAACGCTGTGTCGGTGCTTGCTTGGCGGGGGGGGATACCCGGGTTAGTGGTGGCCGAAGATTTGGCTTTTGGGGGAATAGATGCGGCAAATCCAGACTTGCCCGCTGAAGCGGCGGTGCGGGAATATTTAAAGGATTTGAAGGCGAAGCATCTGATAGATGGGAATCAGGGAATTTGGGTGCAAGCGGGAATGCAGCCGCTGGTAAGTCAGCAGGGAACGGTGCTGATGCCTGGGGCTTCGCTGACTAAGATTGCGACTTCTCTAGCGTCGCTGGAAACTTGGGGCGCAGATTATCAGTTTGAAACGCGGTTCCGGGGAACGGGGCCGATTAGGAATGGCGTGTTGCAGGGGGATTTGGTGGTCAGCGGCGGGGGCGATCCGCTGTTTGTGTGGGAGGAGGCGATCGCCGTCGGTAATGCTCTCAATCAAATGGGTATCGATCGCGTGGCGGGAAATTTGGTGGTGACAGGCAATTTCCGCATGAATTACCAGTCCGATCCTGTGGCTGCGGGGGAGGGTCTGCGACAGGCTCTCGACAGTCGCAGTTGGCCTCGGGACGTGCAGGCAATGTATTCTAAGATGGCTCCGGGAACGAAAAAGCCACAAGTCACGATCGCCGGGAGCGCGATCGCCGACAAATTTGCGAGTTCGGGACATTTGCTGCTGAAGCGCCGATCGCTGCCTTTAGCCGAAATTCTCAAGCAGATGAACGTCCACAGCGACAATGACATAGCCCAAATATTGGCCGACAATTTGGGCGGGCACAAAATAGTCCAGCAGCAAGCGACTTGGGCGGCGGGGGTGCCGGCGGCGGAACTTCAATTAATTAACGGTTCGGGATTGGGAGTAGAAAATCGGATGTCTCCGAGGGCTGCTTGCGGGATGATGCAGGCGATCGCCCGCAACCTTCAGACTACTCCACTGACGATTGCTGACTTGTTTCCAGTGTCCGGGCGCGACAAAGGAACTGTGGAACACCGGCACATTCCGCGATCGGCTGTGGTGAAAACCGGTACTTTGGACACGGTGATTGCTTTGGCTGGAGCCATACCCACGCGCGATCGGGGTTTAGTTTGGTTTGCAATTATCAATCGCGGCACCGATTGGGACTCTTTGAGAGCGCAGCAAGATATCTTTTTGCAAAAATTGGTGCAGCAGTGGGGAACTGCATCGACTTTACCGCTAGCAATTACACCCCACATTGACGGCGCTAGACCGGCTTTGGGGGCCGCAAATCGCAGCGATATTTTGCTGGGAGGTTAAGAAATACCGATTGAGTTGGGGTTCTGGTAAAGAGCACTGACAAAATAGCCTAGAATTGAAACAGGACTATTCTGCAAGAAGATGATCAAACTGCGATTGAAGAGATACGGGAAAAAACGCGAGACCAGCTACCGGATTGTAGCGATGAACAGCTCTACCCGCCGCGACGGCCGTCCCCTAGAAGAACTCGGCTTCTACAACCCGAGAAATAACGAAACCAGGCTGGATGTTCCAGCGATTGTCAAGCGCCTACAACAAGGCGCTCAGCCAACTGACACCGTGCGTGACATCCTCAGAAAAGCCAATGTATTTGAACAAGTCGGAGCCGGAGCCAACGTTGAATCCAGCACAGCAGCAGTCAGCTAGTCCCAACTATTCTGGACTGGTTAAGTTTTTAATTGGGCCTTTTTTAGAGACCCCAAGTTCTTTGCGGGTGGATTGCGAACTCCACCCGCGCCAATCGCGGGTCTGGGTTAGGCTCGCTTTTGAAGATCCCGACAAAGGACGGGTTTACGGTAGGGGCGGACGCAATATTCAGGCAATTAGAACTACCCTCGAAGCGGTGGCGCAGACGGCGGGTCAGTCCCTGTACTTAGATATATACGATGGCGAAGCAGGCGATCGCGGCTCCGGCCCGCCTAGGGGCGACCGCCCGGATCGCGACCGCCCAGATCGCGATCGCCCAGATCGCGATCGCCCAGATCGCGATCGCCCAGATCGCGACCGCCCAGATCGGGGGGACTTCCGACCCCGGACGCCACCTCCGTCGCCGCAGCCCTTAGCGAGCAGAACTCCGAGAGAACAACCTCGCCGTACTAACACACCTACGTTTAGAACGAGTAGAAATACTCCTGGTTATTAACTCAAGAGCGGATGAGCAACGATTTTAGATTTTAGATTGCCCGTTGTAAACTTTGTACTGCAAGCCCCGTTCGATCGGACAAAAATGTAAAATTTTAAGTCTCAAATCAAATGTGGGCTCGGGTAAATCTCAAATCTAACATCTAACATCTAACATCTAAAGTTGCCTGACTTCATAGAAGGGAGATTTGATTTGTGCGAACAGCACCAAACTCATTTGCTAGTTAAAGAGAAAAGACGCCTTAGATACTAGGTTTTACCTAGTATCTGGCGTCTTTTTGTTCGCAAAACAAAGCTGATTTAACGGTTAATTGTTAACTTTTAATTGCTTATTTGGAGGAGCTCATGCTGGCATGACTGAAAAACTAACAATAGAGTTACCGAGCACTCAAAGCGCCATGTCGCTAGCCGGCAATCAAGAAGAAAACCTGAAAATTATCTCTAAGCAAACCGGAGCTAACCTGGTAATGCGAGGCCAGGAACTACTGATTTCCGGCACAAAAACTCAAGTAGAATTGTGCCATAAATTAGTGCGATCGCTCTCCGACTATTGGAAAGCCGGCAAAACCATTACCGGAGTAGAAATCCAGACAGCGCGCTACGCATTGGATACCAACCGCCAAGGCGACTTGCAAGACTTGCAGCGAGACGTACTTGCCAAAACCCGCCGCGGCGAAGAAATTCGAGCTAAAACCTTCAAACAGCGCCAGTACGTCCAAGCAGTACGCACCCACGACTTGACATTTTGCATCGGCCCAGCGGGTACTGGCAAAACATTTCTAGCAGCTATTCTCGCCGTGCAAGCTTTGTTAAGCAAGCAGTACGAACGGCTAATTTTAACCAGGCCGGCCGTCGAAGCTGGAGAAAAATTAGGATTTTTGCCGGGAGATTTGCAGCAAAAAGTCGATCCCTATTTGCGCCCGCTTTACGACGCCCTCCAAGAAATAATCGACCCCGAAAAAATGGCCGATTTAATGGAAAGAGGCTTGATCGAAGTAGCTCCCTTAGCTTATATGCGGGGGCGCACACTCAGCAATGCTTTCGTAATTTTGGACGAAGCTCAAAATACAACGCCTGCTCAGATGAAAATGGTGTTGACTCGTCTGGGATTTCGATCGAAAATGGTAGTGACGGGCGATATTACTCAAACAGATTTGCCACCACACCAACAGTCAGGATTGTCAGTTGCCCAAAAAATACTGGGAAACGTTGAGGGCATTGCTTTCTGCGAATTCAATCAGGCGGATGTGGTGAGACACCCGCTAGTGCAGCGGATTGTTGCTGCTTACGAACTGCACGAAAAATAGTCATTAGTCAGTTGACAGTTGACAGTTGACAGTTGTCAGTTGACAGTTGACAGTTGTCAGTTGTCAGTTGTCAGTTGTCAGTTGTCATGGGGTATTATTAGTTATTTGGTGTTTTGGGTTGTTATTACCAATTACCAATTACCAATTACCAATTACCAATTACCAATTACCAATTACCCATTCCCAATTCCCAATTCCCAATTATCAATTCCCAATTCCCAAATCATGCCTAATCTGAAAGAATTCTTAGAAGCTTGCGAACAATTGGGAACGCTGCGTTTAATTGTGACTAGCAGCGCGGCTGTACTGGAAGTGCGCGGTTCAATTCACAAGCTGTTTTATGCGGAGTTGCCGAAGGGGAAATATGCAAATATGCACGCCGAAATATTTGAATTTCATTTAAATATGGACAAAATCAAACAGGTTAAGTTCGAGACGGGCGAGGCGAAAAGAGGCAATTTTACTACTTACGCAATTCGTTTCCTCGATGAGCAAAATGAGGCTGCTTTGAGCGCGTTTTTGCAGTGGGGAAAGCCGGGGGAATATGAACCGGGACAGGTCGAAAAGTGGCACGAATTGAAGGAAAAATACGGGGAGGTTTGGGAACCCGCACCTGTTGAGGCGATTTAAAGCTAACAAACAATAAAAAAGGTTCGTAGTGAGGACTAAAGTCCTCTGAATTTTTAGAATGACTAAAGTTCTCACTACAAACCAATTCGAGAGAAAGAGAAAGTTAGCTGTTTAAATCTAATTTGTTATGAAGGTAATTTGGAGTTTTTGTCTGGTTTTAGCGGTGATGCTGTGGGGTGGGGCTGCCAGGGGAGGGGTTTTGGTCGATCGCATTTCCAGTTTTCCCAATTGGGATAGCAAGCCTCCTATCGGTGTAGCCAAGGGAGATTTAGTCTATCCAGACTGGATGGGAGGAAATTGGAATGTTGCTAGCACTTTGGTAGATTTAGCTGCTCCTTTAGCGCCAAATATTGTCACGCCTGGATTTGAAAAAAATCGCCAGTATTTGCAACAGCCCGTATTATTTCAAGTGCGATTTCAACCGGAAATAAATACTGGTATTTTTTCTAATTATAGATCTAAGCTAGCTAGGAAGATTGTGGGCGATCGCACTTTTAACGCTTTGAACATTGCCAAAGCTTATTTAGGCGACGGTGGCGTACTTTCGGTGAAAGTCGATCCGAATAATCCCAACCGCCAGATTACCATACTCAAAGGCGATCGCCAACTAATCTCGATTGTCACCAGTCGCGGTACTGAAACGCCGAATCCCGATGAATTTGTATCTACAGAGATTTCTCAGCAGGTGTTTCGGGGAGAGACTGATATTTATTTAAACGAGGTGGAAACAACCACGGCTTATCGAGTCGTTGGAGGCGGGGAAAATGGCGATTCTGCGAGTAAAAGAATTGAGGCTAATCAGGTGACAGCGATTTATTTGTCACCGCAAGACCCGGATTATTTTGCTGCTGGGGGGCATCCTGTGGCTTTGTACCGATATCGGTTGGAGTTGTCACCGGCAGAATAAGTTAATTCATGGTGAATTATTAGTATGGCAACTCTAGCGGGGCGAATGGCATGGGGACGAATCATACAAGCTATCTCAACTGGCATTAATCCAAAAGCAAGCGACTTTCAAATGTGGGCTGAGTCACAACAGGGCTGGCATCCGAATAAAACACCTAATGGCCCGTTAAAATATATTGATAAAAACGGAGTAGCTAGGCTAACGCTAAAACAGGGAACTCCAAGAGCTCCGGGAAGTAATCACCCTCATGTAGAGCTAAAAAATGCTAAAGGCAGTAGAATCGATCTACAAGGAAAGCCCGTCAACAGAAAAAGTATAGCTAATCATACTCCTATCGATTGGGACATTTAACAATGGAACGCTTAAACTACTGGCAGTTTCCGGGATTTGAAAATATTTATCTAGAGGATAGCTATGTACTCAGCATTAATGCTAAAACATCTATAAAAATCCTCTTAGAAGCTGTCCTCACTGAGAATCACTCTCTATACACTCAACCTTTACCAGGGGAACAGTATTGTTATCGGCGGATGACGGTAAATTTCCCCCACCCTCAAACCTACGATTTGGTTCTGAACAACATCAGCCCAATTGCAGATCCCGATGGCAGCATTGATTACGGGAACATAGATGAATTTTTTATGGTGGATGACAAATACTATTTAAGAGGGGAATGGGGAGAACTTACTATAGTTTCCGATCCACCCATACTTTTTGATGTAGAAAACTATTTAATTGTCAGAAACGGCGAGAATTTTATTCAAATTAATAAGGATAAAATCAGTATTTCTGAATGGAAAAGGGAAGGAGTAATCGGCTTAGTTTACGAAAACGATTTTGGAAGTCCTTTATCTGTTCAAATTGAGGCAGAGCAAGATCCCGAAGGCTTTGAAGCAGCTTTGGGGTATATGAACGAACTTGACACAGGTGATACAACTTATATTACAGGAGGAGGCGAACTGACATTTGACAAAATCAAGCAGTATTATGCCCCTAATTTTAATCAGGAAAATGTGCAAGCATTTTCTGTTAAATATCCAAGCTCAGCGGGTAATCAATATTCGATTTCGGCAATTACTTCCGAGAAATAAGGTGAAATACAGCTCTAGGGATTGTGAACTGAGATTCAATAAATCTATACTAATTGTGCTTATCTTCAGCAATTTTAGCCTGATTCAGAAATTCTTCCAATAGTTTAAAGAACTTATCGAGGGCGTCTTTTTCATCAACAGAAAAGAAGAGAATGATACTATCCCATCCGTGAGTTGACGTAATTTGATATCTTTCCTGTATCCACTCTTGAAATCCATCAAGTTGTTGTTGCTCTTCTGTGTCGGGAAACCCAAGTTCCGCTCTAGCCGTCTCATATCCATCTAAAAATGCACGCAGGCGGGTAATTGAACATTTGCCCAAGTACATACCAGGTCTCTGTTTGATTCTTTGGAGTAAATCAAAGAAGTATTCATTTTTAACATCGAGTTTATTAACATTAACTTCGGCTAACATAAAAATAGTCTCCTATTAAAAGTCTTCTTCTATTACTATAAACTGTAAACCATTCAATAGTTTACCGTGAAATAGCAGGTTTGTCATCCATTGCTCTTTGTTTAGCCCGTCCGGGTGATGGTTGTCAAAAATAGTTTCTATGCTGTTGATAACAATAGCGATTCCTTCGTGACGACCATTTACTGAAATAGCCTCTCCCGGTACGCTATCATCATAAATGCCACTGTTCCGACCTCTTCCGTATCCTGTGTACAGTTTGATGCGCTTTCCATGAATTCCTTGACTTATCAAGTAATCTTTGATGTTGCTGGCGCACTCAACACATTTAAAGTTTTCATAACGATCGACAATAGCCTTGATTTGCAGTATTTGCTCAGCAGTAATCTCAATCATATCCCGCCAATGCCTAGAAATTTAGTCCTGGACGCACGGGGTGGCCAGAAACCGGGTTTTTACGAAAAGCATTCGCTGTAGCCCGCAGATTGGGTAAAAAACCCGGTTTCTTCGTCGCAGTGCGCCCAATTTAAAATTGACCTAAAAAAAATCAGAAGGTAAAAACTAATTTTTTACCTTCTAACCTAAAAATTTCCGATTTTCAGTTACTGAACAAACTTCTTGAATGCCAGAGTCACGTTGTGGCCGCCAAATCCAAAGGAATTTGACAGCGCCACATCAACTTTTAGATCGCGACTTGTATGCGGAACATAGTCCAAATCGCACTCTGGATCGGGATTTTCCAGATTAATTGTCGGTGGGATTTTGTCGTTGGCGATCGCCATTACCGCCGCCACCGCCTCAATTCCCCCAGAACCGCCCAACAAATGGCCAGTCATCGACTTGGTAGAACTAATTGCTACTTTGTAAGCACTTTCGCCCAAAACCTTCTTAATCGCCTTCGTTTCCGTAGAATCGTTGGGAAGCGTGCTCGTGCCGTGAGCATTGATATAGCTCACTTGATCCGGCTTCAAACCCGCATCCTTGAGCGCTAAAGCCATCGCCCGCGATGCACCTTCGCCCCCCGGTACTGGGGATGTCATATGGTACGCATCGCAGGTTAAACCGTAGCCGACGATTTCTGCGTAAATCTTCGCGCCACGGGCGATCGCGTGTTCCATTTCTTCTAGGATCAGAATGCCAGCACCTTCGCCAACCACAAAACCATCCCGATCGCGATCGAACGGACGGCAAGCATGAGTCGGGTCATCATTGCGAGTCGAAAGCGCCCTCGCCGCTGCAAAACCCGCCACACACAAAGGAGTTACCGCCGCTTCCGTACCACCGCAAATCATGGCTTGCGCGTAACCGCCCTGAACCATGCGAAACGCATCTCCCACGGCATTTGACCCGGCCGCGCAGGCCGTCACCGTGCAGGAATTTGGCCCCTTAGCACCCGTTTGAATCGCCGTCAGGCCTGCGGCCATATTCGCAATCATCATGGGAATCATAAACGGGCTGCATCGATCGGGGCCGCGAGTCAGATAAATCTCTTGCTGGTCTTCCAACACCTTCAGCCCGCCAATGCCAGTGCCAAGAATGACACCCACCTGTTCTGCGTTCAGGTCGTTAATCTCGAACTTGGCATCAGCCAGAGCCTGTTTGCTGGCTGACACCCCAAATTGAGCAAAACGATCCATCCGCTTTGCTTCTTTGCGCTCTAAATAGTCGTGAGGGTCATAACCCTTAACCTCTGCGGCAATGCGACAGTCGTGCCGCGACGCATCGAATAAGGTGATCGGGCCGATGCCATTCTTCCCAGCAAGCAACCCGTCCCAATATTCAGACAATGTATTGCCGATCGGTGTAATCGCGCCGAGACCCGTGATAACAACGCGCTTACGCTCAAAATTTGTCATGATTTCAGTTTCAAAAAATTAAACACCCAGAACGCAGAACAAAAGAGGAGTTTTTCGTTTTTTAACTTCTCTCCTCTTAGGGGAAAAGACAGGTATTTTATGCTTTTGGAGCTGCAAGTTTGCTGCTGATGAAATCTACAGAAGCTTGAACCGTAGTAATTGCTTCGGCTGCTTCGTCGGGAATTTCAATATCAAACTCTTCTTCCAAGGCCATGACCAGCTCTACTGTATCTAAGGAGTCTGCTCCTAAATCGTTGGCAAAGTTGGCTTCGGGCTTGACTTCGGTTGGATCAACTTCGAGTTGATCTGCCACAATTTTCTTGACTCTAGCAAAAATGTCGTCTTGACTCATAACATTGTCTCCTCATTGGTTGCTGCGTATCTAATCTTATCCGAAAGGGGGATCTGCAAAAGGAAGGCTTGCCACTTTTCTAAGTGACACGGGGCTAGGGAAATTGACGCGCGGGCGATCGTCTCAACTGAAAATCCTTGAGAAAAGCTGACAATTAGCCCCTACCTAGGCGGTGATACGGTAATCATGAAGAAGAAATTCGTTAGCGCAGCCCTCGAAGAGGATCGCTCTTATCCATTGTCCTGAACCTTGTCTCCCCAGCAGAAACAATTATGCCATCCCAAAATCTCAAATATGCTTACTTTCCAGGTTGTGTCGCCCAAGGAGCCGCCCGCGAACTTTACCTGTCTACCCAAGCACTGACTCAAGCCTTGGGCATTGAACTGGTGGAACTCAAAAAAGCTTCCTGCTGTGGTTCTGGCACTTTTAAGGAAGATTCGCAGTTGCTGGAAGATACTGTTAACGCCCGCAATATTGCCTTGGCTGAGCAACTAAATCTGCCTTTGCTGACGCATTGCAGCACTTGTCAAGGTGTAATCGGTCATGTGGACGATCGCCTCAAAGAATCCCAAAAGACCGATCGACCTTACCTCGAAAAAGTCAATGGTTTGCTCGAAAAACAAGGCTGTTCACCTTATCAAGGCAGTACCGAGGTAAAACATCTCCTGTGGGCGATCGTTGCCGATTACGGCCTGGAGGAAGTGCAGAAGCGAGTCACCCGCAAGCTTTCGGGTTTGAAGTGCGCGTCTTTTTACGGGTGTTACTTGCTGCGAGCTCAGGATAAGCTGCTTTACGATGACCCGCATCAACCGGAATCGATGGAAAATGTGTTTCGGGCGATCGGCGCAACTCCGGTTTACTATCGAGGACGGACGCAGTGCTGCGGTTGGCCGCTAGCGAGTTATGCCACTAATCAATCTTTTCAGATGGCGGGCAAACATATTCAAGATGCTCTTGACAATGGAGCTGATTGTATGGTAACTCCTTGTCCGCTTTGTCATTTAAATTTGGATTCGCGGCAGCCGGAAGTGGAAAAAGCGATCGGGCGAAAATTGGGTTTGCCGGTATTACATTTGCCGCAATTGGTGGCTTTGGCCTTGGGCGTGGAGCCGAAAAAACTGGGGTTGGACAGACATATTGTTTCAACTAAGCCCGTGTTAGAAAAATTAGGGTTTTAGTCGATCGATTTGCACCTGTTTGTAGTAAGGACTTTAGTCCTTTCTGACTCGGCTTCAAGGACTAAAGTCCGAACGATCGAACTTATGCTGCTTTCTCGCGCGGCTCTAAAAACAGAAGTCCTGAGTGCTAACAGGTTTGATCGTTCGGACTTCAGTCCTTAGAGTTGGGGTTCTAAGGACTGAAGTCCGAACGATCGAACCTACTTTGATAAGACTTCCAGCGTGAATAACTGTGAAGTTTTGTCGCTTTTTGGCGAAGTGCTTCCAGGCACTGCGGTAGACTAGCCTTTAATTCTCTGTGCAGGTTATAGCGGTGGCATCAAGCCGTCAAATCTTTTAACTCGCAGAGCCAGCAAATTTTTAGTGACTCGTTGGGAGCCTTTATTCAATGTCTCATTCAGTAAAAATTTACGATACCTGCATCGGCTGCACTCAATGCGTCCGCGCTTGTCCGACTGACGTTTTGGAGATGGTGCCCTGGGATGGCTGCAAAGCGGCTCAGATTGCCTCGTCTCCCCGCACAGAAGACTGTGTAGGTTGCAAACGTTGCGAAACTGCTTGTCCTACCGATTTTCTGAGCATCCGGGTTTACCTGGGCGCAGAAACCACTCGCAGTATGGGTCTAGCTTACTAAATATCGATCGAACTGTCGATCGAATTACGGGCACAAGAGAGGGAGCGATTAAATTGCCCCCTCTCTTTTTGTCGCGGAATCTGCATTCTGCGGCCCGAAGAAGGTAAAAATGATAAAACTTGAGTTTTATTTCGTGAGCTAAGCAGGAGCAGTACCTTAAATGTGCGGAATCGTTGGCTATATCGGCACGCAAGCAGCAAGCGAGATTTTGCTAGCAGGATTGGAGAAACTAGAATACCGGGGCTACGATTCAGCGGGCCTCGCTACCATCTCCGAAGGAGAAATTACCTGCATCCGAGCAAAGGGCAAATTGCATAACCTCCGGGAAAAGCTAGCAGAGATAGACTCGCCCGCTCCCATCGGCATCGGGCACACCCGCTGGGCAACTCACGGCAAACCAGAGGAATATAACGCTCATCCTCACATGGATAATAGCGGGCGAATTGCCGTAGTTCAAAATGGAATTGTCGAAAATTATCGCGAGTTGCGGGAAGAATTGAAAGCGAAGGGACATAAATTTGTCTCGGATACGGATACAGAAGTTATTCCTCACTTAATCGCTGAATTTTTTGCCGAAGGAAGTTCGGCAGCGGATTTTGTAACGGATGTAGCGGATGTAGCGGATAGAAATAAAACCACAAAAAAAAATCGTGAGTTGTCGTTTTTGGAAGTGGTTTTAAAGGCGGTGAATCGGTTAGAAGGAGCTTTTGCGATCGCCGTTATCTGTGCAGATTTTCCTGATGAACTAATTGTCGCCAGACAGCAAGCTCCTTTGGTGATTGGTTTTGGTGCCGGCGAATTTTTCTGCGCTTCCGACACGCCAGCCCTAATCTCTCAAACTCGCGCTGTTTTGTCTCTAGAAAATGGCGAATTGGCAAGGCTAACTCCGATGGGAGTTGAAGTTTACAGCTTTGCAGGGGAAAGGCTGAAAAAAACTCCGCGCCTCCTCGGTTGGAGTCCGGTTTCTGTGGAGAAACAGGGCTTTAAACATTTCATGCACAAGGAAATATACGAACAGCCGGCCGTAGTCAGAGCGTGTTTGGAGGCTTATTTAGACAGCGATTGGCAGCCGGGAAATCCGCGCTCTCCCATCAATCTCAACTTGCCCAAAGAACTTTGTGCCGATGTCGAACAAATTTCAATTCTCGCCTGCGGAACGAGCTGGCACGCCTCGCTAATTGGCAAATATTTGTTGGAACAGTTAGCTAATATTCCAACTGCGGTGCAGTACGCTTCTGAATACCGCTACGCGCCCGCACCGCTGACAGCAAATACTTTAATTATTGGGGTAACACAGTCGGGAGAAACGGCGGATACCCTGGCTGCTTTGGGGATGGAACAGCAGCGCCGCGCGGGTTTTACCGATAAATTTCGATCGCGAATGTTGGGCATTACTAACAGAACAGAAAGCTCGATCGCCCACATGATGCCGCACGTCATAAATACCCACGCTGGTATAGAAATCGGCGTGGCTGCAACTAAGACTTTTGTCTCTCAGTTGATGGCTTTCTATTTCTTAGCTTTGGATTTGGCGCACCAGCGACAAACAATCAGCCCCGAGAGATTGGCAGAAGTTATTGCTGGTTTGCGCCAGTTACCAGCGGAAATTGAGAAGTTTTTGGAGATTCAAGAACAGTATGTCGAGGAATTGTCCCACCAGTTCACGGAAACTCAAGATTTTATCTTTTTGGGCCGGGGAATTAACTTTCCGATTGCTTTGGAAGGGGCGCTGAAACTGAAGGAAATCAGCTACATTCACGCTGAAGGATATCCCGCTGGAGAGATGAAACACGGCCCGATCGCCCTTTTGGATGCTAAAGTGCCTGTAGTGGCGATCGCCATGCCCGGAAGCGTCTACGAAAAAGTGCTTTCCAACGCTCAGGAAGCCAAGGCGCGCGACGCACGTTTAATTGGTGTCACACCGAAGCACGGCGAGGCGGAAGCCGATATTTTTGACCACATTTTGCCGGTGCCTTTGGTGGATGAATTGTTGTCGCCGATTGTGACAGTAATTCCGCTGCAATTGTTGGCCTATCACATTGCGGCGCGTCGGGGTTTGGATGTGGATCAGCCGCGGAATTTGGCGAAGTCGGTGACGGTGGAATAAAGGAAGTCAGTTGGCAGTTGGCAGTTGGCAGTTGACTGTTGACTGTTGACTGTTGACTGTTGACTGTTAGCAGTTGTTATTGGTTATTGGTTATTAGTTATTAATAACTTTCCAAGCTCTGCCTCCAATGTGCGATCGTCTATTCCCTCTGGCTGACTCCGCAAATTGCGGCTAATAGCAACCAGCTTGTAGTATTGAGTCGAAAATCAAACAGTGTCACATCTACAGTGTTAAACAGCGTACAAGCGGCGAAGGCTAATAAATAACTGAAGAAAATTAGGCGATCGGCTTTTCCGACATCTTGACAAACCACCTGATTTGTGCTGCCAAATATTGAATTTTGATTGAACACTAAAGCATTTTCCGCTACTTCCTCTGTTGCTATTTCCTCCTGTTTAATATCCGCAGGAAAAAGCGGCCAATTCGCCAACAAGAAAACACCCCTAGCCAAAACCCAACCAACTAAACCAAACAACAAAAGCGTTGCCGGCAGTCCCGTTTCCGCAGTCAACATCAGCATCAAACTGTGAGGATGACCCAGCCATTCTTGCGTTTTAGCTTGATAGAGAGGCGTAAAATTTCGCAATCCCCAACCAGTCCAAGGACGCTGCTGAGCCATCGACCAAGCAAATTCCCACTGAGTAGTTCTCAAAGTAGCAGTCGGCCGATTTGGAAACATTTCATCCGTCAGTCTCGCCCAGAAAAAAGCCGGGATAATTCTTCGCAAATATTGCCGCAGTGGTTCCGGGCCAAACGCCGACAAAAAAACTGCACCAACCGCACTAAACACCGCTGCTAATAATTTTTTATAACCCGCATAAAACGCAAAAGCCAAAACTGCTAAAACTGCCAATCCCCACGCATTCCGAGAATTAGTAAAAATCAAAGCAACAGCATTTCCTACTACTGCAAAACTTAGAAATAAGAATCGGGCATTGGGCATTGGGCATTGGGCATTGGGCATTGGTAATTTGGAATCGATAACTGGTAATTGGGAATCGATAATTGGTAATTGATTAATTGTTTCCTTCTTCCCTCGCACCTCCGAAATCAATCCGTTAAATCCGTTACACAATCCGTTGCTAATCCTCCTATTTCCTTCTTCATTCTTTCCTCTATCCGTTAAATCCGTTACATAATCCGTTGCTAATCTTCCTCGCTCTTCCATCCACAATCCGAGTGTCAAAATAAAAGCAATTGTCAGATAGCAAGCCAAAATATTAGCGTACATAAACACAGAAGCCATGCGGCCTGGGGGATTGCCTTTCGGTTCTAGTACCCAGCCAAAAATCGGCTGCAATAAATCGATGCCGCTCCAACCTAAAAATTGCTGTCCCAAACCCAAAATTATCACGGGAATTGCACTAATTGCGATCGCCCAAGACAATTGTCGCAATTGAGCCGGAGTTTGAATTAAACTGCTGAAAGCGGCAAACAATATAAAGAATGGCAAGAAATTGCACAATCCTAAAACAGCCTCGATGCGGTTGTGGGCAAAAACCGCCGTGATGACTAGCAGCGCGCTCAGAATTGCAAATCCTCGATTCAGCGGGCGGCGGCTAATTTCGCGGATTTTTAGCCCAAGAGTGCCGGCCAATCCCAGGAATATTCCGATCGCTCCCAAAATCGGAATTATCGGAAAAATGAGGATGCCGATTTGAGCAAAATTCCAAGGGATTTGCAGGCGGCGATCGGGATGTTTTTGCAGGCGAGACTTGAGATTTTTGGCTGTCAGTTTTGCAGCTAATTTCCAACATTTTTTAATATTCACCCACACTCCCAATTGTTCAATTCTTCAATCCAAAATCTCAAACTATTATGCTAGTTCCCAAACGCATTCCGATCGCGTTAATCGAATTTGAGCCAAAGCAAAAATGGTCGGGATAATGCGCCCGTAGTTCGTAGAAATCGATCGCCAACCCAAATCCGCTACAAACCAAGTCCACATCACCGGGCCAAGCAACGAAAACACGCTCCGCGTCGCACCGTAACGAGCAGCACTCACGGCCATACCGCGCCGCGCCGTCTGAATTGCCACATAATTTTGAAACTGAGTTGCTGCGGTTGCACTACCTGCAATCACTACTTGTTTTGCCATTTCATAAGTAGCAAAATGCAGCGCAAATTGATGGGCCATCAATTTCAGCAACATTGGTTTTAAAATGGAACTAACTGCTAAAGCGCTTCCACCTTTGAACAGCAAACCGATAGGGTCTTTTTCAGCAGAAATTGGCAGGGGCTCAGAGAGTTTAGAATCAACAATTGCTCGCTGTACACGCACTGTCAGCGCTTGCTGTTCGTCTGCCGGTAAACGCTTCCACGCGCGGCCCATTAAATGCAGAAATACTTCGGCCTCTAAGTCGGTGGTTGACAACTGTTTGGGATAAGGGATTTTCAGATAGCGGCAAACTTGAATTAGCGCTTGTCTGTAAGTTACTTGTTCGGTTCGCCCCCTGAGTACCGTCAACCCGTCGGCTGCAAGGTAGCGAAACCGCTGTTCTACTGCATCTAGCCATGCTTCGCGATCGCGACTTTGTACGTCTATGGGTGCGGGGGTTTGCACGTAATCTAAAGGGTTAAACTTGCGGCTGAACAAAAGTTCTGTTAGTTGCTGCAATTCTTCTTCTGTTGTCAATTCTAGTGCTGCTCTGAGTTCGTCCAAGATTTTGCCCTCCACTAATGTTATTTTAGATTTTAGATTTTAGATTTTGCCCTATTTTAACGATCGCCCTTTGCAACTTACCGAGCGCTACATTTTTTTTACTGGTCTTACCTGTCAATTCGTACTGTCCCCTATTCTACTACCTGGCGCCGGGCGATGGATGGAGCCCCGCTACGCTACGACTCTGGGCTTTTATACTCTTGGCGCAGAGCATCTTTTGCCCCGCAGCCTTTAAGCTAATAACTAAATCCAAAATAGCTGACAGTTTAACTATGTTCGATGTTGTGGCGATCGGTGCGGGGATGGCGGGGCTGATTTGTGCTCGGCAGTTGCGTCTGGCTGGCTATTCTGTGGCGGTTGTTGAGAAATCTCGCGGCCCCGGCGGACGAGTCGCTACTCGCCGCGTACACGGTACTAGGGCAGACCACGGAGCTCGCTATCTGGAGCCGCAGGGAGATGCGGTGCAGGCGTTAATTGATGTTTTGGTCGATCGCCAGATCCTCAAACTCTGGACGGATAGCGTGGGAGAATTCCGACAAGGAGAAATATCTTCTATTCCTAGTTCTTGTTATGTCGCCCCTGCTGGGATGAATGCTGTCGGTAAATATATCGCAGAAGGTTTAGACATTTGGTACGGCCGCCGAGTCAAGGCGATTTCTCGTACCGACAATCAAATGTGGCGTCTTTCTCTGGAAGTTACCGACGACAATTTTGAGCTACCTCAAGAATTGATTGCTAAGGCTGTGGTTGTGGCAATTCCTGCTCCTCAAGCTTTAATGTTTTTGGATTCAGAAATTGGTTTGTCGCCTGATTTTATTGACAAATTGCGTTCTGTAGAATATGACCCTTGCATTACAGTTATGGCTGGCTATTCTGCGGCACGAAATTCTGATTTGAGCAATCTCAATCCGCAGTGGAAATCTGTTTCTTTTCCCGATGATTCTGATTTAGCTTGGATTGGCCTGGACAGCAGCAAGAGGCTCGATCCGCAGCAGCCTGTGTTTGTGGTTCACAGCAACGCTAATTTTGCCGATCGCTATTTAGAATCTACTGATTTGGATACTGTTGGCCGGGAATTGCTCGATCGCACTTCTGAATATTTAATCCCTTGGCTGAATCAGCCAGAATGGTTGCAGGTTCACCGCTGGCGCTATGCTTTTTGTCGAAATCCTTTGCCTGTTTCTTGTTTGCCCGCTGAGGGGACTTTGCCCCTGGTTTGTGCGGGGGATTTGTGCGGCGAAGGTCAAATTGAAGCTGCTTTGCGATCGGGAGTTGCTGCGGCTAGTTGGGTGAATTCTCAATTGCAGGATTTGCCGTTAGATTCCAACCTAAATTGGTAATATGGCTGTAATCAAGGTATCGATACAGTCATCTGAAATCTGGTATTGCTTGCAACTTGTTCACCTATCTGGTATAATTGACAAAAAAGTCAGTCTAATTATATGACTCAGTTAACTAGAGAACTGTCTGAGCGACTCAAGTCTGGCCCTGCCTTTCTACTATTAGGTCAAAATTATCTAAAGCTAGAGTCGGGGAGAGATCCTTTTCTATCCGAGATCCTACGTAAATATGGTGGGACAGGAGATGATTACGGTCAAATTTTAGCTGGAAAGGCTTCTGAAGCATCCGAGGCAGCATTAACTTGGATGCAAGGACGCTGTAATTGTTTTCTTCATCCAGAATGGCTAGAGACTGTTGCTAGTTTCTCCTGGAGTGGGGTTTACACTTCTGCAATTGATACAATTTGCCTCGAAGCCTTCAGAACGAGTTGGCGACAATTACAGCCAATATATAATTCGGAAACTCTTAATCCAAGCGATCCTAGAAATCGTCATCGTCTACACTGCACATTTTTGTTTGGGTGTGTCAGTCAAGCCGATAAGGATAAAAGACCTCCTTTGAATGAAGATGAGCTAGACGTTCGAGATTCCGTAGCAAATGCTCTAGCTCGTAGATTGCCAGAACTTATCACTCCTCTCGGAACACTGGTGATAGAAGGCTATGCAGGTGATTTAGACTGGTTCTCTCCACAGAAACTAACACCTGTTATTGAAGGACTTAACAAAGCTCAGGTTCATATTTTTAGTGTAAATGAAGCAATCAAACAAAATCCACGTATTGCTAGACGAGTACAAGAAGGTAAAGTTATCCTCCATGACGAAAACTTGGCAATATATCTTTTACGTGCTCAAGAAGCAGGATATTTGATACTTGGTGAACCACCTGACAATGATGAATATGGTCACCGCATTACTGTAGAGCACAAGTCTTTAAATGTTACCCTAGATATTTGGAATTTAGTTTCGAGATCGGCAACTATTATAGATGACACAATTCTTATAGAACCACCACACATTGGAGAAAATAGACTATATAGTGAGTTCAGAGCTTTCCTAGCAGAATCCAGCAATAGACCTATCTGGTCAGGATATGCACGGGGATTTGCATTTAAGCGTAATTTTGAGAGTCATCTTCAAGAAATTGTTACTAAAAGATTGAAATCTAATGAGTTGCAGGATGAGCCAGTAATTCTTTGTGGACAGTCAGGCACGGGTAAAAGTATTGCTCTTGGTCATCTCGCATATTCAATTCGTAAGGAGAAAAAGTATCCTGTTTTATTTATTGAGCATCGCTCTAAACTCCCTCTTTCAAATGATTTAGATACTTTTTGTAAATGGGCTGAAGATTTGGGTGCATCTGCGGTTCTAATTATTTGGGATGGAATGGTTGAGCAAGAGCAATACTATGAACTGACTAAAAGGCTTTCTAGTCGAGGGCGTAAAGTTGTTGTTGTTGGTAGTTGCTATAGTAAGGCTGCTGCACAAAAAAATAATTTTGTCGAGGCTCCTGCGTGTCTCAGTAAGGTTCCTCCAAAAAGAGAAGGAATAGACGAAATGACTGGATTTATAGATTTTGTTGAAAATTTTGCACCATCATCTAGTGAAAACCTTAGAAAGCTCAGTGAAAAAGGTGGTGATAGGTTCTTAGTCGCCCTGTATAGGCTTTTACCACCTACTAAAAGTCAAATTCGCTCAGGATTGGCGAAAGAAGTACAATATGCGGAACAAGACTCATCTAAACATTCTGAGCAAATTTTAGTCTCAAAAACTACATTTGCAACTGCTTTTTTACAAGCGGGTTTGATCACTGAAAACCAACTTTTATCCTCAGAAGATTTGGTGATAGATGGAGAGGAGGTAACATTACTTCAGAAATTAATTCGATTAGTAATGGTTCCTGGACGTTTGGGAATTAATCTTCCATTGGAAATTCTGATTCGAGCAATTAATGCAGGAGCAATTACAGATTTTGTCAGTTTAATTAAAAAACTTAAAACTGATGTTGTGCAGTGGTACGAAGATGATCGTGGTAATTTTGAAATTGGTGCTCGACATCGAATTGAAGCTGAACTAATCTCCCGATCTCTTTTGGGTTGTGCAAAAGCAGAAGTTGATTGTGCTAAGGATATTTTATTAAGTGTTCGTGAAAAAGGTAACTTCAACGGTGAAACTGAGATTTCATTTGCAGTTTCCTTAATTAGAAGTATGGGTCCTAAAGGACTTGATGCAAATTATTTTGCACCCCATTTTTCAGAAATTGCTGAAATTCTTCGTCAGTTACGAGAAGATTATAACGTCAAAAATTCTAGATTAATGCTACAAGAAGCTACTCTTTTAACAGAAACAGTTCAAAGACAACGATATCCTTCGAGTTTAGTATTATCTGAACAGGAGCGTATTGAGCTTTTAAATAGAGCAGAAGAAGTGCTTTGTATTGCTCTTGATCAAGTGGGTTTTGACAAGAGAAATAGGGGATTGCGTGGTCGTTTGTTAGTCGAGAAAGCTTCTGTTTTAGGAACAAAATTTAATATACTAAAAGGAAATCAAAATCATGAAAAATCACTGTTTTTTCTTAAGCAAGCACAAGAAGCAGCTTTTGATGCACTCTCATTAAATTCAGAAAACTACTATCCGATAGATGTTTTACTTTGGACAAGTAGAGACATTCTTTCGGATGAAAGTATTGCTCCAACAATTCGTGCTGAAATAGAAGCAAACGTATTTCATGTATTGACTTTATCAGAATCTGAAGAGTATCCTCCTGAACAGGAAGAACGTTTGCAATCACGTCGTCAGGAGATAGGTGAATTAGTGGGAAGAAATGATATTTCTGAAGAAGCATTTCAGGCTCTTGAAGCTATGGGATCTAGTGATGGTTATTATCTAAGAGCCTATGCCATTGTTAAGAATATACCATTCAAATCTTCCTTAACAGATGATAATATTCATGCTTGTGAAAGAGCAGTTCATTACTTGAAGGAACATTGGGATAAAATAAATCAAGATTCACACTCACTGTATTTACTTCTTAAAGTTTGGTGGTTAAGTAAAGCCAAAGAATATCTATTTTCTGGAGAGAGGAGAACTGTTTCATTTAATCAAAGAGATTGGCAATATTGCCTACAAATTGTAGAAGCTTTAATGAAGACACGAGAGTTTTACGAGAATCTATCTCTAACTTATTTGAAAGGCTTGGCCAACTTCCATCTAGATAGAATTCAGATTTCTTTAGATATATTCAAAGAGCTTGAAAATGAAAGTTCATCAATAGGACGTAAACGAATTCTCCGTAGCTATCTTGCGAGTAATCCTGATGGAAGCCCAAAAAAATTTACGGGAGAAGTAGCGTGGAGGTCTGAAAAACCTAATGAACGCGGAGCTGTATACGTGTCACAATTGGAACGTAAGCACATTCCTTTTGTTCCACAGCTATTTGGCAACCCGGACATCCTTAAAGGTGAGTCTCTAAATGAGTTTCAC
Source organism: Microcoleus sp. A006_D1 (assembly GCF_036702805.1). Taxonomy (NCBI): domain Bacteria; kingdom Bacillati; phylum Cyanobacteriota; class Cyanophyceae; order Oscillatoriales; family Microcoleaceae; genus Microcoleus; species Microcoleus sp. A006_D1. The sequence goes on from NZ_JAUBVZ010000010.1 coordinate 46,817, forward strand.
ATAGCTTTCAATTTTCTTGGTCCTATTGCAGATCCGATAACATATTACTCTCAACCATCGCAAAAGAAGAAATAACTATGAATTCCTCGGAAGAAGTGCTGAAATCTTTTGATAAGCTTTCAGCCTGTAAACAAGAGATCGATTCCATAGTTTCTCAAATTATTGAAGGTGATCAATTATTTGGTTCAATTAGTATTCAGTTCACTTCTGATGGCATACCTGAGTGCCGCTTTCAGCGAGTAACATCTTGGTTATATACCTTATATTGGGAAGCAGGTAAAAAGTCTGATATTAAATTTTTAGTAGAACTATTCGATAAGTTTAGTCTAGACGCAGGTAGAAATTTAAGTAGCCACTTTTATCTTGTGCAATCATTGCGTACTCTTCTTCAGCATAACATTGCTAATGAAGATGCTCACAATAGTAAGATTCAGAGAAATTGCTCAGAGTGGTTTGAATCTATTTGTGAAGTTTCTCAACCAGAAAATGATTTTCATTGGGAAAAGTGTTTGCTTAAGCTAATTGATGAATCTCAGAGCTTTCTAGAAGCGATTCTAAAGTGCATACAATTAATAGAAAGCAATGAGTCAAAGGATGAACTTATCTATCAGTGGAATATGCGCCGAAAACGCTACTTCTCACCTTGGGATTATGACAATTTAATTCGAGAGGTAATGGGTGATATTGGTGTGACAAAAGATGTAGTACAACTCAGGAATAGATATCAAACTAAATGGAATAAGTTCTTAAAAAACTTATCAATAGATGCAAATTTTACATTTGAACTTAAGAAGCTTATTCTTGATACACTCTTAGATGATCAGGAAAAGTTAATGCCATTAATGTCGGATGATATTATGTCAGAGTTTGGTATTGCAGCAGGATCGCAAGATATGCGCAAGATACTTGCAAAAGCTAGAAAGATGTATAGAATTGATTCAGAACTTACAAAAGAACAACTCCTGGCAATATTGAGAGCAGATTTGTAAAAAGAAGATAATCAATTTGCCACGAAGCATTCTGCATTTTTCAGGCAAGAAGTTGAGCTTACACAAAAAACATGATATACTCTATCTTTATGAAAACAGGACTTACGCACGCGGGGAAAAAACCAGTTTCTGCATCAATACCTCTCGGTTCGATGCACAATTTTTCGGATAAACCGGGTTTTTTGCGTAAATCCTAAAAATCCTTCACAACTTCAAATATTCAATTGATGCGGTGATAACCCTGTCAAGTTGCTGAATTTAAAGGATTTGTCTGGATTATTCAGATGTCTCCAGTGGTTAGCTCGATCGCCCTTTATCCCAAGCGCTGCACCTCTTCCACCGACAGCGAAAGCGCCTGAGCGACTTGTTCGACAGTCAAACCCATTGCCAGGAGTTGCGGAATCGCATCTTTTTGTGTTTGCTCTGCGCGATCGGCTCGCTGACTCTCAGCTTCAGCTCGCTGTCGTTCCTGTTCGGCGTAGAGGCATTCGAGTCGAGCTTGCTCGCTTCCGGTCAGCAACAAATTTCCTTCGTTATCCCACCAGCGCAACCACCGCTGTGTCTGATTTTGATAGCTGCCTTCCCATACGCCCAATTCTATGCCCATGCGGTCTATCGGGTAATGTCCGCGATCGTTCGGTTCCAATCGGCAATAGCAAGCATTCACCCAGTTGTAGACTTCCAGTTGGCTGGTTTTAATTACATATATGGCGTAGTAGGGAATGCGGATAATCTGTTCGTATACCCAAAACTTCCCTGGTTTCTGAGTAGTACCTTCTGGTAAACGAGATAAAGGCGTGTTGTCTCGCTCTTCGGAACCATTCCCACTGGCAAACTCGATCGCAATTATTGGCACCATATACTCGCGCCAAATCACGTAAGAGCGACGAATTTCGCCGTCTAACATGGGCGGAACGTTGGGGACGTAGAACCAGTCAGGGGCTTCGGCTCCCTTTTCTGGAGGGTCGGTTTCGCGCCAGTAGATGCCACTATCTTGCCCGATCGCATATTGTCCGTCGGGGTGAAGCGTTTGCAGCGTGCTTTCTAGGGAGTCTGTGAGCAGGATGCTCTGGGGATGCTCTTGGAAATTTTTCACAAAAGTACCGTCGGATTCTGGGAGTTGCGTGTGATCTGGGAAGGCTGGGGGCAAGCCTGTCGCACTGAGACTTTGGGTCATGGCTGGTACGCGATCGACCTAGCGATCGGACTGATGCTCTCTTACAACAGCATAAGCTGTTCTGCATTTAAATTGTAGATCAGAAAACAATCAAACAATGAGTGGGGTGGGCTCTTGTAGTCCGCCCTGAGTATACAATTTAAATGCGCGACAGCTTAGCGATTGTCGATCAATTTGTGCACAGGAAGAAGGAACCAGGAAGAAGGAACCAGGAAGAAAGAAGAAGGAAGAAGGAAGAAGGGAAATGCAATTAAAGCAATCATTTCCGCAATTAAGAACTTCCGGTGGAACCGACTGCGGTTGCCACTTCTTCCTTATTCCTTCAGCTCTAGTTCTCAGAATCTATCGAACTCCCTAAAAAAAATGGGAAAATGGCGATTAATTCCACTCTCCCATTTTTTTATTTTTGTGCTGTTTCCTGCTTTTTCAAATCTTGTTCTTGCATTTGCAACAACTCTGGAACTGTTACGAATTTGTACCCCTCCTTTCTCAATTTAGCAATAATATCCGGCAAAGCTTGTACAGTCCTCGCTCGATTGCCTCCGCCGTCGTGCATCAGCACAATGCCGCCGGAATTTGCTTGCCGCATCACGTTATCCATCAACGATTGCGTCGCAGTCCGCCAATCTAAAGAATCCGCAGACCACATGATAACTGCATAATTTTTTTTCTGTGCGTAAGCTGCCAATCCATTGTTTAAAATTCCTCCCGGCGGGCGGAACATTGATGTTTTTACCCCTGTTACTTCTTCGATTAAGGCTGAGGTGCGATCGATCTCCCGAGCGGCACCGTCTTCGTTATATTTAATGTATTGGTGATTCCAAGTGTGGTTGCCGATCGCGTGACCAGCCGCCGCCACTTGTTTGCCAAGTTCGGGATATGTTTGCAGGTATCTTCCTACCCAAAAAAATGTACCCTTAATATTGTTTTTCTTGAGAATATCTAGGATTTGTCTAGTTGTTGTCGGCCAGGGGCCATCGTCAAATGTCAGGGCGATCGCCTTGTGCTGCGAGTCGAGTTTCGCCTGACGGAGCATTGTACCTTTAAACTGGGACGGTAGGTCTGTTTTAAAGCGGGTTTCCTCCAAAGAGGCTAGAGCCTGTTGGGAAAATTCAACTCGATGGGCGATCGCCCCTCTGATACCATTAACATTGGCGATCGGCTTTGGTTTTTGTGACTGGGATACAGCCAATACCTGGGGCTGCATTGGTGTCGCTGGTGCACTTGCCCGCAAGTTCATCGGCAACGTCACACCCAGCAAAAAACTGCCTACTGCGGCTATAAAAGCAACGATTAATTTTTTTCGCCGCCTCAACAGCCGTTTAATTTTTGTCACGTCATTCTCTCCTTTCACACCTTGCAAAGTTAATTGTAGATTTTATGTTGATATTAAGTTAATCCAGTTAAGACGATAATCTTAAATCGGATGGCTCCTAAAAATGCTACTGCAAATAACCGATCGCAGGGAAGTCCATCAGGATAAAAAAATTTAAGACTTGTGTACAAGAAACCCTCGTCTCCCCATGAAAACCGGGAATGAGTAAACTTTTTCCAACGGGGATGCTGCTCAAATCCTGTTAATCACACGCTATATTCCTAGAGACTCAGACTGGCGCCAGCGTCCCTACCTGACACTATAAGTTGATTGCACCGGATTTGAGACAGTGGGCGATCGATCGCCCGCCCCACCAGCCCTAAAATTAACTTTTCGGGCCGATTCTCTCTTGGTACAAGCCGACAATCCGATCGATCGCTTCGTCAACAGTCAGATTATCTGTTTGAATTTCTACAGCATCGGCTGCTTGGAGCAAAGGTGCAATCTTGCGAGTGCTGTCCTTTTCGTCCCGCAGAGCGATGTCTTGTTCCAACTGTGCCAAGCTAATACTAGCCCGATCGGTCTCTTTAAGTTGTAACAACCGCCTGCGCGCTCGCTCTTGTACCGAAGCCGTCAAAAAAATCTTCAATTCCGCATCGGGAAACACGTTAGTGCCGATATCCCGGCCTTCTGCCACAATTCCGCCGGATTTGCCGCAGCGCCGCTGTTCCTCCACCAGAAACTCCCGCACGGCCCGAATCGCCGCCATTTCTGAGACGCGGGATGTCACTTCCAAACTGCGAATTGCCTCGGTTACGTCTTCGCCGTTAATCTTCAGCCTCAAAGATCCGGGATCGAGGTTGTATTCTAAATAGCTGCAACTGATTAATTCGGCGATCGCACATTCGTCAGAAATCGGCGTGTCTGTTTTCAAAGCCAGCCAAGTCAGCGCCCGATACATCGCCCCAGTATCCAGATAAAACAGCGACAGAGTTGTGGCTACTTGGCGAGTTACGGTGGATTTCCCAGCGCCCGCCGGGCCGTCGATCGCCACAATTGGTCGCCGGTTCCTGAGAATTATATTGTCAATCAACCGAGTAGAACCGACTCTGGCTGCTACTGCCAAAAGTCCCGCTGTTTCCACAACCTGCAACGGCATCAAAGTGTCGGGATCGACGAGTTCGGCGTATTCCAGCTTGACTGCGGGTTCTGCTGCGACTTCTGCGCGCGCAGCAGCAAGTGCAGCGGTGGAGGTGCGGTCGCCTGAGGCAAAAGTTTTTGAGGCTTGTTGCAGCGCGCGGTAGAGTACGCAGGCTTGCTGTTTTTGCTCTGTTGTTAAATACTGATTTCGAGAACTCATTGCCAGTCCAGATTCTTCGCGGGCGATCGGGCAAGCAACAATCTCTACAGGCAAGTTAAAATCTACAGCCAGCTTGCGAATAATTGCTAGTTGCTGCGCGTCTTTCTGCCCGAAATAAGCTTTTGTCGGCTGCACTAAACTCAAAAGTTTGGTCACAATTGCCGCCACGCCCTGAAAATGACCGGGCCTCGACTTGCCGCACAACACTGATGTCATCGCCGGCGGCGGCACTACTTGAGTTAAGGATGAAAGGTGAATTTGTGTTTGGGCGGTTTTGGGTGTTTCTGTACGTGAAGCGAAGCTATCCCCTAGGGAATCGACCTTTTGGTTGCCGAACATTTCTGTTGCTGGGGGAGCAAAAACTGCATCAACCCCAGCTTGTTCGCACAGCAGCCGGTCTCGCTCCAAATTCCGAGGATAATCTTGAAAATCTTCTGTTGGCCCAAATTGCAGCGGGTTGACAAAAATGCTGACCAGGGCGATCGCATTTTCTTGTCTTGCTCGCTGGATCAAGCTGAGATGTCCGCTGTGCAAAGCTCCCATTGTCGGCACTAAACCGACTGTCAAATCAGGTACAGCAGACTTTTGTAAATTTAAGTAGCAGCGAAGTGCTGCAATTGTCGTAAACAGGCGCACCGGTAGAATCTCCTGAAGGCATTCGGCAGAATGCAGAATTTTTGATTGAGAATTTTTTCAATCTGACATCTTGTGGCGATGTTAGCAACAAACTCGCCCGCCCGCATCGGGACTCGACGAGTCCAAGATGTCATTTTTATTCTACTTTCTGCCTTCTACACTTCGGATAACTTATTTATTCTGCCTTACCAGAAAGAATTGGTTTAAAGCCGGAACCCTTGTAGGGAGAAATTAAAACAAGACTATTCATTACTCCAATCCTCGGCCTTCTTTTGTCAATTGCTGTCAACCCAACGAGCGGCTTTTCGGGCAAACTGTCAACTGCCAACTGTCAACTGTCAACCGCCAACTGTCAACTGTCAACTGCCAACTATCAACTGTCAACTGTCAACTGTCAACTGTCAACTGTCAACTGCCAACTGTCAACTGTCAACTGCCAACTATCAACTGTCAACTGTCAACTGTCAACTGTCAACTGCCAACTGTCAACTGTCAACTGCCAACTGTCAACTGTCAACTGTCAACTGCCAACTGTCAACTGTCAACTGTCAACTGTCAACTGTCAACGTCCCACAGTTGTTTGTTGCTTGGGTTCGATTACTTCGATTTCCACTCTCGCAACGCCGCTGCTCATCATTCCCAGCACGTTGGCTGCGCCGGCCGACAAGTCAATCAGCCGATCGCCCACGTAGGGGCCGCGATCGTTAATCCGGACGATGACGGAGCGGCCGTTGTCGAGATTTCGCACCATGACTCTAGTGCCGAAGGGCAATTGGCGGTGGGCTGCTGTCAAATCATTTTGGTTGAAACGCTCGCCGCTGGCGCTGAGGTTGCCGTCAAATCCCGGGCCGTACCAGGAAGCCCAGCCGCTGAGCCGCACTTGAACTGGGCCCAGAGACAGCACGGGGGCTTCTGGTTGCGGTTGGTCTGCGACTGCTTGCAGGGGTGGGGCGTTGCCCAGCAGTCGGCGGAGGCGATTGGTTACTTGCAGGGCGTCTCGGCTAAAGTCGCTGGTGGTGTCGGGGAGGATGGTTTCGGCGTTGATGTTTACCAAGTCCTCGCCGTTTGCCTGGATCAGGTAGCGATCGCCTTTTTCCCACTTAACGGTAATGCTGTTCGGATCGATGTTGTTGCGGGCTAGCTGGTTGAGTCTTGCTGCTAGGCTGGATGCCCGCCACACTGGATCTGGTTCTTGGTTGCTTTCGTTGCTGGCAATGTTTCCGACTTTGGAATTGTCTTTCTGGGCCGCTACTTTCAACTGACTGCGAGTACCGGCTTGGCTGTCCCCAGTTTCTCCGATTTTGGTATTTGTTTCCGGACTGGTGTTGAGAAAGGTGATGACTGGAATGTTTCGCACGTAGACTGTCGCTGCTTGTCGCCCGCCCAAGTCGTGGGGCTGAATTTTGGCGATCGAGTCTCGGTCAATGTCAGCTCTTGCTTGGTACTGATACTGTCCCACTTTCTGTGCTTCGACCCGAGTCGCGTTTAACGGCGGGGACGGTTGGGTGGCAATTACTTGCTTGGAACCTTGAGAGTTGTGCTTGACGACATCTGTTGCTTGTGCGTGACAAGACGATGCCGTTCCTACCACAGGAACTAACAGGACAGCGAGTAAACCACCAACAAATTTTTCCTTCATACGTCCATTTTTGTGAATAGCCATTGCCAACCGAGATTGGAGGATTGGCCATTTGGCGGCAGGCGTCAAGAATTTTTCTTGATTCCTTCGCCATTCCCCCGTGAGTCAAAGCAAAGTATCGGGGTGCGTTTTGGCTTTAATGCTTCAGCCCCAAAAAAATTTGGCTGAAACTTCCCTGATATTTGACAACTCATACTCGATCCGCAATTTGTGTGTTGTTCACGAACTGCAACAGACTACCACATACTTTTGCGCTTGGGGATCGCTGTGCCGGCACATTGCACCGAATCTGCATCAAATCTTCTCGGAACTCGGTCTCATAAAATCCTTTAATTGCAGTGCTTACAGCCGTTTTCACAATTCCTGAAAACTTTACAAAAATTTACAATCTTTTTGGGTATTTTGTGGACTGCCGAATCGCTAGCCTAAAAAAAGTTGTTTGTCAAGTGTTGACGGTTGACCCCGCTCCCAAAATTGATACAATTTTGCGACACTCGTCGCGGGCCGCCCCAAATTTTTGACCGGAGTTCCGGCTCGTTTGATTCATCTGTTAACCACTATGGGAATAAACTAAAACTTACAAATCGATGTGGCGGACTTATGGATTATCGAGCAGCAGGTGTAGATGTTGAGGCGGGCAGAGCTTTTGTCGATCGCATCAAGAATACAGTCAAAAGTACCCACCGATCGGGAGTTTTGGGTGGATTCGGTGGATTTAGCGGGTTTTTCAGCGTCCCGGAGGGTTTAAAAGAGCCGGTGATGGTTTCGGGCACTGACGGCGTTGGGACTAAGTTGAGATTGGCCCACGATCTCGATCGCCACGACACGGTAGGTATCGACTTGGTGGCGATGTGCGTCAACGACGTGCTGACATCCGGGGCGGAACCGCTCTTTTTTCTCGATTATTTAGCGACGGGAAAGTTAAATCCAGAACAATTAGCTGCGGTGGTGACGGGGATTGCTGAGGGTTGCAAGCAAGCGGGCTGTGCTTTGCTCGGAGGGGAAACGGCAGAAATGCCCGGTTTTTACCAAGCGGGCGAGTACGATTTGGCTGGGTTTTGCGTGGGAATTGTCGAAAAGAGCAAATTATTGGACGCTTCCCAGGTACGGGTGGGAGATGTGGCTGTCGGGCTGGCTAGTTCCGGCGTGCACAGCAACGGTTTTAGTTTGGTGAGAAAAATTGCGGGCGATTTAGGTTTTGATTGGCATTCCCAACCGGAAAAATTGGGCGGTCAAACTTTAGGAGAAGTGCTGCTGACTCCGACTACAATTTATGTGAAACCAGTCCTCGAAGCAATTAAGAGCGGTTTGGAAATTCACGGTATGGCTCACATTACTGGCGGCGGTTTGCCGGAAAATTTGCCGCGCTGTTTGGGAGAAAATCAATCTGTGAAAATTGATGGTAATAGCTGGCCGAGTTTGCCGATCTTTGACTGGATTGCTGAAGCTGGTTCAGTTGCGACTGCCGATATGTTCCATACTTTTAATATGGGGATTGGATTTGTCCTGTTGCTCGATCGCCGGGAAGTTGAACAGGCTGTGAAGTGGTTTCAGTCTCAGGGAATTGGTGCCTTCGCGATCGGCGAAGTGATTGAAGGTAACGGCGAATTGGTAATGAGCTTCGATTGATTTTTTTTAAGTAAATTAAAAAAAATCGCCTTTTTTTTTCGGGTCAAACGCTTGACTTTGACCATTCAATAATGTATTATTAAATAATGGGAGTGGTGGCAATTTTAAAATCGTAGTCACCACTCCCATTATCTAAAATATACCACAAGAATCCTAGGAAAGTCAATAGGTAATAGCTCTTTTTTCTGACAAATTTTTCAACAAAATTGGAAGAAACTTTGTTGATTTCACCAGATAAATTTTTGATTGATAGAGCGATCGCAGATTTCAGGCAGATGAACACAGATAGACGCAGATAATTTTAAGCAGAGCGATCGCCTGAATGCAATTGGAGTCTCATTGAGTGACGGTAATCAGAATTAATAATTGGTAGTAGCTAAATATCGTTTGTACTGGCACAGCTATCAATTGTCATGGTTTACTGCGATCGGCGATCGCACAGACTTGACAGCGATCGATTTTCTGCACTAAGATAAAATATCTACCTGCCTCCCTCTGCGGTTGAAAATTATTCTCAACCAACTCTTCTAGGGTTCAGAGGGCGCCCAGGAACGAGAAAAGAGCAAAACACAGATATCCGCCCATCCTGAAGAGTGCGGATTGTGGATTTTAGTAATTTCAACGCCAGCTCAATTATATTCAAAAGTTGGGTTGTGAAATAATTGTTGCCGAGCCAGGGTTTGCGTTAAGTAAAACCCGTTCTCGCTGCGGTGACAAGAAACAAGATTTTTCACTATTTATATAGCAGGAGCCACAATGTCAAAACTTTTTGGGAAAAGTTTATGGTTTTGCCTAGCTTTCTTTAGTAACCTGTTGTTGGTAGAAAACACAGTCTTTGCAGCAGAAACAACTGCCGCACCGCTGCAAATTCCTGATGCACAAGAGCCGATCGCCCTTGGGGAAAACCCGCAGCAGTTTGCCGCAGAAACAGGTGCGCCGAATCCAGCCGCAAAACTTCCCGCGTCCACAGAAACAGAGGCCTCTAGCGAGACAGCAGACACCTCAGAAAGCGAATTAACCGCAACATCAAATCCCTCGACTGCGCCAGTCATTGCCAGCGAGTTAAAGCAATCTGAAACCCCAGCGGTTGAGCAAGAAAAACCTGCCGCTCGATCGCCCGATTCCACCTCGATGGAGCAAGTGACATCAGTATCTCAACTGTCCGACGTGCGACCCACAGATTGGGCTTTCCAAGCCCTACAATCCCTGGTGGAACGCTACGGCTGCATCGCGGGATATCCAGACGGAACCTATCGCGGCAACCGAGCTTTAACTCGATACGAATTTGCCGCAGGTGTAAACGCTTGTTTAGACCAAGTTACCAAACTAATTGGCTCGTCAACCGCTAATTTTGTCACCAAAGAAGATTTGGCAATACTTCAACGCTTGCAAGAAGAATTTGCCGCCGAATTAGCTAGCTTGCGCGGTCGAGTTGATGCCTTAGAAGCGCGGACTAGCGAACTCGAAGCAAATCAGTTTTCGACAACTACTAAATTGAATGCAGAAACCATTTTTGCGGTGAGCGATACCTTCGGAAAAGGTGCTGTGGGTGATGACAAAACTACTGCAAATCTTGGCTACCGGGTGCGCTTGAATTTCGATACTAGCTTTACGGGAACTGACCGTTTGAGAACGCGGTTGCAAGCGAGAAATAATGCTCGGTACGATCGCACTACCGGCACTCCCATGACTCGCACCAACTTCGACGGGGATCGCGGCTCTCAAATCGTCCTCGATAAACTCAGCTATCAGTTCCTCATCGGGAGCCGCACCACTGTCGAAATAGGAGCAACTGGACTTACTTCGGATGACGTTGCTCCGTTAATCAACCCTTATTTTGATAGTGCGGCTCAAGGCGCCCTTTCTCGGTTCGCAGCCTTCAACCCCGCTATTTACAACACTCCCGGAGAAACGGGAATTGCCATCAATCACCAATTGAGCGATCGGCTGAATCTAACTTTGAGCTATCTGGCAAATAACGCGGCTGACTCTACACAGGGTAACGGAATTTTTAATAGCAGCTACGGGGCGATCGCTCAATTAACATATTCCCCAAGTTCCAATCTCGATTTAGCCCTAAGTTACGTGCGAAGTTACTCCCGCAAAAATGATGTCGATCTTTCCCTCGGTACCGGCAGCAATAACGCCAATCAACCATTCAATCAAAGTGCTACCAGAGGGAACCATTTCGGCCTTCAAGCAAGCTGGCGGCCTTCGTCTCGATTTACGCTTTCCGGCTGGGCGGGATACGTAGACGCTCAACAGTTGTCTGACGGCGATGCGAAGGCGGGAATTTGGAACAGTGGGGTAACTTTTGCCTTCCCAGATTTGTTCGGAGAAGGTAATGTCGGCGGCTTGATTGTTGGTGTCCCGCCCAAGGTGACTCGCAACGATATTAAATATAACAAAGACAATGCTACTTCTGTCCACGTAGAAGCTCTTTACCGCATCCAAGTCAGCGATTTTATCAGCGTTACGCCCGGAGTTTATCTGATTACAAATACGGATCACAATAAGGACAACGGTACAACATGGGTGGGAGTTTTACGCACTAGCTTTAATTTCTAAAATAGAGCTGTTGCAAAAATAGCTAGGACGGGCAAGATGCCCGTCCCACACAAATTTTTTTCTTGTGTGGAATGGGCATCTTGCCCGTCCGAAAATAGCTAGGACGGGCAAGATGCCCGTCCCACACAAATTTTTTTTCTTGTGTGGAACGGGCATCTTGCCCGTCCAAAAATTTGATTAAAAGGACTTTTAGTAGAGGTATAATATTAATAACTGTGCGCTGCGAACATTTTTTAGGTAGGTTTGCTGTGCAATTCTCTATCTTTAGAATGGTGACTTCATTGCAACTTTTAGAATATTTTATTTGCAAGGGGATTTGTGAGGAAAATGCTGGATATGAAACGTTTTAAATTGCGATCGATGGTGGCGATCGCGATCGCGATCGCCTTTAGCTTAATTGCGATCGCCAGTTACGCCCAAGCCAACAAAACTTTAACCCTAGCGACTTCCCCAGACTACCCGCCCTATGAATTTAAAGATACAGCGGTTAGCGGCAACGAAATCATCGGTTTTGACATCGATATTGCCAAATATATTACTAAAGAATTGGGCTACGAGCTGAAAGTAATTGGCATGGATTTTAACGGCTTAATTCCGGCTTTGCAGGCAAAAAGAGCCGATTTAGTCATGGCGGGAATGACTCCCACAGCCGAAAGGAAAAAAAATGTAGATTTTTCTGACCTTTACTACGAAGCTCAAAATACAATTGTCGCCAAAAAAGGCAGCAATTTGACCAAACCTGAAGATTTAACTGGGAAAAAAGTAGGGGTTCAACTCGGAAGCATTCAGCAAGAAGCTGTGAAAAAAATGGCAGGGGTGCAACTCGCTCCTCTGAACAAGATTCCTGACATCATCCAAGAAATTAAAGCGAACCGACTCGCGGCGGGAGTAATTGAAGATACTGTCGCTACAGGTTATGCAGCAGCCAACCCTGACTTGGAATTTAATACAATTCCGAATACTGAAGAAAGCGGTTCGGCGATCGCCTTTCCCAAAGGTTCGACATTAGTTCCCGAATTCAACCGAGTCCTCCAGCAAATGAAAGCCAGCGGTCAAATTAAGGAACTAGCTACTAAATGGTTCTCTCGCCCGATCGCGCAAGCAGAACCGACTCCAGCAAATCAGCCGGCGGTAGCGCCAAAATTCAAGTTAGATTTTGGCAAAATCGTGCCGAGTTTGCCTTATATTTTGTCCGGCATTTGGGTAACGCTCACCTTTACCTTGCTGTCGGCTTTTCTGGGATTTCTCTGGGGAATCGTGCTGTCTCTGTTTAAGATTTCTAGCATTAAACCGCTGGCTTGGTTCGGCACTGCTTACACCTCAATTTTTAGAGGAACGCCGCTAATTTTGCAATTGACTTTAGTTTATTTTGCAACGGCGCAGCTTACGGGCTATAATATATCTGCGCTGCAAGCTGGCGTGATTACTTTTTCGCTGAATTCTGGGGCTTATATTTCCGAAACCATCCGCGCGGGAATTCAAGCCGTAGATAAAGGTCAAAAAGAAGCCGCAGAATCCCTTGGGGTTCCCTACAAACAGATGATGGGCGATATTATCTTGCCGCAAGCATTGAAAAATATCTTGCCTGCATTGGTGAATGAAAGTATTGCTTTGTTGAAGGATTCAGCTTTGGTTTCGGTAATCGGCGTAGAAGATTTGCTGCGCCGCGCTACAATTGTGGGAGCAGAAAAGTATATTTACTTTGAACCTTTGATATTTGTCGGCGCAATTTATTATTTGATGGTGCTTAGTTTAACTTGGGGGGCCAATGTACTCGAACGCAGACTCCAAACTAGCAGTTAAGGTCGATCGCCTTTATAAATCTTTTGGCAATCTTAAGGTTTTGCGCGAGATCACCACGGAGATTCAGAAAGGAGAAGTGATCGCGATTATCGGCCCTTCGGGGTGCGGTAAGTCTACTTTTTTACGCTGTTTGAATCTCCTGGAAGTTCCGACTTCAGGACAGATTTACATTGACGGCGTAGATATCACTTTGCCGAAGGCGGATATTATGAAAATACGGCAGAAAGTGGGGATGGTGTTTCAGCAATTTAACTTGTTCCCGCACATGACTGTGCTGCAAAATGTTACCTATGCGCCTCTCAAGGTGAAGCACGTTGCTAAGGATGAAGCGCGTCTGAAGGGCTTAGAATTGCTGGAAAAAGTCGGTTTGTCGGATAAGGCAGATGTTTATCCTTCTAAGCTTTCGGGGGGTCAAAAACAGCGGGTGGCGATCGCCCGCTGCTTGGCGATGGAACCGGAAATTTTGCTGATGGATGAACCGACTTCTGCACTCGATCCTGAAATGGTTAAAGAAGTGTTAGAGGTGATGAAAGCTTTGACGCAGACGGGGATTACGATGGCAATTGTGACTCACGAGATGGGTTTTGCGCGGGAAGTCGCCCACCGGATTTTGTTTCTCGATGGCGGAAAGGTGGCGGAAGATGTGCCGCCGCAGGAGTTTTTTAGTAACCCGAAATGCGATCGGGCCAAGCAATTTCTCGAAAAAATGCTTTAATCCCATATCGTATCCGCAAATAAACAGGTTTGTAGATGGGACGTACGGTTGAAACCGCGTCTAAACAAACGATGTCCGCCTCCGCGGACTTAAGAAAACAACGTAATCTTCAACCCCTCTGAGCTCGGGTTTTGTCTGTATAGACGCGGTTTCAACCGCCCGGTCTTCTTTTTTTAACTGTGCCCGCGCTGGCGATCGATCTTTGCCAAACCAGCACCCGCAACATCCGCCAGAATACTAATTATCCGATACAAAGCCACCGCACTCAGAATTATACCCGTAGAAAAGCGATCGGACAGCAGGGCGATCGCCGTTGCTTCAAATACTCCCATTCCCCCCGGCGCACCCGGTACAACTAAACCCACCACAAACGCAAAACAAAAAGCACCGAACAAGTTAGGAATATCGTTAAGATTCACCGGAGTTAAAGCCATTACCGTTAGCAAAAATCCGCAGCCCCGCAATCCGATAAAACACATTTGTCCGATTAACGGCACTAAAGGATAGCGTTTAATTGGTAAATTAATTTGGCGATTAGACTTGACACTCGATGTTTTTTTCGCTATACTGGAGCTAGACCCTAAACGCGAAATCAGTCGATCGCCCGCAGCCTCCCCAACCTCTGAATTTTCCCCCTTGTTCTTGGATAACTTCAACCGCTCTACAAAAAGGACGATCGGATTTAAAATTCGGGGATGAATCGCCGTCAAAATAGCAGCCAAACCGAAAATCCGCAACAACCAATTGATTTTGTCAAAACAAATCAACCCAATCAGCACGCCCGCAGAAGCCATCAGCAAGGGTTCTAGCAGCACGCTGAGAGTAGCAGCTTTGGGGAAAATCCCGGCTTTTTTGGCTTCCAAGATTCGACCCCAAAAATGCCAAATATTCCCCGGTAAATACTTGGCAATATTAGTCTTGAGAAAAACTTGAATCGCCCACGCGGCATTTACAGGTTGGCGGAATTCCCGCAAAATTAACATCCACACCCAGCCGACAAAAATTAGAGACAGTAAAGTGACGCCGAGGGCGATCGCCAGCAACGGAAAACTTTCGGCTCTAATTTGGATATTCGCGACTTCTCGCCAGTGAGTTAAAAAAGCTTGGGCAATAAATAAAAACGTCCCGCCCAAAATCACGTAGCGCAAATAAGGCTTTAAACGCGATTTTGCGAGGTTGAAAAAATTCTGAATTCGATGCAAGTGTGGTTTTCCCATTTTCCGATCCTGATTAGTGAATTTGGGATGGTAGATTTCTTAACCTGAATTTCATGTTTTTTATTTAAAATTTAGATCGATCGCACTTAAGGAGTACATTTCTATGGCCGGCCCGAGCCCTGACGGATTTTCCTATCTTTTAGATGATAGCGCCAACAGTTTCGCCTTGACTCCGGGCTTTTTGACTCCCTATCCTAACGGACTTTTTGCCCTCGGTGGTAACGATTTTATTGTCGGTTCCTCGGATGCCGATCGCCTCAGCGGTGATAATGGTAACGACAGACTCCTCGGCGGCGGCAATTCCGATACACTCTTCGGCGGTGCCGGGAATGACTTGCTTAACGGCGGTGCCGGCAACGACTTCCTGTTTGGCGGCAAGGGCAGCGATACCTTGGAGGGAGGTAGGGGAGATGATAGCCTCAACGGCGGCAGCGGTAGCGACGTTTTAGTGGGCGATGGTGGCAAAGATACGCTCACGGGGGGTTTGGGCGCAGATACCTTTGTCCTGCGCAGCAACTCTGCTGTTTCCAATCCGGCGGTTGCTGACATAATTACTGACTTTAACAGTTTTGAGGATGCGATCGGGCTAACCGACAATCTTACCGAAGCAGACCTCACTTTGGAAGCAGTTGCCGACACTCCCAATACAGTAATTAAAATTCGTCAATCCGGTGCTATTTTAGGCGAAGTCGCCAACACATCTCCACAAAACCTCAGCGGTAAATTCATCTCTGCAACTACCGTATTGAGCAACCAACTCAGTCAAGCCCGCGATTTAGGCGTTTTGAGCAGCACTCAAACCATCGCCGACTCGGTTAGCAATGCTCGCCCAGACAACCTTTACCGCTTTACTTTGCCTGCAACTAACGACTTTAAATTAACTGTCAGCGGTTTTAGTGCCGATGTTGACGTGGCTGTGATTAAAGATATTAATGGCGACAATTCTATTGACTTTACCGATATTATTGCTTCTGCTAAAGAATCGGGTTTATCGCCAGAGTCGATCGATCTCAAAAATTTGGCACCCGGAACATACTTTGTCCGAGTTTATCAAAACCAAGGTAATACAAATTTTACCCTAAATTTATCTGCAACTCCTGCCAATATTGTTCCTGAAAATCCCAGCAACTCACCGGGTTTTGACTCTCGTTTTGGGTTCGGTTTGGTGAATGCGGCGGCGGCAGTTGCTAAAGCTCAAGGTGTTGCAACTTTTCCTGATGTTCCCGACTTGGGCGGCGACGAGTGGGGCAGAGACTTAATTAAGGCTCCAGAAGTTTGGGCAAAGGGCTTAACTGGAGATGGCATTGTCGTAGCAGTTATCGACAGCGGAGTTGACTACAATCACCCAGATTTAACGGGGAATATTTGGAGCAATGCGGGGGAAAATGGCGTAGATACGACTGGTAGAAATAAAGCTAGCAACGGCGTAGATGATGATGGCAATGGCTTTGTTGATGATTTCCGGGGATGGGATTTTGCCAACAATGATAACGATCCGATGGATGATAACAGCCACGGTACTCATATCTCTGGTTTACTTGCTGCAAAAAGAGATGGAGTGGGCATCACTGGAACGGCTCCGACTGCGAAGATTATGCCTTTGAAAATACTCAATAGCACAGGAGTAGGCAAAATTACAGATGAAATTAACGCGATCAATTACGCGGTGGCAAATGGTGCAAAAATCATTAATGTGAGTTTTGGTGGTCAACAGATCAACGATCGGGAATTGAATGCAATTCGAGCCGCCGAAGCTAAGGGCGTGGTGGTGATTTCGGCGGCAGGAAATGATGCTCGCCCGGATGTGGATTATCCGGCTAAGTTTGCGAATGAGGTAGGAATTGCTGTCGGTGGTGTTAACCGCAACGGCTTGTTTGCCGATTATTCTAACCGGGCGGGAGCTGAGGCGATTAGTTATTTTGTTGCTCCGGGCGGCGACGGCGGGAGGGCGGATGCTGGGGACGTTTATTCAACTGTACCGCTTTCTCAACCGGGGACTCCCTATCGATATTTTGCGGGTACTTCCATGGGAGTGCCGCACGTATCTGGGGTGATTGCTTTGATGTTGCAGGCCAATCCGAGTCTGACTCCGGCTCAAATTAAGCAGATTCTTGCGGAAACAGCAAATCGGTCGGTTTAAATTCGATCCGGTTCGATCATTCGGACTTCAGTCCTTCCTTACAGTTTTATGAGGAAGGACTAAAGTCCGAACGATCAAAATATCTCTTACAAAAGTCCTTTTAATTAAATTTGGGAACGGGCTCTTCGGCCCGTTCCAGAGAAAAAATTATTTTTGTGGAACGGGCCGAAGAGCCCGTTCCTAGCTATTTTTGCAAGAGGTTTAAACTTTATCATCGGTTCGTAGTGAGGACTAAAGTCCTCATCTTCTGTAGTTGCGGCATCAACCACCGACTCCGCTCTTAATAATTGGCGGCGTAAGTCAAGTCAAATTGGCGGCACAGGGTGATGCAGCAGTAATTTGGTCGATCGAATACTAACTCGTAATTCATCTCGCCCTCAATTTTGGTAATCGGCTGTTTTAAGGGGATGCCCTGAATGTCGTATTGGCGGCGTTCTAAGGCACTCCAGTCGATAATTTTGATGTCGATTTGATTCTGCAACTCAGTTGCGATCAGATATAAGTGCATCTTATCTTGAACTTTCCCAGTCAGGGGAATTTTCATTAACACTGACTGAGTGACAAGGGGTTTTTGGTCGTTGGGATGCTTCTGAGTGTGGCAGCTTTTGAGTTCGATATCGTAAGGTTCTACCTTAAATTTCTCTCCGTTGGCGATCGCAGACGAGTGCAAGTCTTTCAGGGACTTTTCTAGATGAGGAATCAGCCCTAAGTCGGGATCGCACAGCAGTCTGCGAATATTGGAGGTTTCAGTGACTGTCATTTGAGATTTTTGATGTTATTTTTGTTATTCTTAATTTCTAGCTTACCGCTAAACGCAGCCATATTGAACTCTACTCTAGACATACTTCCAAAAATTCAGTTTCTTGGCAGTCTGTCGCGGTGAACCAGACATTTTTGGAAATTAACCAGTTTTTTGCCTTAATCCTGTCTGGTTATTTTTTGGTAATTTTCCACAGATTGAGCTCGACATTACCAACCGCCGGATCTATTTGATAGTTTTGCTGTTCAATTGCCGATCGCAAAGTTGAGGACGGTCTGTATAAAAACAACTCGCCGAAACCGCCGGGAATTTTCGGGGGTTGTGGTTTTTTCCGTACCAACTCTCGATTTTTGTAACAAGAAGTATAACAGCGTGGTTCGATTAGCAGTTTGACTTGTGGTTGCAGGCGATAACTTAAAGGCATAATGTATGCTATATTCGCATCGCTGACGATTAGGGGATTGCGGGCTTGATTGACAGTCGCAGCGACTTCTAATTCCGCGCGCAACCAACCGCTGCCTTTATTCCACCAACTATCGGCTTGAGAACTAACTCCACCGGAGATGATGCCTGCACAAAACAGTGTAACTATTAATATTTTCCACAATTTTTGCTGTTTTAATTTCTCGAAATTGTTGCTGATTTTCGCAGACAGCAGGTAAGCAACTGCTAGCTTAATTCCCACATAACAAGGAACTAAATATCGCGGATTGGCCGATCGCCTGCCACCTTTAAGTATATCGGGCACTGCCAAAAATAAAGCGGTTGTGGCAATTAATAACAATATCAACAACCAAACCCGTTTTGGTGTTTGCCGGCACAGAAAATAAAGGGCTATGCCGACTAAAGCTAGAATCATGATGCCAACAGGAATTACCAAGGCTAATTCTGTGGCGCTGGCACTGCCATCAATGCCAATATCAAAAAATGCTATGCTGACGGCGCCCACCCACCTGCTAACTAATCTTAAAAGACTTGTCTGTTCTGCCCATGCTGTTGTACTTTTAATTTGATTGAAGTTTTCTACAGTATTTATGAGGGAAGGCATGAAGCCGATTAAGGCGAACATTCCTGCTGCATAATAGGCAATAAATGTTTTAACATCCCGCCAGTTGGCAATAACTGCGACGTAGATTGCATGGGCTGCGGCTACCCAGACAAATAACAAGTGGGTGTACAATCCTAGTGTTGCTGTGCCTGCGTAAAGCGCCCAGGAAAGAATCAGGGCGAGATTATTTTGAGTAGACTCAGGGCGCATTGCTCGCAGCAATGCTGCACTGGATAAAATAGTAGTTAATGTCCACAAACTGTACTGCCTTGCTTCTTGGGCAAACAAGATGTGGTAGGGAGAAATTGCGAAAATTGCGATCGCCATCCACGGCACAGCGGCAGATTCAAATAACTCCCAAGCCAGCCAATAAACGGCCGGAAATACTAGCAAGCTAATCACTGCTGCCAAGCTTCTCATTGCTGCAACGGAAGTGCCGAACAACTGCGCCCAAAATCTGGCTAGTACGTAATACAGCGGCGGGTGTTGGGGGTCTTCGGTTGCTAATGAATTCAGGGTGTCGCTTAAAGTTTTTTCCGAATTAATTTGCTGGTATTTTTGTAAATCCGAGGGTGAGGTTATTTTTTGGTACGAAGTTTTTTTGATAATTTCGGCTTCGGTGTAGCCGGAAACTCTCAAAGAAGTATATGTTTCGTCGATCCAGTAAAATTTGCGATCGAGATTGACAAATCGAAATAAAATGCCGATCGCTAATACGGCTATAATTAAAAATCGCAACCACTTCTCAAGTGGAGGGTTGTGAGAATTTAGTCGATCGCGATTTTTAGTAGATTCCATTTTATAACTAGCTAATCTCGCAGAAGTTTTTTGATATCACCCTAGCCGTAAGGTGCGCCGAAGAGCACCCTAAAAAAACTGAAACCATTGAAAAATCTCGCTTTTATCCTCTTGCGAGATCCCCCTAAATCCCCCGAAAGCAAGGGGGACTTTGAGAAGAATCTTGTCCCCCCCTTGTGAAGGGGGGCTAGGGGGGATCTGGCCTCGGCGGTAAACAGCAGTCTCTGACTACGTTTGACGTTAAGTTGACACCAATGACTAATCGTCTACTCCTTCAATCGGCGCAAAACCTTGCCGCTGAATATTTTCCGTGATGGTGCGCGGTTCGAGGAATTGCAGCAAATAATCCGGGCCGCCAGCTTTGGAACCAACACCCGAAAGTTTGAATCCTCCGAAGGGTTGGCGCGATACCACTGCGCCAGTAATTCCGCGATTGATGTACAGGTTTCCGACTTCAAAATCGGCTTGGGCGCGATCGATATGCGAAGGCGTGCGAGAATACAATCCGCCAGTTAAAGCAAAATTCGTGCCGTTAGCAATCGTAATCGCTTCACTAAAATTCTTTGCCCGAATCACCGACAATACCGGGCCAAAAATTTCTTCTTGGGCGAGAGTTGCAGTCGGCGATACTTCCGTAACAATGACTGGGCCGACGAAATAACCTGTTTCCGGTGCGGACATTTCTAAGGCTATCTTAGCTTCAGCGCGACCTGTTTCGATGTATTCGCGGATGCGCGACTGGGCGGTGGCATCAATCACAGGGCCGACTTGAGTACCGGGATTTTCAGCAGGGCCGACATTGAGCGATCGCGTGGCTTCTACCAATCTTTCCACAAAAGCATCGTACACCGATTCGACCACAATTACTCGCGAACAAGCGGAACATTTTTGGCCGCTGTATCCAAAGGCCGAATAAACTACGCCTGCAACTGCTTGGTCTAAATCCGCACTTTCATCGACAATAATTGCATTCTTGCCGCCCATTTCCGCAATTACTCGCTTCAGGTGTTTTTGTCCAGGCTGCAAAATCGCAGCTTCGGCATAAATTTGACAGCCAACTTCCTGAGAACCGGTGAAAGTAATCATGTGAACATCGGGATGTTTCACCATGTAAGCGCCGACGGTTGAACCTTTGCAAGGCACGTATTGAAATACGCCTTTAGGAATCCCGGCTTCTAACAAAATTTCAGCTATCTTGGCAGCAATTACTGTGGAGAATTCCGCAGGCTTCAGCAAAGTACAGTTACCTGCAACCAGCGATGCAACTGTCATCCCGACGGGAATTGCTAGGGGAAAATTCCAAGGAGAAATAATCAGAGAAATGCCGCGTGGCTGATAAGTATAGCGGTTGTTTTCTCCAGCTATATCGTAATTTTTTCCTTGTTCTAACCGTTCCATTTCGTCGGCGTAGTAGCGACAGAAATCAATGGCTTCGGAGACTTCGGCATCGCATTCTCTGACTGGTTTACCGACTTCAAATACCATCCAAGCTGATAGTTCGTGGCGCCGTTGTTCCATCAATTCTGCTGCTTTGCGGAGGACTCCGGCGCGCTGGCGGACGGGGGTTTTCCGCCAACTGGTGGAGGCTGCTTTGGCTGCTTCTAGGGCTTGTTTGGCTTGTGCTTCGGACATTAATCCGATTTTGCCGACTACTTCTGCGGGATTGGAAGGGTTGAGAGAGTTAACTGTTGTTTCGGTGTTTTGGTACTCGCCGTCGATTAGCGGCAAATACGTTTTACCTAAGCTAGCCCGCACTGATTTGATGGCTGCTTCTGCTTGTTGCCGCAATTTGGTATTGGCGTAGTCGGTATCGGCGACGTTGGGAAATACTTTGCTGTAAGCTATCTGGTCGTTGCCATTGGCTACTGGGGCGGCTAATAATTGTTCGATCGGCATTTCTTCGGAACTTTGCCGAATAAACGAACTGTTGGCGGTATTTTCCAGCAAGCGGCGGATCAAATAGGCCATTCCTGGCAGCAAATCGCCGTAGGGACAGTAGACTCGGACGCGATAACCGCGATCGACCAAAAGCTTAGCCAATTTGTCGCCCATGCCATACAGCACTTGCATTTCAAAGCGGCGGCGCGGTATATTGAGAGTTTCGGCAATCGCGATCGCCCTGGCTTGCGATCGGACGTTGTGACTTGCGATCGCAGCATACAAATATTCGTGATTTTCCAGCAACAACTGAGTCATTGCTTCAAAATTTGCATCCGTAGCAACTTTATCGTTGTAGACAGGCTGCGGCCAATCTTTCTGCATCGCCTTGATAGTTTCCTGATCCCAGTAAGCGCCTTTCACCAGACGCACTGTTAGCGGATTCCCGCGTTTTTTCGCCCAAGCAATAATGCCTTGCAAATCTTGTTTGCTGTCCCGCAAATATGCCTGCATTGTAATTCCGACATCCGTGCGGCTGCGGAACTCTTCCTCTAACAATAAGTCTTTGAGAATGCTGAGAGTTAAACTCTTGTAGGCGTACTGTTCCATGTCAAAGTGAACGGCAGCCCCCAACTCTTTGGCGCGGCGCAATAACAGGCGAATTCTCTCGCTGACTTTCTCCTCGCTGCCTTTAGCATCCAGCGGATCAAACTGAGAATAAAAAGCCGTTAACTTCACAGATACTTGCACTCGCGGCAGAGTTTCGCCGTCAGCTTTGTCAATGGCATCTACCTGCGACCAATTCTTAGCTGCATTGCTCAATTCCGTCATCAATTCCAAATAGCGGTTCAGATAAACTTCCGCCTCAGTTTCAGTAATCACAGCTTCCCCCAAAAGGTCAACTGTAAAACCCATTTTATCTTTGCGAAGTCGTTCTAAGGTTTTAATTACCTGCTTGATATTTTCCCCAGAAATATACTTGTGCGCCAAAGTTTCCACCGCAGGCGCCACCGTAGTCGCAGCCAATTGGCCGGGGACAGAATCAGCATTAGCAAAGTTGAGCAATCTCTTCAATGCTTCCGGCAATTCTACCTCTTCCACAGTCAGGTATTCTTGCAAGTGGCGGGCAATTTCCGGCTTGCTGCGGAGGGCGGGCAAACAGTCAATAAATCGAAACAATTGCACCCGCAGTCCGGGACTGGCCATTGCCCAATCCATCAGTTTGTCGTCCCAGCGCATTTGGTCTTGCAGTTGGCCGAAAAACGATCGCTTTTTGTCTTGAGTTGCCTTCAGGATTTCTTTAGCTATTTCCTGAGTCTTGGCTTCGTAGATGCTTGGAGATATTTGTGCGACCATTGGTAATTAGTAATTGGTAATTGGTAATTGGCAACCAGGGCGGGTTGATGTATTTTGCAACTACCCCCTGATACGATTATACTTGCTATTTGACTTCAATTTTAACACCGTAGTTTGCTTGGCGATCGCCCGAAATTTCAATAATATAATCGCCGCTGCTGGCTAGTTGACCTTGCCACTGACCTGTGCTATCAACAGTACCTACTTTTTCACCGTTAGGAGCAATAATGTCGGCACTAACTTGACCTTCTTGAACCTTGACTGTCATGCTTTGGCCGCTATTGCAGTCGAGCAAGTAGCGTTTGGATTTGTTGGCCCGCAAACTATTGCTGAGAGTAGTTCCCGTAGCACCGGCCCCAAAGCTAACTCGTTCGGTTACAGGGGTTTCAATCGCAGCGCCAGAAGCAGCAGGCTCCGGCGACGGCGACGGCGCAAGTTGCGGAACGCCAGACAGGGATGGTATTTGAGTCTGGCCCGGCGACGGAGCAATTGTGGGGGGCAGTGCCTGCTGGGGTGCTGGGGGGAGTCCTGGCCGGCGGTTGGCGGGCGCTGCTGGGACAGGCGGAGGGCTTTCCGGCAGGGGTACGTCGGAGTGCAGTTTGATTTGAATGTTTGCTCTTTCTTGATACATTCTCCACCCCAGCAAAGCGCCCAGACTGAGCACGGAACCGACTAACATTCCGCTGAGAAAAACTGCCAATATTTGCCAGATTCTAGGTTGTTTCGGATCGGGATTGGCGGTGTAAGTTGTGGGTTGAGAATAACCGACGATGTGACTGGTTTCCGGCGCATTTTCGGCGGTCAGGGGGAGTGTTTCTGCTTCGTCAATTGCTGTTGAAATATTTTCAGTCGGCGCAAGTAGAGCGGGAGTTTCTGCGGCTTCGGAAGTTGCTGTTAAAGCAGCTTCACTCTGGGGATTTTCTGTAGGAGTTTCTGCTGGTTCGGAAGTTGAATCGACACTGGCAATTGCAGTGTTCGCGAACTCATCGCTGGCAGGGGAAATTGTTTCCGGTTGCTGAGTCAAAATTTGATTTTTTTCCTGTTCGTTACTCATAGGGCTAAATTTCTTGTACAAATACTGCTTTTAAATATTTTACGTTATCAGGACTTGCGCATTCAGGGCAAAGAAACCGGGTTTTTCACGAAAATCCTTCGTTATAGTGCAGAGATTAGGTAAAAAACCCGGTTTCTGACCACCCGTGCGTAAGTCCTAGTTATATCAAATCCGGTGATGGGCCAATGATACTGAGGGTGAGAGCGGGAGGCTCGCACTGAGGACTAAAGTCCTTACTACAAACCTGGTAAATATTGAGCACAAATTGCGATCGCAACTTTCTACAGACCTCAATTATTAGGCAAAGACTGCCAAAAAGGAATAGGTTCTGGCTTCCTCACAGTATTCGTCGCCGACTGCACGTTTCCTTTCAATTCTTGATAATACCTATCATCCAGAAAACTCACGCTAACGCCAGCAGGAAGCAGCAATTGGCGCAATCTTTCTTGAGTGTAATCTAGACCATCAACCATTGCCCCGCGCGGATTTGAAACTAACAACTTGCCGTTAACTGGCACCGAGTTTACCATATTCGGCCACCAAGCATAACCGCTGTAGCCAAACATCACCGGAACTTGAATAATTTGGTCGTCGGCGAGGGAAAACTCTCTTTTCAACTTCTCTAAAATCGGATTAAGTTTTTGCTGTTGCAAATTGAGATTGTGTTGAATTAAAGCTGGATTTGTCAAAGCAGCCCTGACTGTAGTTTCAGTGCTCAAGCCGCGATTGATTGTAACATCGCCGTACCCTTTTTCCGCCAATTCTTCCAATAACTTAACTCCGGCTTCTGGACTGGCGATCGCCATTATATATTTTCCGGGAGTTTGACTGGGAATAAAATTGATAATTTCATCGACTTGGCGAGTCAAAAGCCAAGAAGTATCAATATCCACCGCCGGCCCTTGAATTCTCTGAGCTTGAATAAAATCAAGTACCTCTGGATTAAAACCAGCATTCCCCGAATTCCCGTAATAAACTCGACCCATTGGATGTCCGGGAATCGGTGGCGTCACCTGCAAATTTCCGTAGCCATCAGACCACTGATTTACTGGGTCTAAAGAGCGAGGCTTGCCAATTTCAAATACTCTCAAATCTCGCTCTTGAGTTGATTTAGCAGGCGGCTTTTTATCGGATTCGCGATTGCTTTTAATGGCGACATTAACTTGACGCAAATCTGATTTTCCTGGAAGTTGAACGTAGCCATTTTTCTGACTGTCTTGCATCCAAGCATTATCGCCCTGGATAATTTTAACTTGAGCGCCCGTGGACTCTACAGCTTGTTTGAGTTGGGAGATAAATTCACTGTTTGCCGCGCCTCTGTCGCTGACCTGAACTTCTGTAACTGGTGCGGTATTTGACGCTATCATCCAAGGACTAACGCCCATTTGGATGGTTGTGGCGGCGAT
Source organism: Microcoleus sp. A006_D1 (assembly GCF_036702805.1). NCBI lineage: Bacteria > Bacillati > Cyanobacteriota > Cyanophyceae > Oscillatoriales > Microcoleaceae > Microcoleus > Microcoleus sp. A006_D1. Next base: position 72,305 of record NZ_JAUBVZ010000010.1, read on the forward strand.
TTGTTGACCGTTGTTTTGGGCCGTTGCTTTGAGATTCACAGTGCCGTTCCAATTGCGATCGGCAAATTGTTTTGCTTCCACACCTAATACAATATTCGTGCTGAAAACCAGGGGTTTAGCACCGGATATATCGACGGGTTTCCAGCCGTCGGCAGTTTTCTGAAAAACGCTGATGTGAGGGCTGGCAATGCTATCAGCAGTGATGAATAATTGAGAGGTTTTGAAGTTTTCAGACAGGATTAAGTTAACTTGAGAAAGCATGGCTGCGCGGCGGGGGACGCTGACTTTGGTTTCTTGCCAAGTCGGTATTTTGCTGCGGCGATCGTTATTGCGATCGCTAAATAGAACGAGTGCGCCGCTAGACAATGACCATTGTTCTTTTCCGGCTTCGTCTTGCTGATTAATTTCGCCGTCTCTGTTAGTATCTCCCGCAAAGAAGAAGTTGGTCGGCGAGGCAGCGGGCGTTACTGGGGCGGGAGTTGGTGTTGCGGTTGATTCGGGAGTTGGTTGAGGACTTGCTGGTTGATTTAGTTCTAATTGTTGTCTTTGTTGTTCTTTTAGGGCTAGTTCTTGCTTTTCTAATTCTTGTCTGGTGAATTCTTTTAGTGCTAATTCTTGCCTTTCTTTTGCTTGGCGGGCGAGTTCTTGTTTTTCTTGTTCTTTGCGGACTAATTCTTGCCTTGCAAATTCTTGTTTTTCTATTTCTCTGCGGGCTTGTTCTTTTTTCTCTTGTTCTTGTCTCTCTATTTCGCGGCGAGCAAATTCTATTTTCTCTTGCTCTTTTCGGGCGATTTCTCTTACCTGTTCTTCCTCGGCTCTAATTTTCTGTGTAGACCGTGCTACTTGCCATTCGTAGGTAGCGACAGTGAGGTTTCCTTGATATTCGATGGTTTTGTCGATCGCCCGTTCAGCCAACAAAGAACCGTGGGGAATGAGCCGCAGGCTATTGATAGCAATCTGCCACAGGCGTTGTGACTGTTCCCAAGTAGCGGGATCGGCTTTAGAAGTGCGTCCAATGACGACGGCTTCGGAGGCTATTTTAGCAGCATAGTCCCAGTTATTTTTGGCTCTTTCTTCGAGTTCAATCTGACTTTGAAGGTTTTGGAGTTGCTGCGTCAGATTTTGGGATTGCTGGCGGTTGGTTTCCGGTTTCCAATGTTCTGGGGAAAACAGACTGGTATCGGGAGTTGGCGGGACGTTATCTAATTGTACTTTGAGGCGATCGCGCAATTTGTAGAGTTCCGGCAGCGATTGGGGAGTGTCGCCGTCGGGTTGTCGCGGGGAGAGTGCGAGTTGGTAGTTTAGGGAAGGTTGAGCCACTGTTGCGGGGATTGCAACCCAAATTATACCGATGACGACACCGAAAGCATTGACGATCGCGATCGCCACATATCGAACCCAGCGCATATAGTTAATCCTCAGACACCCAGATGATTCTACCTAATTTTGGTGCATTTAGTAAGATTTTAGGATGGTTTGGGCGACCAGCTTTTTTTCACTGTGACGGGCGGTTGACTCGAATTAATTTACCAGTCAATGTTTCTGCGGCGGAAATAGCATCATTAATTCGCGTCGCTAACCTCTCAAAATTTGGGTCTTCCGTGCAAACAACAATACCACTATGATCAGAGTTTTGAATATGCAATCGCATAAAATGACGGCGATTGCGCGTCAAAACTGTTCGGTAATTGCTCGCAGCAAAAGCTAACACATCTTCGTCAGGAATTTGAAGATTTGCATTCCCCGCTTCCCTTGCTGTTAATACATCATGACCCAAAGCCCGCAGTAATTCCACCACTGCTAGCGGAAAGTTTTCATCTGTGTAAAAACGTGCCAAATTTTAATAAACCTCACTTTCTTCCATAACTTCATCATTTTCTTTGATTGCTTGTTCAATTTCTTCTGGGTAAGCATCAGCATAAGCCCACGCATTTACCAAGTCAGCGGCGGTTAAATCGGGAAATGATTCTAGGATGATACCATCGGAAGCACCTAAACGGCGATCGCACACCAGCGACCAAACGGGTATGCGAGTATTGCCAACACAAGCATCACCGCCGCACACGCCGGGAGTTTTTTTAATTCCGAGGGAACCGTTGGTTAAAGTTTGAGTTAGGATGCTGATGAGTTTAGCTTTATCAACCGGATTTAAGGTTAAGACTTGAGTTTCTAATTCTTGTATAGTCATAAGTGCGATCGTTTGGCTCTGATATTAGTTAGATTATAGCAAATTCGTGCCATGTTTTATGCTTCTTCATTTTCTCTGATTGCTGTTTCAATTTCTTCTGGGTAAGCATCAGCATAAGCCCAAGCATTTACTAAGTCAGTCGCAGTTAAATGGGGATAACACTTAAAGAGTTCAGCATCACTGCATCCGAGACGGCGATACCCGACAAGTACCCAAACTTGTATCCGAGTATTGCCAACACAAGCATCACCGCCACACACGCCCGGAGTTTTTTCAATTCCTAGGGAACTATTGCTTAAACTTTGGACTAATAGCTGTATTGCCTGAGTTTTTTCAGTGGGAGTTAAGGCGAGTAGTTGTTTTTCTAATTCTTTCAGTGTCATTGTTTACTATTCCATTTTGATCGAAGTAATATTTGTGTTCTCCATCATATTCTAGCAAACTCACCCCTTCGAGTCCACCTGCTTAACCTCCTCCAATGTTAGCCCTAGCGACTCTGCAATTTGCTCGTCACTCAAGCCAAACTGCCTCAATTTCGCGATCGTTTCAATCTTGGCTAGATGCTTGTCGCGCCGGATGTCAGGAGTCGGGGGCTGACTTTCATCTGGGGTAGCAGTCGGGCTGCACCAAATCAAAAACCATTGCTTTTTCGCCTGCGGTATGGAAGTGCGATGCTTGCGGCTAGCGCGATCGTGTTTCTCGATGCCAATACAGCACTACAGTTTCAAATTAAAGTATAATTTTTTCAAGCAATGTCGTGTTCATCTCCTACCTGGAAAGCAACACATCACTGTTGTATAAAAATGTGTCCTTGATTCCATTTCTCCCTAAAACTACCAGTAAAAGCAATGAAATCTCGGCTTTGCTTGCTAATTCTTACCCTTCTCGCACTCTCCTTAACAAGCTGCGGACAGCAGAAGTCATCTCAAGAAATTGCCGAAACAGTTAAAAATAGTATCGTGCTGATTTCCTCCCAAAATGAAGGCGGACACGGTACGGGCTTTATTGTACCTGGCCCAAAAGGAGTTTGCACGGTTCTCACGGCACGTCATGTGGTTGAAGGGCGTAGTTTGAACCTGCAAACTGACGACCAAAAACTTCATAAAACTGACAGCATCCAAACAAGTCCTAATCTGGATTTAGCGGTGGTAACGTTTCCGTCAGTAGGGGAAACTTGTCCTTATCCAAGTTTAAAATTAGGCGATTCAGATAGCGTAAAAGTCTATGATAAAATTTATATTTCTGGGTTTCTAGGGGGGGCTGAAGGTGGCAAATTAGAGCAACAATCTGTTATCGGTTTTGTATCCAAGTTGGATGTGAGGTCAGAGGGTTATGGGATTTCCTATGACGCTTCTACTTTTTCCGGTATGAGTGGCAGTCCCGTTTTAGATGTTAACGGTAAAGTAGTAGCAGTTCACGGGGTCTCTATTAATGGTTTTCGGTGGGGAATTCCTATTAAAACTTATCTGGCAAATCAGTCTAATTGGGTGAATCAACCGATTGCTAAAGCAGAGTATTCTAAACTAGAACAGTTATTGGCGGCTGGCCAGTGGAAAGCAGCAGATGAGGAAACTGCTAGTAAAATGGTAGAGGTGGCGGTGAGGCAAAAAGAACGTATGCTAACCCAGGAAGATATGGAAAATTTTTCGTGTCCTGATTTGCGGGCGATGGATCGACTTTGGGTAAAATACAGTAATGGGCGCTTTGGCTTTTCTGTGCAGAAGCGCATTTACCAAAGTCTTGGCGGCACTAAAGAGTATAATCGAGAGGTATGGTTAGCTTACATCGATAAGACCAGCTTCGTGACTGCTAATGAAATAAAGGCTACTTATAATATCAATGCACCCGAAGGTCACCTCCCCTGGTATTTTTGGTTGACGTCTTCCTCGGCTGCTATAATGCCGAGAATTATAAATTGTAACCTATAGCCAAAATAAACTTTTCAGTGAATCAGGACTTACGCACTCCCACCAAAGAAACCGGGTTTTTTTCCGAATCTGCGGGATGTAACGAAGTATTTTCGCAAAAAACCCGGTTTCTGAACCCCATGGGTAATTCCTATAAGTTTAATATCACTTAGCAGAATTAGATCCAGCAAGCCGATCCGCCTCTGTCAAAAAAGGAGTTAAATCAATCACTGGCGACTTATCAGAAAAATTAGACTTTGCCAACTTACCCTCGCTATTTTGATAAACACCAGTACCTTTCCACAAATTTTCAGTCATATCTTGCACTGCTTTATAAGCCTCCGTTTCGCTACCGGGCTTCAACGTCACCACCAGCGGACAATTATCGCCACTCAACTTAGTTTTAGCGCAGATAACATATTGATTCGGCGTATTAGGATCGTCTCGATAAGCTAAGTTACTCAAACCATCTTTGCGATAAGTTTCCAAGCGTTCAGCAATTTTGTCGCAGCGTTTTGCCGGTGTATAATCACCGCCTAAAGTTGTCACCATTTTTAGCCAAGGTTGCGATCCTTTCTCGTGACGATACATCACAGTCCAAACATCACCTCCCCGCTGAGTATCTGGGCGAAGTTCGCAGAAAAAATTGGCGTTTTTTTCAAACAGCAAGGGTTGCCAACCTTGAGCATAAGCAATTGCTGCACCGGCAATACCCGCAAACAAAGATAGTAGACCCACAGTCAGGTTTGTGACGTTCCAAAACTTTCCCCCATTAGTCACGGTACATAATCCTCCAAAAAGTTAGGATAGACTAAAAAAACAAGCGATAATAGCTTCAGAAATTCTACATCAGCAAAGTAACACATTCCCGAAAAACTTACGTGTTTTTGAATGGTACTCATACCAATTCCGAAAATCAATGCTAGATATAGATTGTACGCGATATTCGTAGGGAAACGGCACTGCCGTGTCCTTGCCCGGATCTACATTCGTAGGGAAACGGCACTGCCGTGTCTTTGCCCGGATCTACATCCGTAGGGAAACGGCACTGCCGTGTCCTTACCCGAATCTACGGGTTTTAAGAAATGGGATAATTAGCCGATCGCCCTTTCATCATCCATCTACAAAATATTCTCATAATAACGTTGAATCCTATCAGCAAAAACCGGAACTTCCTCCCTCAACCTGACAAGTAATTCATCAACAGTCAGGGGTGGATTTTTCAAATCCTCAGCTTGCTGCGAAACCAAATTAGCCATCAAATCCGGCGCAACCTCATAAAGTCGATTCAGAAAAACATCAGGGTGCAGCGCCACAATACCCCAAGCATTGAGAGAATCCGGGGGAAAATCTCGGAGGTTAGACGTAACAATAACTTGAGCTTTCGCAATTACCGCAGCCGCCGCCACATGGCGATCGCCCGGATCGTTAGTCATCTGCTGAATCAAATCCTCCGGGACTTCAACCATTGCATTGGGAAAAGCTTCCTTAAGTGCAGCCTCAAAACGCGCCGCCTTCTGAATCGTCATCCTTCCAGTATTAACAAGATTGCGAGTTGCACCAGCTAAAATTTCTTGTGACCAATATAGATCGTACAGCCCATCTTCGGCAGCGCGAAATAGCGTGTCGCGCAAGTACATAGGAAAAATCACACAGGAATCCAAGACAACAGGATAGGGAGTCAGCCTGCTAGCTGTATACTCTATTCTCATTGAGTTCCTCTTCTTGGCTAAACTCAGCTAATTCTCTCAAAATCTCGCGGCGTTTAACAGTGCGCTGCTTTTTATATGCCATTAAATCTGCTAAACAAATCCGCCGCTCAGACCCTACCTTCACATACTTAATTGCCCCTTCTGCTAAGAGTTTTATCAAAAATGGTTGCGATACATTCAGCAAAATAGCAGCTTCTTCAACAGTCATATCTTGCTCGATAGGCACTAAAGACACGGCTTGACCAGCAGCCATTAAATGTGCAGCTTGACGCAGCAATTGATGGAGGGATTCAGGAAGTGCGATCTGCTCGCCGCCAACTTGCACAAATTTTACTTTTAATCTCTCAGAATCACCATTTTCTATCTCGTTCTCTAGCACTTGATCTAACAATTTAATAACTTTTGTTTCTTCCTCTGTCGGAAAAACCGGATCTAGGAGGATTTTTTGTCGGTTCATGGGTATGCTTCATGAATTGGTTTAATGCTACTATGATAGCAACTCCAGCTTGTCAGCGATCGCCATTTGCGACAATGCAACCCAATAACTGCGATAGCAGTGAATCTACCCCCGAACCGCCGCGCAAAAGATGCGAGTATTGTGAAGAATTATTGTCTTAAGAAAATGTCTGATTTAGCAAAAGGTCTAGCCGCTTTTAATACTCAAAATTACACCCAAGCGTTTAGCTTGTTAAAACCGCTAGCAGAACAGGGAAATGCTGAATCCCAGTGCATCATTGCCAGTATGTACCATTTAGGATTAGGTGTAGAAACAAGTACCATTAAAGCTATTCAATGGTACATCAAATCCGCTGAACAAGGCTATGGTGTTGCTTCCAACAACTTAGCAGGAATTTATCTGTGCGGTGCAGACGGCGTAGCAGCCGATCGCACTCAAGCAGATCACTGGTTTCAAAAAGCCAGAGAACAAGGCTTTCCACATACACCAATCTCCAGCGACTACTTGAACCAAGCTATCATCGCATAAAACGATCGCCCATCTGCACAAAAGAGCAAAAGATGCGATATAATATCAAGTAAAACTATAATTGTTTGAGCTTGGCAGTCCGCCACTTCAAATTATGAAGTCAACACAACAGTTTACAGCAATCATTGAACGAGAAGGCGACGGATATGTATCCCTTTGCCCAGAACTTGATATTGCCAGCCAAGGTGACAATATAGAAGAAGCTCGACGGAATCTGATCGAGGCGCTAGAACTATTTTTTGAGACAGCAGATCCTTCTGAAGTCCAGAATCGGCTGCATAGTGAATTTAGGAAAAATGATAAAAAATCATGCAATTAGAAGATTACTTTGACTTTTTAACCCTTGAAGATATCCGCATCAAAGGAACCCGCGTAGGTATCGAACACGTTCTCTACGAATACATCCACTGCGGCAAAACTCCAGAAGCCATAGCTCAAAAATTTCGGACAGTGACTATGGCTCAAGTTTATGCCACAATTCTCTACTATCTGGAAAATCAAGAAACTGTAGGTAAATATGTAGGAGATTGGTTAGAATACTGCCTCAAAGCTGAAGCTGAATACGATCGCAATCCATCACCTTTTGTCTTAAAAATGCGTAAAATTAAGGAACAAAAAAATACATCTAAACAACTGGATCGAGTTCATTAATGACTGTCAAATACCTGCTAGACGAAAATATAGACCCTGACTATCGGGTGCAGCTTTTGTATCATCAATCCGATATCGTCGTTTTGATGGTTGGCGATGAAGGTGTGCCGCCGAAAGGAACGAAAGATCCAGAAATCTTGTGTTGGTGCGAGGAGAATAACTTTATCCTCGTTACTAATAACCGACGTTCAATGCCAGTTCATTTGTCAGATCATACAGCCCAAGGTCGTCACGTTCTAGGAATTCTCACAATCCGATTGAATGCAGATATGGGCAAAGTGATTGATGAGTTAATTGAAATTGCCGGCGCATCTTTTGAAAATGAGTATCAAGATCGGATTGAATTTATCCCACTGATGTAATTTATCTCACAGAAAGACTCGGCGATTGAAATCGCGACTACACAAACGAAGTCGGCCTCCGCCGACTGAAGAGTATTGATATCAAAACTAAATCGCAACAAAAACCCGGTTTATTGGATAAACCGGGTTTAATTATCTGCGTTAATTCCCGTTAATGTACGATCGCAAAAATCCTACAACTGCTTCACCTCAGCAACCAATTTTGCAACCACATCCTTAGCGCTACCAAACAACATCATCGTCTTATCCTTATAAAACAACTCATTGTCAACACCAGAAAAACCAGCACTCATCCCGCGCTTAATCACGATCGTATGCTTGGCCTTATCAACCTCCAAAATCGGCATCCCATAAATCGGGCTCGCCGTATCGTGACGCGCCGCCGGATTCACCACATCATTCGCCCCAATTACCAAAGCAACATCGGTTTCCTCAAATTGCGGGTTGATATCGTCCATATCGTACAACTGCGGATAAGGCACGTTTGCTTCCGCCAGCAACACATTCATGTGCCCAGGCATCCGCCCAGCCACCGGGTGAATCGCGTATTTCACGTCAACACCCATTTTTTCCAAACCGTCGGCTAACTCGCGTACCGCGTGCTGCGCTTGCGCTACAGCCATCCCGTAACCGGGAATAATTACCACCGATCGCGCATAGCCTAACATCATCGCACTTTCTTCCAGATTGATGCTGCGAACAGTTTTGTCAGTAGCGCCCGCAACCGCACCCGCAGCAGCCGCACTACCGCCACCGCCTCCAAATGCGCCAAACAGCACACTAGAGATCGATCGATTCATCGCCTTACACATGATCTGCGTCAAAATGATTCCCGACGCGCCCACAAGTGCCCCAGCAATGATTAGCATATTGTTCATCAAAATGAACCCAGCCACACTCGCCGCAATCCCCGAATAGGAGTTAAGCAGCGACACCACCACCGGCATATCACCACCGCCAATCGGCAGCACAAACATGATGCCCAAAATATTAGAAATCGCCACCAAAGCCAGGAATACCGGTACATCCTCCGGGTGAAACAGCATATAACCGCTACCGACTAAAAGCGCGATCGCCAGTAAAGCATTAAACGGCTGTTGTAGCGGAAACGAAATCGGAGCACCCGGCAGCAATTCTTGCAGTTTTGCAAACGCCACAAGGCTACCAGTAAAGGTAATTCCGCCGATTAAAACGCCCAAAAGGATTGTAATCGTCGCGTCGGGAGTTGGCGATTGCGGGATGCTGAGATAGCGCCAGAATTCACCCACAGCAACGAGTGCAGAAGCCGCGCCCCCGAAACCGTTAAGCAAACCCACCATCTGCGGCATATCCGTCATCGCGACGGTTTTCGCCATAATTGTTCCCAAAATGGAACCGATGATAATTCCCACTGTAATGAGCTCGTAGCTGACTACTTGCTTTTCGAGTAAAGTACCGACGATCGCAATAAACATCCCGATCGCAGCTAACACGTTTCCTTGACGCGCAGTAGCCGGGGAACCCAATTGTTTCAAACCGACGATAAATAAAGATGCGGCCACTAGATAGCCTAGCTGAATGCCACTGGGCAGAAAATCGCTCACGCTTTAACCTCTTTTTTCTTGAACATTTGCAGCATTCGATCGGTTACTAAGAAACCGGCGACTACGTTAATTGTGGCTAGGGCGATCGCGATCGTCCCCAAAATCGAAGTAACAGTCACATTACCTTGGCCAGAAATCAGAATTGCACCTAAAACCGCAATTCCTGAAATCGCATTGGAACCCGACATCAAAGGTGTGTGCAGCGTCGGCGGGACTTTATTGATTACTTCAAATCCCACAAACGACGCTAGCGTAAACACTACTAAACCTGCAATCAATCCTTCTGCCATGACAATTTGTAATTTGGTAATGGGTAATTGGTGTCAATTTAACGCTAAAGTCCTTTTTATCTCTCGTTTCTTGCCTAGTCTCTATCCCCCTAAATCCCCTTTAAAAAGGGGGACTTTGAATGCTTCTTGTCCCCCCCTTCTTAAGGGGGGCTAGGGGGGATCTGGGCCTGGTCGCCAAACAACAGTATCTGACCACATTTGACGTGTTTGTTGACACCAATGGGTAATCAGTAATGACTCGTTGTAGAGCATTGTAACGAGAGAGGACTGAAGTCCTTACTACAAACCTGTTAATTGACTACTGAAGCTTGAGCCGTCAAAGCATCTCGCACGCGCTGGTTACTAATTTCGCCATCGCGAGCCACACAGGAACCAGCGATGATATCATCTTCAAAATTCAAAATTAGTTCCTGATCTTTCAGCATTAACTGAAGTAAAGACGAGACATTCTTCGAGTAAGTTTCGCTAGCATGAACAGGCATTGAACCAGGCAAATTAATCGGCCCAATCACATTAACACCATTCCATTCAACATCTTTACCCGCTTCCGTGCACTCGCAATTGCCGCCTTGTTCGGCCGCGAGGTCAACAATTACTGCTCCCGGTTTCATTTGAGCCACCATTTCTCTAGTAACTAAAATCGGGGCTTTTCTACCAGGAACTTGAGCGGTTGTAATTACCGCATCGGAAGCGCCGACGTGCTGGGTGAGCACTTGGCGGGTGTGTTCTTTAGCTGCTTCTGATAATTCTTTAGCATAGCCGCCTGCTGCTACAGTTTCTTCCTTGAGTTCAACATCAATAAATTTAGCACCCAAACTTTGCACTTGTTCTTTTGTTTCCGGGCGAATGTCGAAGGCTTCGACTACTGCGCCTAAACGGCGTGCTGTGGCGATCGCCTGTAAGCCCGCAACGCCCACACCCATTACCAACACTTTCGCGGGGCGAATCGTACCCGCCGCCGTTGTCAGCATTGGGAAATACTTCGGTAAAGCCGCTGCTGCGATCAGTACGGCTTTATAACCGGCGACGTTGGCCTGGGATGACAGTGCATCCATGCTTTGAGCCCTGCTGGTACGCGGAATCATTTCCATGCTGAATGCTGTTACTTTGCGATCGGCCAACCGCTGCACTAAAGCCGGATTTCCCAAAGGATTCAAAAATCCGATGAAAACTCCACCTTCGCGAAGTTGATGAACTTCTGATTCTTTGAGCTCCCCGATTTTGACGACGACATCGGCTTCGCCCCACAGCGTAGCGGTATCGGCGACAACACGAGCTCCGGCTTCTTCGTAAGCAATATCCGAGAAAAAGGATTTTGCGCCGGCACCGGCCTCAACCCAAACTTCGACGCCTTGTTTGACTAATCGGGCTACAGCGTCGGGTACTAAGGCTACCCGGCGTTCCTCTGCTTCAAATTCTTTGGCGATCGCTAATTTCATGGACTCTCCTTATACTCTAGACACAGACAGGGCGGTTGAAACCGCGTCTACACAGACAAAACCTGCCTCCGCTGAAGACACAGACAGGGCGGTTGAAACCGCGTCTACACAGACAAAACCTGCCTCCGCAGGTTGAAATTCAAATTTCCCAGTCGGCGTCCGGCGGACATCGTTTGTGTAGGCGCGATTTCAATCGCTGGCTTTCCTCATCCGCGGAGGCGGACATCGTTTGTGTAGGCGCGATTTCAATCGCTGGCTGGCTTCTCACGTTGATAGTAAAGCCGATCGCCAAAATTACACTCGCTTCTTTAACTTGTCTTATAGATTCAATTTCGCTAAACTGTTAAATTTGCAGCCGAGCATGATACAATAAAGCGCTGCCTAATTCTGTAGTTTAAATGTCAGTTGTCAGTATTACGCAAAAAATAATTGACTGAGCGCGATCGATCCGGCTGATAGAATTCTTGAGACATTCGGTATATTGTAGGCACGATCGCAAATTTAGGGCGATCGATATTTAAGCTTCACCAGCATTTTGATTAGAGGAGTGATTATGAGACGATTATTTTCAGCACTAGCAGTTACAGGTTGCTTGGTTGCTGCGTTACCCGCCATCAGTTTAGCCCAAGGAATGCCTGGATTCACGATTTTCGGCGGCCCCGATCGCGCGAATCAATTAAACTACCGCTTGGATTACGGCAAAGCCGGGATGAGTGGCGACAGATACCGGCTGCGAATTCCTTCCAAAAAAGTAAGTTTGGCGATCGCGCAACTCAACATCTCCTATCCAGACTACTACAAAGGCGAATTCGACCAAAAAGACATTAAAGTCCGCGTCAAAAACAAAACAATAGAATTGCAAGAAGTCATCTGGGACAAAGAAAATCGATTCATAGAAATTTATCCCAAAGATCCAATTCCTGCCGGTAACAACGTTGAGGTTGTACTCTCCAACGTCAGAAATCCAAGTCCCGGGGGAATGTACCATTTCAACGTCCGCATCCGCACCCCAGGGGATGTTCCCTTGCTGCGTTATTTAGGTACTTGGCTGTTGAGCATTGAGTAAAGTTTGAGGAAAGAATTTTTCGTCATTCAAGCGATCGCGACAGAAAGATATCACTGTGGCGATCGTTTTGCTGTTGGGCAAAAATGTAACAAATAGGATTTACGCACGGGTGGCCAGAAACCGGGTTTTTGCTCCAAAATACTCGGTTGCAGCCCTAGAATACGCAAAAAACCCGGTTTCTTTGCTTGCAGTGCATAAACCCTGAATACTCAAATTTTGGAGTTCGGAAGTCCAAAAATAGAACCTCCGGCTTATATCCTAATTTTAAATAATTCGTAAAATTAATCTAGGTGTAATCCCCCGATGTTTGCCCCTCGCTAATTAGGCGTAAGCTTAGGGCGCTACCTAAAAAATGTTTACCAATCACATCGGATTGCTCAAGCCATACTCTCGCATGAATCTACTAGCAAAAATTAAAACAATCAAACTTCCTCCAGCACTGCGATCGCAAAATTATCGCCTATTTTTTGCAGGACAAGGCATCTCACTCATTGGCAGTTGGATGACGCAAGTCGCTACTATTTGGCTTGTCTACAATTTAAGCGATTCACCTTGGATGCTGGGCGTAGTGGGATTTACCAGTCAAATCCCCACATTAATTTTACTGCCTTTTGCCGGAGTTTTAATCGATCGCTGGAATCGGCACCGAGTGATAGTTGTCACTCAAATATTAGCGATGGTTCAATCCTTAGCCCTAGCATTTTTAGCTCTAACAGGAGTCATCAATATTTGGCAGATCCTGATCCTGAGTTTTTGTCAAGGGGCAATTAACGCCTTTGACGCGCCCGCACGACAAGCATTTGTGCCCGAGCTCGTAGAAAAGAGAGAAGACTTAGCAAATGCGATCGCCCTCAACGCTTCCATGTTCAACGGAGCCCGACTAATCGGCCCAGCAATTGCAGGTTTGCTGATAGCTACAGTCGGCCCAAGTTATTGCTTTCTTATTGACGGAATCAGCTATATTGCTGTAATTGCAGGCTTATTAGCAATGCAAATCAAGCCTAGGAAAATTGCAGCAACCAATACAAAGCCCTTACAAAGATTAAAAGAAGGATTCGTTTATGCCTTCGGATTTCCCCCGATTAGAGCAATCTTACTGCTATTAGCATTAGTCAGCTTCGCCGGAATGTCGCACACAGTATTAGTTCCCATTTTTGCCACCCAAATCCTGCACGGCGGCGCGCAAACCCTCGGATTTTTGATGGCAGCTTCAGGAGTCGGAGCCTTTGCCGGCGCGATTTATTTGATTGGACGCAAAAGTGTCGTTGGCCTCGGCAAATTGATTGCGATTTCCCCGGCCATCATGGGATTTGGACTGATCGGTTTTGGTTTATCCCAAGTCTTGTGGTTGTCATTAATCATGATGCTGTTTGTGGGATTTGGTTTCATTATCCAATTTGCCGGAGGAAACACATTTTTGCAAACAATTGTGGAAGACGACAAACGCGGCAGAGTGATGAGCATCTACACAATGGCATTTTTTGGAGTCACACCGTTTGGGAACTTAGTAGGAGGCGGCTTGGCAAATTATATCGGCGCTCCCAATACAGTCATAATTGGTGGTATAATTTGTATTTTAGGTTCAATGTTTTTTACCAAACAGCTTCCCGCTTTAAAAAACTTAGTCAGACCAATTTATCAAAAAATGGGTTTAATTCCGCAGTAGTGATTTAGTACCGAAGCACAAACACCAAAATTAAACAAGATTGCTAAAGCTAAAATATAACTGGTTTTTAGCAATTTTCAACAATTTGTTAACCTCTTTCTCTGCTCTTTCTCTGTGTTCTCTGCGCCCTCTGCGGTGAAAAAATCCAAATTAATTACACCAGAGGTTAAACCAATGGCAAATACCAGTGCAATACCCCAGCAGCAGAGCGACGATCGCGTTCCCTTAAAAACCTGGATCGGCGTCATGGGAACAATTCTCGGCGCTTTCATGGCAGTTTTGGACATCCAAATCACCAACGCTTCTCTCAAGGATATTCAAGCAGCTTTAGGCGCAACTTTAGAAGAAGGTTCTTGGATTTCCACCTCTTATCTAGTCGCAGAAATTGTAGTAATTCCGCTGACGGGTTGGCTGTCGCAGGTGTTTTCAGTCCGCCGCTATATCTTGGTAAATGCCGCTTTCTTTGTATTCTTTTCCATGTGCTGCGCTTGGGCGTGGAATTTGAATTCAATGATTGTTTTTCGAGCTTTGCAGGGATTGAGTGGTGGGATTTTAATTCCGATGGCTTTTACGTTTTTGCTGACAAATTTGCCACCCAAAAAGCAGCCGATTGGCATGGCGATGTTTGCACTGACAGCTACTTTTGCACCATCCATCGGCCCCACAGTGGGAGGTTGGCTGACTGAGAATTACGGCTGGCAATATGTCTTTTATTTAAATTTGGTTCCGGGGCTGCTGCTGCTAGCTGCTGTGTGGTACGCAGTCGCCCCTGCGCCGATGCAGCTTGGACTCCTGAAAGGGGGCGACTGGTGGGGAATTCTCTCAATGGCGATCGGCTTGGGTTCCCTGCAAGTTGTGTTAGAAGAAGGCAGTCGCAAAGACTGGTTTAGTTCTGATTTTGTTTTGCGTTTAAGCATAATTGCTGTCATATTTCTCAGCGCTTTTTTCTGGATTGAACTAACTCGAAAAAACCCGTTTATTAACCTGCGATTGCTGACTCGCCGCAATTTTGGCTTAGCAACTATTGTGAATGTTTCGTTGGGAGTGGGATTGTACGGTTCGGTGTTCATTCTGCCCCTGTATTTAGGTCAGATCCAGCAGTACAATGCCATGCAAATTGGCGAGGTGATTATGTGGGCTGGCGTACCGCAGTTATTCATCGTGCCGATGGTGCCGAAATTGATGCAGCGTATCGATATGCGGCTGCTCATCGGCATAGGTGTGAGTTTGTTTGCGGTGAGTTGTTTTATGAATGCTAGTATGACTCATGAGACAGGTATCGATCAGTTGCGTTGGTCGCAATTAGTGCGAGCAATGGGACAACCTTTAATTATGGTGCCACTGTCAACTATTGCCACTGCTGGTATGGAGAGACACGAGGCTGGTTCTGCTTCGGGTTTGTTTAATATGATGCGAAATCTGGGAGGTTCGATGGGGATTGCGGCGCTAGCAACTTTGGTGACGCAGCGGGAGCAATTTCACTCGAATCGATTGGGGGAATCTGTTTCTTTGTACAATCCGGCAACGCAGGAGCGACTTAATCAAATGACTCAGTATTTTGTGAGTCGCGGTGCTGATTTGAGTGTGGCGCAAGAACAGGCAATTAAGGCAATTGATAATCTTGTGCGCCGGGAAGCTTATGTGATGGCTTTTAATGATTGTTTTTACTTTGTGGGAATTGCTTTGCTGTTAAGTGGTCTTGCTATTTTGGGTTTTAAAAAGGTGAAAGCTGGTGCTGGTGGTGGGGGAGCTCATTGAGTTTGTTTTGGGCGGGATCTCCGACCCACCCCAAAAGAGTTATAAAAGTTTGTAAAATGCAAATTAAATAGATATCTTGCAAAAGTTTTGTTAGTCAAATTTTCGGACGGGCTAGAAGCCCATCCCACAAGAAAAAAAAATTGTGGGATGGGCTTCTAGCCCGTCCGAATTATTTTTGGAAGAGGTCTAATGTTTTCTAGCTGATTCACCATTCTTGTTGGGCTTCTGCTTCGGCTCGAATTAAATTTTGCCGCAGTTGCACCCAATCTATTTGCTCAGAGGGCAAGTCTTCGATGAGTTTTCCGCGCTGTAAATGCAGAATTCTGGTGCTAAATTGTTCGGATAATTCTAATTGGTGGTTGACCATTAAAATGGTGGTTTCGCCGTTAGTTAGCTGTGTCAATACTTGCAACAGGTGGGCGGATTTTCCGGCATCTAGGGCGGATGTTGGTTCGTCTAAAAGCAAGATTTTTGGTTGGAGGATGATGCCGCGGGCGATCGCCACTAACTGCTTTTGGCCCGTGGAAAGTTGCAATTCCGTGCGATCGAGTAATTCTTGGGGTATGTGCAGTTGTGCGATCGCCCCGCTAATTCTCTCAGCAATGTGTGAAGAAGTCACACCCCGCAGCTTCAAAGGATAAGCCAACGCTTCCCGCACCGACATCCCCAAAAGCTTAGATTCCTGCATGATCAGGGTGATTTGTCGCCGAAGTTCGATCGCCGGAATTTGCCGATATTCCGTATTTTCAAGATAAATCGAGCCACTGGTGGGGCTGCTGAGTCGGTTTAACAACCGCAACAGCGTAGTCTTCCCAGCCCCCGAAGGGCCCACAATTGCCACGCGATCGCCCTTGTGCACCTGAAACGAGATATTGTCCAATAAGTAGCTGGAGGCGATCGGTGCTTTCAAACTGACACCCTCAACTCGCAATTGAGCAATTGTATCTGTATTATTTTCTGAAAAATTAGGCATTGAATTAATTTAAAATATGGTATTAGCGAATAAGTCAGAAAACCTCAAAAAACATAATACCCAGATAGCCAACTTCTTAAAGAAGTCAGCTATCTAACAGAAGAGAATTTTACATTTAACTAGGCTGACTTACTTATTCCTTTTTCATGCTTCCTGACATCCATTACATCCGTTAAATCCCGTACATTGCTCGTTGCCGAACTGCATCCATTACATCCGTTAAATCCCGTACATTGCTCGTTGCCGAACTGCATCCATTACATCCGTTAAATCCCGTACATTGCTCGTTGCCGAACTTCTTCCTCAAACCTTGACAGCTTTGTCCAAAGGAAAACCCAGATGTTCGCGCTGTTCCAAATAAAGCTGAGCCACACGCCGCGCCAAGTTCCGAATCTTAGTAATGTAGCGAGTTCTTTCCGTTACCGAAATCACACCTCTAGCATCCAGCAAATTAAAAGTGTGAGAACATTTTAAGACATAATCAAGACTCGGCAAAACCAAACCTTTTTGTGTCAATTGTTCCGCTTCTTGCTCGTACAATCCAAACAAAGTAAACAGCAATTCAGGATTAGAAGCTTCAAAGTTATAAGTACACTGTTCTATTTCCCCTTGCAGGAAAACATCGCCGTAAGTTATGCCATCTTTCCACTGAATTTTCGTCATCGCATCGACTTCTTGGAGATACATTGCGAGGCGTTCTAGCCCGTAGGTAATCTCAATCGAAACGGGGCGGCAATCAATGCTGCCACACTGTTGAAAGTAGGTAAATTGGGTAATTTCCATCCCATCAAGCCAAACTTCCCAACCAACACCCCAAGCTCCGAGGGTGGGCGATTCCCAGTTGTCTTCTACGAAGCGAATGTCATGGTCTTCTGGGCGAATTCCTAATGCTCTGAGGGAGTCCAAATAAACTTCTTGGATATTGGGAGGAGATGGTTTAATCAGGACTTGATATTGATAGTAATGTTGGAAGCGGTTAGGATTTTCGCCGTAGCGTCCGTCGGTGGGGCGGCGACAGGGTTCGACGTAGGCGACAGACCAAGGTTCGGGGCCAATTGCTCTGAGAAAGGTGTGAGGATTCATGGTTCCTGCACCTTTTTCTGTGTCGTAGGATTGGGCGATCAGGCAGCCTCGATCGCTCCAGAATTGATTCAGTGTTGCAATGACTGATTGAAAGTTCACTGGTTTAAATATGGCTAGGATGTGTCTCAACTTATTTAAGCATAAAAAAGGCAGGGTTTATTTGCATAAACCCTGCCGAAATCATGTGTGGTGTGAAAAATTAGGCAGTTTGGATCGAGTTCTCGTTTAGTCTGCCGGAGTGAGGGAAACTAACAGAGTGATGTTGTCAACGCCGATCACATAAACGGTGTCTCCGGGTGTGAGAGTCATTTGGCGATCGCACCGTGCGGGCCACCAGCTACCTTGGAAGCGGACGCGACCTGTTTGATTCGGGTAAATCGATTCATCGACGACGGCTTCTTCGTTGAAATAGTGAAAATTGGTGTTGATGTAGTTGTCTATTAACATATTGTTTTCTGTGCTGTAGGTGTGAATAGAAAAAATAGAACCGAAAGCTTTTGCTAAGTTGAACATTTCCCTGACTCCTGTTGTGTTAATATATATGGAAGTTTAATCGCCTATTTATGCTATTTGAAAGGTCGCATTTCCTGGTTGTTCATCCTCTGCTGATTTAGTCTGCGGGAGTGAGGGAAACTAACAGAGTGATGCTGTCAACGCCGATCACATAAACGGTGTCTCCGGGTGTGAGAGTGATTTGGCGATCGCACCGTGCGGGCCACCAGCTACCTTGGAAGCGGACGCGACCTGTTTGATTCGGGTAAATCGATTCATCGACGACGGCTTCTTCGTTGAAATAGTTAAAGTTGGTGTTGATATAGTTGTCGATTAACATATTCTTTTGTGTGCTGTAGGTTTGAGAGGAAAAAATAGAACCGAAAGCTTTTACTACGTTGAACATGATATTTACTCCTGTTGTGTTAAAATATATGGATGTGTAATTGTCTGTTTGTGCTATTTGAGAGGCTGCATTTCCTTTCTTTGAGATTGATTCCCCTGATATTTCATTGTTCTTGTCTTGTCTGGCTCTACCCGGATTAAAGGTAAAGAATTTTTGAAATATTGAAGGGATTTGAGCAGCGGTTGCGGGCGGTCTAAATTCGGTAATTCCGAGGTATTGAATTAAGGATTTAGTGGTTGAGCCGTTGGTGGGTTTTGCCTCAAGGGTAGATGTTGTCAGCTACATTAGAGATTGATTGATTCCGCATTACTGCTACTGTAAAAATGTTTTATTTTTGGGTGGTGATGTTTGGGTTTGATTTTTTGATTGGGTTGTGACTCGTTTGCTTGACACTTACTAATTTGCCAGAAGTCGAATGTCTTTGGTGCGATCGCCAGTCCACTTTCCCACCCTGGTACTGGCACAGGACACTTGCACACCTGCAATCAACGATTTATCAATAGTTTCAGCCTAAAAATCGGGCTGTTAGCTGTGCCAATTTAGCAAAGTGGACTACCGCAGGCTGTGAATTCTGAGCTTACGCAGTGTCTCTAGCCCAATCCGGAATATCCTTATATATCCAGTCAGTGACTTACACCATCTCCGGTAAAATACCCGTTATAGGTTCGATCGTTCGGAATGCAAGTGCGATCGAGTCTGATGAGGTAGAAGTTTTTGATGAATGCAGGTCGATCGCACCCTGCAATCGAGTCTGAGACGCATAATCTCTATATGTAGGGCGATGCACACCGCACCGCGAACCCTATCGGTAGCGTGTAAAACCACTGTTTGGCCTTAGCCCTGTAATCACAATTATTCAACAAGTCGAACTTAAAATCAATTCATAAATTCACAATCTTAAATTCATAAAAGTCATACTTATCAAAAACTTTCTCGATACTGCATAATTGTTACAGGAACTCTAAATAAAATTTTAGCTAACTTAGACAAACCGAACTTGAATTTAAGCGACTGCGGCAATTCTTGCACGGAAACTTCTACGAAGCCAAAGCGAGTATAAAATGATGCGAGTCGCTTTCCCAAACATTCTAAGTATAGCGGTTCTGTAGCCTGTTGAATTAAATGTTTTGTGAGATAAATGCCCAAACCGCGATCGCGCCAATCCTTCGCCACCACCAAACTACCCAACTCTTGCGCGCCCGTAAAGTTCCGCAACTGTCCGCAAGCCGCCAACTTTCCACCGCATTCAATCACCCAAAATTGCTCCCAGCGCAACTGAGTCGGATCGAGTTTAGCGCTCCAAACTAACTTTCTAATTGATTTGAGATCTTGAGCTGAGGCGGGGCGTAAAACGCATTCTGGGGGCAAGGAAAAAGAACTTTCAGTCATTAGTTATAGTTGGAAACTACAGCAGCAATTCGTTTGAAAATGCGAAAAACTTCGTAAAAATCCTGGGCGCGGTCGATTACGAACTCATAAGATAAAGCGTACTGTGGAGTGTCTTGTTTAACCAATTTAATGAATCTGAAGTTGCTGCCATTTGTCAGAAGCCCAAAAGTTGGTCTGTCAGGATTGGGGTTACTCAGCATATAAAAGAGTAGCTGTGGAAGTCCTGCTTCAAGGGAATATTGAG
Source organism: Microcoleus sp. A006_D1 (assembly GCF_036702805.1). Taxonomy (NCBI): domain Bacteria; kingdom Bacillati; phylum Cyanobacteriota; class Cyanophyceae; order Oscillatoriales; family Microcoleaceae; genus Microcoleus; species Microcoleus sp. A006_D1. The sequence goes on from NZ_JAUBVZ010000010.1 coordinate 92,499, forward strand.
CTCGCTTGGCTTCGATCGCCACAACCCAAAAAGATTCAATTAAAAGCAGAATATCAATACTTCCTCTGACAAGTATACCTTCATCAACTGTAACAAGTTCCACCGATTTTTCGGACTCTATGTGAAACGGAGTTAGGAAAAAATCTGCTAAAAATAGCAAAGGAGCAAGTACCACCATTTTTACGGTATCTTCTATCATGGGGTACTCGGCACTGTTAGTATAGCCCGATTTTACTTTATCTAGATATCGCTTTTCTTCATCAGTAATTTCTGGTAAATCGTCAATCCATTCTCGGAAAAATTGCTCGTCTTCAGACAACTGTAGATTAAATTTTGTTTTGACATCGCGCAGTGTCAGTGTTTTTGCTTGAATGCTTTGTGTCATAATTTTCTGTAGCTCTTAGCTAGTTGTAATTTATTGTAGCAGATCAATTGTCGATCGCCCTTAACAACACATCCGCGCCAAACCGTACCGAATCGGTACAAGGCAATCCCGTCTCTGCTTGAACTTCAGCTATTGCTAACAGCGCTTCTGCTTCATTTAAGTGATGAGTATTGAGAGCGATCGCGCTCACTTTCCCCCCGACAAAAGCACCCGCAGCAGCAGCCACCATTTCGTACAATTCAACTACTTTCGACAAACTGGGAATTGCTACGTGCGGGTGATTGCGAATGCAAGTTTGTCCGGCTCTGTGCGCTAAAATTAAGTGAGTTGGCTGCGCGCCCCGCAACAGTGGCAAAGTTGCTGTCGAACCCGGATGCAATAGCGAACCTTGCCCTTCTACGTGCAGAATATCGCATTCAGCACCCATTTTTAGCACCGCTTGTTCGACAGCACCAGCGGCAAAATCAACACGCACTGCATCTAAAGCAATGCCTTCATTTCCAATCATTAAACCCGTTTGTCCGGTTGCTAAAAATTTGGAACGCAAACCCCGCTGCAAGCAAGTGCGATTGAGTTCCAAACTGGTTGACATTTTGCCGATACTCATATCTGTGCCGACGGTTAACACGCGGCGACAGCTTAATTTAGCGGCGGCGGCAGAGGCGATCGCCCCGACAGATTTCGGTTCCTGACGCACATCCCAAATCCATTGATTTTCGGTTAACGGAACCGTTATCAAAGGTGCAAGTTTCGCGTGCAAACCATTGACAACCGACAAACCTGCTGCTACCGCTTGATTAATTTCTGGCAGCCATTCCGGGGGCAAAACACCGCCCGAAGGAGCGATGCCAATTAGCAGAATATCCGGCGCAAATTGCAGCGCTTCTGCAACCGAAGCAACTATCGGTACTTGTTGAGGAATGCCCGTTAATTCAGCCAAAGATTTTCCTGTACATTGGCGGTCAATTACTGCTACAATTTGTGCTTCGCTGTAGCGTAAAAACGCTAAGCCAGTTTTGCCGGAAGTACCGAGAATTCCCTCGTGCAGCAAGATAGCAAATTTGCCAGTTTTGATGGGATAGTTTTTAGTCATTGGTTCACTTTTTAGATTGGCGATTTTAGATTTTAGATTGGAGCTAAAATCTAAAATCGATGGGCTGTTAGCTGTGATTTGGGTTCAGGGTAAGATCGTTCGGATCTTCTCCCAATTCTCGCAATCTGGCCTCTAGTCGCGAGGCTCGCTGGCGTTCCTGTTCCGCTTGCTGTTGAGCAACTTCTGCTTGCTGTTGAGCAACTTCCGCTTGCTGTTGAGCAACTTCCGCTTGCTGTTGAGCAGCTTCCGCTTGCTGTTGAGCAGCTTCCTCAGGTAACAGAATTAGATTGCCAGACTCATCGTAGAAACGCGCCCAGACTGCTGTTTCTCGATCGACAATTCCGTCCCAAGTCCCCAACCAAAAGCCTAAAGTTTGACTCCACAGCCAACCCTGCTCGTTGGGTACTAACGGCTGATAGCGTTGATTGTTATCTAAACGCCATCCCCGCAAAGAATTCGGCTCGAAAGGATCGAAAACAAAGTAATCAGGCGTTCTAAAAACCTGCTCGTAAATATCCTTTTTTTTGCCTGTATCCTCATTACCAGTTGAGGGCGACAGCAGTTCCACAATGATATCTGGGTAACGTCCGTCTTCATTCCAAACTACCCAACCTTGTCGGGAAGTATTGCTGTCAACACCCAACACAGCGAAAAAATCCGGGCCTCGGAAATCCTGATTGCGAATCTGTTTAGCGCTGTAATAAATAAACATATTGCCACCGACAAAAAAATCGTTTCGGTTAGCTAAACCTTGTTCTACGGAACGAATTAAAACGTTCATGGCTATGCGGTGGCGGTTGCTTTCCATTTCTGCACCATCATCAAAAATTAAATCAGTCGGCGGCTTGTGTGCTTCAAAGAAAATCTCTGCTTCTCTATCAGTTTCCTCTGCAATTGATTGCACTGGCATCATGGCATCTCCAGATTAGTTTTGAGCGATACTTCTATTCTACAATGTCAATTCGCCGCACTCCCAATCCCGATCGCCCATTTGGCAGCAAACACCCATTTTCGACGATCGCACCTGTGAAAGGATCGTCGATTAAATTTAAGTGACTGTCCAAATCCAAATAGTCAGCTAGGGGCGAAAGCTGGGCGGCTGCGGTATTGGCGATCGCACTATCGGAATAGCAGCCGAACATCACTTGCAAATTGCAGGCTTTTGCGATGTGAATCATCCGCATAGCTTCGCTCAATCCGCCTGACTTCATCATTTTGATATTGATGCCGTGGACGCACTGTGCTAACTTGGGTATATCCGAACTATTAAAGCAACTTTCATCAGCAAAAATTGGCAGCGGCGATTGACGGTACAGTTCAGAGAATTCAGCTAGATCCGCGACTGGTGAAAGCGGCTGTTCGACATAATTTATGTTATATTTTTCCAGCCAGTGACACATCTCTGCTGCATCTTTTAAACTCCAACCGCCGTTAGCATCAACACTGATTTGAATATTAGCTGGTGCTTCCTCCATCACTGCGATTAACATAGCTTTGTCGGCTTCAATTCCTTCGGGATTTCCCAACTTGATTTTGACAGCGCGGTATTTGATGCTTGCGGGATCTGTCGCATCTTTGCCAAACCAATCGCGCACTCTGTCTCTGGCACTCCTCGGCGAATTTATGCCGATGGTGACGGATGTGGGGACAATGCGCGATCGATCTAATCCCCACATTTTCCACAGCGGCAAGCCTACTTTTTTGCCCAGCCAGTCGTGCATTGCCATGTCGATGCCGGCGCGGGCGGCGGAGGGTAACTCGACTTCTGCGAAGATTTGTTCGACTTTTTGGCGATCGCACGGAGTAAACTTTTCTAACAGGGGTACAACTTCCTGCAATGCTGCTAGCAGACTCTCGGTAGTTTGGGGACTCGAACCTGTGGAAAAGGGCGATGCTTCTCCCCAGCCTTCGATGCCTTCGTCGGTTAATTTTACCCACAAATTCGTAGTTTTGGCTGTTGTACCGCGGCTGATGGTAAGCGCAAACCGCTTGCGGACAGTGAAGGTTTCTATTTGAAGCTGCATGATTAGTTATAACCTATGGATTGCAGGGTTTAAAAGCATAATCTTTGTTTTAATATTTTACTAAACATCTGTAATAAAGCCAAGTGCTAATTGTAAACTATGCCATAATTATAGGTAAGGGAGGTGTACATTTCGATCTAAATTAGCAACGAAATATCATGCCAATTTACTTTTACAGCACTCGCAGTGAATACGGCAGTTTCTCTAATTTTTCCCGTCATGGATTCGAGTTAGACGGAGAATACTGGCCGACTACCGAACATTATTTTCAAGCACAAAAGTTTCCCCAAACAGAGCACTGCGACCAAATTCGCCAAGCAAAAACGCCGAAAGATGCAGCAAACATGGGGCGCGATCGCTCTCGTCCCCTGCGCCAAGATTGGGAACAAGTCAAAGATGATATCATGCGAAAAGCCGTACTCCGCAAATTTGAAACTCATGCCGATATCCGCGAAATTTTACTCGCTACTGGCGATGAGGAAATAGTCGAAAATTCCCCTACTGATTATTATTGGGGTTGCGGAAAAGATGGCAGCGGCAAAAATATGTTGGGACAGATTTTAATGGAAGTGCGAGATATTTTGCGAAAAGGCACGCCCGAGTAAAACAGAACTTACAAGTTTGTAGTCAGGACTTCAGTCCTTTCTTGCTCAACTCGAAACCGAGGACTGAAGTCCTTACTACGAACCTATTTCCCATGATAAAGCAGGACTTATTTAATCCTAAGTCCTGCGAGGCTGCTAAGCGAGCATTGCCTCAATTTTATTAAACAAGCTGAGTCAAACATCCGCCCGAGCAACTGTCAAATGCTGTGCCAATCTCCTCAGGCTGTTCTAGTAGAGGGTTTAGCCTCTCCTCGGAGACTGCAAAGCAGGGGAAACGGTAAAAACCCTGCACCACTTTTTGTTTTAACAACTACTGTCAACCGGAATTAACTTTTATTGTCCCAAGTACAGCATTGTTAGCCAGTCGCCTCCCGGACACCGTTCTCCTTAGGTTGGCGATTCACAGGTCAAATAACAAAACACCTGTTCTGGTTAAAGTTTATTTTTTACTTATGCTGTATCTTTCTATTTTGTGCGATTTCTAGAAAGTGTTAGCTGTTGTACAGAATTCTTTACAATTTATTGAGCTATTTACCTACTGTGGCGCTGATTTGCCGCAGTTGCTGTTGAATTCGGTTGAATTCTTTTTCTTCTTCTGTGAGCAAGGTATTGTCGATCGGCGATCGCATATCCCACTGCAATTCTGACAGTAAAATTAGACAGCCTGCGATCACAATTCCGGTTGTCAAATACTGCCAAGGCGCGACAAAGGGCAATAATCCGATCGCAAATAGATGAGTTAGCCCGATCGCGATAAAAGTACGCGATCGCAAACCGAGTCCAGTACAAAAATAGCCGATCGCGCTCAACCCCAACCACAAATCGCAAAGGTGGAGCAACAAACCTCCCCAACCAGCAAAAATGCTGCAATCAGTCAGCACCAAACCAGAAATCATCAAAATCGCCCAAGAGTAAAGAATCCAGCTAACCCGCTCAACTTTTACCCAAAACAAAGTCAAAACCGCCATGATCGCAGTGCCAATTAGAGTCACAGTTGACCAAAGAATCGCCTGAAAGCTCCAACTGAGGGGGACAAACTGAGCCGTAAAAAAAATCCCCGCCGTCACCAAACCCCAAAGCAGAAAAGTTTGGTCAATCCGGGTATAAAATCCTGAGAAAAGAGTAATATTTCCGACTTTCCAGCGGAGGCGCAAGAGGCCTGCGAGGTCTTGTACGTCGAGATGTTCTTGTTTGCAGCGGATCGGGGGTTCACAGGGGTTGAAGAAGGTCATTCCGTATAGTTTAAAATATCAAGTTTTGCGTATTGTAACAAAACTACACGAATATTTTGCAGATTTTTATATCCTTTTTTTTAGTTCCCTGGCTCTGCCTGGGGAGGTATATCCGGAGGCTCTGCCTCGATTCGCAACAAGTGAGGCAGAGCCGGGAACCAGTCAAGTTGAGTTGCAATATACGTTAAGATTGACGTACAATGAAAACAACGTAGATTTTACGAATATAATTAAGGAGAGAATATGAAAGCAAATCCCGGTGGAACAATTGCCCCAGCAGAAGTCATGGGTAGAGACAAGCTGATTGTAGATTTGTGGGGGATTTTAGAGCAGCAAAGTGTCATATTGAGTGCTGAGCGCCGGATGGGGAAAACTTCGGTAATTAAGAAAATGCAAGCCGAAGCTACCGCAGATAAATTGCCGATTTATCGTGATTTGGAAGGTATTAAATCGCCATTAGGATTTGTCGAGAAAGTCTTTGAGGATGTCGAAAAATATTTAACAGGTTTGAATCGCAATGCTAAGAAGGCTCGCGCATTCCTAACTCAACTGGGAGGTACAGAATTTAGCGGTGTCAAGTTACCCAGCATTGCGAATACCCATTGGCAAGATTTGCTGACTCAAACCATAGCAGATTTGGTCGAGAATCAAGACCGTACAGTCATCTTCTTTTGGGATGAAATGCCGTATATGCTCGGTAATATCGGCGATAAAGCGGCGATGGACTTGCTCGATACTTTGCGATACATCCGCCAGACATACCCGGCTGTCAGAATGGTTTATACAGGTTCAATTGGCTTGCATCACGTCCTGAATGTTCTCAGAAAAGCGGGTTATACAAACGACCCGATTAATGATATGTACGTCCAAGACGTGCCGCCGCTATCCGATAAAGATGCAACTAATTTAGCTCGCAAATTGCTTGATGGCGAAAATATTGCTACACCAGATATTCAAGGAAGTGCGGTTTTAATCGCCGATGAATTAAGTAATATTCCGTTTTACATTCACCATTTAATTGTTAAGCTAAAATTGCGCGGTGGTGCAGCGGACAAGGCAGGTATTGAGGAAGTCATTGCTGATTGTTTGGATGATCCGCTGAATCCTTGGAAAATGGAACATTATCGGGAGCGAGTTGATACTTACTACGATGAAAAACAGCGTCCTTATGCCCTGATTTTGCTTGATGTTTTGGCTGCGGGCGATTCTTTGTCTTTTGATGAGTTGTTTGCTGGTATTAAGCAAGAGTCGGAAACTCAGGATAAGGAAATGGCGCGGAAAGTTTTAAGATTTATGGAGCAAGATTACTATATTTATAAGAAAGATGGCAGATATCAATTTCGGTATCCGCTGATTCAAAAATACTGGAAGTCATTAAGATGTTGAGATTCGGCTCGTTACCACGAACAGCCTGGTAACGCAGATCCAGAGGCTCTGCCTCAATGCCAAATAAGCGAATATGTATGTATGTCATTGCGAGCTCTTAGCGAAGCAATCGCAGAGATTCTGACAGCAATGCACATTCTATATTACACAGTCAGGTTTATTTGTGCCTACTTACTGCACCTAAAATACAACACGCTTG
>NZ_JAUBVZ010000010.1:99522-102298 GCF_036702805.1 Microcoleus sp. A006_D1
GAATCAGACAGTTATGGAGGCAAAACGCTGTGAAAAACAGATACTGCGATTGCTTCGCTAAGACGCTCGCAATGACAACACGCTTGGAATCAGACAGTTATGGAGGCAAAACGCTGTGAAAAACAGATACTGCGATTGCTTCGCTAAGACGCTCGCAATGACATTACCATTAACCCAAGAAAACCACCTAAAACAAAACACAATCCATGAAAAACACATTAATCTCACGATTTACTCCTAGCTTGATGGCACCAGAAACCCTTGAAGCCATCCTAGTACAGCGTCACAAACTAGCAAACAATTTAGTAGAAAACATCCGAGAAAGCGCCCTAACACCCAACAAGCATTATCAACTGCTAATCGGGCCGCGCGGCATTGGCAAAACCCACTTAGTATCTCTGATTTATCACCGCGTTTCTAAGATGGAGGATTTGCAGGATAAATTGCTGATTGCATGGCTGAGGGAAGAAGAATATGGGATAGCATCTTTTTTAGATTTGTTGATTGCAATATTGCGCGCCATTGGTAAAGAATATCCTGCCGAATATCAAAGGCAGTTACATGATGCTGTCGAAGGGCTTTATGAGTCGCCGGAGGATGCTGAATCTGTGGCGGCACAATTGTTGAGAGATTTTATTGGCAATCGCGTTTTGCTGTTGATTGTCGAGAATTTGGATGATGTATTTGGCGGGTTGGGCGATATCGGACAAAAGCAGTTTAGGGCTTATCTTCAAAATCATGGGTTTTTGACTATTTTGGCAACTTCCCAAAGTTTGTTTGATGGCATTGAATCCCGCGATCAGCCTTTTTACGGCTTTTTTTATACTCATACTTTAAAAGAATTAGAACTGGATGATGCTGTAGCTTTGTTACATCAGATTGCTAGCTTGGAAGGGAAAAGCGAATTAGCATCTTTTATTCAAGATTCAACGGGACGAGATCGCATTAAAGTCGTGCATTTCCTTTCTGGCGGCAGTCCCCGGATTTATATGGTTTTCTCCGATTTTCTGGTAAACCGCGAATCTCTAAATAAACTCGTGGAAACATTTATGGCAATGCTGGACGATTTAACGCCGTATTACCAGGATCGGATGAAATATATCTCAAATCAGCAGCGCAAGATTGTGGATTTTTTGGCGGATTTGCGCCGCGCGGTCTCGGTAAAAGAAATTGCTAAACGCTGTTTTATCACTCACCAAACTGCATCTAGTCAACTGAAGAATTTGCGGCAAAAGGGTTATGTGAAAAGTGAAGAAATCGGGCGGGAGTCTTGGTATGAATTGCGGGAACCGCTGATGCGTTTTTGTTTGGAAGTTAAGAAGCAGCGCAATGAACCGATTAGATTGTTGGTGGATTTTTTGCGGGTTTGGTATACGCGGGAAGAGTTGCAGCAGCGATTGGGATTGAGGATGGTGGATGTTGATTTTGCGGATAAGGAAAGTCGTTTTGAGTATCGGCAAAATTTGCCACCGATTCCACATGATGCTGTGATGGAACGAGAATATTATACGCGGGCGCTGGAGGCAATTGAGAGAAATGAGGAAGATCCACGTTGTAAGGCTTATTTTGATGAAATTAAAGATTGTCGCGAACAGAAAGATTATGTTTCGGCTTTAGCATATGCGGAAAAATTGGTAACAAGTCGTGGCGAGGCAAAGGATTGGTCGGAAAAGGGACGCTGTTTGAATAGGCTGGATCGCTATGATGAAGCTTTGGAGTGTTTAGATAAAGCTATTGAAATTGACTCCTCTTATGCGAGGGCTTGGGCTAATCGAGGAGATGTACTCGACAGTCTCAAACGCTATGATGAAGCCTTAGTATTTTTAGATAAGGCGATTGCACTTGACGGTAATGATCATTTAGCTTGGCATTGGCGAGGTATTGTACTGAAAAACCTCAAACGCTATGATGAAGCCTTAGTATCTTACGATCGCGCGATCGAACTAGATGCGAATTATAAGTGGGCTTGGGCTAATCGAGGCAATGTACTCAACAACCTCAAACGTTCTGATGAAGCCTTAGTATCTTACGATCGCGCGATCGAACTAGATGCCAATTATCAGTGGGCTTGGCGTAACCGAGGCGGTGTACTCAATAACCTCAAACGCTATGATGAAGCCTTAATATCTTACGATCGCGCGATCGAACTAGATGCCAATTATCAGTGGGCTTGGGCTAATCGAGGCGGTGTACTCAGCAACCTCAAACGCTACGATGAAGCCTTAGCATCTTACGATCGCGCGATCGAACTAGATGCCAATTATCAGTCGGCTTGGGCTTTACGAGGTATTGTACTCAACAACCTCAAACGCTATGATGAAGCCTTAGTATCCTTCGATCGTGCACTCGATCTTGATGCCAATGATCAGTCGGCTTGGGCTAATCGAGGCTATGTACTCAACAAACTCAAACGTTCTGATGAAGCCTTAGTATCTTACGATCGCGCGATCGAAATTGATGCCAATAATCAGATGGCTGGGGCTTTACGAGGCAATTTACTCTACTACCTCAAACGCTATGATGAAGCCTTAGTATCCTTCGATCGCGCCATAGAACTTGATGCCAATTTTCAGTTGGCTTGGGCTTTACGAGGTAATGTACTCAACAACCTCAAACGTTATGAGGAAGCTTTAGAATCCTTTGATAGGGCGATCGAACTTGACCCCAATGATAAGTGCGATTGGGTTAAGCGAGGTGATATACTTGACAACCTCAAACGCTATGATGAAGCCTTAGCATCTTACGATCGCGCGATCGAACTAGATGCCAATTATCA
>NZ_JAUBVZ010000010.1:102398-250492 GCF_036702805.1 Microcoleus sp. A006_D1
GTCAGCTTGGGCTAATCGAGGCAATGTACTCAACAACCTCAAACGCTATGATGAAGCCTTAGTATCTTTCGATCGCGTGATCGAACTAGATGCCAATTATCAGTCAGCTTGGGCTAATCGAGGCAATGTACTCAACAACCTCAAACGCTATGATGAAGCCTTAGTATCTTTCGATCGCGCGATCGAACTTGATGTCAATTATCAGTGGGCTTGGACTAGAAGAGGAAATTTACTCGAAAATCTCAAACGCTATGATGAAGCGTTAGTATCTTACGATCGCGCGATCGAACTAGATGCCAATTCTCAGTCAGCTTGGGCTAATCGAGGCAATGTACTCAACAACCTCAAACGCTATGATAAAGCCTTAGTATCTTTCGATCGCGCGATCGAACTTGACCCCAATTATCAGTGGGCTTGGGCTAATCGAGGCGGTATACTCAACAACCTAAAACGCTATGATGAAGCCTTAGCATCTTACGATCGCGCGCTCGAAGTTGATGCCAATGATAAGTGGGCTTGGTCTAGCCGAGGTTGGACTTTGGATAATCTTGGCCGCTATGAAGAAGCTTTAATATCTTGTGATAAAGCGATCGCACTTGGAGATCAAGATTCACCTGTCTTCTTCAAGCGCGCCATTGCCATTCTCGGATTAAATCGTTGGGATGAAGGTATAACCGCCTTATACGACGCATTCCAACGCCTCGAACCCGATAATGAAGCCGCCCCAGATGATGCCGAATTAATTATCAGCAACCTGTTCGCGCACACGAACGATCCAGCCATATCTCAGACTCGCATCACCAGCCTAATTGCAGTTTACGAAAAACACAAATATCTCTCAGTCTTAGGACAGGGAATCGTGCGAAACATCCCCGCGCTAATGTCAGAAATGGTCAGCGACAAAGCCGCCCGCACTTGGTTAGAATTGTGGCGAGAACTAACCAGCAACTACGAACAATTCCAAATTCCCATCCGCCTGCTGAATGCGGCTGTCCGCTATAAGGAAACCAAGGGCGACAGACGAGTTTTGCTAGAACTTCCCATTGAAGAACGCACTTTATTAGAACCGTTGGTGTCAGGAAAAGTAGAATAAGTAACACAGGATTTACGCACTCCGACAAAGAAACCGGGTTTTTTACCTAATCTGTCGGTAACAACGAAGTATTTTTGTAAAAAACCCGGTTTCTGGGCCCCATGCACTCCGACAAAGAAACCGGGTTTTTCACCGAATTTGCGGGCTGTAACGAAGTATTATCGTAAAAAACCCGGTTTCTAAGCCCCCATATCTTAACTATGCAAAATCCTCGCCAAATAGCCTTTCTCGCACTCCGCGAAGTCCACCGCCGAGGTGCATTCGCAGACGCCGCCCTCGATCGCACTTTCCGCAATTCTCAACTCAGCGACCTCGATCGGCGTTTAGTCACAGAATTAGTGTACGGTAGCGTTAGGAGAATGCGCGCGATCGACTTCATCATCGACAAACTAGCCACCAAAAAATCCTCCCAACAACCGCCAGACCTCCGCACCATCCTACATTTAGGCCTCTATCAACTCCAATATCTCAACAATATTCCCCCCTCCGCCGCCGTCAACACCACCGTTCAACTAGCAAAAGAAAACGGCTTTGCAGGACTCAGCAGTTTTGTCAACGGCTTGCTGCGACAATACATCCGTTTAACAGAAACCGACTTAAACCCATTAACAGTTACTAACTATAAATCATCAGTCGAACGCCTCGGCATTCTGCACAGCTTCCCCGACTGGCTAGTAGAATTATGGATCGAACAACTAGGCGAAACCGAAACCGAACAACTCTGTGAATGGTTCAACCAATCTCCCACAATTCACCTCAGAATCAATCCCTTAAAAAGCTCGATCGCCCAAATCGAAGCCGCCTTCCAAGCCCAGAACATCTCAACTAGCAGAATCCCCCATTTACCCCAAGCATTAAGACTAAATGGTAGCACCGGCGCAATCCAAAACCTCCCCGGATATAGCGAAGGTTGGTGGACAATCCAAGATAGTAGCGCTCAATTAGTCACCCATTTACTCGATCCACAGCCTGGGGAAATCATCATCGATGCCTGCGCCGCACCCGGAGGGAAAACCACCCACAGCGCCGAATTAATGCAGGATACAGGCACTATTTACGCCTGCGACAAAACCGCTAGCAGACTTAAAAAACTTACAGAAAATGCAGACAGACTCCAGATGAAATCCATTAAAATTCATACCGGAGACAGCCGCGAATTCCCAGAATTTATCAACCTCGCAGACAGAGTGTTATTAGACGCACCTTGTTCCGGCCTCGGAACCCTCCACCGCCGCGCTGACGCCCGCTGGCGACACACACCGGAAAACATTCAACAACAATCGCAACTGCAATCGGAATTGCTAGCAAATTCAGCGACATTTGTCAAGTCCGGCGGCGTATTAGTTTACGCAACTTGCACGATTCATCCCTTGGAAAATGAACAGGTTGTGCGATCGTTCTTAGATAGCAATCCACACTGGCAAATCGAACCGCCAACCATTGATTTACCCGTACAGCCATCACCAGAAGGATGGGTGAAAGTTTGGCCGCATAAGCATCAAATGGATGGCTTTTTTATGGTGCGACTCAAACGAGATTAAATTGCAATACGATTGAAATCCGCAATTACATCTGCGTTAATCCGTGTTAATCTGCCATAATCTGCGGTTAAAAATTCCAAATTCCAATTTTTGCAATCAATCCAATGTACATTTAAATTATTGGTTGGGTGGGGGCGGGTTTATTTCAATTGTTGGTACTCATTAAGGATTGTTGGTGAACCCGCCCCTACACATCGCAATTGTTTGTAATTATCGCTTAATATCTCGGCTCTTGATAAGCTGGTTCTTGATAAGCAGGCTCTTGATAAGCAGGCTCTTGCCACTCGCGACGCCGGGGTTCGGGATTAGGATTGTAAGGTACGATCGCCCCATCCTCATTCACAATCATCCCCCGAATAATCCTATTAGGCTGCACCGGCTTCGCTTTAATACTGCCTTTGCGGCCCTCCAACTTAGGCAACTTCGGAAACTTCTCAACCGGCATTCCCTTAACAGCTTGACTCATAAAATCGCGCCAATTATACGCCGCCGTACCGCTAGTTCCCCAGGTGGGATAATTGTCATCATTTCCTAGCCAAACCCCAGTCACCACCTGCGGAATGTAACCAATAAACCACAAATCCCTGACATTTTCCGAAGTACCAGTTTTGCCCGCTACAGCGCGATCGGCTAAAGCAGCAGGCCCCCCCGTACCGTCTTGCACAACACCCTCCAACATCCAAGTAGTAATCGCAGCACTATCCTTATCCAAAACCCGCTTCGGTTTAAAATTAGCCTGATAAATCACATCTCCCCGCTGATTAATCACCCGAGTAATTCCGTGGGCTTCAATAAAATTCCCTTCCGATGCTAAAGTACCGTAAGCATTGGTTAACTCCAGCAAATTCACCTCCGAAGAACCCAAAGCCAGGGAATAAATCGGACTCAATTTAGACTTAATTCCCATATCGTTGGCTAATTTGATCGCCGGTTCAAAGCCCACATCCATCAACACCTTCACAGCGACGACATTCACCGAACGCGTCAAAGCATCAGAGATCGATCGCCAACCGCTAAATTTTTTGCCATAATTATTCGGTTGATAGCCGTCGATAATAATTGGTTCGTCTTCGTAACCGTCATAGGGAGAAAAACCAGCAGCCATCGCCGCGGCATAAACCAACCCTTTAAACGTCGATCCGGGCTGCCGCAAAGCCTGCGTAGCGCGATTAAACTCACTTTCCTTAAAATTTCCGCCGCCCACCAGCGCCTTAACTTCCCCAGTCTTAGTGTCCATAGAAACTAAAGCCGCCTGTTCAAAACCCTGACGGCGGCCATCAACTTCGATCGCATTTTTAACAACCTGTTCCGCTATTTTCTGCCACTTCAAATCCACCGTCGTCTCGACAGTCAAACCGCCAGCTTCCAAAGCATCCTGAGAAACATAGCGTGGCAATTCCTTCCGAATGTAACTAGCAAAATAAGGCGCGACTACTTTAAATCGCTTCGGCGGACTTGGTTTAACCGCCATAGGTTCCGCCATCGCCTCCTTCGCCTGAGCCTCTGTAATTACCTTCGCTTCCTGCATTTGTTTCAGCACAAGATTGCGGCGTTGCTTAGCAATATCCGGGTTAACCAAAGGCGAATATTCGCTCGGTGCCGGCGGCAAACCCGCCAAAGTTGCCATCTCTGCCAAAGTTAATTTATCGACTGTTTTACTAAAGAAAACCAAAGCCGCATCCGCCACCCCGTAAGCATCAGAACCCAAATAAACCAGATTTAAATACCGTTCTAAAACTTGTTCTTTACTCAACTCCCGCTCTATTTTTTGAGCTAAAAGAGCCTCCCGAACCTTCCGCTTAATACTTCTTTCCTGATTGAGAAAAACAACGCGAGCCAATTGTTGCGTAATTGTACTGCCGCCCTGCACCAAATCTCTCGCTATCACATTAGAAACAATCGATCGCACAATACCTTGATAATCCACCCCGCGATGTTCGTAAAAACGGCGGTCTTCTATGGAAATAAAAGCTTTCGTCAACAGTTCGGGAATTTCCTTAAGTTTCAGCTTATCTCTAGTTGCCGGCCCCGACTGCGACAAAATCGTATTGTCTGCCGCCTTAATTGTCAGCGTTCCATCGCGGTTAAAAGCCGACAAATCGTTAACATCCGGCAAACCTTTGTCTAAGGTGTATAAAATCCACAAACCGTAGATTAAAGCGCCACTTCCTATACTGAGAACACCTAAACCGATCCAAAATCTCGGGCGACGGGAGATTCGTTTTTTAGTATTGTCCTGCGGTGCGCTATCTTCCTGCGGTGCAATACTTTCCTGTAGTTCGGTATTTATTTGCAGTTCGGTATTTTGCGGTGCAATACTTTCCTGTAGTTCGGTATTTATTTGCAGTTCGGTACTTTGCGGTGCGCTATTTTTCGGCACTACACTATTATCAGATTTTTGGGGTGATTTAGTTCTGTGCCCACTCAATCCCGGCTGCAACAATTCTCTTCCCTTTGCTTGCAACGTAGTAATTAGAGGATCAATTTCCAACCAAATGATTAAGCGCCTCAACCCTTGCCAATTGCGCTGGACTCTTGGATATTCATCGTCTTCTGAGTCGGAATAATATTCTGATGCTAATTCTGACTCTTCTAGAGGTGTAGCATCTTCTGATACCACATACTCCGATCGCTCACCTGTTGTCTGTGCAGACAATTGAGCCGGAGATTGCGGTGAGTTTAGCCCGGTGCTATTGGCAACATTCGGCGATTCTCGATCGGAATTACCGCCTACTGCCTTAGTGACTTTGCTCAATTTATCCTTAATATTTGAGAAAAATTCTGCCACGTTCAGACCTTCAAACCTCATCAATTTAAATTAAAAATTAAAAATTAAAAAGGCTAGACCTCTTCAATTTTTAATTTTTAACTTGATATTTTGTATTCAACAGCACTGTTAATTATTTTGAGCTATGTATTTTGAATTAAAAACTATTTAACTCAAAATTCACAACTCAAAATTCTGCTTAACCAGCATGACCTAGTGCCAAAGCGGCTACTAGCATACCCAACACCAGGAAAGGCTGAGCACTTGCCTGATATTTAACATCATTTTCCAGGGGATTGCGTAAAAAATACATATCCTGAAAAGTGATTTGCGGCACAATTAGCAGCACGAGAATGACCGCGTACAGGTTTTGGTGAATGCTAATCAAGTAGCCTGCAATCCCTGCTTGAAATATGTCGATCATCAACACGCAAATCCAGGCTGCGGTGTCGATGCCAAACATCACTGGCAAAGATTTTAACCCTAATTGCCGATCGCCCTCAACACTTTTGAAATCATTAACGATCGCAATTCCCAGCCCTGCCAAACTATAAAACAGAGTCAAAGCCATAATCGTAGCATCCAGCTTGCCAAACAAAGCTTGACCAGCCCACCAAGGCAGGGCAATGTAGCTAGCACCTAGGGCATAATTTCCCAACCAGCCATTCTGCTTGAGTTTCAGCGGTGGCGCAGAGTAGATGTAAGCCAAAAATGCGCCGCCGAGAGTCAAAACAGTCATGATCGGGAATTCATGACCAGCCCACAAGTCTAGAGCATAGGCTACCGCAATCCCTGCGGCTAATAATACCAAAATTTGCGTTACTACTTGGGGAATCGAGATGATACCGGAAGGAATCGGACGATAGGGCTCGTTAATGGCGTCGATGTCGCGATCATAAAAATCGTTCAAAGTTTGAGTGTAGCCCGCCAGCAGAGGCCCTGACATCAACATACAAGCTGCGGCGATCGAGAAATTCTCTAAATTCCAAACATAGTTTCCCGAAGAAGCCGCCCCGCACACCACGCCCCAAATTAAGGGAATCCAGGTAATCGGTTTCATCAGTTGCAAGCGAATCTTCCAGATCGAAGTTTCCCCGCTAGCGGCCCCTTTCATACCCAACAGTTGCCGAGCTTTCGCACTGCGGTTTTCGGTAGCAGCGCTTTCGGGTGAGGGTTCTGGGGAGATTTGAGATGGAGGAGAGTCAGACATAAGTGTGATGTTAGTGGTACTGCTACTATTGTGCCGTTTTCCGTTTAAATAATAATTCTGATAGGATACCACTGATATTTAAGGCATTGCCCACACCAGTTTTGAAAAGCTCTTCCCGGCTTGGAGTTTAAGAAGAGAGAAAAATATGGGTTTTACTAAAATATTTTAATATCATTATTTTCGGGAAATGTCAAGATGAGCAATACTTTTTTTAATAGTTATGCTCTTGGCCGCCTGTTGGGCAAGATTTTTGCGGCTTCAGGTGTATTTAATGTTAATCAGCAGGATGTGCTACCCGTGCTTTTTGCCATACTACCCTTGAATCATCTCATCTGTCAGAAAGTCAGAATCTAGAACCTCAATAGCAGAGTAGATACATGATGGCGGAAACGTTTCTACAGACAATCCAGTTTCAGCACTTGCTTGTTCTACGGCATCCGCATAACATTCAGCCAAAATTTCTTCAAGATCTGGTTTGAGACTGGGGGAATCTTTTAGGGTTTTGCGAATGCGTCTGCGATGTTCAACAATGCTGCCTTTCCAACTACCGCTTCTCTGATCCGGTTGAAATTGCCACTTCAGCAAGTGCAGGATAATTACCACAAGATTACTTTCTAAACTCCTGCGTTCACTTCGCCCCATGTCTTCTATTTCTGCAATCAAGTTTTCCCAATCGATGTTTGAATACTCGCGAGTCCGCAACTTTTCCACAGTGGTTTCAATCCATCTGAGGTAATCAGTATCATACAATTTATGTCGGTCAACTTCTAATTTTGTTGTCATAAGCTGTTCCTAATTCACCAATTCGGACATTTTCAGGGCTTACCCACGAGGGCAAGAAACCCGGTTTATACGAGTTTTTTGTCGAGCAGCGAGAAATCTAGGAAGAAACCGGGTTTCTGAGGTCTGCATGGGTCAAACTCTTGTGGGCTGAGCTTCTAGCCCGCCCTCAAAATAAAAATTAAATCCACAACTAATAACGGCAAATTATTAACAAATATGGCGGTAGGAATCAAAAGGCAGTCCCGTCCGCCGCTTGACATCAACAACTGATTTGTATGCACCTTTGCTTTGCCTTTCTCTAACTATTGTTTCGGCAACAACCCGATCTAAACCGCTTTGGATCAACTCTTCGGGCGAAAGAATATTTAACCGTTTCCAAGTAAACTGGGATTCTTTTTGATAATTGTAGCTAAAGCAAATCATCGGGGCGATGCGTCGGACGTGACTTTCGGGAACTCCGGCGATTTCCGATAACTCTTCGGCGTGGGTAAAAAGGTAGCCTTCGTTTTGCAAAGATTCGATATCGTTAGCGTAGACGATCGGCAAACCCAAGATTTTGACCATATCATCTTTGGTACACTCGTTAATATCTATTTTGCCGCGCAGGTTGGCTAGTTCTTCGGCATTTGTCGCAGTTGCAGGAACCAGTAAGCCTCTGGGTGCAGTTTTGATCAGATAGCGCTTTTTCAAAGCAAAAGCAGTGACAATTTGAGCGATCCAAACGAGGGTGCCCAAATTAGTGGAAGAAGATAGTGCTAGTGCGGCTAAAGTAATGCCAACACCCCATCCCATCCAACTGCGAATATTTGTTTTTTGGCCTGCATAGGCGATCGCCAATCCGCCGAAGTAGGGAATAAAAGAATACCACACCCAGTTGGGAGTTTGACGCAGCCAGTATAACTCTTGAGACACTTTAGTTCTATCCTCAATCGACTTTTATTTGACTCTTATTTAAATCCCACCCTTTTCATGCAAGACTTACGCAAAAAGTGGTTTGACACGCTACTGATAGGGGTAATGTTCTGAGGGGATCACCCTACTACATATAGAATTTGTGCGTAAATCATGTCAAGCGTGGATTCCCTTCTTCCTGATGACTAATGACTAATGACTATTGACTATTGACTACTGACTATTGACTATTGACTAATGACTTCTTCCTTCTTCCTTCACAAATTACAATTCCCGCAGTAGTTTTTGGCGTTTTTCTTCATATTCTTCGGCGGTAATTGCGCCCATATCGTAAAGTCCTTTCAAATCTGCGATCGCCCCAGTCACATCTTTTGCGGCTCTGAGGGCATACCCAGACGGCAACATTCCGCCATTGTACTGTACCTGAAAAGCCTGTTCCGACATCAGCAGCAGGCCGAGAAAATCGAAAAATGCGATCAGTGAGGGAATTAATGTCCACGAAAATATCAAATACAATACACCTGCTAAGTTGTTCCCCAAATAAAATTTGTGAACTCCGAAACCTCCTAAAACGAAAGCTAACACAACTGCTACAGTTTTATCTTTTACCATTTTTTTGTTTCCCCAGTTTTTTTTTTACTTTAACTTGTGCGATCGACCTTTAACGATCGAACTCAGTAATCTTATGACTAATTTTTACTCATTTATGTGGGTTTTTGCGAAACTTAGACATCGCAAAATACAGCAGAACTATACCGGCTTGAGCCTGTAGAATCACCGAGTAGCCTCTCAAGAAATAATTGAGTTCGCTACCGGAATTGACAGAAAATATTAAAATGCCTAGGGCTGCGTAGGGTGCCAAACGCATCCAACTCGGCGTTCCCTCTAACTTGCGACTGTTGAAATTGCTCATGGGGTTTAAGCCTCATCCTCACTTAAATTTAACCTAAAAATTAGCCGGATTGTCAAGTTCGCTTGGGTGCGATCGCCCGCGCCAGTGTTTCATCCATCAGCGGACAAGATATTACTTCTATCTTAAAGCAAGTTTTTCCGTTAAAGTTCTCAACGGGCGATCGCCAAATTCAACCTCAGCAGGCAGTGCCGGTAGATGTCACCAAAACCCGGTTAATTCACAATTATTCACAACCGCCCGCATTAACTCGCGCCGCCGCCCAAAAGAAACAGACTCAAGAGAGTTCCGCTATTCCAAAGACTGTGAAGAAGCATGGGAGCGAGGAGATTGCGCGATCGCGTGTACACAAACCCCAACACCGCGCCCAAAGTCGCCAAAGGCAGAATCTCAGAGACACTCAAGTGAGCCACCGCAAACAAGAAAGCCGAAGCTGCGATCGCCCCCGAAACAGGCAAATAGCGAGTCAGAGAAGGCAGCAGAAAGCCCCTAAACACGATTTCCTCAAAAACCGGAGCCGCGATCGCAGCAGTGCCGAAAAACACCGCCAGAGCCACGTTATCCCTACCTTCAAGGACGATCGGCAAAATCGGATTACTGCCACCTTGTCCCTGCCATAATTGCTGATTGAGCAGCGACACCACAACCACCAAAGGCAAAGCCACAAAATAGCCGCCAAACCCCCACAAAAACCAATTCCCCCGCCAATTAATCCGAAACCAACCATCAGGCAAAGGCAAAAAAGACTTAACCGAAAAATACAGTACCGAAAGCCCCCCAGCCGAGAGCAACAAATAAGTAGCAAAGATATAAAAAGCCTTTTCGCGCGCGTCAAAAGTAGCAGGATTCAGTTTGAGAACAGCCAGAGAAACTGGCAGCAACAAATAGGGAATCAGGATTTGCCCGACAAAGAAAAAGCCGACCACCAGCACCTGCCAAACAATCTCGCCATCCCAAGGCACATCCCAAGTCAAACTCGCATTTCGCGCCAACAGCGGCCCCGAACCTACCTTATCTAACTGCTTCCGTTGCAATAGCCACTGTACACTCAAACCAACCAGCAAAACCGTGCCAATACAAAGAGATATAGTCGGAACACCAACAATAATTGCCAACTTTTCTACAGCTTGCTCAGCCGTTACCTGCTCTGCTGCTTGCAGCGCCACCAGTTCCTTAGAACGTTCTTGCAGCTTGTAAAGTTGAGCGAGAGCGCGATAGCGAAACCAGCCATCCAAAGACTTTTGAATGCGCGGTTCCGCATCCGGCAGCAGTTGAGGCGGATTGCTCCAAATTCCAGTTAAAACTTCAGCAGTTGCCACGGAATAATCGTAATCAATTTGATTTTTGTACCGCGCAATTAAATTTTTCCAAGTTGGGAGCGCCGCCTCTGTTTTGTCGCTGCTTGCCTGCAAAACTCCTAAGCGCAAGTCAAGTTCGTTGAGCAGCGCCGACTGTTGCTTGAGCGACTCTGACAAACCCTTACTTTGAGCAAATTTCAGAGTATTATCTTCTGACTTTGAGGCGATGGCTGACTGAACTTCTTTGAATTCTGATTGAGTTTTCTTGAGAGTTTTTTGAGTCGAATCTCGCGCTGCTTGATACTGCGTCAAAGCCGTATTTAAAGGCTCCGAACCGATAATATTGTTGCGCGCCGAAGTTAAATTAGCACTCTGATTGTTTTCAGGTTGCCACTCCGAGGCGTGAAGCAGCAAATTTGTCTGGTAGAGTTCCAGTCGGCTTTGAATTTGCGGTTCATTCCAACTAGCAAGTAAAGATAAACCGACCAGAGCGATCGCGATCGCCGTTAAAATACCTAAAATTATCCGCTTCAGTGTCATTCCTGCTTTTCCGTCCCGCGCAAATCCGTGGCTAAGTCTTGTCCGTCTTCAATCATAGGTCGTTGCAGTCGAGAGTATCCCGACAACTGGTAAAATTTCACTGGCTCATCTTTTTGACTCGCCTCGCACCCTTCGACTGGGTAAGGTACGCACCGCAAGGCGTGTCAACAACCAGCTCAAACGTAGTATCAGTCTACAGTTTGACGACTAGGCCCCGATCCCCCCTAGCCCCCCGAAAGCAAGGGGGGGACAGGAAACGCTCAAAGTCCCCCTTCTTAAGGGGGATTTTGGGGGATCGAGACTAGGCTAAAAGCGAGATTTTTCAATGGGGTAAGGTGCTTATGGGCGCACCCGAAGACTCGGTAACAGGCTAAATCTAAAATCTAAAATCTAAAATCTAAAATCGAATGACTCGCATTATCTTAGTCCGTCACGGCAAAAGCACCTACAATCAAGAGCGACGCATCCAAGGGCGCCTCGATAAATCAGTTTTGACAGAAGCAGGCCGCGCCTCCGCCCTGCAAGTAGGCGACACACTCAGCAGTATCGCCTTTGATGCCGCCTATACAAGTCCCCTCAAGCGAGCCAAAGAAACAGCAGAAATAATCCTGTCGCGCTTGACAAATCCGCCAGAACTCCAACCAACTGATAAATTGATGGAAATCGATGTGCCATTGTGGGAAGGAATGCTGCGCCAAGATGTGATCGACCAATTCCCCGAAGCATATCAGCAATGGCAACAACATCCCGACAAATTTTCCATGAAAATCCCCTCCCCCGAAGGAGAAATCGAACACTTTCCGGTACTAGCCGTTTTTGCTAGCGCCCGCAAGTTTTGGGAAGAACTTTTATCACGCCACACTTCTGGCACAATTCTAGTAGTAGGTCACAACGGAATTAACCGCGCGCTCATCGCTACAGCCTCAGAAATTACCCCAGATTACTATCAATCAATTCAACAATCAAATTGTGGAATTAGTGTCATCAATTTTGGATTTACCGATGACCAAACAGAATCCAACAAGAAAATTGCAGTTCAATTAGAATCCTTGAATTTAACTGCCCCTACCGGAGAAATCTTCCCCAAACCCAGGGACGGACACCGAGGCCCGCGCTTGTTGCTAGTACGTCACGGTGAAACAGACTGGAATAGAGCAGGGAAATTTCAAGGACAAATAGACGTACCTCTCAACGATAACGGCCGCGAACAAGCTCGGCAAGCCGCAGAATTTCTCAAAGACGTAAAATTAGATTTTGCCATCAGCAGTTCCATGCTGCGCCCGAAAGAAACAGCCGAAATCATTCTCAAATATCACGGCGATTTGCAACTAGAACTCCGCGACGAATTGAGAGAAATCAGCCACGGACTTTGGGAAGGAAAATTTGAATCAGAAATAGAAGCATCCTACCCGGGTTTGCTCGAAGAATGGAAAATATCTCCCGAAAAAGTGCAAATGCCAGAAGGAGAAAATTTAGAGCAAGTTTGGACAAGGGCGATCGCAGCGTGGCGAGAAATCGTACAATCAGTTACTGGTACAGGAATTGTCGTTGCCCACGATGCCGTCAACAAAGCCCTTCTCTGCCACCTATTCAATTTAGAACCCGAACATTTCTGGAAATTCAAACAAGGAAACGGAGCCGTTAGCGTGATCGATTATCCCCACGGCCCCGACGGTTTGCCAGTATTGCAAGCAATGAACGTCACAACTCATTTAAGTGGTGGCGTTTTTGACCAAACAGCAGCCGGAGCACTTTAATAGGTTTGTAGTGAGGACTTTAGTCCGCATAAATCAGAGGACTAAAGTCAGGTTTGTAGTGAGGACTTTAGTCCGCATAAATCAGAGGACTAAAGTCAGGTTTGTGAGGACTTTAGTCCGCATAAATCAGAGGACTAAAGTCAGGTTTGTAGTGAGGACTTTAGTCCGCATAAATCAGAGGACTAAAGTCCTCACTACGAACTTTATAACGGTTATTTTACGAGACATGAGATAAATTCTGAAATGTTTAAATTTTTATGTTGGAATCTTAATTTATGAGCCGCGAACTGCTACAAAATGTAAGGATGCTCGATCCAGTTTCAAAGATCGATCGCACCACTGATATTCTAATTACAGAAAATCAGATCACAGCAATCCAAGAAAACATTACCGAGATTCCCGCCGACACAGAAGTCCGGGATTGCCGAGGCCTAATTTTAGGGCCAGGATTAACCGATATTTACAGTCATAGCGGAGAACCGGGTTTTGAAGAACGAGAAACCCTAGAATCCTTAATGCAGGCTGCGGCGGCTGGCGGTTTTACGCGAGTAGCGATTTTGCCCGATACATCCCCGCCAGTGGATAATTTGGCCGGTTTAGCTTTGTTGCAGCAACATATCCGCAATTTGTCTCCCGGTCTGCCCCGCTTGTATTTCTGGGGCGCGCTGACAGCGGGCGTGAAAGGGCAGCAGATGGCGGAATTGGGCGAGCTGGCCTCCTCTGCGGTGGTGGGGTTTGCGGACGGTTTGCCGCTGTCTAATCCGGCTCTGGTGAGGCGTTTGCTTGAGTATATCCAGCCGTTGAATAAGTCCGTGGCTTTGTGGCCGTGCGATCGAGCTTTGGCAGAAAATGGCGCCGCGCGGGAGGGTGCGGTGTCGGTGCGCTTGGGTTTGCCGGGAATTCCGGCGAGTGCGGAAACATCGGCTTTGGCGGCAATTCTGGAGTTGGTGGCATCTGGAGGTACTCCTGTACATATCATGCGCGTTTCTACCGCCCGCAGCGTGGAATTGATTCGAGATGCCAAGGCGCGGGGTTTGCCGGTGCAGGCGAGTGTGACTTGGATGCACTTGCTGTTAAATGTTGGCGCCATTTCTGGAAATGCCAAAGATTCGGGAGGCGGGAAAAATGCTCTGACGGCTTCGTTTGCCTACGATCCGAATTTACACCTAGAACCGCCGTTGGGCACTCGCAGCGACCAATTAGCCTTAATTCAAGCTGTGAAAGATGGGGTGATTGATGCGATCGCGATCGACCACAACGCCCATACTTACGAGGAAAAAACCGTGGCTTTTGCGGATAGTCCGCCCGGCGCGATCGGCTTGGAATTAGCGTTGCCTTTGCTGTGGCACGGACTGGTGGAAACTGGCGAATTTTCGGCTTTGGAACTGTGGCAAGTTTTGAGTACAGGGCCGGCGATTTGTCTCGGACAAACCCCCGCCGCGGTGGCGCTGGGTGTCCCTGCTGAGCTGATTTTGTTCGACCCGCTAATGAGTTGGACTGTTGAGGGGCATAGTCTGAAGTCGCGATCGGCAAATACGCCTTGGTTGGGACAGCAATTAGCAGGAAAAGTTCTACAAACTTGGGTTTAAGGCAATACGCTTGGGTTAGGATTTGTCCGAAGAGAGGAACGAAGCAATCGCAGTATAGCAGTTGACAGTGGACAGTTGACAGTTGACAGTTGCATAACCCGAATCAAACCATTGATTCCGTACGGGTATCGGCTCTATTCATTCCGGTTATTGATGTCCTCACCGATGTGGCGGTTGCTATATCTGTTTTTCACTCTCGTTTTGCCGGAATTTGGAATTGAGAATTGAGAATTGGGGATACTAACGGGACAAAAACTGCGTTTTAAGCCCAAACAAAGCCCAAACAGGCTCGATGGCAGCTTGGGCGTCCATATTTTCTGGCAGCCAGCGCACAAATCTCTAATATCTAGCTGAATACGCGATTGTTAACGCTTTTTTTGTCCCGTTAATATCCCCAATTGCCAATTGTGAATTCTCAATTCCCAATTGCGGCAAAGTATTAAGGCGATTTAACTTCAGTCTCCTGACTTCTAACTACAGGCGGCGATAGGGGAGGCTCAGGTTCTGCCACATTTAACTGACCGCCACAGCATCTCAACTCATAAAGTTTTGCATTAATTTGATACTCGTACTGGCTCAATAGCCTTGCATAAATATAGCCAGCTTTTCCATCCAAAAAGCCGAGCTGAATGAAGTAAAATAAAATAAATCTGAGCAGTGGTTTCAAAGGCAGCCTCACCCAAACTTTTTTGAGAAATCGCTTCCGCTGCACGGCATCTCCAAATAGGTGAGCGCCAATAGTACCGCTGTCGTCGCGACCAGTAAGAATATTGTAATAAACACGAGCTTCCCAATTTGAATAACGGTTGTGACGCTCGATCCAGTGAAATAAATTGCGATAATCCTCGTGGATCATATCATGTTTTAAGTAACCGACTTGACCGGCTAAAATGACGTGTTCGTGAACTTCGTTGTCGCCTGTATTGGGGACAGATTCAGTGCCGAGATTTTCGTAGCGGCCTTTTTGATGCTTGAACAAACGCAAATTCCAGTCGGGATAGCGGCCGCCGTAACGCAGCCACTGTCCTAAAAAGAAGACTTTGCGGTTGAGATAGTAGCCGTCAAAATTGGGGTCTGCGATCGCGCGGGCGATTTCGTCCCAAAGTTCCGGGGGAATCCGTTCGTCGCAATCGACAATTAGTACCCATTCGTTGCGAAAGGGCAGGTTGTCCAAAGACCAATTTTTCTTTTTCGGCCAGCGGTTATCGAAGTAGAATTGCACTACTTTGGCGCCGCTGCTGATGGCAATTTCTACCGTGCGATCGCTGCTTTGGGAATCAACCAGAAAAACTTCATCCGCCCTGGCAATGCTGGCCAGACACGCAGGTAGATTAAGTTCTTCGTCTTTTGCCGGAATGAGAACTGAAACCGGAATCTTGGATGAACTAGATGTCATAATCGAGTGCTTGAACCTGAATGCGGTCGAGTTATTGTGGATGAAATGCGATCGGCACAGCCGCGCCGACGACTTGAACAGCGAGGGATATTGCCTATAGCCTAATGCCTGCTGGTCGATTTCGGTAGAAAAATCAGGCCGCGGAGGGCTGCACTCAAATAACCGATTTGGCCCCAGGCAAAAACGAAATTTTCAAAGCGCAGCCCCGGATCTCTAATGTATTTAAAAGACTTGTAGACACCCCTGAGTATTCTTTCCCCTCCTCGCCCAAGCTGAGCAATACCGGCTCGATCGCACAATTGTTCCCGATAACACTCGCTGATGCCTTGCCACCACCCGCGCTCTAGAAACCAAGCTTTGTTGAGCCGTTCTGCGGCGACATTGTGCAGCACCAGGGCATGAGGCAGATAAACCACTTGCCAACCTAACTCTAATGCTAATTCTGTGGCGCGCAATTCTTCATTTGACAGCAACTTTTTGCCGACTCTACCGAGTTTGACATCGAAGCCGCCAATTTGTTCGAGAAAAGCGCGCCGGATTGAGTAGTTTACACCCCTGGGAGTCAAACCGGCAGCAGTCACGTACAGGCAAGTATCACCTAAATCGTATGCTCCCAAATTTTGGGTCAATCCGGGCGACAGCCAGTCGGGCGGGGTGACTCCAGAAGGCCACAGTAAGTTAACTTTGCCACCGGCTATGGCTAGTTTTTGATTGCTTTGATAGGCGGCGTGTAACTCCCTGAGCCAATTGGGATCGGCAATAGCGTCGTCGTCGAGATAAGCTAATATTTGGCTACGAGCTGCCTTTGCGCCGGTGTTCCGGGCTACTGACAGACCGATTTCGGGTTCCCATACGTACTTGAGCCGTCGATCGCCCAGTCTTGCTTCTACCACCTCGCGGGTGCGTGAAATTCTACTTTCTGGGCTCACATAATCGCTAGAACCGTTATCGACTATTACTACTTCAAAGTTGTCGGGAAAATCCTGTAACAGCAAGCTGTCGATCGCCCCAGCTAAATAGGTGGCGCGATTGTGGGTGCAAATTATGGCTGATATCTGAGGATGATCTGGCATAAATAACAGAAGAGGAAATACTGGGCATTGGGCATTGAGCATTGGGAATAGTTTCTGCTTCTTGCTTCTTCTACCTGAATTGCGAATTAGTAAGGGCGTACCTCACTTGAAAAGAAAACGGCTATGCTTGGAAGCTCGATCGACTGACTCTGATATTGTCCCATTAATGCTATTATCGCCTTAAAATAATTGGCAATCAAATAACCAATAACCAATAACCAATAACCAACAACAAATAACCAATAACCAATAACCAATAACCAACAACAAATAACCAACAACAAATAACCAACCATAAATGACTAAAATAATCTTAGTGACTGGGCCGGCGCGAAGTGGCAAAAGTGAATGGGCGGAAACTCTGGCTGAGACTTCGGGAAAACAAGTAATCTATGTGGCTACTGGCTTGGTTGATGAAGCGGATTTGGAGTGGGTTCGTCGCCTGGAAGTGCACCGAAATCGCCGTCCGACTAATTGGACAACTCTGGAAGTGTCGATCGAATTACCGGCAGTTGTGCGATCGGCCTCAGCGTCGGATTGCTTGTTAATTGATTCCCTGGGAACTTGGACGGCAAATCTTTTAGAACAAGAATCTGCTGCTTGGGCCCTTTCGCAGCAAGATTTGCTGGCAGGTTTGAAGTCGGCGGCGGCTGATGTCATTTTGGTAGGAGAGGAAACTGGATGGGGTGTTGTGCCTGCTTATCCGGCGGGACGGCTGTTTCGCGATCGCCTCGGCACTCTCGTGCGCCACATCGGGGCGATCGCCGATGCTGTTTATCTCGCTACGGGTGGTTATGCGTTGAATTTGAGCACTCTGGGTACGCGATTGCCGCTGACAGTTGACAGTTGACAGTTGACAGTTGACAGTTGACAGTTGACTGCTTGAGGGCGACCTTTACCTGGAAGGAAGAGGACTGGAGTAATCAATAGTAGACCTCTTGCAAAAATAACTAGGAACAGGCATCTTGCCTGTTCCACATAAAAAAATATTTATGTGGAACGGGCATCTTGCCTGTTCCAAAATTTGATTAAAAAGACTTTTGCAAGATATCTAGTCGGCTTTTAATTTCTCCCTAAAAGGGTTCCGGCTTTAAACCAATTCTTTCTGATAAATCACTCAAAAAAATCCTCCCTCGGGCAACCAGCACCACAATTCGACACTGGAAATAGCCAACTTTTGAAAAAATGTTAAATATAAAATGTCTCTTGAGATAGAGTGCAAATTTTAACTTTAAAGTCTAAAATAACCAATTATCGAAATGCCCCAACCCCGATCGCCCATCAGTACAAAATCGCAACTTTCAGGGATTCGCGATCGGCTGCTCAGAACCAGCGGCGAGTGAAGACAGAGACAGGCAGAGAGGGGGAGAATACGTGCGGCTAGTCAGAAACCGGGTTTTTCGCGAAAATACTTGGTGACGACCCCTAGAACCCGTAAAAAACCCGGTTTCTTTGGTCGTAGCGCATACTCTTGGACTATAAACTGTTGACAACGGACTACTGACAACTGACTACTGTCAACTGTCAACTGTCAACTGTCAACTGACCAATGACTTCAGTTTTATGCCTTAAAGCAGTGGTGACAAGGCGACAAATTGTTACAATGTGTTTACAATGCTTCACACTAGGTCTGAGTTTATGGATGTCAAGACAGTATCGCCAGCCTCCCCGGTAACTTACTCAAATTCAGGGACTCACGCTGCACTCGGCAATCTCCAAGAGGTAGAAACCGTTCCCCTGCAAGCAGTACAAGTAGAACTAGAGAATGCCGCAGCGACTCCCAAACCGCTCAAATCAGCCAAAGATATAGCTTATGAGTTGGCAGGAGAAGCTGTGCGCTACGATCCAGTGGCGATCGCAGCCCAGTACCGCAATCGCCCCCTGCAAGTCTGGGGACGGCTGTTAAGCGTTGTTTGGACATTTTTTAGCTTCGCCTTCAGTTTGTGGTTTGACAAAAAAAGAGGCCGTAGCGCCGCCAACGAAAAGCGCCGCGCCGCCCGCCTGCGAGAAATTCTCAGCCAACTCGGCCCAGCTTTCATCAAAATCGGACAAGCACTCTCAACTCGCCCCGACTTAGTACCGCCAGTATATTTAGAAGAACTAACCACGCTGCAAGACCAATTGCCACCGTTTCCCAACGAAGTAGCGTATCAATTTATACAAGAAGAATTGGGAGCGCATCCCAACGAAATTTACGCCGAAATCACCGCAGATCCGATCGCAGCAGCATCCCTCGGACAAGTCTACAAAGGTAAACTCAAAACCGGGGAAATCGTCGCTATTAAAGTGCAGCGACCAGGTTTAGCCGACAACATCGGCTTAGATATTTACATCCTGCGGCGCGTCGCACTTTGGGCGCAAAACAACTTCAAAATAATTCGCAGCGACCTCGCAGGGATTATGGACGAGTTGGGCGAGCGCATTTACGAAGAAATGGACTACACCCACGAAGGACAAAATGCGGAACGCTTTGCCGAACTCTACGGGAATTTGAAGGATATTTACGTTCCCAAAATCTACTGGGAATATACCCGCCGCCGCGTCTTGACAATGGAATGGATCACCGGGATCAAGCTCACTAATTTAGAAGCCGTCAAGGCTCAAGGAATCGACGCTCGTTACTTAATTGAAGTGGGGGTGCAGTGTTCTCTCAGACAGCTTCTGGAACACGGTTTCTTTCACGCTGACCCGCATCCAGGTAATCTTTTGGCAACTCCTGACGGTCATTTGGCTTATCTCGATTTTGGGATGATGAGCGAAGTGGAACCTTATCAGCGGTACGGGTTATTAGAAGCTGTGGTGCATTTGGTCAACCGCGACTTTGAAGGTTTGGCGAGAGATTACGTGAAGTTGGAGTTTTTAACGCCAGATACTGATTTGACGCCAATTATTCCGGCTTTGGCTGGGGTGTTTAACAATGCTTTGGGTGCTAGTGTTGCGGAACTAAATTTCAAGAGCATTACTGATGAACTTTCGGCGGTGATGTACGAGTATCCTTTCCGAGTTCCGGCTTACTATGCTTTGATTATTCGATCGCTCGTTACGTTAGAAGGGATTGCGATTAATGTCGATCCTGAATTCAAAGTGCTGAGCAAAGCTTATCCTTATGTAGCAAAACGGCTGCTGAGCGACCCCGCACCGGAATTGAGAGCTTCCCTGCAAGATTTGCTGTTCAAGAAAGGCGAATTCCGCTGGAACCGCTTAGAAAATTTGCTGAACAATGCCCGGGAGAGCGACGATTATGATGTCAGCAAAATCCTCAACCAAGCGTTAGAGTATTTATTTTCTCAGAGAGGAGATTTCATTCGCGATCGCATTGTAGCTGAATTGGTGAAAAGTCTCGACACGCTTTCGAGCAATGCTTTTGCTAACGCTAAATCTGTAGTCGGTGAATGGTTTGGAGTCAAGGCGAGTCTACCTGTGGTTTCACCAACCGAACAACAAAACTTGGAACACATCAAGCGAATTTGGGATATTTTGCAATCAACTCCGGGTTTTGACGGGATGAAAGTTTTGCAGCTACTGCCGCAGTTGTTGCTGAAACCAGAAGTGCAGAACATGGGCCAGCAAGTCGTGGGCGGTTTGGCTCAAAGAGCAGTTGCTAGGTTAATTCGCGAGTTTTTGCTGTCGTCGGAACCTGCTGCGATTCCCGAGAGTGTAGCTTATCCTAAGACTTCGCCTCAGTTGTCTTTGCCGGCGGGGAAGTAGTCAGCATTAGGGCGTGAGGTACATCAGAAAGGTAGGGACACGGCGCCGTGCCCAAGGAGTGTCAACTTAAGGTCAAACCCAGTCAGAGACTGTTGTTTGACTATTAAATCTAGATCCCCCCTAACCCCCCTTAAGAAGGGGGGGACAAGAATCTTCTCAAAGTCCCCCTTCTTAAGGGGGATGCGAGGGGGATCTGACCTCGGATAAAAGCGAGATTTTTCAGTAGTTCCAGGCTTAAGTTGACACGAATGGGCAGTGCCGTGCCCCGTAGGGCTTCTTTAATGTACCTGATGGGCCTGCAATCTGCTGTAACTTGACTTCTGCATTTCATCCAAGTTAGTAGCAATATCTTTTTTTGTCGTTGTTAGGGTTGGGCTTGAATTGTCTTTTGGAGATGCGTTTGTGTCCTAGGAGGGTGGAGATAATGATGCAGCGCTGGCTGTTTTTTAACTGGGGATGAGATAGTGTTAGGGTTCCTTTGGCTCGGATACTTGTGAGGGTGCAGTCGTGGTCGCTGCGAGATACTGGACAACCTCGATAGTTGAACATTACTCGCTGGATTGTGCCGTCTGCTGTTTGCTTGTTGTTTTCATCTACTTCGAGCATTGTGGTTTCATGTTGATCTATTTGAATTTTGTCTTCTAGCTCTTTCCATTGATGGGCTAGTAGTTTGGCTGGGGGAATGTCGGCTGGGTGAACTGCTAGCTGTGCGTTTTCTCCTACTTGTTTAATGCTGACTTGCCATGAAGTTTTGTCGCGTTTGGCGTTGCTTTGGGCGCGCTCGATCGCAGAATAAGCCCGATCGACTGATACCTTCAAACGGTGGTTGTTGATGAACATCAGCCAACTGGGGGTGACGATCGCACAAAATATCCCGATGATTGAAATAATTATCAATAACTCAACCATTGTAAAACCGGCGTCAAGTGCAGTGGCTCTGCTTTTGAGCGTTTTTTTTATTAACACGTAGATGCACTCCCTGATGTTTGGCTTGAAATGAAAAATGGCTAGGAGAAACTATTTTTGATGGCTCGATTTTAACTTTTGAGTTTGGTTACTGTGTAGATCGGCATTTACTGAAAATTTATACCAATTTCCAGAGCTGCGCTTCAGGATACGGCAGTGGCTTTTACCTACATAAATCGCCTGCAATGTATGTGCTGTAAGGAATACGGCAGTCAAAGCTGGGCACAGTCGTTTGCCTGGAGACATCGCCTGCTATGTATATTTTTTAACTGCGAGGCAGTCAGGAGACGGCAGTGCCGTTTCCCTACAGCAAATTTATCGATCGCCCGATCGCACAAATTGCGCGTATTGATGCGATCGCCCGCAGTAGATAAATCGCTTGAAACCTGAGAAATCTCGCTTCTATCCGAGGCTTCTTCCCCCTCGCATCCCCCGAAAGCAAGGGGGACTTTGAGAATGCTCTTGTCCCTGCTTTTTTAGAGGGACTTCGATCGCACTCTTGTCCCCCCCTTCTTAAGGGGGGTTAGGGGGGATCTGGCCCTGGGTATGAAAGATGGCTAAATTTGGGTTCTCACCCAGGCTCTAAAGGCTTTCATCGCGACGTTTCTGCCGGCTGTTTTGCTTTGTTCTAAATACTGGGGGATGAGTTCGGTGATGGGGAAGTTGGGAAACTGAAGACTGCGATCGCCCTTGATATATTTTCCATTTTGCAGGACACTGATTTGGAGGTTGTGGCCGTTGTAGCGCCACAATTCGGGAACTCCCAATGCTTCGTAGTTGTTGAGCTGAGTGCGCGATGTGATGTCGATTTATATGGCTAAATCTGGAGGGGGGTCTGTGGCTAAGTCGATGCGGTTTTTGCCTCGGACTGCGGCTTCGTTTTGGATGTAGAAACAGTCATCAGCTTCTAATCCCTGAGCCATTTTTGCATTTTTTAATGTGGTAGAACCCAAAGACCAAAATTCTAGCTCTAGTTCTTCAAGGAGAATTTTTACTAAGTCCCCAATCAGGACTTTGCCAATTTCGTGTTCCGGTAGCGGTACCATGATTTCTAAGGTTCCGTTGCTGTATGAAAGTCGGGAGGCGCGGTGTTCTCCTAGTTCTGATAAGATAGTTTCAAACATCTGCCAGGTTATGTCTTTTAGCAGTAATTGATTCCCTGGCGGGACTGTGATTTGTTTGAGTTCTAGCTGCATAGTTTGAGTATTTTGAGGGGATTTGAAATATTAAATAATTCCTATTATGCGATTTTTCAATTCTCTGAAATACAGGAGACGGCAGTGCCGTGTCCCTACCCGAGCATCGGTAGGGAAACGGCATTGCCGTGTCCGGTGCGGGGAGCTTTTAATAGTTGGTATAAGATAGAGGATTCTAGCAATACTTTTTTAAATTATTAATATATTTCAGCAATTCAGAACTTGCGCGGAATCGCTGTTAGAGATTAAAATTAAATTTATTGAAAGTTATGGTATGTTACAAGCAGCTCCCTCATCAGTTCGCATTCCTCCTAAGATAGTTTCCACAATTACGCACTGTTTTGTACTACTAGGAAGAGCAGAAACTGTGACAACTAATCGCTTATTAGTTGCTGGAGCGACTGGAGCGGGAAGTTCATTCACATTTCCCTGATAGTTAAAAACAATCGAGTTTGCAGGGTTAAGGTTAGCTGCATTGTGCGTAAGTTCAATCTGTCGGGCTTTAATTTCACCTCCACCATTTAACTGCTGTGTACTACCGCCCGTGGGTAATGGCCGGCTAAACGTAACTGTTGGCGGGTCAGCAGCAGGCGTACTTTTATCATTATTGAACGTAACTACTATATCGCTCTTTGTTCGCTTGGCTTCGCTTTGTGCACTTCGCAAGGTTTGGAGGACTCGATCGTTGACTGTGCGGACTCTTTGTCTGTTGATGAATCCCAGCCAGCCCGGAGCTGCGATCGAGGCGAATATACCTAAAATCAGCACTACGATCAGCACTTCTAGAAGAGTGAATCCTCCATCGTCGTTTCGGGATGCTGTTTTGTTAAAATTAGGGGTGGTTTTGGCGATCGACTTGTGCAAAAGTTTTAATAATATTGGTGGGGTTTTCATGGTTATCTCCTGTTTTTTATGGGCCTGTAGCGGTGCGGAAATGTGTTTCAAGCATATGTTACTTTCCTCGTGCACCTAGACCTTGTACTTGCACGCTTGCTGTTGGGAAAAATGCTGAATTCTCGGTACTAGAAGGAACATTACTATTTTGAAGGCGGCGCAAGCTGTTTCCTCTGATCGTTACTCGGGCTATATTTTTATCTGTATCTACACAAGCGTAGAAACTATTCGTAGCTGGATCTGTTACTTTTAGCGTTCCTTCATCTATTTTTTTTGTGGAATTTTTGGGGTCGGTAGGATTACCAAGAGCCGTCTGGCATTCAGTGAATGATAATGTCTGCACTGGTGTATTGTGGTCGATGTAGTTAACCAGTACCTCGGGCTTTTTTGCCCCAGATTTAGCATTTCCGAGTTGCGTCGCGTCTGTCACGTCTTTTGTGGGTTCAGTCAATCCAAACTTTCTATTAAAAGCGGGATCTGGTTGTTGAGTATCTGGGTTTGTATCAGTAACGTTGTAGTAAGGATTTGTAGGATCTGTCGCGTAAGGGTTTCTTACTCCATCCCTAATTGTATAGCGGGCAATACGGGTAGGACAAGGATTTCCTGAAGGCTGACACCAAGTAGAATCATTATCTTTAAACTGGTAGTAGGCAACTAATGAAAGTACATAGGTGTCGTTGCATTTACCTGCATTAGCTGTAGTTTCACATTGGTTTGGTTTTATTGAACTGTTAACAGGAACAGCATTTTTAATCTGCTGTCGCTTCCAGAACACGAGGATCGGAATTCTAGTATTTACAGTAGCATCTGGAAGTTGAGTTTTAATTGCCTTGATTCCGTCACTATCGTAGATATAAATGGCTTGACTCAAATCTTGGGCGATGAAATCAACTGCCGCCTGAATGTCTTGCTCGGTGTTTGACTTGACTTGTTCCCTCCTGTCGGTATTCAGCATATCGACTACAAAGGCGAGCATCGGCGTAATGATTAAAAATGCCATAATCGCGCCCACCAATAGCTCGACCAGAGTCATGCCCTTCTCTGTTTGAGCTTGTCCGCAGCGGTTTTGCTGGTACTGAGTTTTGAGAAGCAACCTGAGTAAAGTTTTCATTTTGACTTTTTCCTTTGCCGAGTGGGTCGGAGGGGTTTTAATCTAATCACGCTTACTGTAATTATCGGTCTACATTAGTTCATGGTTATTTGAGGCGCTCCAAGATTGACTTATAGGAAGGAGTTCCGATCGCGGGAATCTCTGTAGACATTTCTACTACTGGGATGGTCTTGTCGCCCAAACCAGAACCCACAACAGATTGCTTCGCAGCCTTGGGAGCCCTCAAAGTTACACCCGGAAAGGAATCAGCCCTGTAAACTCGGACTAAGAGCTGGTAGCCCGTTGTTGTGGGATCGGAGGGATTCGACGGATTTCGCCAAGCGCCCTGAACGTAAAAGTCTTTGGTGCTACTGGTGCTACAACCTCCTGCATCCAGGTCAACGCAGTATAAATCGTCTTTATTTGTCGGAACTGGTGCGTTAGCCAAATCTTCCGGGTTTGTCGCTGTGAATTTAGCGGGAAACCCTTTAATTGTGGGGTCATTAAACTTAATTGACCCCGATCGCAAACCGTCAATGTAAGTTTTCGCCGCCTGTGTGGCCAGTTCCACCCGCCGCGCTTGGACGCGAGTTGCTACGGAGAATGCCATCACCGGGGCGATCGCGATCATCAGCACCGAAACTACAATCATCGCTACCAACGACTCGATAATCGTGTAGCCACCGTCTCGCGACTGGGATAAATTTTGGTGTTGTTTTTGCTCAGTCATAAGTAGAACTCCGGTAATTGCGCGGCAGAAATTTAGGCGGGAGGAGGACAAGTAGCTGGTTTAAAAGGAGCATCCACAGCGAAGGTGCCGGGGGTGGCGGCAATTTCAGCACACATCAAAGTTTGTACCCACTTGTCATCGCGACCGACTTCCCGGAAATACTCATCCGGCTCAGTCTTTCTCGGAGGAGTAGTGAACCTTTGGGTAAACAAGTCAGGCGGCTGAGATAGCAACCCTACATCAAAACCCCAATCCCGTTTTGGTGGGATGAAATAGGGAAGGCGACCTCCACCATCAGTTATATATCCTGTTACGAGTGCCCCACCAATCGCTTGTACCTTTGGAGGCTGATAAGCAGCCATTAGTGAAGTTGTTGGTCGATCGAACAAACTTTTTAAGGTACTAAACGACGGTGGCAGAATTGGAAAATAAGGACTCGTGCTGTAAGCACTACGATTTAGTTGGATGAAAGAACCCTTGATATCCGTTGCAATATCGACATTGTTGACTTGCCAGCTTTCCAAAAAGCGGGGCAAATTTTGCAGACCGCCGTTAAAGTCACCCGTATTAGGGTCAAGAGCTCGGGAAGGAATGTCTCCGGCTCCTATGAGCAGATGGAAAGCTGTAGGCTTATTATCAACTCTCGGCAGCCACCCAGTTTGTTTTGCTAGCGTACTATCTAAGGGTGGGCCGTCTGAGCCGACGGCAGTTCCCACTGTTTGGAGCTGTAAGACAGGCATCAGCAGCGGCTGAAAGGGCTGAGCGGTTGATAAAAGTGGGAGAGCTTTACCATTCCAGTCAGTCACATTTTTGTTGGCGACAAACGGTAATGGGAATCCAGTCTCACCGTACTTTACAGCATTAGAAGTTGCTGTTGCTGTCGTCGCGAACCACAGAGAATTTAGTTTAGGTGTCCCAGGGTTAGCAGAATCTACTGTTCCACCATTAATGCCGTAAGGCTGTGGATTTGGCGATCCAGTCAAATTATTGGTACCAGGGGTTCTTGGGAAAGCAACGCGGCGGGGGAATCGCTGTAATCCTGGAATCGGAGGGTCAACAGTTGTTCCGGCTTGGAACACATTTTCACGGTTAGTTGGGTTGTAAGCTGTCAGGCCACTAGCAAGCACCTCTGCCGCTGTTTGTACCGTGCGGCCGCCCACCGGAATTGGATTGACCACCCAATCCTTGGGGTCTGTGCCACATTCAGAAACCGGCAGTTTTATGCAAGTTTCCATCAAATATTCTGGGAACGTTCCGCGTCTTTGAACGGGCGTGACAAAGTTGTTGAAGTAAGAACTATTCAACTTGGGAGCTTTATAGTCATCATCTTTAAGCCCTCCTGCACCCCCAACGAGTGAGGGTTTCCCGTCAATTAAGAATGCCCCGCTAGTGAGACCGTTAGTCACAAAGTTGTTGTGATAAAAACCTTGTTGTCTCCGAGGTAATACAGCAGCAGCGCCCGCATTATTTCTGAGGTCAAAATCCCCTTCGTTGCGGAAGCCAAAGCGGTATTCTCCTGATAGCAGAGTTACAGCATCTCCTAATACCGTTGCGGGACGCCAATTATCACCGTCTGTACAATCTTTGAGTCTGGGGTCGCCTGGGCGACAGGCAAAATTAGGATTGAGGGCGCCACGACCAGTGTAAAAATTACTCCAATTGTCTGTTAAAGGTGTGTTGAACTCTTGTTGGCTGTGTTTGTTAAATTCTCCTTTGATATAAACAGGCAAATTAGATACCAAAGTTAGACCTTTTTCCCTAACCACGTCTGCCACGGTTGTTGGTCTTACCGGACCTGCTTTGTCGCGGAATAGCGATTCACCGTTGATGACTAAAATCCCGTTCGGTTTGCGTGTGGGGTCGAGCAGAGAGTCTGTGGGACTGACTAATTTATTCCTATTTTCATCAGCACTTCGAGCACTGCGATCGGGGAGCGCGTCATCCCGACTGGCATAAATAATCCCGCTGTTTGGCAGTAAATACTCTTTTGCCGGCGCTCCTAGCCAGTTAGTTACTGGTACTTTATTAAATTCTTCCTGCCGCAGTTTCTTTATATCCAACTGGGTTGCTCGAATTTCTAGGGGTTGCCGTTCTTCGATCGGCAGATTGTAATACCCTGTTAATTTTGCTGCCTCGGGGTTTATGGCAGGAGGAATGCTCAGAGGACTGCTCAGCGTAAATTCTTCATTCACTTTAGTAGTAGCAGTATCGTCGGCGTCTATTGCCCTGATTTCTCTGGCATTCAAAAATGCTACTTCCTGAATGGCCCCAGCAGGAATCGCATTGCTAACAGTGGGAGTCTGCAAAATATTCAAAGCGCAAGCAGTAGAGTCGATCGCTGCTAAGTCGGCCAAAGTTCGCTTAACTGGATCTTTCAGCAGCGCATCTCTCAAAGGCTTGTTGGCAAACCTACCGTCAGGAAACACGTAGTTAGCTTGTGCGGTATAAATTGGGTTGCCACCGGTCAACAAGCCGTTAGGTGGGAGAGGTCCCAGTCCTGCAAGCGTTGGTCGTCCTGGGAATTCGTAAACTATGCCGTTGTGAGAGCCGATTTTTGTAATTGCAGGGCGCGTTAGTGCTGGAAGAGTTATATCTCCGCTGACATCAAGCTGTGTACTTATATTTCTCGCTGTCAGTGCGGTACTGGGGTCGTAGTAGCTGCTGACGCAGGCAAAAGGGGTTTGTTGAGGAGTTTCACCTTGCTTGTAGCCACTGTTTGCATAGTGATAAACTGCCGATGCCCGCATCCGCAAATCGCCTTTGGCAAACTGGGGCGTGCTGGGGTCAATGGCTGACGGAGTTGCTGCCGGTGTTAGCCCATTACCGTTTGCGTCTGTTCCTGGAAATAGAATCCAATTATTGGTAGTAGCAACGTTGTTATATACTTTCGATCCAGGTCCCAGTGGCGACATCGGCATGGAGTCCGGCCATACGACGGGGTATTGCTCGACAACCGTAGAAGTTGCTGGGTCGTCGTAAGTATTGTTGGCAGTCAGGGGATCAGTGACAAATAATGGTCCTTTCCTTGGAGGACTCCCAGCAGGATCTCGAAGATCGAGCCATTGAGGAGGGGGAAGAAAAGAAGTTGTGCGATCGTAAACTCCGGCACTGGTAATAATCCGCAGACCACCTATACCGTCAAGGGGAGTTTTAGGTATTTGGGCTGATGCTTCTTCCCAAAAACCGTCACGGTCAGTTGCTCCCACGTCTGCGAGCTTAATCACCTGGGACTCTCGTTTGCGCCCCGCTACGCTGGGTTGCCACGTTCCAAATGTTTGCGATGCAGTTTCAAATTGGTTTTTGGTGCTGTTCCAAATTTGGGAAGGCAAGTTATTACCCGCCACTACTCGATCGCCGATGAACTCTTCTTCGTCGCGTGGAGGTTCAGGTTTATTTGCTTGTAGTTGGTCGGTTTTGAGAGTTAATTTGGTTGATGGATCAACCCATAGAGGTTTGGGTCGTAGACCCTGCCGCCCTGAATCAACCAAATTTCCAATAGTCACGCCTCCAGTTCCGTTCACGCCAAAGGCATTTTCAGCAAAGGGAACTTTCCGAGTCCTCTCCTTAAAATAATCTTCCAGCGCTTGTGGCCGTGTCTGTCCGGCTCCTGTGAGTTTTGTGGCTTCTTGGACTGAAATTGGATCGGTAAGGGGATCGGTTTCACTCCCGACGGGTCCGATCCGTTCATTTACTAATGCCGCGATGCGATCGGCGTAAGCTTGATTGTTATAGATTACATCTAAAGAGGTATTGCTTGTAGATTGGTTTGTAGTGTCAATTGTTAAGTTTGTTTTTGGATCGGCATCTTTTTTAAACAGGTGTACTGGCACTGCTACTTTGGAATCGTTATTTCCCGACCAGCCGTTGACTACATTTCCACCAACAATTATCTTGCTGTTTTCTTGTTCGTAAAAACAGGAATCCTTGCTGCTAACTTGATATAAATTTAAGCTTTCTCCGCCCCTCGTAACCGTCACTAGCAGATTACTATTTGTGATCATCCGCCCATTCAGCCTTAACGTGGGACCCGGAGATATTTCTAAATCATCTTCATACACAACCGCATTATTGCTGAGGGGAATACGGCTTTGGTCTTGTTGGTATTCTAGAGCGGAAATACTGGGAGTGCCTTTGAATTTCCCCTCAATCGGTACATTAACCGTGTAAACAAAGAAACTTTTTTTCAACCTACCATCTATTTTGTACCAACCAGAGTCTCCGACCAAACTAGCGCTACTACCACCCGCCTCGCACCCTTTTTTGAGCGTGCCTCCAGACATTGGAGGTGTTCTTGCTTCCAGCGGTTTTCTCGCTCTTGTGAAATTGGCGTCTTTGTCACGAGGTGGAGAGCGAAAGAATATGCCGTAGATTGTATAGGTATCCTTCTGGCCATCATTATTCGTATCGACTTCATACCTCCAAGCAGTGTTTATTGATTCGTTTTTCTCGACATTGCTAGGATCGGTAAGGGGAAGATCGGCGAACGGAGCACCATCACCGTCTAGGTCAAATTTAAGTTTCAGGCGTGTCTCATCCCCGAACTTATAAGAGTCATTTGTTGCATCATAAGACGACATAATCCGGTACAATTCTGCATCGGATGGAGTAGCCGTCGGTCTTTGCGGGTCTTCCCGCAGCATAAACTGAATTTTTGCTTTTGCCCGATCGAGCGCGGGAGTGGCAGCCGCCAGCACCTGCTGGTTCACGCGCACGTTGCGAGCCGTATTTGCCCGATCGAACGATCGCAGAGTAATCGCCACAGTCAACAAGATCACTACCAGCAACACCATCGTCACCGTCGGCAGCACAAACCCCGCCACAGGCAATTGTGCCCTGCGGCTCATAGCCATCATGGCACGCAGCATTGCTCTCATCAGCCGCTTCGCCCCGGTTCTGGTAACACCAGCAATCCGCCGCAGCAGCGATACGATAACTTTGGATAATTTGCTTTTAAACATTGACGCCTTCCCGGATATTTTCAGAGATGGTATTGCAGGTAGATACTGCCGAACAGTACGATCCCATCTTTATAGTTCCCAATTTCCACAACATCCATATCACCCCTTGCACAAATTTACACAATGTGTATTCTCGCCCAAAAGTAAAACCCACAAACCCGCAAAGGGGTTCGCTGCCGATATATTTTTCCCCGAAAGATTTGCCCCGCAAGGAT
This sequence comes from Microcoleus sp. A006_D1, assembly GCF_036702805.1. Classification (NCBI taxonomy): domain Bacteria; kingdom Bacillati; phylum Cyanobacteriota; class Cyanophyceae; order Oscillatoriales; family Microcoleaceae; genus Microcoleus; species Microcoleus sp. A006_D1. The sequence continues at coordinate 133,025 of NZ_JAUBVZ010000010.1, forward strand.
TTGGGGTCGGGAACTCCACTCTAGTCTAGTTCGATCGAGATGTCAGTGCCCAGCCACAAAGTCACTCAATTTTAGATTTTAGATTTTAGATTTTAGATTGGGGAACATTGCTGATTATCGGGATTTGGATCAGGTAAAGTATCAAATACAGAACACGGCAATGCCGTTTCCATACCCGAAAACGGCTATAAATGTGCGATCTAATTTCGGTTGTTGCGCGATCGCCCTACGGGAAACTGCACTGCCGTATCCTCTGCAACCCGTGAAGCGAAGCTATCCCGTAGGGAATCGCGCGATCGCACTTGATGTATTGTCCAAAAGTGCGATCGTGCGTCCACAAATATCAAGCAGCGGCCGTAGCATTTGCTTGCAGGGGCTCAATTTCCTCCGGCGTAGCGTGACGCCGCGGGTCATTAAAGCCCCAAGCAAATAACCAATCGGCGTCAGCGTGTCCACAGCCGATCGAATATATCTGACTGTGCCTAAAATGCTTAAAGAACTCCTGACACTTTTCGTCAGTCATCAGCGACTCATCTAGCGGCAAATCATGAATCAGCGCATACAAATCAAATTCATCTCGCTCTGGATTCCATTGATAACGCAATTGGGGACTGTAACCCAGTTCGCTCAGCTTTGCCAAAGCCTCATCAGAGTTAGCGTAGCCGTCTAATCGAACGCGATTGAGACAAACGACTACCTGAACGTGACGGTACTTTGCGGGTGTTAATCGATATTCAGTCATGAGTTTTTCCCTCTTTTCTCATCACAAGTGTAATAGGCTCTCCCGGTTACGTCCGAGTGTCTCGTTGCTTAGCGATTTTGTTTCTCGCAGCGTTTAAAAGCTGCTGCGTCACTCCGGGCATAAAAAGGTCTGTCCGGGTTTTCCGCTAGTTCGGCTTCTAAATCTTCCCAAGATTTCTCAGGGTTGTCTGAATCTCTCAACATTTGTCTCCTCAGTTTTGGCGGCCGTCTTGACGCGCTAGGGTTCAGACTCTGGCGAGGTTGCTTGTATTTCTAGCCATTGCTTCATCAGTAAACCAACGATTTCACTCATCGGTTTTTCTTGAGCCGTACAAGCTAGTTTGAATTGCAACTTTAGCTTTTTGTCTACGTAAACGCTCAGCTCAGCCATGTCAGGTGGAATTTTTTTAGCCATATCTCTCAAACGCGCATATCTGCATTCTCGCATCTGGCGATCGAGAACGAAATACCACGTATTGCGCGCAATCGCGCTAAAGGTAATGCTAGCACGCTCGGCTAAAAAACCACAACCGCGCGGAGTTGGTTAGATTTGTATCAGGCTAAAGAAACCGGGTTTTTTACCTAATCTGTTGGCTACAACGAAAGATTTTCGTAAAAAAACCCGGTTTCTGACCACCGATGCGTCCAGGACTATTAATTAGCCGATCGCGCGATCGCAACTCGGCTGTAAGCTATATTTATCAACAGTTCGACGCCCAAATTGACACCAAGCGACAGATATCATCGCCCACCCATGAAACAACCCTCCAAACCCCCCGATTTCATCATCATCGGCGTCCAAAAAGGCGGCACAACATCCCTGTACAACTACCTAATCCAACATCCCCAAATCGCCCCCGCCGCCCAAAAAGAAATCCATTATTTCGACCTCAACTTCGACAAAACCCCCGACTGGTATTATTCCCAATTTCCCCAAGCACAAAGCGGCGAACACCAGCTAACCGGAGAAGCCAGCCCCTACTATATTTTTCATCCCCGCGTCGCAGGGCGCATCCACGATTTATGTCCCAAAGTTAAAATCATCGCCCTGCTGAGAAATCCCGTAGAGCGCGCAATTTCCCACTATCATTACTACATAAAAATTGGCTACGAATCGCTATCTCTCGAAAGTGCGATCGGCCACGAGCCCGAAAGACTCAAAGGTGAAATCGAAAAAATCCTAGCGAGTCCAACCTACGAAAGTTACAACCACCGCCACCACACATATCTAAGCCGCGGCCTCTACGCCGACCAACTTCCAGACTGGATGCAGCTATTTCCCAAATCACAAATCTTAATCCTCAAAAGCGAAGATTTGTATGCAAATCCTTGCAGCATATACAACAGCGTGTTAAAATTTCTAGACTTGCCGCCGCACCAATTAGAAATCTACGAAAAGCACAACGCTACCCAATATCCGCCGGTTAGCGAGACAGTATACGAGCAATTAAGGGCATATTATCGATCGCCCAATCAGAGATTAGCTCAATTGTGCGATCGAGACTTCGGTTGGGAGTAATAATGTCATTAGTATCAACAATCGCCTAAAAACCTTTGTGTCTCTCGTTTATAGCCCAGGCCAGATCCCCCCTAACCCCCCTTAAAAAGGGGGGGGACAAGAGCATTCTCAAAGTCCCCCTTATTAAGGGGGATTTAGGGGGATCAGGCCTCGGCAGTAAACGAGAGATCTAATCAGTTTTAGACTTTAAGTTGACACTCCTTGGGCAATGCCGTGTCCCTACCTTTTGCAAAAAATCCTTGACATTTCTATCAGTCTGTGCTAGCTTAGCGAATAGTATTGAATTTAATCAGTAAATCGCATCCCTTCACCTATGTTCACAGCAATCAGCTATTTTTATTTTTGGCAAGGTCAAGTTCGCCCGGAGTGAATTGTAAATTCACTGTGAACATCCGGGCGAACCGCAGCTTAACACCTGCGGTTTTGTTTTTTCTACTTCTTTTCCCAACCACCAATCAAGCACAAGCGAAAACAGCAATGACATTATTCAGTAACTGGTATTACGGCTTTTATTTTTGGCCCCACAGGAGCTCTGGGTAAATTGTCGTGCTGTCTTTTCGCGCCAACCCGGAACTCCTTAAAAGTTCCGGGTTTTTTATTGTCAACCACCCACTCGATTTTGCAGGAGAATTCCCTCATGTTAGATGCCAAACTCGTCACCAAATCTCATCCCGAACACCAGACAATTGTCAAACTATCCGAAACCGTCTCTGTCGGCGGCACAGAATTATTAATCATCGGCGGGCCCTGTACCGTGGAAAGTTCCGAACAAATGGAGACAGTCGCCAGTAAACTCTCAGCCGCATCGGTGCAAGCTTTGCGGGGGGGAGTCTACAAACCCCGCACGTCTCCCTACGCTTTCCAAGGGATGGGAATTGAGGGGCTGGAAATTTTAGCCGATGTCAGCCGGCGTTACGGTTTGCCGGTGGTGACGGAGGTAATGTCGATCGCCCAAATCGAGCCAGTTGTCGCCTATGCTGATATGCTGCAAGTAGGCAGTCGCAATATGCAGAATTTTGAGTTACTAAAGGCGATCGGTCAAGCCGGAAAACCAGTGTTGTTAAAACGCGGCTTGTCAGCCACCATCGAAGAATTTGTGATGGCCGCCGAATACATACTCAGCCACGGAAACCCGAATGTAGTGATGTGCGAAAGAGGCATCCGCAGCTTCGACAATTATACGCGAAACGTCTTAGATTTAGGTGCAGTCGTAGCCTTGAAACAGTTAACTCATTTGCCAGTAATTGTAGACCCTTCTCACGCCGCCGGCAAGCGGGAATTAGTCGCACCTCTAGCCAAAGCAGCGGTTGCTTGCGGTGCTGACGGATTGATTGTTGAGTGTCACCCGCAACCGGAAAAATCGGTTTCTGACGCGCGGCAAGCTCTTTCTTTGCCGGATATGGTAGATTTAGTTGCAAGTTTGCGGCCTGTGGCGGCGGCCGTCGGGCGGTGCGTTGCTGATGCTAAGTCATTAGTCATTAGTCATTAGTCATTGGTCATTGGACTTGAGACCTCTTTCAAGAAAATTTGGACGATGCTCGAAGCCCATCCCACAATTTTTTTTTGTGGGATGGGCTTCGAGCATCGTCCCAAAAAGCGAAATTAGATTAACATAAAAGCACAATCAATACTGTCATCTACAAGATCTCGCTTAATTATGGCACTCAAACTTCATGTTCCGTCGATCGTCTGTTCCGGCTGCGGAGACACTATTACCGAAGCCATCAAAACTGTTGAACCCGAAGCTAAGATTGATGTGGATTTAGCAGCCAAGACTGTGACTGTGGAAGCTAAAGCCTCCGAAGAGTCAATTAAACAGGCTGTGGTTGCTTCAGGTCACACTGTCCTCGAAGCGTAATTTGAGGATAAGCCCTGGTTTGCAGTCAGGGCCCCTTTACAGATAATCGCTTGCATGAATCTTGGGTTGGGGAGGGCGAGTTTGCAAATATTCTCGATGTGCATCATAGATATCGGTGAACTCGCCCTACAGAATTCGCCCCTACAGAAATTACCAATGACGACTGACAACTAACAACTGTCAACTGTCAACTGTCAACTGACAAATTAAGATTCTTCGTCTAAGTGTTCGGAAACTGCTTGGTAAAGTTCTAAAACGTGGCGATCGAGTAAACTATAAAAAACCTGTCTCCCAACCTTGCGGTAACTTACCAACCGCATCGCCCGCATCGCCCGCAACTGGTGCGATACTGCCGATTCACTCATGCTCAAAGTCGCCGCCAAATCACACACGCACAATTCTTGTTTTGCCAACACAGACACCAGCCGCAGCCGATTCGCATCTCCCAAAAGACTGAAAAACTCGGCCATCCGCTGAGCTTTTGCGGTGTTGAGCACTTGTGTTTGGATGTCTCCGGCCAGCCAACTGTCAACTACGTGCGATGTATCGCACGTTGGTGTATCGTTTTCTTGGTCAGGCTGACTTATCGCTCCGTTAACAGCAGACTTCGGTGACATCTTTTCCCGGCTGATTTTAATTCTCATTTTCATATTAGCGCGATCGGTCAACTTTTGTAACAAAACTTTTACATTCCCTTGACACACATCTGAATATGTGTTCATATATAAATATACCGAAACAAACCCACTCCCGAGAAAGTAAAATGACCACTGTCACCCAAATGAAATGCGCCTGTCCTTCTTGTTTGTGCGTTGTCAGCCTCAGTGAAGCCATCGAAAAAAGTGGCAAAAACTACTGTTCCACTGCTTGCGCTGAGGGCCACCCCAACGGTAGCGGCTGCGGCCACACCGGTTGCGAGTGCAGCAAATAAATATTCCGCTTCAGAACCGGTTCAAAAACAACCGTAAAATCTATCTAAAGGGAGATGCCAACAGCGCGTCTCCCAATTTTTGTGTTTTTAGGTTAAATTAAGGTTAAAATACGGGTAATTAAAGGTTAAAATTAGCTAAACAAGCTAGGTACACAGCGAAAAAGCACAATTGTGATCAGCGGAATACAATAAAAGTAAGTAAGCGCCGCGATACTAAGTGCAAAGACTGCTATTAATAGCAGAGATAGAACCAAAAGTTTAATTAGGAGGGGGCAATGAAAGAACGGGAAGACTTTTTACATCCTCGCAGTCGCTACTACGGTGATTTCACGCCAGAAAACTTGGCGTTTAATGCCAACTTGCAGGAATTTGCTCAGAAAATAACTTATATTTGCTCGCTGGAAACAGGGGGGAAAATTAGCACTGAGAAAGCCTATAAAGATATTAAGGCGCTTTGGAAAGACTTAAAATCCTCTAAGAAGCAATTGGGAATTGGTCAGAAACCTCCCAGTACAGATGGGGACAATTCACCTTAAAGTCATCGCAGTAGATAGGACGTACGGTTGAAACCGCGCCTATAAAAACGTAGGCATTAGCCTTCCCGAAGGGTAGTCCGCCTCCGCGGTGTCAAGAAAATAATATAATTTTAACCGCCCTGTCTTCAAACCGCGGAGGCGGTTTTTGTTTGTCTAGGCGCGGTTTCAACCGCCGACTTTTCTATGGTTTGGGAGTTGGTGTTGCTTGTCCTGCGAAGGGAGTACAATTGCCGCCGAGGCCGGAAGTGATGGCGCAAGTATTAGTTTTCAGCATTCCTTCATAGGTATCAGCACCGGTACCGGGGCCGCCCAACTCATCGCTATAAAGTTCCTTGTCCGAAATTTTGACATTTGCCTCCCTCGCCACAGTCTCCATTAACTTCGGATTAGTTGTGGTTTCGGCAAAAATTGTTGGCACTCCAGCGGTCTTAATTTCTGATGACAATTCCGCTATTCTGGCTGCTGTCGGCTGTTCCTCTGTTGTTACTCCCTGCAAAGCTCCAGCAATCTCCAAACCGTAAGCATCGGCATAGTAACTCAGAGCATCGTGAGTTGTGACTAATTTGCGTTTATTCGCCGGAATTGTGGCAATTTGGGCTTTAATCCAAGTATCTATTTTTTCTAAATCATCTGTTAATTTCGCGGCATTACTGGTATAAAGTTGAGTATTTGCAGGAGCAACTTTGATCAATTCATCGCGAATTGTTTCTACCATCCGCACGCCATTTTTAGGGTTGTGCCAAACGTGAGGATCGGGGACTTTTTCGCCCTCTGCGTGGGGTTTGCTTTCCGCTTTGTCTTCTGGGCCATGTTCGTGTTCGTGTTCACCCATTAGAGGTTTGGGAACGGCGAGTTCGTGTACGGCGATTTTGGGTGCGGAATTACTGCTGGATTTAATTAATTTAATGATGCTGGGTTCGTGGTTGTAACCGCCGTATAAAATCAAATTTGCTGTTTCAATCGCTTTGCGGTCTTCCGGCTTGGTTTGGTAGGCGTGGGGGTCTTCTCCGGGCTTGATTAGACAGGTGGTGTCGATCGAGCTTTGAGCAATTTCCTTAGTAATGTCGCAGATCACGCCCGTCGTGGCCACGACTTTTGGTAAGTTGGTGGCGGGACTGGCTTGAGTTGCAGCGGGACTCTCTGGCGTGGAATTGCTGGGTTTGGGGGCGGAAGTGCACGCAACCAGCCCGCAGCCGATCGCCAAAACCGCAGCACCGCACAATCTGCCGCTTTTTCCGGTCAAGTTCTTTAACATTTTACCTTTAGAACGATAATCGTTATTACTTTTAGAGTTATCCTATTGTAGTAGCTACCAACAAGAATCGTTCTCTAAATCTGGAATTATGTTAGAAGTGCAAGACTTGGCGGTGAATTATCGAGGAATTTCGGCCCTTAACAACGTGAATTTCCAGTTAGAACCCGGACAATTAACCGGTGTATTCGGCCCCAACGGCGCGGGGAAAAGCACGATGGTGAAAGCGATGCTGGGATTGATTCCGGCGTGTCGGGGTTTGGTAAAATATCAGGGGCGGTTGTTGAAGGAACAGTTGTCGCGGGTGGCTTACGTGCCGCAGCGATCGCAAATTGACTGGGATTATCCGATTACGGTGTGGAATGCGGTAATGATGGCGCGGACTGTCCAGACTGGTTGGTTTCGCAGTCCCTCGAAGCAGTCGCAGGAATTGGTCAAAGCTGCTTTATTGCGGGTGGGAATGTGGGATTTGCGCGATCGGCAAATTGGCGAACTTTCCGGCGGACAGCAGCAGCGGATTTTCTTAGCAAGGTCGATCGCCCAACAAGCCGATTTATTCTTCTTCGACGAGCCCTTTAATGCTATTGATAAAGCTACAGAAGAGATTATTTTCGATATTTTTGCCGAACTCAAAGCCGAAAATAAAACATTGCTAGTAATCAGCCACGATTTAGGCGACACTTTAAAAAAATACGATAATTTATTATTGCTAAACAAGCAGCTAATTGCCACTGGTTCCTGCCGAGAAGTTCTCACCGCCGCCAATATTCAAAAAGCCTATGGATACGATTTAAGCTTAGTTTCTGCGTAAGATAAGAAGACTGGGCGGTTAAAACCGCGTCTATACAAACAAAACCCGAGCAAGGGAGGGGTTGAAGAATGGGCGGTTAAAATTAGCTTGTATTCTTCAGTCCGCGCACCATCCGGACTTCGTTTGTGTAGGGGCGGTTTCAACCGCCGACTTTTATCAATGGAGTTTGTAACTATTATCGAGAAAATTAAATGTTAAACCTACTAATTGAGCCGCTAAAATTCGAGTTCATGCGAAATGCGATCGCCGTCGGAATTTTGCTAGGAATTGTCTGCGCCGTTGTCGGCTCATACTTAATTGTACAGCAAATGGGAATGATGGTTGACATGATTGCCCATTCAGTATTAGCAGGACTGCCGGTGGCATTTTCTTTAGGTTTCAATATTTCCATCGGCGCGTTTATATCGGGAATCATCAGCGCAGTAATTATGGCGTGGATTCAATCGCAATCGCGCCTAAAAATAGATGCAGTCATGGCATTAATTTTGTCTACCTTCTTAGCAATTAGCGTCACATTGATTAGCCTATTGCGGACTACAAAACTAGACTTAGATGGGTTTCTGTTCGGGAATATCTTGTCAGTTGCACCGTCGGACGTGCAGCAGACTTTTGCGATAACTTTGATAATTTTGGTCGCAGTTAAAATCTTTTACAAAGAACTGCTATTTTATACTTTCGATCCGCTGGGCGCGCAAGCGTCCGGTTTGCCTGTAAACTGGATTTATTTGGGAATGATTTCAGCGATTACGCTGACGGTGGTTGCAAGTTTGCAAACTGTGGGGGCGCTGTTAGTGATTTCGCTGTTAATCGGGCCGGGAATTACGGCGTATTTGTTAGTAAAAGAGCTGCATTTAATGATGGGACTGGGGGCAATTATTGGCATGACAGCTAGCGTGACTGGGATGTATCTCAGTTATTATTTGAATATGCCATCTGGTGCGGCAATTGTATTAGTTGTGTTTGGGTTATTTTTAGTAGCTTTGCTGTTCAGTCCCAGTCAAGGGATTTTGACGAGAAAGAGAGGAGAATGAGTTCATTGGTAGGGGCAGCGGGCGGGTTTTGTACCGAGATTGTTTGCTGTCAAAATCCTTGGCTAAACCGCCCCTTGTAGGGCAGCGGGCGGGTTTTGTACCGAGATTGTTTGCTGTCAAAATCCTTGGCTAAACCCGCTCCTACAAGTCTTATGGTTGATTTACCCAACAATCTCGAACACCAATAAACAATTTAAATAAACCCGTTCGTACCCTAAAAAATCTCAACCTGCATTAATTTTTTGTTGTTAACATCATAATTAATACAGGTTGTTTGTTGGGTTGGGCGGGTTTATATCGCTTCGCGACTGACAGATATGGCTAGCAAAACCCGCCCCTAAAGTTAATATCTTTGATATCAACCTAGCCCCGATCGTTCTTGGCAATGATCCAAATAGCGTGGATCATACCCGGAAACCAGAAAAAACAGGTTAGAAGCAGGTTGATCCAAAAATCAGCCCCGATCCCAACAGTCAAAAATACGCCCAACGGGGGAATAAAAATTGCAGCCACTATGCGGATTAAATTGTTCATCTCAGTTACTCCAAACGACTTTTCTCTTTCAATTTAGCTTCACTGACCGACAGAGCCTTTCCCGAAAAATTTAGGCGGTGCTGCCATAGTGTAAACTTCGGTTTCCTCGGCGATTACTCGCCGCAAGTGACCGGGAACTTGCATCAATCCTAGCAGGGTAATTCCGTCTAACATCCGAAACCCGCCAATTGTTTTCTCTGCCAGCAATTTGTCGGTAACTTCTGGTTCAGGCCGCGTGTTTATTTCCTGGCTGGAAGCTACGGCAAAACCCCAAGGAGCTCCGTAGGTAGAAATAAAGCTGGTGCAGGATTGAACGTTGGGGAAAACCGATTTCAGGGTGTTGACAATGCGGGCGTGCATTTTCATTTCTGCTGGAGAAACAGGGCCCGCTTGCACTACAAAATATCCGTTAGGCGACAGTATCTTGCGAACTTTCTCAAAATACTCTTTGGTAAACAACTGGAAAGATGGGCCTTCTTCAATGGGATCTGACAAGTCAGAAATCACAATATCCCAATCGTTGTCAGTGTTGTCTAAATAGTCCAAAGCATCGCCGATTACTACTTCGCAACGGGGGTCGTCAAAGGCATTTTGGTGCATTTCTGGCAGGTGTTCGCGGCAAGCATCTACTACTTCGCCGTCAATGTCGATCATCACCACTTTTTCAACTGTTTTCCAGCGCAGGACTTCTCTAATTGTAGCTCCTTCGCCACCGCCGAGCACCAGCACTTTTTTGGGTGAACCGTGAGCAATCATGGCTGGGTGCACGAGGGGTTCGTGGTACAGAAACTCGTCGCCTGTACAAGATTGCCATTTGCCGTCCAAAACTAAGCCTTTGCCGTAGGTGCCGGTTTCAACGACGTACATTTCTTGGTAGGCAGTTTTCTTGTAAGCGAGTACGCTGATGATACCGTGAACGTAAATATCCCAAGGGGTAATGTACTCGCTCATCCAAAAGTCTGCACGAACTTCGCTACCTGACATCAATTATTCTCCAAATATAAACTGCTGTGTCGATGTTGTCACAAGTAGTAGTTCTTACCACAAAATGGTGCGGGTGTGTGAGTGCGATCGACACATTGGAGTGAGATTTCTCAGCAATGGTATAGTATGATTGCCTTCTGGGACAGCACAATTGGCTTGGTACTTGAGATTGCTTGTGGGCGATCGCCCGGGGCGGGTTTTGTACAAATCTTGTCGCTCATCGGGCAATCTTTCACCCTGGGGCTGGCCATACAAATGTGCGATCCTCTCGAATGCAAGCTTTTATCAGAGCTTGCTGCGCTAACGCTAACGGGCTGATCGGGTTCCACGGATGACAACCCCACGAATGCGAGTGCGGGGATGAAAAACTGCGATCGGTTCTAACTAAGTTTGTTGTTAATCTCTTGACATTTTTAATCAATCTTAGATAAGATTTTTAGATGTAGCAAAATAAAGGAGATGTTGAATTTTGCTGACAAAATTTTCTAGTCTAGTCGCGACAAGATTCTAAGTAAGTAAAGGGTGCCATTAAATTTCATAATAAAACTTTTGTGACACTATTTTTAGGTTCAAAATAATAGCCGATGGAACCAACAGACTGGGAAAACAGAATCAAAGAGCTAGAAAAAGCAAATCTAATCCTGCGGGAAAAACTCGAAACTTCGGAAGCCGAACGCAGCCAATTAGAAGCCCTAAATCAAGAAAAAGAATTTTTGCTAAAAACAGTCACTCAGAAATTTATAGATTCCGAAAAAATCTTAAAAGAAAGAATGTCTACACTAGAAAAAGCTCTGGAAAACCAGCAAGCAATGCAGATCAAATTAATCGAAGCCGAAAAAATGTCGGCTTTGGGGATTTTGGTAGCTGGTATCGCCCACGAAATCAACAATCCCGTCAACTTCATCTACGGTAATATCACCTATGTCAATGACTACACTGGCGATATTCTAAAATTGCTCGAAATGTACCAGAATCGCTATACCGAAACTGATGCAGAAATTGAAGATTTTCTGGAAAAGATTGACCTGAACTTTCTGCGCGAAGATTTGTTGAAAACTCTGGCGTCAATGAAAGTTGGTTCCGAGCGTATCCGCGAAATCGTGCTGACTTTACGCAATTTTGCGCGGGTAGACGAAGCCGAAAAGAAACCAGTTAACATTCACGAAGGAATTGACAGCACCTTGTTAATTTTGCAAAATTTAACTAAGGAAAAACCAGGTTATCCGGCTATCGAGATTATGAAAGATTATGGCAATTTGCCAAAAATAGAATGTTATCCGGGACAATTGAATCAGGTATTCATGAACATCATTAATAATGCTATTGATGCCGTGCGGGAGCGAGACAAAAAGCGTTCTCTAGGCGAGATAGAAGTCAACCCCAGTCAGATTGTCATTACTACTTCTATTATTTCCGGGAATCGGGTTAGAATTAGCATCAAAGATAATGCTCTGGGAATGAATGAAGCTGTAAAAGGAAAAATTTTCGATCCGTTTTTCACAACTAAACCAGTCGGGCATGGGACTGGTTTGGGGCTGTCAATTAGTTATCAAATTGTTGTGGACAAACACGGCGGGAGGTTGGAGTGCATATCGGCTGTTGGAGAAGGGACTGAATTTGCGATCGAGATTCCGATCGCCAAATCCCGCAGTTATAGCAGTTGACAGTGGACAATTGACAGTTGACAGTTACATATGGGAATCAAACCGTTTAGGGTAGAGAGTCTCCGGTTCTATTCATCAGGTTATCTATGTCTTAAAAGCCAAGAAGGTTGCTATAATATGGTGCGTCTAAATCTTATGTACAAATATGTAGGGGTAGTGCCCCCATGCCTACCCCGAAGCGCTCTTAGTAGGCACGGCCCACTACCCCTACAAGAATTACACAAATAATTTAGGCTCGGTATATATCGATCGAGCTAAATTGAGAGATAATGAAAACTCGCTTTGACTGCGGCTCCTCCTAGTTTGATGTGCAACCCTATGTCTACTGTCACTTTTGGTTTATCAACCCCCTCCGCGGCAGAGGCCGGGGCATCCTACGGTAGCAGCCAACCGCCCCAGCGCCCCACCGCGCCGGCACAGTGGATCGAGGTGTTGGTGGACTCTCCTTTCAGGGGCGCGGGGGACTCGCCGGGGGAGGAAAACAAGTTATTTACCTATAGCTTACCTGCCCAAATGAATGTGCAGCCGGGGGATATTTTGAGTGTACCCTTTGGCAGTCAACAGGTAGGGGCGATCGCAATTCGGTTCATTACTCAACTGCCGGCAGACTTAGATCCGGCGCGGGTGAAAGATGTAGAAGATATTGTTAATACGGGCTTTTTTCCTGCTAGTTATTGGGAACTAATAGAACGAGTATCCACCTATTATTGCACACCATTAATTCAAGTAATTAGAGCGTCACTGCCACCCGGTTTGTTAAGCCGTTCCGTGCGCCGAATTCGCTTAATTAAGGATGCTATTTCTCCGAATGCCGAAACATTTCTAAATCCCGCCGCCAGTCAAATTTTGCAATTGCTGCAAGCTCAAAAAAATGGCGATTATACTTGGCAATACCTTCAGCGCCAAGTCAAGGGAAGTTATCGGGGATTGAAAGATTTATTGCAACGCGGTTGGGTAGAAAGTTATTTAGAACCGCCCCATCCTCCCAAACCACAACTAAAACCGGCAGTGACATTAATTGTCAGCGCATTTGTCACAGATTTAACTAATCGGCAACAAGAAGTATTGGAAGTTTTGCGGCGCGGTGGCGGTGAAATGTGGATGAATGATTTGCTGAGAATTTGCAGCGCAAGTTCTTCGGTTGTTAAAGCTTTGGAACAAAAAGGCAGTGTTGTAATCGATCAAAGGGAAGTGCTTAGGGGCGATCGCGGAATTGCTCAATTGCCCGATGCACCGAAAAAATTAACTCGCTTTCAAGCTGAAGCTTTAACGTTTATTAACAGTTTTTCGGGATTCCGTCAAGTGCTATTGCACGGCGTTACCGGTTCTGGTAAAACTGAAGTGTATTTGCAGGCGATCGCCCCAATCCTCGCCAGTGGCAAATCCGCCCTCGTCCTAGTTCCTGAAATCGGGTTGACACCGCAACTTACAGACAGATTCCGCGCCCGGTTTGGCGAGCAAATTTGCGTTTACCACAGCGCCCTATCCGACGGCGAACGTTACGATACATGGCGACAGATGCTGACTGGAACGCCGCAAATTGTCATCGGCACGCGATCGGCCATTTTTGCACCATTACCGCACCTCGGCTTAATTATCCTCGACGAAGAACACGACAGCAGCTTCAAACAAGACCAACCAGCGCCATGCTACCACGCCCGCACCGTTGCCAAATGGCGCGCCGAATTAGAAAATTGTCCCTTAATTTTAGGTTCCGCAACGCCAGCTTTAGAGACGTTGGTGGGGACGCGCCGAGATTATGACTCGTTACCAACTATCCATTATTTATCATTACCAACTCGCATTTATTCCCGCCCGATGCCGCCTGTGGAAGTAGTCGATATGCGCCAAGAATTGCGGCAAGGCAACCGCTCAATTTTCAGCACTTCCCTGCAAAACGCGCTGGAACAATTGCAAGCGAGACAACAGCAAGGCATCCTGTTTATTCACCGCAGAGGACACAGCACATTTGTCTCTTGTCGCAGTTGCGGGTACGTGATGGAATGCCCGAATTGCGATGTTTCGCTGTCCTATCACCACGTCGGGGAAGGAAGCGCAGAAATCTTGCGCTGTCACTACTGCAACCACACGGAAAGACACCCTCAAAACTGTCCAGAATGTAGTTCTCCTTACTTCAAAAACTTCGGCAGCGGCACCCAGCGAGTTGAACAGGAATTAACAAGATTGTTTCCCGAATTGCGGGCGATTCGGTTTGATAGTGATACTACGAGAAATAAGGGCGATCACCGCCGATTGTTAACGCAATTTGCCAATGGGGAAGCTGATATTTTACTTGGCACGCAAATGTTGACGAAGGGGTTAGATTTAGCTGGAGTCACATTGGTGGGAGTTGTGTCTGCTGACGGGTTGCTGAATTTATCGGATTATCGCGCCAGCGAACGAGCTTTTCAAACATTAACTCAAGTCGCGGGACGTGCGGGCAGAGGTGACGATCCGGGGCGGGTAATTATTCAAACTTATACTCCTGAACATCGGGTAATTCAAGCGGTGAGGCGGCACGAATATGCGGGTTTTGTGGAGACGGAGTTGGCGGAAAGGGCGGCGCTGAATTATCCACCTTCGGGGCGGTTGATTTTGTTGCGGTTGAGTAGTGTTGATGCGGCGGAAGTTGCGGTAACTGCGGTACAATTGGCATCTGTTTGTCAACAGTATATCGATCGACTTTCGGTGACTGGCTGCGAGATGTTGGGCCCTGCACCGGCGGCGATTATGCGGGTGGCTAATCGCTATCGGTGGCAGATTTTGCTGAAGTTGCCTTTGGATGAGTCTGTGGATTTGTCGGATTTGATCGGGTTGCGCGATTGCACGCCACGTTCTGTTAGTCTAACTATTGATGTCGATCCGTTGAATTTTGGTTGATTGGAGATGGATAAGTGCGATCGGACTCGATACCCTAAATCCCTCTTAGTCCCAGGGTGGAGTTAGGGGTATTCATACTCGGGCACAAACGAGAGATACAAAAGTTTTCAGACGATTGTTGACAGCAATGGGGAGGGCGCCGTGTCCTCCATAATATATTCGATCGGATTGAAAAGTGCTGTACAATCTCATCAAATTTACAATAAACATACTCTCTTTTCTGTTGTCTCTGCGCCTGCTGCGGCCCAGCAGAATTAATTCCTAATTATGAAAGTTAAAGATATTGGAGAACAAGGTCTTTTAAGAATATTGCAAAAATTCTGCCCCGCCGAAATTGTGGGAGATGATTGTGCGGTACTTCCGACAAATCCTCACCAATCTCTGGCGGTGACAACGGATATGTTGGTGGATGGTGTGCATTTTAGCGATCGCACCACAGGCCCTTATTACGCAGGATGGCGCGCCGCAGCCGCGAATTTGTCGGATCTGGCTGCAATGGGTGCAAAGCCTCTGGCGGTGACGGTAGCCCTGGCTGTGGCTGCGGATACGGCTGTGCTGTGGGTGGAAGAGTTTTATCGGGGGATGACGGCTTGTTTGGAAGTGTATCATACGCCGATCGCCGGTGGGGATGTTGTGCGATCGCCCGTGGTGACTGTGGCGATTACGGCTTTTGGGGAGGTTGAGTGCGATCGTACCATTAGTCGGGCAAATGCGCGATCGAATTGGGCGATTGTGGCGACTGGGTTTCACGGAGCATCCCGCGCGGGATTAGAATTGTTGTTGAATCCAGAATTTGGGCAAAATCTGGAAAAGGGCGATCGAACTTCTTTAATTCTCGCTCATCAGCAGCCTAAACCGCGGCTGGATGTTTTGCCGATTTTGTGGGAAATTTTAGATGCTGCGGGTGAGTTTTCGATTGCTGGAATGGACAGCAGCGATGGTTTGGCTGATGCGATTATTCAAGTTTGTCGGGCTAGCGGTGTTGGTGCAAAAGTCGATCGCACGAAAATACCAATTCCCCATAGTTTAAGCGAAATCGTATCTACTGAAAAGGCTCTGGAGTGGGCGTTGTACGGTGGAGAGGATTTTGAGTTAGTGCTGTTTTTGCCGATCGACCATGCTAAGCTATTGGTCGATCGAATCGGTGATGGTAGTGCGATCGTCGGAATTACTACGGAAAGCAGCGATATTTGGTTGAGTGATAGCAGTGGTATTTGTTTTGATTTTAGATTGGAGATCGATCGAGGATTTCAACACTTCTAAATTCTCTCTTAATCGGCGGAGTCAGAAACCGGGTTTTTTACGAAAATCCTTGATTGTGGCGCACAAATTAGGGAAAAACCCGGTTTCTTTGGCCTTCACTGCGGAGTCAGAAACCGGGTTTTTTGGGAAAATCATTCATTGTGGCAACAGATTAAGTAAAAACCCGGTTTCTTTAGCCTTAATGATTTGAGTGAATGCCACTGGCTAAGATACCTAAAATTTTACCAATATCATTGAGAAAATATTCAACTAAATCAATTTCGATCGTCTGTCTTGATAATCGCATAAATTTCCAGTTTGTGCCAGTGGTAACGGAACCGTAAATCACAGGAATTTCATTACCTTCATTTTGGTTAAAAATTTGCGCCGCCAACATTTCTGCTACGCATTGTCCTAAACCAGCTAGTATATTTTCTTTTTTGGCTTCAACAATGGTGATGACTGGCGCACTAATGAATAAAAGTTCGGGAGATTGACTGATGATAAAGTCACAACTCCCGTTTAATCCTTTGGTACTATCTACACTAAAGTCAATGCCGGAAAACCAGCTAATTTGATAATTTAATTGTTTTCTTAATTCGACGAGAATGGGAGTGATAATAAGTTCGGATCGAGCTTTTTCTGTATTGCTGCCGAGGGCTAAAGCTACATTATCACGCAGGGTTTCTTGGAGAAAGTCGCTAGGTATTAATTCGGGAATTTCTGCAAATATATTAGAGCGTTCGGCAATCGTTAAATTAAAGTCTTTATAAACTCGATTTAAGGTAAAATCACTGTATGACATTAGTTATCTATCTCTAGGATTTAGTTTTATTCTTGTTCGGAATGTTGCTCTAGCACGTCGGCCGCTTCCTGTAAGATATCATTAACTGGTGGACTTTGGGAATCGGGCAATCTGGGACGTTCAGACTTACCCCGAAACCATCTAAAATTACCCTTAATTTTCCATGCACCATTAATCCAACCCATCAATGCAGAAACCACGATTACAACCAAGAGACTCAACAACAGACTAGCTACAGCCGGGTGAAGCACATCCCCTTTTTGAGGTATTCTGAACAGTAGCGGTGTCTCGATATAATTGGCAACCGCAGACACCACAAGGCCTCCAGCCCCTAATCCAGTACCGAGTATTTGAATGGTTCTTTCCAAAGAGCGATCGATTTCTGCTTGTTCGATATCCACAATCCCGGCTACCAAATCCACCGCAATCTTAATCAAATCAGTGCCATGTTTAAAATAGCCTAAATCGCCCTGAATTTGTCGTTGAAAATACGGACAATTTCTATCAATAAAAAACTTGAACGTTGTTAATTCTTCGGTTGATGCTTGCCATTTATCACAGATTTCAGACAGCTTTTCCTGATAATTGTAAACATGAATATTTATCGTATTATTAAAATCTTCCAGAGATTCTAATACTCTTTCATAATCCAAACTTTCTCGAAGTAACTGTTTGAGTGTGCTTTTCAGAGAGGTTAAAGACTCATCTGTATTAACATTTTCCTGGGAAGCAACATCATTGTTCGATTCAAACTGAGCAATTTTTGTTTCTAAGTTAGCGATTATCCCCTCAATTTTTGCATATAGTCCCTTGAGTAAATCATAATTTTTGCGACTATCCAGAAAAGCTGTAGTGATTTTATGGCGGTAATAAAACAGTTCAAACAAAGGTTGAAGAATTTGCCCTAATTTTTCCTCAATCTCATCGTCAACCAGATAAACAAAGACTTGTAGTTGACTTTTGAGCGAACTGTACTCAAAAATTGGAGAACCCAGTAACTCAGTATCGCGGCAAAAACGCACAGATGCTTGTGGGAAGAGATTATTTAAACATTCATCCGCAACTTGGCGGAGGTATTTTTTAGTTGGAGGTTGATAGGTTTGTAATTTGTAAGTTATAAAAATAGTCTGTCCCAGCCAATCTTTATAACTATCAGCCATGAGATTATTAACATTAAAATCTTTTAATGCTGCGATATCTATATCTTTATTTTCATCGGTTTCTGGGCTGCCAATTCTTGCTAAAATGCCTTCGCTATCATCCAGACGGCAAAACTTGAAGGAACCATCAATTTTATTGGAATGCGAGAATTTTTGGACTCTAGTTAGGGGATAACCGAGGTTGGATTGGGAAAAGATTAGCTCTTTTTCCGGGCTGAAATGTTGCCAGATATTATTAGCCCAAGTCCAGATTGAGTTAGCTGCTGTTTTGCTTTCCTGGCTGAGTTGGTAGCTGTAGATGTATATTTGGGGATGGTCAATTTTTAGCATCGGCTTTGTCAATGCGTTTTTTCAAGCTTGCTTCTAGTTTTTTGATGTCTGGATATGTATTGATGAGTGTTTCATAACCGGGGGTGATTTCTGCTTCTGCATCATCAAGATTTTTTCTCACATTGCCAATCAAATCTCTCACCTCTGTAAAATTTCGATAGAGGTTGTTAATCGCTTGTTTAACGACTTTATCATCAGCATCAGACTCGGCTAAAGGTAAAACAGTCTTGAGTAATTCTTCAATAAATGGCGGAGTAAGAATCTGCGGGTTTGTGGTAATGGCGTTATAAAGTTCCAACAAAATCACGCTTTTCATCATAAATTTTACTTCCAAATGAATGTTACTTGAATTTGAAACCGATTCAATCAAACCGTAGTTTGATTAATTTTGCTCGCCTTGTTCAGCTTGTTCTTTTTGAGATTCGGCGATGGTCGCTGCTACTTCAGCTAGAGGTAAGTCAAAAACTGTAGCAATATCTTCTGTAGTTAATCCCATACTAAATATTCTGAGAATAGCAACTTTATTTCGCTGTTTAGCTTCTGCTTGTGCTTTGGCTTCTGCTTCTGCTTCTGCTTCTGCTTTTCCTTCGGCAAAAACATCTTGATAAAATCTGGTGTGTTTTAAGTCGCTTAGGTTAAACATGGCGGGCGGCAATCTCCTCTCGGAATTTTTGCGGTAATTTGTCAACAATTCACTTGTAAGGTGCGTCAGTCTTAGGTTAGTACGAAAAATCAGGATTTTCGCAACTGACGCACCCTACTAATTTTAGTGTACGTTGATTAATTTTGCTCGGCTTGTTCAGATTGTTCTTTTTGAGCTTCGGCGATAGTCGCTGCGACTTCAGCTACAGGTAAGCCAAAAACTGTAGCAATTTGTTCTGTGGCTAATCCCAGACTAAATAGTCTGAAAATAAGAGCTTTGTCTCGTTGTTTAGCTTTAGCTTGTTCTTCTGCTTGTCCTTCTGCAAAAACATCTTGATAAAATCGGGTTTGCTTTAAGTCAGTTAGGCTAAACATGGCGGCAACTTCCTCTCTGGTTTTTTGGGGTAATTTGTAAACAATGATGGTTTCTAGTAAGTTGATGAAGTTTTTTCTGGCTGTGGTATCCGATATTTCGGTTTCGGCTTGTCTGGCTAAGTCTATGGCAAAGTTTTCGGCGGTGTTGTCTGGTTCGATTACCAGTTTTAGCACTTTTATCGGTAGAGATGCTGTTTCTGATGCACTTAGTTCATCGATGTAAATCCGGGTGATTTGTGGGAGTGCCAGCATTTCCTGAAAGTGGATGTTGCTTTCTCTTTCGGTTTGCCGATTTGGGTAGATGACTACCAATTGCCAAGGGTGCGGCGGTTGGTATTGTTTGAGATAGATGAATAGTTCGGCAAAGAGACGATAGTATAGGGTTGGATCTGGTTGAAATTGGACTTCGACAACGTAGAATGGTAGTTGAGGATCGGGGATAATTGGTAGAAATAAACCGTCTAGGCGAAAGGCTAATTGTTTGACTTCTTGGGATGTAAATTGGTATTGGTTGGCACTCTCGGCTGGTATGCCGAGAAGGGCAAAGAATACAAAGGGAAATTCTTGGAAGATGTTGTAAAATATGCTATCGGTTTTCATTGATCAAATTAAATCTTTCTTTGAATTCTACCCTGTTTATTCACGATTGTATCATAATGCCAAGTGCTGTAGGGGCGGGTTCGCCGAAATATTTGACACCCATCGATGGATTGTAAAAACCCGCCCCCACCCCACCGAAAAATTTAGATCGCAATTCTATTGTACAGATAGATTGTGCGTTATATCATAGGCCGGGGCGGGTTTATGAAATCTCTGGTTTTTATCAGAGATGGTTGGTGAACCCGCCCCTACAATATTTACACATTCACATTATAAACCTATGGCACAAAACGCTCCCCAATGATAAACATCGCTGTAGGGTTTTTCATCATCATTGTACTTACCTAGCACTTCTTCAATAAAGTCTTTATGATCGCCATCGAAACTATCCGATTCCTGCACCCATGATAGCAAATCTGAAGTCGCGGCAGACTTAAACCAGCGCTGGGTATCGTGGAGGGCTTTACCGATGCTAACTCCTGGTTTTAGCAATTCATAGAATTTTACCATCATCAAGGCGGTAGAGAGGTCGTTGACAGCCCAAAGACTGGCTAGGGTTCCCATTGCACCGGCGTGGAGAAATCCTGTCGGTAATCCAATATAATCGGAGCGATTGTTGGTGTCGATGAGGGCGGTTTCGCAGGCGGAAAGCACGACTAGGCGGCAATGTTTGAATTGCAGTAACAAGATGTCGGCTAATGTTAGGCATTTGTCAATGTCGGCTGTTTTTCCGGCGCGCCATTCCACGTAACGATCCGATTCATCTAAATCCGATCCCCCTAAATCCCCCTTAAGAAGGGGGACTTTGATAACTTCTTCTTCTTGCTCCCCTAAATTCGATCCCCCTAAATCCCCCTTAAGAAGGGGGACTTTGACAACTTCTTGCTCCCCCCTTCTTAAGGGGGGCTGGGGGGGATCTCCGGGTTCAACAACGGGGACTTTGATAACTTCTTCCTCTTGCTCCCCCCTTACCAAGGGGGGCTGGGGGGGATCTCCGGGGATGATGCCGCCAGACAAGATTAAAAACGATTTTAGCGGATCGTCGGGATTGAAGGAGCCGTGACAGGAAAAGTGCGCGCAGTGGGCGTTTTCTAACTGATCTAGATACTTTTCTAGGAGATTTGTTTTACTCGCTTCATCGCCGGGGAGAATTTGACTGAGCGCGAATTTGGGGGCGATGCTGGCGACTTCTAAATCGGTGTAGCGCAGATCCGAGGTGGGGTTTTGCAGGGCGAGGAGTTGGTCAAAATTTGGGTGGATGGTAATCTGTTGCAGGAGTTGGCAACTGGGGGCGTATTGAATGCCTTCGAGGTATTTATCTAATAAGAATTCGCCGTCAGTTAGGGGTAGGGCGTGGAGGGGGAACAGGTGCAGCAACCAGTGGGGAATTAGAATTAAGCGGGTAGTTGATGGCGGCAGTATTGTGGTGATTTGGAGGATGTCGGCGAGGCGCTGGAGCCCGGTAGCAAGTTGTTTTTGCCAGTCGGTTTTGCTTGTTTTGTAGGCGGCCCGATATTCATCAACTAAGTCGGTTAATTCATCGCATTGACTATTCCGATGCACTGTCAGCACGTCGGGGTAAGTGACGACAAAGGTGATGATTTCTGCGTCGGTGATGTACCACTCAATCAGGGCGGTGTTGGGGGTGAGGAGTTGGGTGATTTCGCTGAAGGTGATGGGTGTTAGGGTTTTGGGAATTTCCTGTTTTTGGGCGATTAATTCGGCAAGGTTGCGGGCTTTGTTGGCTTCGGCATATTCTAGTGCTTCTTGGTTGCTGTTGCGATCGAGACATACTTGCACCATGCCTTTGTAGAGCCTATCCCACTCCAAATCGTGTTTTTGCTTGGTTTCATCTCCCGATTCTAACTCTCGTAATTTGGAGGCTCCGGTTATGGCCTTTTTAAAGGTATCGTAGGCACTTTGGAGAGTTGCTGCTTTTTGGTTTGTGTCTTCTGGTTTTTCTCGGTTGATGTAGTCTAGTTTGGCCAGATAAGTCCAGCCCAGGTTATTTAAGGTATTTGCATTGTGCAACGGGAAATCTTCAAGAGTATAGACTTTTAAAGCTGCCTGATAAAAACCGATCGCTCGTTCCAGATTTTCCGCCCGCGAACCGTTGATTCTGTCACTGTAGGCATTAGCTAGGTTCTCTTGAGCCGCCGCCGAATTTTTACGGAAATTCTTAAGAGTATAAACTGTTAAAGCAGCGTTACAAAAGCCGATTGCCCATTCCAGATTTTCTGCCCGCGAACCGTTGATTCTGTCAATGTAGACAATAGCTAGGTTATTTTGAATTCCTGCCCATTTTTCACAGAAATTCTTAAGAGTGTAAACTGTTAAAGCAGCGTTATAAAAGCCGATTGCTAGTTCCAGATTTTCCGCTCGCGAACCATTGATTCTTTGCCAGTAGGCGAGAGCTAAGTTATTTTGAGTCATTGCCCATTGTTCAGGTAAATCTTCAATAGTATGGACTTTTAAAGCAGCATTACAAAAGCCGATTGCCCGTTCCAGATTTTCTGCCCGCGAACCGTTGATTCTGTATAAGTAGGCCACACCTAGGTTATTTTGAGTCATTGCCCATTGTTCAGGGAAATCCTCAAGAGTATGGACTGTTAAACCAGCTTCATAAAATCCGATTGCCTGTTCCAGATTTTCCGCCCGCGAACCATTGATTCTGTTACTGTAAAGATTAGCTAGGTTACTTTGAGTTACCACAAAATTTTTGCTCCCCGGTTCCCGATTATTTAAAACTATTTGAAAACCAGAAATGGCAATTTCAATATTATTCGCCATCTTCCCACAGGGAAAGTTTTTAATATGAATACTCAAATTTTCAATGAGATATACCATTGAGCTAATTGTTTCAGCATTTTTGCCATCAATTAACCTCTGGGATACTTGATGTAAAGTTTGGGCAAAACGGGCATTGAGGAGATGTTCCCGTTCAGCCAGCATAGTGTAAATTACTTTAATATCGCTATCTGCTTCTGCTTCCAATAATTCTAGGATAAAGTTGGCATACTCTTGGGGATTTTCACCTTGAGAGTTATTGCTATCTCCGTCATCGTTCATATCAATGAATTGCCCTAGCTGACTGGCCATATTTCGCAGGAAGTTAGCGGCATTTTCGCCTCCTTGCTGTGCCAAGTTTTATGCTACTAACTCGCAAGATTCCAGAAATCCGCGATCCAACAATTCTGAGTTATCTTGTAATATCTGCGATTCTTCACCGTTGGGGCAATTCAGCAGGGTGTGAATTAGTTCGAGGTAAGATTGGGCGCGGTTTTCTTCCATTGTGGGGAGTTCTGAATAACACCGGCTTTTATTTTATCATGGTTGTGCGTGGGTAGCGAGAAACCGGGTTTTTGCGAAGATATTCGATGCGAGGCGAAGATATCGGAAAAAACCCGGTTTCTGAGATTGTACGTCGTAGCGAGAAACCGGGTTTTTGCGAAGATATTCGATGCGAGGCGAAGATATCGGAAAAAACCCGGTTTCTGAGATGGTGCGTGGTGGCGAGAAACCGGGTTTTTGCGAAGATATTTGATGAGAGGCGAAGATATCGGAAAAAACCCGGTTTCTTAGATTGTTAAAGCTGCCTCACTTTAGGCATTAGCTAACCGCCGATCGCCCAAACAATACAAACAAGTTAAATAAACCCGCCTCCACCCCACCAACAAGCTCAAAAGTTAAGCCAGGGACTCAAGTCCCTGGCTTAACTTAACCCGCAACATCAACAACTCTACCGCTGCTTATCGGCCGCTGGAAAAGCACCAGCTTTTACCGCCACAGTAACAGGTTTTCCCTCGCGGCTCAACTCAAGCTGCAAATCGTTACCCACTTTGCTATTCTCGACAATTTGCTGTACGCTGCCAGCATCGGTGACTTCTGTACCGTTGATTTTCTTGATCACATCAGCTAGGCGAACTCCAGCTTGTGCCGCCGGAGAATCTTTGGCAATTCCCAGAATTAAAACGCCTTTATCTTCAGTCAGCCTCAATTTGGCGTTGGGATTTTTATTGAATTCTGCCTTGACTTCTGGAGTAATAGCCAACATCCGAACGCCGAGATAAGGATGTTCGGCTTTGCCGCTGGTGACTAATTGGTTGGCAATTTGTTGTGCTCGATCGATCGGAATCGCAAAACCCAATCCTTGGGCGCCTTGAATAATCGCCGTATTCATGCCAATAACTTGACCGCGCTGGTTCAGCAACGGGCCGCCGGAATTGCCGGGATTGATTGCAGCATCGGTTTGAATAAAGCTGACGCGCTTGTCTGGAACGCCCACATCGGCGCTAGAACGGCCTGTGGCGCTAATAATGCCCACAGTCACGGTATTGTCCAAACCGAGGGGATTGCCGATCGCGATCGCCCATTCTCCCGGCTGTAAATCTTCAGATTTACCCAAACTCACCACAGGCAAATTGGTAGCTTCAATCTTCACAACAGCCACATCAGTAACTGTATCTACGCCTAAAACTTTGCCCACAAATTCGCGGCCATCCTTCAGTTTTACCGTCACCGTATCCGCGCCATCAACAACGTGAGCGTTAGTTAAAATGCGGCCGTCGGAACCAAAAATAAAACCCGCACCAGAGCCCCGTTCTACCCGATTTCCCGGTTTAATCGGAGAGTCTGGCCCAAAGAAACGGTTGAAAAACGGATCATTCAACACATCAGGCTGTTGGGTTTTAACCGTGCGAGAAGAATTGATTCGCACCACTGCCGGCCCGACTTGCTGCACTACTTTAGTCACAAAATTAGCGTCTTGATTCGGCAGTATATTTGCAGGCAATGCTGAGATTGGCGCAGCCGTTGCAGGTTCAGATTGGAGAGCGTTAGAACTTCCAGGAACTCGGGCAGAAGTTAAGGCGTTGCACCCGACAGTTGCCGTGGAGCTGAGCAAAACGAGGGATAAAAAAGCCAGTTTTTTCGGCAAAGAAAAACTGCTAGAACGCTGAGTTTGATTAGACATATTTTTGGTTGACATAGTATTGATTTGGTGGGATAAGGGATGAGAGTTATATTTATTTTTTTGCATTTTTAGCACCTACATCTAATTCCATTAGAACTCCAGGTTCTTTAATTTTAATTCAAGCATTTCTGAGATCTGCTGGCGGCTGGGGTGGGATTTACCCTACAGGGTGGGGTAGAAACCGGACGGTGGCAGGCAAATTGTGGATTTGGGCTCGCGAAAGTGCGATCGAACCGCAGTACAGCCGAACTGCCGCAGGCTGCGATAATACAAACTACGGCAGCCTCCCCGGATATTCCGCATTTCCCCTAAAATCTTCAAATCCTTGACATCCTCCGTCCATAACCCCTGATTCAGACTTATTTTTAGCCTCATCAGCAACAGCCCCAAACTGTAGCGAGGGATCGTGTTGGCAGGAATTTTGCCGCCCTAAAAACTGCCGTACCCAGCAAATATCTAATCAACATGAGATGATTTAAAATATCTGCTACTATTAGTCTCGCCTGTTCTCAAACCTCAACCAGAGCCATCTACTATAAATTTTAAGTTTGGCAAGTCTATTGTAGCAACCAACCGCCCTCGCCCTCGGTGCGCTGTTATCCGATATTGTCGGCACTGCTGGAATGCCAGCAGCACAAGCCGCTACCAGCAAAACAGCAACTAAGACTGTAGTTAAAGGAACTGTAAAGCCTAGAGCTAAAGTAGCAACTAAAAAACCTATAAAGCCCAGAGCTAAAGTATCTACTAGAGCTAAGTCAAAGTACACAACAAAAACTCCGTTCAAATCTTAGATTTGAACGGAGTTTGCAATTATTATTGCTCTACAGGTTCAATAGAATTAACCGCCTCGATTTCCATCGACTTGTTCCTCGAAGTTTCCAAAGTATCAACAGTATTCTTAATAAAACCAGCCATCGGCACAGCCACGATCAAACCTGGTACTCCCGCCACCTTAACCCCAATTAGCAGCGACACTAAAATCCACACGGGATTGAGGCCGATAAAACCGCCTAATAACCGAGGAGCAACCCCGCTTTCAATTACTTGCTCGATGACTGTAGCGACAGCTAAAACTGTGACGCCGAGCCAAAAGTTGTTTAATGCGATCAGCAAACTGACAACGCAAATACTGAAAGGTGCTCCGAAGGGAATCATTGTCATTACACCCACACCCAAACCGAATAGCAATCCGAAGGGAACCCGCAAAATTAAAAAAGCCACAGTTATCGACAATCCCATCAAACCCGCCAAAGTTGCTTGGCCCACGAAGTAGTTGTGGAAGCTTCGCGCCAGCAACTGCCGCAATTGCAGGCTGAGTTTGGAGGGAAACCACTTAAACAATCCTTCCCACAGGCGATCGCCGTGCAATAGCAAGTAAAATGTTATGACAATCGTCAGCAAAAAATTCACCAGACTGTCTGCCGCACCCAAGCCAAATTTGAGGATTTCCCCGGTGAGAGACTGCAATTGAGTTGAAAGTCGATCGCTCAATTGAGTAGTCAAACCGCTAACATCAATAGGGAGACGGCGATTTTCCGCCCACTTGTGGAACGCTTCAATCTGTTCTGTACCAGAAACTATCCAAGTTGGGAGTCGGGTGGCGAGTTCAGTAATTTGGTTCAGCAGAATCGGAGCCAGAGTCACACCTAAAACCACCAAGATCAGTAAAGTTGCTAACAATACCGCCAACACAGCCCGATCGCGCTTCAAGCCGTATCTGCGTAGAAAACGCACTGGATAATCCAGCAAAAAAGAGAACACTGTAGCGACTACCAAAACGGTAATCAAGGCGCGAAAAAATTCAAACACTAACAGCGCTAACCAGCAGTTGAGTACCGCCAGAGGAAATAACAGTCCGTAAGTCCACCACTGCGGCAGTTGAGTGAAACGTTTCATCTAAGTTAACCGAGTTAAAATGTGAGATGCAAGATGTGAGATTGACCAAAGCACAGGGGATTTAAGCCCCCACCTTTAGGTGGATTGTTTTTAGGCTGGGGCTTAAATCCCCTGCCTAAAAACTTCACTGTCAACTGTCAACTGTCAACTGTCAACTGTCAACTGTTAAGCTGCTATTCGCCGTTCTCCGTTAAAGATTTTATGTTGCATTTAGTTATACCAGGCTGCTAAAAATTCCCAGTTTCTCGACCAACAGCAGAAATAGGGCTGCTGGCAGGCAGTACCTGCCACAACCATGTTAGATCGTTTCCGCTGGTATGGATATATTACCTGGGGAATAACTTATTTTTTGCGCTTGGTACGAAAACAGTTAGCGGCTGGTGATTCAAGCTTTTTCCCCGTGCCGTTCGACAGCTAATTGAATTAAACGGTCTGCTAATTCTGGGAAAGAAATACCATCATGCGCCCACATTTGAGGATACATACTGGTAGCTGTAAAGCCGGGGAAAGTGTTGATTTCGTTAATCAAAACTTCTCCGGTGGACTCAACGTAGAAAAAGTCTACCCGCGCCAAACCTGCTGCATCAATAGCTAAAAATGCTTGCACTGCCATTTCTTGGATTTGCGAGGCGATCGCGCTGCTGACCTTTGCCGGAATAGAACACTCGGATTGTCCCTGAGTATATTTAGTTTCGTAGTCGTAGAAATCGCTTTGAAAACTAATTTCTCCCACCGTTGAAGCTTGAGGGTTGTCGTTGCCCAAAACCGCACATTCTAACTCTCTAGCAACCACACCCGCTTCCACAATAATCCGCCTGTCGTAGCTGGCGGCGCTGTCGAGAGCTGCTTCCAATTCAGCGCGCGATCGAGCTTTAGAAATGCCCACAGACGAACCCAAATTCGCTGGTTTGATAAAGCAAGGATAGCCCAAAT
Organism: Microcoleus sp. A006_D1; assembly: GCF_036702805.1. Classification (NCBI taxonomy): domain Bacteria; kingdom Bacillati; phylum Cyanobacteriota; class Cyanophyceae; order Oscillatoriales; family Microcoleaceae; genus Microcoleus; species Microcoleus sp. A006_D1. The sequence goes on from NZ_JAUBVZ010000010.1 coordinate 160,721, forward strand.
TTTCCTCAATTTTCTCGCACAGTTTCGGGAAAACACAAGGATTCGACCAAATTTCCGAACGGTTGACAGCGATGTATTTTACCTGCGGCAAACCTGCTTGAGCAAAAGCCATTTTCATCGCAATTTTATCCATTCCCACCGCCGAACCCAAAACCCCAGAACCGACAAACGGAACTTGCAATAATTTCAGCAACCCTTGCACCGTACCGTCTTCGCCGTTAGGCCCGTGCAAAACCGGAAACCAAACATCAACTGCATTAAAATTAGGAAACTGCCAAGCTTCTCCTGGTTGTGACTCTATTTCCAGGGGTTTGCCGGCGGCTAAAACTTGCTGCGGTAATGTTCCCGACAGCCAGCGGCCGTCTTTTTGGATGTAAAACGGCAGAACTTCGTATTTAGAGGCATTTTCGTCAGCAGCCAGGGCGCGGGCGATCGCCCGCGCCGAACTAATCGAGACTTCATGTTCGCCCGATCGCCCGCCGAAGAGTAACCCAATCCGCATCTTCGTCATTTTTCCATACTCCCGGTACTTTTTGACAAATATACACGCAGTTAGCGCAGCTACAACAGGAAGTATTAGACACCAATCAAGAATTCAGGATAATTAAACAGGCTCAAAAACCGACAAAACTTGCTCATCAAAGCAGGGCTAATTGGGCTGTATTGGTTTCACCAAACTGCTGCGAGCCCGAACAAAACAATTACTCGGCCCGCCAGTACCCTGACTTTTTTCTACAAAAAACCAAGGTTTATGTTGCACATCGTACAAAACCCCCAAACCGCTAGGCCCGAGATAGATTTCAAAATTCTGGCCCCCTTTCAAAGTACCAACTACAGGCCAACTGCCAATATTTAAATGTACCTTGCTTCCGGGGTCTTCTATTTCCTCAATCGAATGCGGGCCCATGCGACAGTTAAGACCGTTCGGGTCTGAATCTACCACTTCCCAATATCGGTGGGAGGTTCTGGAATACTCTCCGCGTTGGTTTGGCTGCGGCAAATCAGCTTGCTCATCTGTTTGGGGAATTGACTGTTGTGTGTCGAAGTCAGAACTTTGTGTCATGGATTTAAACTCTCTTTTGTTAATAAAAATTTCATCGAATTTGACCGCCCGCCACCAACCTCAGATCGCCTCCCATCAGTTACACGGAATCGTAAGGTGCTTGTGGTTGCACCCTACAACATAATAGAGGTTTTGCCTAAGTTCTGTCAAAACCCTTACCAGAAAGAATTGGTTTAAAGCCGGAACCCTTGTAGGGAGAAATTAAAATCAGACTATTCATTACTCCAATTCTCTTCCTTCGCCTGTCAAGTGCTGTCAACTGTCAACTGTCAACTGTCAACTGAAAGCATTTCTCCAGTCAAACTAAAAGCGCGAATATCTGTAATTTTAACACGCACAATTTTTCCCGCCAATTGTGCAATATCGCCCTTAAAAAAAGTGAGGCGATTGCCGCGAGTGCGCCCCATCACCTGACTTGAATCTTTGAGATTCTGAACTTCGACCAAAACCTCCTCAGTGCGTCCCAAATAGCGCTGCGATCGCTCCATCGCCGTTGTACTCACCACATGATTTATGCGTTGCAGGCGATCGGCTTTCACCTCCTCGCTCAACTGATTTTCCCACAAAGCAGCCGGCGTACCCGGGCGAGGCGAATAAGCCGCAGTATTCACCAAATCAAAACCAACATCTTCGATCAACTTCACAGTCTTCTCAAACTGCGCTTCCGTCTCCCCCGGAAAACCCACAATCGCATCAGCCGTAATCGAAGCATCCGGCATATAACGGCGAATCATATCAACAATTCGCAGATATTTCTCCTGAGTATAACCCCGAGACATCGCCTTCAAAATATCATTATCTCCCGACTGAAAAGGCACATGAAAATGTTCGCAAACCTGCGGCAACTCCGCACAAGCCCGAATCAATCTTTCATTAAAATAGCGCGGGTGGCTAGTAGCAAAACGCAGGCGATCGACACCAGGCACATCCTGCACAAAATAAAGCAAATCCGTCAAAGTATGCTGGTTGCTGCCGTCCGGTTTTGTCCCCGGCAAATCGCGACCGTAAGCATCAATATTCTGCCCCAACAAAGTCACTTCCTTGTAACCTTGACGGCCCAACTCCTCCATTTCAGCCCGAATAGCCTCCGGCATTCGCGACTGTTCAACCCCGCGAACATTCGGCACAACACAATAAGTGCAGCGTTCATTGCAACCGTAAATTACATTCACCCAAGCAGTCACCTTGCTGTCGCGGCGCGGCTTAGTAATATCCTCCATAATCTCAACAGCTTCAGTCGCCACAACTTGATTACCCTGAAAAACTTGTTCCAGCAAATCTTCAAGTCGGTTAGCGTGTTGCGGGCCCATTACTAAATCTAATTCCGGCACTCTACGCAACAGCGCTTCACCTTCCTGCTGCGCCACGCATCCAGCCACAACTAAAGTCAAACCAGGTTCTTTGCGCTTGCGATGAGCTTGCCTTCCCAGGTTAGAATAAACTCTTTGTTCAGCATTGTCGCGAATCGTGCAAGTATTGTAGAGAATCAAGCTAGCTTCGTTCGGGTCTTCTGAGAACTCAAAGCCCATATTTTCCAGAATGCCGGCCATCCGTTCCGAATCGGCTTTATTCATCTGGCATCCGAACGTGGTAATGTGATAGCGGCGGGGTTTAACGGTCATGGCGAATTGCAGGCAAATAAAAAATCTAGGTTTTTAACCTTAACCAACTATTATATAACAAGTCTAAACCATTTGTGAACTTTTCTTTTTCTTAGTTCATTTAAAAAACCGAGTTCACTAATCTCTAGCGTGTGTGAAGCGCGACGATTAACTGTTACGGGGGCTAGAAACCCGGTTTCTACGAATTTTGCGATTGGTCACGACAAATCTAGCAAGAAACCGGGTTTCTGAGATACTTTTGCGCTTATTTATTTATTTTGTGTGTAAAAATAGATAAATTGTTTGAGCAATAGCCTGGGAAGCCAAATAAGGAACTCCATTCCCCACAGTTTTAAACATATTAGTCAGCGTCATCTGGGGCGGCAACGCAAACTCTTTTGGCAGTGACTGAACTGCAAGTGTTTCAGCAACAGAAAGCCTGCGAACTTTGTAAGGGTGCAAGTGAACTTCGTTATTGCCGTAACAAGCTGTCGGCGAATAGCGCCAGCGGTGCAGGCGCTTGAAAGATTTTTTTGAATCGTCTCCCTCCTCGACCTCAGCAAACCTTTTAATACCTGCTCTCGGTTGAAAATAATCTGCGGCATTGGGATGGTTGAGAACATCATTTTTTTGGAACCAAAACTCAACCGTTAAATTTTGGGGAATGCCATCGGGACAAGGTAAGAAATCATCGCCTCCAAAGAGATTTCTCTGAGGCCAAGGATAAGCAAAAACTTCTGATTTGGGATATAATATCTGACTGTCCCACGGAAATGAATTTTCGGGTAACATTTGGCTTTTTTCATCTAAGGAAATGCCCAGACTTTTGATGAGATTTTTTCTAAAGCCAATCAAAATAATTCGGTCTCTATCTTGCGGGACACCGTATTCGATCGCATTTATTAAACGTTCTAAAAAAAAATATCCCGCATCAGCCAACTTAAGCTTTAGTTCGTCATAAAAAGCTTTGTGTTTTTTGGTTCTCCACAAACCTTTGACATTTTCAAACAAAAAGAAATCCGGCTGCTGCTGACAAATCAATTCAATGTACGAAGCTGAAAGTTTGCCTTTATCTCCTTCTTGACCTCGGTTTTTACCGCCAATCGAAAAGTCAGGACAAGGCGGCCCCGCGATAAATCCCACAATATCGTGATGCTTGCGGGCATCCTGCATCAATTCCCGCAGGCGAAAAGCTGGTTTTCCCCCTACAAGTTGAGTGACATCTGCTTCCTCTGCTTCGCAGTATCCGTATTCTGGTAGCGGCAAATTCAGGCACTGCCGAGAGTAGCGGTATGCTTGCATGAAAGGTGGGAAAATTTCATTGACATAGGCTACATTAAAGCCGCTTAATTCAAAACCGAGGTCAAGGAATCCCGAACCGGAAAAAAACGAGAATATACAGGGAATTGGGCATGGGGAATTGGGCATTGGGAATCGGTAATTGGTAATTGGTAATTGGTAATTGGTAATTGGTAATTGGTAATTGGTAATTGGCCGGGGTGGGTTTATGAGATTATTGGTCTTAGGCACAGATTGTCTGTAAAACCCGCCCCTACAGGCATCACAAAAATCACACAATATTTTTACAACCATTGGCCGCCTCGGAAACGCCAGTAGGGAAATAAAATTCGCATCAGTGTTTGCGATGCCAGATAAATAGCCAGCCACACTAAACTGTAATGCAAGGCAAAAGCTCCCAAGTCAAAATCTTGTGCAGGTATCCCGGGCAAACCGATGATTTGAATTAAAAATAATACAAAAAGTGCTTCCCAAATCCCGGCGAGCAATTGAAAGGCGCCGGGCCAATCTCGATCCCAGCGAAACTGCTGGATGTAGATATATAAAGCATCCCAGCCGATGCCAAAAATTGCTACATAGCCTAAAATTAAGAAAAAAATTGAGCCTGATTTGGATGTAATTAAACCCAGAAAAAATGGCAGCGTTACTAAAACGCCCACGGTTGCAAATAGCAGTAACCGAGTTTGCCAGCGGCCGAATAAGGTGGGAGTCATAATAAATTAAGAATTGGGCATTGGCCAAACAGGGCATTGGGCATTGGCATTGATAACAAATAACTAATAACTAATAACCAATAACCAATAACTAATAACCAATAACTAATCAACCGGGAGATTTATTTAAAATCCACTTTAACCACTGCACGAACGATCGCCAAACGCTCAATTTCCCAACACCCGGAGCTCGGTTAGCTGCCAGACTTTCAACGGAACGCAGGGCCGCGTATTGCAAGCCCAAAAAGCTGTCTACTGGGGCGTAAGGCCCGCCCAAAGTAATCGCGCCCGCTGTGTAAACCCGCCCTTCTGCGTTGCTAGCAGAAGTGTTACGCAATTCGGGTACTTCAAAATCGTTGTTCACGCTCAAACGCCCCAAATTGTTGAGGGGAAGATTGTATTGAGCCACCAAATCGTCTAGCAGGGGACTGGTTTTTACCTTAGCGTCCAAACCCGTAGCGTCAATGATAAAATCAGCTTCTAGCTTAATTTGCCCCTTGAGTTCCTTCTCCTGAATGTACGTCACCGTGCGGTTTTGACTGTCGCGCTCGACTCGCTCGACTTCGCCGAAGGTAATTTGATACCATCCTTGACTTAAACCTTGTTTGACAATGTGCTGCCAGTCGCTGCGATTGGCTGTAGTCGTGCCGCCCCAGTCGGTTAGCAACTGCGGGCGAAATTCCGGTTTGGCTTGTTCCAAAAGTAGGCGGAGTTCCCCGCCCCAGCAGGCTTTGGGCCAGTTGAAAGGTTGAAATTCATAGTGATTTTCGACTTGTCGCACAGCCCGATCGAATTTGTTACCTTGGGGTTTGGGCGATCGCATCAAATGCAATACTTGAATATTGGCATTCCGTTGTCGCGCTTCATAAATCCGCTGCACCACCCGCGAAGCCACAATCCCCCGCCCTCTAATCAATACGCTGCCGCCCCTCGCTTCCAACTTTTCGTAAACACCGTCGTGGCTTTCGTAAGCGTTGACAACCGATTCAAAATCCTGAGTTTTTTCGCGATACTCTTGCAAGTCCGGCAAAAATTGAATGGCGGGATAGCCGGTGGCTAAGTGTACGTATTTGGCGATTAAAAAAGCGTGGTCGCGGTGCTCGGCATTCGATCGAGAATAAGCGATCGCGTACCGGCCGTCATCTGTCTTGCGAATTGCCCGCACTCTCCCGTAGCGAAACATCTGATTCCACCCGATACGCACAGTTTCCCTGTCAATAGAATCAAACACATTCCCGGCGCGCGGCGTATAAGTTTCGGCAAAAGTCGGTTCGGCAAATACCTGCCACATCAACTTCAGCGACACTCCCAACCGCCCTTTCAGCAATTCCTGCCAAGCTTCCCGCACAGCATAGGGAGGCCAGCCCCAAATGTTGTCTGGACACGAGTCAGAATTCGATCGCAGGCGTTCCCGCAGCGGAATTTGAGAATTCAGGCACAAACGCCGGTAGCGGGCGTAGGGCTGCTCTTCCATGCCCAAAACGGCAATTCGATCGACCTTCACGCCGCAAATTCTCAGCAAATCCACCCACATAAAGCTGCCCAAACCGCCGCCAACAGCAGCCCAATCAATTTCTTCCACCGGGAGCCCCATAGATTGGAGCGATCGCATTGTCACTTGAGAAGCTTGCAAAAATGCGATCGGCGGAAATTCTCCCTTACTATTTGTTTGAGGAAGCGGCGAGACAATTTGCGGCCCCAACGCGGGGTCTGGCCCATTGGTCTGGGGGTTAAAGAAAATGTGAGAATTGACAGACTGGGGTTCTGTGGAATTAATCGCAAATGAAATGCCGATCGCGTAGGGCCCAATTTGCAGCATATCGCCGTTTGCCAAGATGCAGCGGGTTTGGCGAGCGCCGTTGACATAAGTACCGTTGCGGCTGCCCGTGTCAATGACTACGATACTGTTGCCTTCGGTGGCAATCACTCCGTGAAAGCGAGAAATTTGACTGCTGCTGAGGGCAATTCGAGAAACTCGTTCCCCGTTGATTGTGCCGGGCATAGCTTCAAAAATACGTCCCAAAGCGATCGGCAAGTCGAGTATTGGGGAGCGACAATCCCCCGTAGCTGTATCTTTCCAAGTCAGTCGCAGGCGCAAGGGTTGAGGATTCATTATTATTTTTTAAACATTAGCCGTAGAGTTTGAGCGGGCTGCGAAAAAAGATTTTTGAATTTGAGAGATTGGATTTGAGATTTTGGATTGAATGCAATCGGGAACGGCAAAATCTGGTTTCTTAATCCCTTTACTTCGTTCAAAACCTCAATCAGAGTTAAAAAATCGGTTTTTGGGTGTTGGTGTGTTTCGGAGTGTGCGGGCGAAAATTAGTTGCGGGAAATGGCACAATCCTAGCATTAGCGATGTTTGATTGTCGATCGGGCGATCGTCCGATTATCTCTTTTTAAAATTTTCAAGGAGAGAGTACCACACTCACCGCCGCCGCCAAAGAAGTACCGCACCACGGACACCCTGCACTCAATTGCGCGTAAGGCGAAATTCGGGTGCACTTCGGACACTGCAAACCGTAGGTGCAAGGCCCCGTCGCCGGGGAAGAAATTTGAACCGGAGGCGCAGACAGCAAAACTGTCAGTGGCGCAGCTACCTGCATCTCCGTCACCTCCACCACCTCGATTTCCACTTGGCCTAAATGGATGCGGCTTCCCGAAGTCAATTTTGCTTCGCCCGATGCCAGAATTTTTCCGTCTACCAGCGGCGGATTGCTGTCGCGCAAATTCCGCACGGCATATTCCTGCAATTCCTGATTAAAAAATATTTCGATGTGCAAGCCCGAGACGCTCGAATGCGAAAATACTAGATCGCACTTCGCCCGATCGCGCCCGAGTCTCACGCTTCCCGGATTTTTGCTTGGCTGTCCGTCTTGAATCGTCCGAGTTTGATGCACCCCAGCTTCTGTCCATGTCAAAGTGAGCTGGTTTGTCATGAGTCTGTGGTTTCCTGAAATATATAAAAATCTTACTTATTTATATCAGGAGTTAGGACAGTTTCAGGGCTGACTCGCTGGGGCTAAGAAACCCGGTTTCTAGGAGTTTTGGGTTTGGTAACGAGTAATCTCAAAAGAAACCGGGTTTCTGAGGTCAAAAGTGCGATCGCCACCTGTATGCCTCTGAGAAAATAGAAAAGTGCAGCTCAACAAAAAAGCCCCGAATTCGGGGCTTTTGTCGCTCGGGTTGGCTTTTTTTGAGACACTGACTCGCACGTATTGCAGCTTTTGTTTGCCGCAAAATTCTCAACCCCAGTGCAGCGAAAGTTAAAGATTTGCCAGCGATTGCTCAAAACTAATCCCTGCGGGGTGTTCTGGCGTTGCGAAGCGAGGCGTACGCACTGCGTTGCGTTTTTTGTCGGAAAGGGCGATCGAACTAGCTGCAACAGCAGAAATTCGATCGCACCACCTCCTCAAACGCGAGCTTGTTTACCGTGCTGAATCTCAAGCTGCAACTATCGTGCCATCTTTCGTTCCAGCCAAAGCGTTAAGAGACTTAAGCTTCGCTCTTGCGACTTTTGCGGCCGCCTTCGCGACCAATTTGAGCCATGTGTTCCCGATTTCTGCTGACGGCTTCGCCACCTTTTTGACCAGCTTCTCTGGCTTCTTCAGGGGTGAATTCGTGTGCAGTTCCTTTCTCGTGTGCAGCTTTTCCGCCTTTGCTGGCAATTGCGCGCTGTTTTTCGGCGTCCATAGAAGCGAATCCGCGTTTGCTTTTCTCAGCCATGACTGTCTCCTTGTTTGTTTTCTGATTTTTTAGCTCGATCGCGCCTTCGCCTCCCACTGTAGTGGGTACTCCCAGTCAGTGGTGAGATTTCAGACGGTAAATTATGAAACGTCACTTGACGAATCTAAACTTTTGGTTTTAGTCGCAGGATGATTATTTCATAATTTACAAATGTGAACTAAAAATAGTTCACGCCCGGACACTCTCTGTTAGAGCAGCCAATGTTTAAGCAGTTTACTGTCTTTCAATCATTCTATAAACCCCCCAACTTTTATACCTCTTTCTCAGGTATAGTCATTCTTTAGTTCGCTGGAAGGATGGAAGCGAAAGCTCATTGGCCATAGACTCATAGAATTTTTCTACTCAGGGGTGACACCTCAAAAATTAAAAGTCCAAAGAGGGATGCTTTTTTTGTCTTTTTACTTTTCATTTTTTTGATGCCTTCCGGGGTTGCCTGTTATCGGAGATGTTAGGTGATCTGCCGATCGAGTTGTTTCTGGCAAGCGATATCTCGGGGCGCAGCGCAGGACGTACTCGATCGCACTGATCAAGTCTATCTTATGACCGATCGATACATAAATCGGTTTTACTCCTGTTTGCGTCCTTAGCGCTGCGCCTACGGTTGATCCCTCGTGCAGCAAGGGCTGCCAACTACCCCGGTCGAACCCTACTTCTGAATGTTCTCCAATAAATCTAGTTTTGGCAACTCCGATCGTCGCAATTCCTGTCAAAACTCCCAAATGGCAGGCAAGACCGAACCTGCGGGGGTGAGCGAGTCCTTGACCGTCGCACAATATCAAGTCTGGCCTCAAACTGATATTTTCTAAAGCGTCGAGGACTGCCGGCACTTCTCGAAAAGACAAGAAACCCGGAACGTAAGGGAAAGCTGTCGGACTGCGAACTGCTGCTTGTTGCTGCAACTGCAAGTCGGGAAAGCTCAGAACTGTGACAGCGGCTAGCGATACGCTGTCTGCACTGTCGTAGCCGACATCTACGCCTGCGACATACCGAACTGGCGACCGTTGATTTTCGGTAATTACCGATGACCGGAGCTGTTCTTGAATGGCGATCGCCTCTTCAATTGTCTGCGGCCAAGGTTGTCGCTGCAACATTAGATATTTTTATTCAACCGTTCTCATCTAATCTTAACTTATTTTGTGGCATTTATAAACTCGGATTTTTATCGTTTGTCGCTATAAATTCACCACTGGCGCAAGGAGTCTTTTTTTATACTCTGGAGGGTTGAGTAAGGCCGGCGCAGGCCAATTCTACATATAAGGTCTGTACGTCGTAGACTGAAATTCTATCTTTCGCTTGTGCTTGCACCAACCCGCAAAGGTTTCACCGCCACGCACCTCCAATTTACCATTAAAATTTACCCAAAAATTAGCTGTTCAATTCTGATTTTTTCGCTCTCTAGAAAGCTTTCTCTCTCCGAGCGCCATCCTATAGCTTGTCGGAGAGCGATCGAGCTATCTATTCACTTCTTTATCTAAATTCGTCCCATTTGTCGAGATATTGAAACATTTATTCATCAATCATCTCAGCCTGGTACAAGTGCCATTGTTCATACCAGATAATTGATCTAACGGGAATCTTATACTTTTTGCATTTGAGAGGCTCTGGAACCCTCAAAAATATATGACTTTTATGAAAATAATCAATGAATTTATGAATTGTTGCACCATTAACATGAAGTTATAATCTTAGATAAGACCGCATCGAAAACTAACATCCCGTAACACAACTCAACGCTGAATTAACATATGAAAACCATGCAAAGTGTTCGGTACAACCTAGCTCTCTACACCGTCGGTGGCATCGTCTTGATCATCGCCGCCTTAATTTTAAAACCTTTTGCCATCGTCGGCGCCGGGGAACGCGGCGTGATGATGCGCTTCGGCAAAGTTCAGAACGAGATTTTAGATGAAGGCATCCACCCGATTTTGCCGATCGTCACTTCCGTCAAAACCCTGAGCGTCCGAGTCCAAAAAACAGACCTCAAAGCAGATGCAGCATCCAAAGACTTGCAAAAAGTTAGTACAGACTTGGCAATTAACTGGAACATTGACCCCGCCAAAGCTAACCAAGTTTTCCAGCAAGTAGGAGACGAAGAACAAATTGTCAATAGCATTCTTAGTCCGGCAATTTCCGAAGTGCTCAAAGCAGCAACTTCTGAAAAAACAGCAGAAGAAATTATCACTAAACGCACAGAACTTAAAACAGAAATTGACAACTCTCTCAAAAAACGCTTAGCGCCTTACGGCATCATCATCAGAGATGTTTCATTGATCAATTTTGGGTTTTCTCCAGAATTTAGCAAAGCCATCGAAGCCAAACAGATAGCAGAACAAGAAGCCAAACAAGCAGAATTTACAGTTAAAAAAGCAACCCAAGATGCTCAAGCCCAAATTAACCGCGCTAAGGGACAAGCAGAAGCTCAACGCTTGCAGCGGCAAACTTTAACTTCAGAAATTTTGCAGCAGCAAGCAATTGAAAAATGGAACGGCCAGTTTCCGACAGTCATGGGGGGCAACGGGGCTCTACCCCTGATTAATATTACGCCTCCTACCGGTCAATCTGCGACTCCTGGTAAATAAGCTGCTGCGCATCCTGATTGACGGAGCGCGGGGATTCGGGGAGAGGGAGAGAGAGTCCGAGGGGGGAGAGGAATTGAGGGTTTTTCACTGCGGCAGTGAAGATCTGCTTTTTGTAAATGCCCAAGACCAAGCGCAGAAAATACAATTAACAACTAAATTGAAATCCCGCTTACTTAAATCACAAGATACAATTTACGTTGCGCCAGTCCTGAAAAACGTTAAAGTAAGAAGCAACTCGGAAATTGTAAAGGTTTGCTTGAAAGTTTGGCTGATGGGAAATCGAGATAACCAGTCAATTTCTAATTTAGGTGGAGTGGGGGACGTAGCCGATCGCGATCCTGCGTCAGCACTGTGGCTGCGCGATCAAGTTTTGGCAGCTACTAGCAGCGGTATTGTCATTGCTGACGCCAAGGCACCCGACTGTCCCATAATTTATTGCAATCCGGCCTTTGAACGGATTACAGGTTACGCAGCCGGTGAAATATTGGGGCGCAACTGCCGATTTTTGCAAGGCCCCGATACGGATCGAACTACGGTAGCTAAGATCCGCGAAGCCTTGCGCGAAGGTCGAGCATTGCAGGTGACAATCAAAAATTACCGCAAAGACGGTACTGCTTTTTGGAACAAATTGTCGCTATCTCTCCTGCGAGACGACAGCGGTAATTTGACTCACTTCGTCGGAACTCAGTCCGACTTATCCGATCGCATAGAAGTGCAGGAAGCACTACAGCAAGCTAACGACCAACTGCAAACGATTTTGGAAGCAGTTCCGGGGACAGTATCTTGGATTAGCTCGGATTTGCGCTATTTGGGTGTCAACCACCACTTGGCTAAATTGCACGGTTTGCCGCCGTCGGCCTTTGTCGGTCAAGATATCGGTTTTCTGGGCGCTAGCTCGGATTTTCACTCTTTTGTGGTGGAGTTTTTTGCCTGCGAGTCTACAGAAACGGTTAAAGAACTCGGCGCTAAGGTGAAAACTGACGGCGGCCAGTCGGCGGGACACTATTTGATTGTGGCTCAAAAGTACGATCGGGGTAACGCAGCTTGTCTGGTAGGGATTGACATTACTGAGCGCAAGCGGGCAGAAGAAGCTCTGGTATTGACTCGGAAGGCGGTGGAAAGTTCGAGCGACGCGATCGGGATCAGCGATGTTTCGGGCACTCACATCTATCAAAATCCAGCGTTTTCTCAGCTATTTGAATGGGACACCGCAGAGGAATTTAAACGAGCTGGAGGCATACCGGCAGTTTTTGCAGACTCTGCCGTCGCCGCGGAGGTACTCGACACGATCGCCCGGGGTTATTCTTGGTCTGGTGAAGTTACTAACCGCACTAAAAGCGGCGAAATTTTGCAAGTGCTGCTGCGGGCAGATGCTATTAAAGACCGCACCGGGCAAATTGTCGGTCTAATTTACATGAATACCGACATTACCGATCGCAAGCGCACGGAACAAGAGCTGCGACAAAGCGAAAAGCGTTTTCGATCGCTGATTGAAAATGCCAGAGACATTATTATAATTCTCGACGAGAAAGGCTTTTGCCGCTATGTCTCTCCTTCCCAAGAGCGGATTTTGGGCTACCCGACGGCGGAAGTGCTCGGCCGCTCTGTATTTGACTTGATTCACCCCGATGAATTGCCGATGGTGGATCAGGTGTTCAAAGGTGTCATCGAAATGCCGAGAGTTGGTCTGGGATTGGCGGAATACCGAGTGCGGCACAAGGACGGTTTCTGGTGCGTGTTGGAAGCGGTGGCGACGAATTTGCTCGACGAACCTTCGGTGCGGGGAATTGTCGTCAACTGTCACGATGTGACTGAGCGCAAGGTGGCTGAAGACCAATTGTTGCACGATGCTTTGCACGACGCGCTGACGGAGTTGCCGAACCGCGCTTTGTTGACTGACAGGTTGGGGCAAGCTTTTGCCCGCGTCAAACGGCATCCGAGCTATCAGTTTGCGGTGCTGTTTCTGGATTTGGACAGGTTTAAGGTGATTAATGACAGTCAGGGACACCGCACGGGCGATCGGCTGTTGGTGGCTGTGGCCCGCCGTCTGTTGACTTGTTTGCGGCCTGGAGATACGGCGGCTCGTCTCGGGGGAGATGAGTTTGTGATTTTGCTGGAGGAAATTCAAGGTGTTGATGAAGCCATCGCCCAAGCCAAGCAAATTCTGAAGGCGATCGAACGACCGCTTTTTTTGGAAGGTAATAAAGTTTTAATTACTGCTAGCATCGGCATTGCTTTGAGTACCGACAAATATCAGTGGCCTGGAGATATTTTGCGCGATGCTGATATTGCCATGTACCGGGCAAAAGCTCTCGGTAAAGCTCGCTACGAAGTGTTTACAAGTGCCATGCACACTCGGGCTGTGGCTTTGATGCACTTGGAACACGATTTGCGAGAGTCGGTTGATGAACTGAATTGGAAAGATTCGATGGTGGATTTCGCAGGTAGCCCGGTGGGGGAAAACTCCCAGACTAGCGAAATTGAAGGGAAGTTGGAGCGTCCGAAATCACAATTTACTCCTCCTAGATTGGAATGTCCTTTTACTGTTTATTATCAGCCGATTGTTTGTTTGAAAAGCGGCTCGGTTATCGGATTTGAGGCGCTGGTGCGCTGGCTGCACCCGGAACGCGGTTTGGTTTCTCCGATGGAATTTATTGCGATGGCTGAGGAAACTGGGTTAATTATGCCTTTGGGTTTGTGGGTTTTGAACGAAAGCTGCCGCCAAATTATTAAGTGGCAGAGTTTGAATTTACCTGTGGGAAATTCGCGGCTGACAGTAGCGGTAAATCTTTCGGGGAGGCAGTTTTCGGAGCCGGAGTCGATCGAGCAAATTAAGCAAGTTTTGCAGGAAACAGGTGTTGATGCTCGCTGTTTGAAGTTGGAGATTACTGAGACTGTGGTGATGGAAGATGGGGAAGCGGCGGCGGCGATGCTTTCGCAGTTGAGAGAGTTGGGAATCGGGCTGTGTATTGATGATTTTGGTACTGGTTATTCGTCTCTGAGTTATTTGCACAAATTCCCGATTAATATTTTGAAGGTCGATCGCTCTTTTGTCAGCCGCGTTGGGGCAGCGGGCGAAAATTTGGAAATCGTGCGGGCGATCGTCATGCTGGCCCGCAGTTTGGGGATGGAGGTAGTGGCGGAAGGTGTCGAAACCGCCGTGCAATTGGCTCAAATGCGGGCGATCGGCTGCGAGTACGGTCAGGGGTACTTTTTCTCTAGACCTCTCGACTCTGAGGCAGCTACGGCCTTGTTGAGGCGATCGCCCAAATGGTGAATTAAACCTTGAGTGTTAAGATTAGACTTGAGTATAAGTAGGTCATTGCCAAAAAAACAATAGTATATCGTAGGGGCGGGTTTAGCTAAGAATCTAGGATATAAGCGATCGGATAAAAGCAAAACCCGCCCTCTCCATCTAATGTTTATTTGTACCCACCTACTTAATAGCAAACTATCGAGAGCGGTAAAAATATATGTCTCAATCTGTTGTGCCAGCAGTCGAAGAAAAGCAAACAGATACTTTGCCTACCTTAACTTTTGAAGAATACCGATTTTATCAAAGTGATTCAGATGTACAATATGAACTGTACAAAGGCAAATTAATCCCGATGCCAACAGCAACAGTTTTACACATCAAAATTTGCGAATATTTAGTTTACAAATTGCAGCGTTACCTAGCCGCTCACAATCTCGACTTAGTAGTAAAAACTGGTCTGGGAGTAAGAACAGATGAAGATAAATCGCGCATCCCCGATGTAGTCGTCTGCACTAAAAGTCTTTTAGAACAAGCTGCTGCTAGAGCCGGTGCAGGTATCCTAGATTTTGATGAAAAGCCACTGTTAGTGGTAGAAGTCGTCAGCGAAAATCGGCGGGCAGATTACGTAATCAAACGGGGAGAGTATGAATTAGCAAATGTGCCGGAATATTGCATTGTTGACCCTAAAAATGGCAAGCAAAAAATCCGACTTTTTGCATTAATCGAAGGTGAAGATGGTTACACATATACAGATTACTTACCGGGTGAGGAAATGGTATCTGTAGTATTTCCCGATCTGATTTTATCAGTGGATGAAATACTAAACCCAACCTTGGTAGAAGAGTTAATTAACGCAGAACAAGCACGGTTACTGGAACTTGGACAGGAAGCTGCAACGGAACGTCAACGGGCTGACAATGAGCGCCAACGGGCTAATGATGAACGTCAACGGGCTGATGATGAACGTCAACGGGCTAATGATGAGAGTCAACGGGCTGATGATGAACGTCAACGTGCCGAAAAATTGGTGGCGAGGTTGCGGGAGTTGGGCGTAGATCCTGATTCTCTGTAGGATATTGGATGAAGTACGCGCTGCTAAGCTATGCCGTACTTTTTCATTCCTAAGAGCTTGAGTGTTAAAATTAAAATTGAGTAGAATAGCAAACTATCAAGATCGGGAGAAATATATGTCTCAATCTATTGTGCCAGCGATCGAAGAAAAACAGCTCGATACTTCGCCCACATTAACCTTTGAAGAATACCGATTTTATAAAGTCGATGACGAGATAAAACATGAGCTGCACAGAGGTCAATTAATACCAATAGCAATGCCTACAATTCTACACATAAATATTTGTGAGTATTTGGTTTATAAATTGCAGCGTCACCTAGCTAAAAACAATCTTGATTTAGTAGTCAAAAGAAATTTGGGAGTCAGAACCGAAGAAAATTCATCCCGCATCCCTGATATAGTTGTTTGCACTAAAAGTCTTTTAGAACAAGTTGCTGCTCGACCCGGAGGGGCCGTCCTTGACTTTGATGAAACGCCTTTATTATTAATAGAAGTAGTTGGCAAAGATCGACGCGCAGATTATGTACTTAAACGAGGAGAGTACGAACTAGCTAACGTGCCGGAATATTGCATAGTTGACCCGACAGAAAATAGACAGCGGGTGCGAGTTGCGGCATTTCCCGAAGGTGATGAGGTTTATTCACAGGTAGATTACTTGCCTGGTGAGGAAATGGTATCTGTAGTATTTCCTAATTTGAGATTATCAGTCGATGAAATACTGTGTCCGCCATTGGTGGAAAGGTTAATTAAAGAAGAACAAAGGCGGTTGCAGGAACTTCGACAGTCACCTACAACGGAACGTCAACGGGCTGATCGTGAACATCAACGCGCTGAAAGATTGGCGGCGAGGTTGCGAGAGTTGGGAGTAGATCCTGATACTGTGTAGGAAATTGTATGAAGTGCGATCGCCCTTCAGCTATCTCAATCATCTAGCAGTAAATCGCGCAGGAAATAAAAGCGATCGCCCTCCGCATCATTTCCCTTTTCTCGCCGTCCTAAATAACCTGTCAGCGGTGAAGAAAGTTCTATTGTTAAATCTCTTACTGATGGGTAGGTTAGCTTAAAATCAGTAGCAAATTTAGCATTGTATTGAACTTTAATCTCAACAACCGTTGGAAACTCGCTATCTGAATAGCAAAGTTGTTTGACTGCTTGTACGATTTGCGATCGCACTTTAATCTTGTCCCAAACTCGCTCAATATAACGATTCACTTTAACATCAGCATCTTCACCAAAAGGCTCTTGCTCTAAACACGGTTTTAGGTCTAATAAATTAACTGAGCCTGGGTGTTTAGCTTTCAATTCAACAAGTCTTTGCAATGTTTCAGGGCGAATGACATTCATGTGGTTTCCGATAGCAGTTTTGTTAGCGTGTCTATTTAACTGACCAGCGGCCATAATTATCTTAATACAGCAGTTGTATTGTTCCTGAAGATGCTTGTGTCCTAACTTGATAAGTTGCGCTGGCGTTCCATCAGCTACAGTTTCACTTTTGGTAGCTTTGCATTCTCCCACTACCTGATAGGGAGTTTCACAGTAGAAATCTAATCCGCCAGCGCCCCCGGTTGATTCTGGATCTAAACTAGCTTTTGGGTTGCTGTTAGAATTTCCGAAACCTAACTTAATCAAACTTTTACGAACTAATTTTTCAAAGCCATCACCGTCGCTAGAGTTGCCGACTTGTGAAATTGTTTGAATCCAACCTAAATCTGGATCTGGTTGTGTTGTTGGTGATTTTTCCGACCAACCGAGAAACATTTTGAGTTCTGCGTCTAGTTGTTTGGCTTTTGGGTTGGTGATGGATAAATGCACTAATGCACTTTGCAACTCTTCCAATTCTGGATGTTCGGGAGGCTCTAGTTTTTCCAGTTGTTGGCGGCGTTTGGCAAAGATAGACTCGCTCAAAACAGGCGTTGAATCAGTCACAGTTAGCGATTTTGGCAAAGATACAAAATTGCCGCTGGGATGCACAGGAACTTCAAGCGGCTGAGGTAACAGATAAACGCGAAGATAAGCTAGAAAAAGATAAGGTTTTTCTAAGAGAGTTTGCTGTAATACCTCTGTTGTCCAGACTGTTAACTGCGACAAAGCCTCTAATGATTCAGGATCATTGAGCATTTGGCAAAATTCGCACCTAGCCCAAGCTGTGATCGAAACTTTCTCAGAATTTAACTGAGCAAGTGCGTTTTGAGCGACGGGCAAAAAACTTGAGCGATAATGTTGCTCGTGGGGTAGCAAATTAATCGAAATATCCGCAGGGTACAAAGCAAACTTCTGCCCCGGATTAATGAATTTCCGGGGCACAGCCACAATTGATCGTCCTAAAATTAACGCCTCAACATCAGCAACAGGTAGACGCAGAGCATTGTAAATCAAAACAGATGTGCTCATAATTCACTAAATAAATCACTCAAATCATCCGATTCATCTGTATTATCAATAGCGGGCGGATTAAGAAGGTCTTCTAAAAGTTGACGTTCATCTTCATCGTCAACAACAGGCATTATACCGGATGGATCGCTCAATATCTCTCGCAGTAAAGGATTGTCAAAAGTTAGCTGCTTCTGAGAAATGAAATCAAAAACTTGATCCTCCGTTAAATTGTAGTCTCTGCACTTTCTACAAGCAGAATAAACAGCGATCAGGGGTTTTATTTGCTCTTCTATCAAATCGGCTATTTCACCACCTCTGTCTTGAGGTGATACAAGTTTTTCAAGTAACTTGTATGCTTGAGCGGTCTTCTTTATTCTTTCAATTTTGGATTGAGAACGGACTAAACAACCGCGAGTCAAATCAAATTTTTCGTAATCTATTAAACGCTTCAATACTGCCACTAATTCATTCTGAGAAGACTGCATAACAGCAATACCAATTTTGACAACTTTTCCATTTTCTGTGCCAATAACTTTGAAGTTAATACAATCATTATTTTGGGCTTTTGGCTTAATTTCAGTAGTAACCTCTTCAATCATCACTCCTTCGATGCTCTGACCTTTCAACGTTTCAAAACCAAAGCAAAGAGCTTTAGCAATTATGGAATTATTCTCCATATAGTCTACAAGCCCTGACTCAAGTTCCCTGAGAGCAAGTTCAAATCGCTCAAGAGGATCTTCTGGAAGAGCAGGTCTAGAAACTTTAAAATTCTCTTCACACCATGTCAAAGCTTCCCGTACCGCTGGCTTATTTTTGCCGTATTCTTTGAGTTGATTTTCTTCAAAAGGATATAGCTGAGTGTGAGGCTTTAAATTCCTGAATTCATAGAAATCTTTCAGCCATAGAGTTACTATCTCTATCATTGAATTGCTATCAAGAAAGTTTAATTCTATTGGCTTTCCTTTTGTATGTGTTGATAGTCTAGCTGGTGTACCGCCAGACATCGGCTTAATTTTCTGTTTCCAAGTATCGGGAAGCATTACTGTGAGAATGACAATTCCTTGACCTAGTTCCGATTGATGGAGAGTATCGTGGAGGCGTTTAACTAGATCAGCAATTACCATTTCTGTTGGCAAACCATCATCGGTAGAGTTGTTTTTGACATCTATTTCATCAAAACAAATGATGACTGGGTTGTAGTAACTCACCAAATTCAATATTTGCTGAACATTATTAAGAGCTTCAGCTTCTCTATCTTGATTTGTTTTACCATAATTAGCTGGCAATCCCAGTTCGTCAGCCTTAGACTTATCTAGCTCCTCACCTGACAACCATCTGATTGCAAAAGCTGACTGAATCTTTGAAAGAGTCCACAAAACAGCCCGAATAATATAAGGATCAGCATTAGGCTTTGTTTGGCAAACTTTTTGACTAAGAGTATTCATAAAACTCTTATTTTTAGTTGCCCAACTAGCACATACTTTGTCAAATCGGTCGAGAAGATTGGCGGGCGAAAGGCTTGGAGCATCAGCATTTATAGCTTTCAATCCTTCGTTTGCCATTGCTGATGCTACTTCTTGCCACTGCATCACCCCTTGATTGGCTGTGTAACTAAAACTATTTGCTAAGGTTTGCTGAAATTGGTACTTTATCAGGTTTAAGTCGGTGTAATTATTGACGCTTGCATAAACAAATGCAGCGCCACCATCGCGTTCAAGTCGATGCCGTAGCCGACTGAGAATATGACTTTTACCAACTCCAGGCTGAGCAGTTATAGCAAGTGAAGTCACTTTTTCTTGACTCGATTGACTTGTTCGCACCTGCTCAACGGCCTGAAAAACTGCATCAGAAGCGTGTTTGTTGAGAGTGGGAACATCGGGGAATCCTTTTCCCCAGACATCCTGTTCTGTGACAATCCTAGTTTTGCTAAATGGGTTGTGACTCTGGATAGCAGCGTCAAGAGCTTCTATGGGAGATGCGGCTGAATTTTCCATAATGATTGGGTGTGAGGTAACAAACTACAAAAAGATTCAGGGCAATTTTAGGCGTTCAAGCGCTTGGCGTAGTTACGAAATCCAACGCCAGAGATGGTGATTGAGTCCTCGCGTTTGTCTGGGGTAATGTCTGGTATTTCTCCGGACATTAGCTGAAAAATGTCATTAGCCTGCATTTCCAGCAGCCACTCATTAAACTGAGAACGGCTGACTTTTTCCCCAATTTCTCGCCGCATCCGATAAATCGGTACCAAATCGTCAAAGTTGTAATCCCGGTTCAGCCGATCGTACACATCGATCGCCACAGCCTTAAAATCGTTGTATGATGCGATCGCCCCTCCAGCCTTCTTACCCGTCTGCACAGCAACACTCGCCGCACCATCCTGAACCCGAATCCACTTCAGCAAAGCATTTCCCAGCCGAGTACCGATTTGAGAACCATCAAACTCAAACAGAGAATCAGCACTTTTCAGGCCATCCGCCAAAACCTCTTTCCCCTTCGCGCTCAACTCCACCCGCGTCACCCGATTTACCAGCGAATACTCAATCGCCCCAGATTCCTGCAACTCACCGAGCACACCCAGATATCTCTGACTCGTCTCATTAGTCCGCACAATCCGCTTAGTCAAATCCCCCTTTTTAACCGGAATCTTCCCGCCCGTCAAATCCCACAAATTCAGGAGCACCCGAACTTTCGCCTTCGCATCCCAAACCGCTTGTTCTTGGGGTGTCAAAGTTTTAGGCACCGCAATTTCATTTTTCTCAGACATATCCATACCTTTAAATACCTATTGTTAGTATCAAATCTTACCAGGAATCTTGTTGAAAAATATCTAAACTTTTCAGTAAAATAGCGCACGAGGCTGCGAACAACCTATGCAAATTTCATTTAAAAATCATTGGGATTGACTAAAGTGTGATTATTTGATACAATGACAGATCGGACGAGCGATGCACTTCAAATTATTCATAGTCAATAAGATCGATCGTACATTTCTATCAAAACAATCCGGCTCAAAGCCAGCTACAGCTTAGCAAACTCAACAAATATAGCGCTCCCAACCGCAGTCAACCACAAACAATTCAGCTTAACTGCGACTTTAGTTCAATACCCGATTCTTCCTTTAGAAAGACGAATTCAACCTACACATCTTGTTACATTGCAATCAAAGCATTGAACAACACTTTACCCATGAAAACTATTCCCGACCAAATTGCAGATATCAAAGAAAAACTTCCCGACCTTACTCCCACCCCTCCCGGTTTAAAAGCCCAAGCATCCAGCCACGACCTCAAAGCTCGCTTAGATTGGGGCGAACCCGGACTCACAATCATCGACGCCCGCGACTTTGAAAGCTTCGACAAAAGCCGCATTACTGGCGCCGCACCAATGCCAATCGACGAATTAGTAGAGCGAGCAAAATCCAGCCTAGATTCCAATCGCGACATCTACATCTACGGCGAAACCGACCAACAAACCGCCGAAGCAGCCAATCTTCTCCGCGCAGCCGGCTTTACAAAAGTAGCCGAACTAAAAGGCGGAATTCCTGCTTGGAAAGCCATCGACGGCCCCATCGACGGCGCTGTCGAACACGGTACTCCCGGCCCCGATGCCTACAACGTTTTCGCTCGCCTGCAACATCACGCCAAAGCACAAAAAATCAACAAATAATCTGAGATTGGCGGCCGAATTCGCCAACAAAATCTAACACTTAAGAAACCCGGTATCGCAAAAGTTACCGGGTTTCTCAATCATAAATTATACCAAATCCGTCTTAAATTTTCTTAGTCGGCGTCCGGCGGACTTCGTTTGTGTAGACGCGGTTTCAACCGCCGAGTCTTATCTCCCGTCCAAATATGCCTTAACTTCCTCGAACATTAAGCGGTTGGCATCAAAAGTAATTAACTTAATAGCTTCCTCACCAGAAACCCAAGCAGAATTTTGAACTTCCTCCACTTGCAAAACCACATCCATCGAACTGACAAAGCCTAAAAAATAAGTCACAGTTTTGTCAATCTGCTCCCCATCCTTAACAAAAGAATAATGTTCCGTAAAACTCGGCTCCTCCAGCATTTCAAAATCGGATATCCCAGTTTCCTCCGCAAATTCCCGCCTAGCGGTTTCCGCTGGAGATTCACCCGGATTCGCGTGACCTTTCGGAAACGCCCAATGTCCGGCTTGATGTTGAATTAACAAAAACAAACTATCAGCTTCCTTGCCAAAAATCGGCACAATTCCAAAACATTCATCTTTCATTGTTTTTTTTCTATTAATTATCCTGTTCTAGATAAACAGTTCCCATAGTTTCGGGGCTGACTCATGGGTGGCGAGAAACCCGGTTTCTCCGAAATTTTGCGTCTCCTAACGAAAAATATCTTAAGAAACCGGGTTTCTGAGGTCACGAATGTTATAACGGAAACGATATTACACGCAAAACTACAATTTCCATCCCAACCGAGTGGGCTGTTCATAAACCCGCTTCAAAGTATTAACATCCCTCGCAGAAATAGCCGGAGGATTCCCCACATGAGAAAAATATAGCACATCAGTTTCCATCAAACTGTGGCCCCAAATTCCCAAAGCGTGCCCCAACTCATGCCGCGCCGTCGCTGGAATATACTTACCCACTTGATTCGGATTCAAATACACCGAAAACCGATGAGATAAAACAGTTTTATCCCCATCCCGACGATTGTACAACTCATAGGTAGATTCCCCAGAGCGCGATCGCAAAACCCCTTGACGCAAAGGCGGAGCCTGACGTACAATTCTAATATCAGCCACCTCCGAACTATCCACCACTTCCAAAGGCAAATAAACCGCCCATTCCCTGACAACATCCAAAACAGCCGCTATCCATGCTTGAGACTTATTAGCATCAACCGGATCAATATAAACCTGAATCGGAAACTTCGACCACAGCAAATGACCAAAATTCGGTTGCTTAACCTGGTCAAAATAATCACCGCTATCCGTTGAATCTTGCCAATTGGCCAGCGTTGGCGGCAAAGGGTGAACCTGTGGAGACGGCAAACTATTCGCCAGAGGAGAAATACTCAGCGCCAGAGTATTAACCTGAGTAAAAATTATCAGGCTAAAAC
This sequence comes from Microcoleus sp. A006_D1, assembly GCF_036702805.1. Taxonomy (NCBI): domain Bacteria; kingdom Bacillati; phylum Cyanobacteriota; class Cyanophyceae; order Oscillatoriales; family Microcoleaceae; genus Microcoleus; species Microcoleus sp. A006_D1. The sequence continues at coordinate 183,520 of NZ_JAUBVZ010000010.1, forward strand.
AACATAAAGCCAATCCCAAACCGCCCAGAAATCGAGACTTTCTTCTAACTTTCCAGAACCGCATTTTGATGACCGCAGATACACAAAAACAAACGCAGATAAATTCAGATTATATCAACTTCATCTGCGTTCATCTGCGTTAATCTGCGGTTAAAAATCCTAATCTTACAACTTAGGAGTCAACCAACCAGCACTCAAAATTACAGTCAAACCCATAAAAACAATAGACAGACCCCAAGTAATTCGGTTCAGACTCGTTTCCGCACTCTTGGCGCTGGTAAACAATTGAGCTTGTCCGCCAATCCCTCCAATGCCATCGCCTTTAGGACTGTGTAGCAACACCAAAATCACAAGTCCTAAAGCAGATACAGACCAGATAACTTGTAACACAGCAACAATATTCATAATTCGGGGTAATTGGTAATTAGTAATCCGTAATTCATGATTATATCAAATTCGGTCGATCGCACACAACCTCCTCCGGGACACCGCACGGCCTTTCCGAAAGTGTCAACAATCGCCTGGAAATCTTTGTATATCTCGTTCGCAGCCGAGGCCAGATCCCCCCTAGCCCCCCTTAAGAAAGGGGGAACCGGAGTTTTCTCAAAGTCCCCCTTGCTTTCGGGGGATTTAGGGGGATCGGGCCTCGGCTACAAACGACACTTATCAAGGGTTTTAGTCTTAAGTTGACACATATCGCCACTGCCTAAGTCCCTACCTGCCGCCCAGACTTGCTACAGCCGCACCCGCACCGGAGTGCGATTAGCGCGAACTTCAAAATTAGCGGATTCAATCATAGACTTTCCCGTCATCTCCGGGGGCTGAGGCAACCTCAACAACTCCAGAATCGTCGGTGCAATATCAGCCAAACAGCCGTCCGCCCTCAGAGGAACATCCGTTCCGTGAGCCGGAATCTTCAGACCCTCGCCTTCTACCAGAATAAACGGCACCGGGTTAGTCGTGTGAGCCGTCCAAGGATTCCCATTCTCATCGAACATCACCTCAGCATTTCCGTGGTCAGCAATAATAATTGCCGTTCCCCCAGCTTTGGAAATCCCCACCAACAGCCGCCCTAAACATTTATCCACAGTTTCGATCGCAATTATCGTCGCGTCCATCATCCCCGTATGGCCAACCATATCCGGGTTAGCGTAGTTAAGCACCACAAACGAATAAATACCCTTGGACAAAGCCGCCAGCGCCACATCCGTCACCTCGGCGGCGGACATTTCCGGCGCTTCATCGTAAGTCGCCACCATCGGACTCTGCACCAATTCCCGGTCTTCACCCTCAAAAGGCTCTTCCAGACCCCCATTAAAAAAATAAGTCACGTGAGCGTACTTTTCAGTTTCCGCTGTCCGCAACTGCCGCAAACCGTGTTTAGAAATCACCTCGCCCAGAATATTGTTCAAATTCTGCGGTTCAAAAGCCACCAGTACCGACGACAGTTTTGGGTCGTACTGAGTAAAACTCGCAAAAGTCAGCGGCTCAATTAACTGCCGTTCAAACCCATTAAAATTCGCAGCTACAAAAGCCTGTGTCAATTCTCTAGCCCTGTCGGGGCGAAAATTGAAGAAAATCATCCCATCCCCGGATGCCACGGCACCTGGGGCAATTCGAGTCGGAATTGCAAACTCGTCGGTCACTCCTTCAGCATAGGAGGCCTGCAACACATCAACTGCCGATCGACCGTCAGGCGCTCCCTCAATCGTCATCACCTCGTAAGCGCGCCGCACCCGATCCCAGCGTTTGTCCCTGTCCATCGCGTAATAGCGGCCGCTGATGGTAACAATTCTGCCTACTCCTACCTGTTCGATATAACCTTCAATCTTGCCTAGAGCTTCGACACCCTCTTTCGGAGTAGTATCGCGGCCGTCGGTAATCGCGTGAATGCAAACCTCAGAAATTCCCTGCGCCTTTGCTAGCTTCAGCAAACCCAAAATGTGACTCAGATGCGAGTGTACCCCGCCCTCGGAACAAAGACCAGTCAGGTGCAACTTGCCACCCCGACAGCGCACTTTCTCGCAAAGCTGAACCAGCGCCCGGTTGTTGAGCAAAGAACCGTCTTCGACAGCATCCGAGATCCGCACCAACTCTTGAGGAACCACGCGGCCTGCACCCAGATTCAAGTGACCGACTTCCGAGTTGCCCATTTGCCCGTCTGGAAGCCCTACCGCCCGACCCGATGTCTTAATCAGAGTTCTGGGATAAGCGGCCCAGAGACTGTCCATCACGGGTGTTTTTGCGGCGGCGATCGCATTTCCGTCTTTTTCTTCACGATAACCCCAGCCATCTAGAATAATCAGCACTACAGGAGATACAAACGTTTGTGCCATGCGAATACCTTATTTACAATAATTAATTTCTCGATCGTCATCAGTTCCGATTTTTTGGTGGAACATCTTCCGCTAATCAGTTTACAGATTTTGTAGGCTCCGGCACAACCACGCCAACCAAAATTCCCTCAGCCACAGCATTTTGGGAACTAATTTCGACCCGAGCGGCGAATTGTTTAATTGATTGCCTTGCCTTGAACTGTGAATCCACAGTCGCAGACTGTTACCGAACTCACCAACGGCGACTGTGCTTTTGCGGCCGGATTTTCACGAATTGTTCAACGGTCAGTGGCTCTGGAAACTATCAAGAGAATACCACACTTGGCGGACTTTTGCTACTGCCTCAAGAAATAAATTAAACAGCCTTGACGAAAGCTGCGAATAACTTTACCAGAAAGAATTGGTTTCAAGCCTCCACCCTTGTAGGGAGAAATTAAAATCAGACGATTCATTACTCCGATCCTCTTTTTTCCAGGTAGAGTTCGCCCTCATCTGTCAACTGTCAACTGTCAAAATCGGTTTCCGAATCGGCTCGCTCTTAGCGGACATAAAACTCTACAACATCTTTTTTAATTTTCACATCGTAATTGCCAAAGAAATCGTGACCGAGCAGACCAATTTCCATTTGTTTAGCGATCGCCACTTCGACATTTTGGATCGCAGCACCCCCAACTCGAATCGATCGCACTACACCGATGGGGAACTCGACAACGCTACCGTCAGCGATCCCCGCTCTCCCGATGCCCACGGGCCTCACTCCCAGTGCAGTAGCCATCCGCTGAGTAATCAAAGTGCCGCTCGCCCCGGTATCGACAATCATCTCAAAAGTCTTGTTGCCGTTAAATACTACGTCAATCACCGGTGTCCCGCCAGCACGGCGCTTGATTTTAGCTTGAAATACCTTTTGATTCCCCCCAGAAGCCGGTTGATTTCCCGGCGGTTGGGCACCAGGATTGGACGATCCCCGGCGAAACTGAGAGTACACATTGCCCTGTGCCGCTCCCGAGGCTGTTAAAGTGCGATCGAGCTGCTGGAAACTCATATCAGGTACCAATGCCATCACCTTAGTTTCAGGCTGTGAACCAGCATCCACATTGCCACCTCCCACCGAGCCAACTGCCACCAAAACCGCCGCCGAAACAATGCCCGATCGCCAAATCCGCTTCAGAATCACTTTTGCCACCATTACAATGCCCTCATTGATTCAATCTGTGCAAGAACCGCCACCATTGATATCCTAACCTGCTCCCGAAAACCCAGCGCTTGCTTCCACCTCCCACGATCGGCAAAACTTGGCAATTTAAAAGCGATCGCATACCATCAAACACAGGTAAACTGAAAATCGGCAAATAGCAGCAACTGCGCTTGCCATTTGGATCACTTAAAGGTCAGGCGTTTGGGGGCGATCGGCAATGCGTAAACTTTTATATTTTGCAACTATCGGAATGCTGGCTTTCTCGATCGGAGGATGCGGCGGCGACGGGGGCGGCAACACGGCCAGTCCCACTCCTAGTCCTACTCTCAGTCCCGGTGCAGGCTCTGGGACACCGGCAGCCAAGGCTCCGGGAACTCCAGGGGCCGCGGCCAGTCCCACCCCAGGAGCTCAGACATTCCCCTCCCCTGTAGTAGCGGCCCAGCCCCCCGGCTTGATCCGGCCCACAAACCCCGACGAACGCGCCAGACAAGCTCAAACAGACATCGAGGGCAAAAAGACAGCACCGGGAGAGGCCTCAAACCGCAAGGCAATTTCACAGACCACGCTCCCGGGCAAAGCCAGTGACCCATTCTCAGTCCTTCCCCCTCAACCGCTGAGAACAGACGGCGGCAGCACAGGCAACGACCTCCCCAACCTGCCAGTCCGACAAGTGCCAACTCTGCCCAAGCTGCCCGACGAGAAAAACCCGCCTCAGTGGACGCCAGCACAGCGATCGAGCGCAGGGGGCGGCGCAATTGCCGAACTTCCCGAATCCCAAAGCCCCGCAGCGGTGTCCAGTCTTCCCAACCTGCCCTTAACCTCCATACCCCCCCAATGGAGACCGCCAATTTCGGCGCGTCCCCAAGCAACCCCCGGACGCCCCGGCACCAGACCGGGACGCCCCGGAGCCAGACCCGCAGGTTCCCCAGACATCGCAGGAGTTCCCGCATCAATACCCGGACTGCCTTCCCTACCGGGCGTGCCAACAGCCCCCGGCGGACGCCCCGGTGCAGCCCCCAGACGCCCCGGCACCAGACCTGCGGGCGCCCCAAACATCGCAGGCTCTCCCGCATCAATACCCGGACTGCCCTCCATACCGGGCTTCCCAACAGGCACCACGGGACAGCAGCCAGCCGGCGGACGCCCCGGAGCCAGACCGACGGGTGCCCCAAACACAGCAGGCTCTCCCGCATCAATACCCGGACTGCCCTCCATACCGGGCTTCCCAACAGGCACCACCTCCGGCACCCAAGGGACACCGAGACGACCGGGAGCAACACCGGCACGACCGGGAGCAACACCGGCACGACCAAGAGCGATCGCCGCTCGACCGCCCGGCCCGCCTCGCCCTCCCACAATTCCCAACATCGCTACCAGAGAACTCCCCGGTCTGCCCAAGCTGCCAGAATTAACGCCGCCGCCCTCCTGGCAAGACCCGAACCCACCACCGCCCCCACCGGCTCCGGCACCGCCACCGCCTCCGCCTTCGACAGATAATGCCAAAGGAGTTGAAGTTAGTGGCGTAGTCAGAGTTGGTAATGACATACTGGTAATTGTGAAAGCACCTAACGAACCAACAAGTCGATATATCAAAGTAGGACAGCGGATTGCCAGCGGGCAGGTGCTGATCAAACGGGTTGATTTCAAATCAGGAACCGACCCGATTGTGGTTTTAGAAGAAAACGGTGTAGAGGTTGCCAAAATTGTGGGAGAAAAATCTCCCCGAGTTGCCCAAAACCCTGTTTAATGCAAAATTTACCTCAATCCTTAGAAAAAAAATTGAGAACCGTCATGCTTCGCTCAATTCAAAAACTCGGAATACTGATTTTGGTTAGTTCGGGAGTAGGATGCCTCTCAGTGGTAGCCAACACTCAGTCGTCATTGGCGGCGCCAGCAGCAGAACAAAAGCGCCCTCCCGCTTGCGAAGGCTCTCCCCCCAACGGTCGAGTCAGATGTAACTACGAAAATGGCGACAATTATGAAGGAAATTTCGTCAACGGCAGACCTCAGGGACAAGGAGTATACGTATACTCCAAGGGCGATCGCTACGAAGGACAGTTTCGTAACGGCGTTCCCAACGGTCAAGGCACATTTTTGTTCGCCAACGATGACCGCATGGTGGGAGAGTTCCGCAACGGTCTGATCGTTAGGGGAGAAGCTATTTTTGCCACGGGCGATCGCTACAGGGGAACATTTGAAATTGTTCAACAAGTAGGTGGCGGCGCTAGTAGCAGTCAGCCGCACGGTCAAGGGCAGTTTATCTTTGCTAGCGGCGATCGCTACGCCGGACAGTTTTTCGCAGGAAACCCGTTTGGTAGGGGAGTGTTCACGCGATCGGACGGGACGCGCTGCGACGGTCAGTTTTTCAACGACAAGCTAGACGGCAAAGGTAATTGCAGCTTCCCAAACGGCATTCGCTACGAAGGCGAACTGCGTAAGGGACTGCCTCACGGTAGAGGCGTCATTACAGATGCTAAAGGCAGACGCTTTCCCGGAGAGTTTCGCGCAGGCAAGCGCGTTCAACCGTAAATCGAGCCTCTAAAAATTAAGATCGGACATTAGTGGAGGGCTTTGGACATGACGACAAATGCTGCTTCTGGCTCTGGGCACACCAGCGAATTTCCTTTTGACTTTGCCCCGCAGCGGACTCAAGATGCCGAGTTATTGCGGCAACTCGATTTTGTGCCCGGTTTGAAGGAAGTCTTGACTTTGCGCCAAGTTCATGCTTTGGAACACGCTACGGTTTGGGTACTCAGCCAATCTGGCGGTACGCCGACAGCAAGAGCCGATAATCAGTTATTGGGCGGGATGTCCACAGAACAAGGATTTTATCTGTACGGCCGCGTTAACATTGCACAGTTGCGCCATGCAGTGCAATCGGCTTTGCAGCGGATTGCCAGCGGAGAGTGGGATTTAGCCGTACATCCCCGCTGCGGCACTAATTTGTCGGTGGCAATGCTGCTGACTGCTGGACTTGCTGTCGGGATCAATTTAGCCCTGCCCAAGGGGCCCATCCTGCAACTTTTGGGTTTGGGTGCGGCGGCGACTGCGGCGGCTCAGTTAGCTCCCGATGTGGGAGCTCTGGCTCAGCGCTACCTGACAACTGCTATTCCGTTTAATTTGAGTATTGTTGATATTTCTGTAAGTCACGACTTCTGGGGACGCGAGGCTCATTTTGTGCGGCTGCGTTGGGTTGAATAGTTGCTGCGGGAATGGGAGAGTGGGAGAGGGAGGAGTCAGAGATGGGGAGATGAGAAAAATCTTATTTCTTCCTTCTTTCTTCCTTCCTTTTTTTGATGCTTCCTTCTTAATACCAAGCGTGAAAAAGTCTTGCTACAGTGATTACTTCTATACAAATTATCTGTCTGTAGCGTAACTTCCCGCCGGACACGGCAATGCCGTTTCCCTACAGATGAGATCTTCTAATTTTTCTGTAGCAATATTTTTCATAATTGGTATTGCTTCTGCTTTGTTTCTGCGTTTAATTAGTGATTTTAAGTCAGGGAAATCTCAGATCATCCAACAAAATAATGTGCAAAAGGGCGATCGACAAAACCAGTCTAGCAAGTCTACTCGCTGTTACCTTAGCCATAGCAGGAAACAGCTTTTTGCCTTTCGCCAACAATCCGAGTTTGGCTGGCGAAATCGCCCAAACTAACGAACCAGAAAGAGTTCCTGACGGCAAGATGGTTCCCGTTAATGGCAAAGCCAATGTGAGATTAACAAATAAAACGAGCGATCGACTATTTTATCAAGTAGTGGGACAAACTAACCGCCGCACTTTAGCCGAAAATTCAACAGTCGCGCTGCAAGCATTGACACTACCCCCCTCAGTTTTATTTAGGCGACAAGACGGTGCATTATTGAAAGTGAGTTTGAAACCTGTTGGCGAAGGAACATTGACACTCCCCGGCTTAAAAGCGCGGGGATTCTTGCTTCACGGGGAGTAAGCATCACTTTACCCTCCACAAGCATACACGGACTGCCCGACCGCATTTGAAATGATTTACTCGATTTCTTGTTTCTCTTTCCTACACGGTAGTCGCACGTAGCTGAGCATTGTAGTTGGGGAGAACCCAATATTGGCTATCTAGGCGTAGCGACCGCATTGCCATTTACATTTTAACACATTTATCTAAAAATCCTTCCTAGAAGGACGGGGGTTTAGACCCATTTTTTCGGTAAAATCAAGTTGGCGATCGCCCTGACAACTCCACTTCACCCTTTAATACAGCATCCGAGTTCCTATGTCAATCAAAAAAATTCTTTCCATAGCGCTGCTAGTTTTCATCCCCATTTCCATCGCCGCCGAGTATTTGCACTGGGGCTCCCTCACAGTTTTCATCACATCCGCTTTAGGCATTATACCTCTGGCGATTTGGTTGAGCACAGCAACAGAAGAAGTGGCGATCGTCACAGGGCCCTCCATTGGCGGCTTATTAAATGCAGTCTTCGGCAATGCTACGGAATTAATTATTGCCATAGTTGCCCTGAAAGCCGGCTTAATTGATATTGTGAAAGCCAGCATCACCGGCACAATTATCAGCAACTTGCTCTTAGTTATGGGATTTTCCATGTTGCTAGGAGGAATCCGGTATAAAGAACAAGAATTCAAGCCAATTATCGCGCGGGTGAACGGTTCTACCATGACTCTAGCAGTGATTGCGATTCTGCTGCCGACAATGGTAATTTACACATCCAATGGAGTGGAACCCGCAGCCATTCAGAATCTTTCGTTAATAACTGCGATCGTCCTAATTGCAGTTTACGCGCTAACACTGCTATTTTCCTTAAAAACTCACAGCTATCTTTACGAAGTCGGCATACTAGAGTTAGAAGATTCTGAAAATACCGATGAATCAACTGCACACAAACCGAATTTGTGGCTGTGGATAGGAGTGCTAGTTGCTTCAACTATTGCCGTTGCTTTTGAATCAGAAATTTTCGTGGGTGTTGTCGAAGAAACTACTAAAGGATTGGGATTGACACCGCTGTTTACAGGCGTAATTCTGTTACCAATTGTGGGCGGCGCGGCGGAATACGTAACGGCGGTGGGAGTTGCGATGAAAAACAATATGGATTTGTCAGTTTCCGTGGCGATGGGTTCGAGTTTGCTAGTTGCTTTGCTGGTAGCGCCGGTGTTGGTGATTATCGGATTAGTGATTCATCAGCCGATGGATTTAAACTTTAATCCGTTTGAAGTGGTTGCAGTTGCCATTGCGGTGACAATCGCTAATCTAATTAGTCTCGACGGGCGCTCTAATTGGCTGGAAGGAGTGCTGCTTTTAGCAACATATATTGTGTTGGCCGCAGCATTTTATTTTCACCCGATTACTTGAAGCAATAGACAAGATTGCAGAAGTTATTTGCATCAAATTTTGGGATGGGCATCTTGCCCGTCCCACAAGACAAACAATTTTGTGGGATGGGCATCTTGCCCGTCCTAAACTTTTTGTACTATAAGGAAAAAAAATTTTGTGGGATGGGCATCTTGCCCGTCCTAGCTATTTTTGCAATCTTTTCTAGTCTTTAAAATGCGACTAAATCGCGCCACTTGTCTACAGTCTTGGTTCCAACTCCTTGCAACCTTTCCACATCTTCCCAAGACTCAAAAGGCTGCTTTTCCCGTGCTGCAATAATTTTCTCGGCTAACTTGGGGCCAACCCCTGGCAAAGTTTCTAATTCTTGCTGAGTCGCTGCGTTCAAATTAATTAACTTTTTAGCAGCAATTTGAGGTTTAGGATTCGCAGATTTTGATGCTGCTTGCACTGACTCGCACTCTTTTTTCCTAGCGTCGATTTTCTGCTTGATGCGGGCGGGAATTCCCAGGATTGCACCTTTGTACAGCCGATCGAACTCCCGGTCAAAATGGGCCCCAACTACCGCACTGTCGATCGCCAGCAGCGTCTCATCATTCCCGTGATTTGCAGCCTCACTCCAGTTGTGAGAGCCTGTAATGACCGTTTTGCCGTCGATAACGCCGAATTTGTGGTGCAGGCGATCGCCCATTGGTAACAGCGGCACACCCACCGCAGTCAGCGGCTTTCTCCACGGGCGATTGTCAGATTCCAACCGGCAATCCTGCATCAAAGTCGCCCCCATCATGTCTAAACCTTCGCTGTAAGGGCGATAAATGAAATTTGAGTCAATCAAAGCTCGCACCGCCACACCGCGCCTAGATTCAAGTTCCAGGGTATTTGACAACCGCTGAGCCGAAAATACAAACAGTGCCAAATTAACCGACTGTTTCGCCTTTGCTAAAGTTCGATTTATCAAACTATTGACGCTTGTTTCCCAAGGCAAAGTCGCACTCGTCGGTGAAAATTGCACCGCCACAGTTGCATTCCCAACTCTGAGTTTTTGGACTGAACGAAGCGGCTTTTTGATGCCAAACTTGCTGTCCGGTTTGCCTCCGGGCCCGTCGCCCCACATGATGTTAAATTCTTGAGTAAATATTTGCGCTAATTTAGAACTCTCAATTTTCAGCAAATTATTCGCATTGCCGCGACTTGCTGCTGTCTTGAAATCGCCGTGGATATCACTGGTGGTAAAATTAGCCGAAGTTACGATGACTGTTTTGCCATCAATTACCACAAATTTGTGGTGCATCAAACCGCTGCCTTTACTGCCGTCAGCAGTATCATCAATTATAGGAATTCCCGCATCTTTGAGAATTACTAAAGCATCGTTTTGCTTGATTTCTTCCGGGCTTAATTTGCCATCTTTATTGGTATCGGCGAGTTGCAAAAATTCATTGTAGCGATCACGCTCTCGATCGGGCAATTTCGCTAACTCCTGGGCTGTATAATCGCTCCAAGGGCGACTGTACAGATGTTCGACAATTAATCTCACTTTAATTCCCGATCGCGCGCGATCGACCATTTTTCGTGCAATACCTGGCAAGCGAAACTCCTGAACCGCCATATCTACGGTCGATCCAGCACTTGCTATAGCCTCAGCGACCAACTTTTCTAAATCATCACCAGGTCGAGTTTGCGGGCGATAAGGCTCTGTATAACTCGAAGTGAGGGACTGATTGAAGTATACTTGCAACAAGGGGTCTTGAGGCAGCGGAGCCAAACTGGGAGGCAAATTCTGCACGTCTTGCTTTACTTGTCCGCAGGCCGCCAGGGCGATCGCCATTAGTCCAGCACAGCAAAAACCTGGTAAATTATCATAAAGTACAGTCAGAAAAATTTTAAATTTTATTGAGGTCATCGGTCTATTCACAGTTCAAAGATATTCGGTCAAGCAAAGTTAAAACTATTAAATTTATGAAACGGAATAGATTTTGCGTCTTGTAGAACTGCCTCGATGCCGGAAGCATCACTGGTAGGGTAGCAGCATTCAGGGGCGTGGATCGAACCCGATACTGCTGCTTTATGGCTAAAAGAAAAACAATTTTTCCGTGTGGTCACAAAGGATATGGTAAAGCGTGCCATCGCTGCACGCAAGAGTTGGTGGCGCAGCAGCAATATGTTGAAGTCCTGGTCGAAAAACAAACCAAAAAACAACAGAGGGAAGCATCATTTGCTAGAGATATCATCGATCTCAGAGGTCTACCAGACCATGTAGTTACTAAAGCTCGCGCCATTATAGCAGCTTTGGGCGAAAATAAGAATTACAGAGATTTTGGCGGCAAACGTCTCCGTCACAACCGTTGGATTGTGAGTATTCCTGTAACGCGCAACTACAGAATGCTTTGTGAAGATTGCGGCAGTTTCTTAATTCCCCAAAAAGTCTTGTCCCACGAAGACTACAATGTCTGCAAACCTGGGAGTTAGTTAGTTGTTATTGGTTATTGGTTATTGGTTATTGGTTATTGGTTATTGGTTATTTGTTATTTGTTATTGGTTGGTTGTTATTGGTTAGTTGTTATTGTACTTTTTTTAGAAAATGTTATAATTGTTCAATGTTCAAATTTTAAATGTATGGTTAGGTTTCAAGAGTTGCAGGTTTATCAATTAGCAGAGCAAATTTCTAATGAAGTTTGGTTTATTGTTCAATCCTGGGATTCCTTTGCTAAAAATACAGTCGGGCAACAATTGGTTAGGTCAGTCGATAGTATTGGTGCTAATATTGCCGAGGGGAATGGGCGGTATAACTACAATGATAATCAACGTTTTATCAAAATAGCCAGGGGGTCACTACATGAAACAAGACACTGGTTAAGATTAGCTTGTGTCCGACACCTGTTAACCACCGAGCAAATCGAGCGTATAAAACCTTTAATAGACGAACTATCTCCCAAACTCAACGCTTACCTAAACTCAATTCAAAGCAAAGCAAATACTCAAGCGTTGAAAATTAAGAAAATACCCAAAAGCAAACCACCCACAGACTCTTGACAACCAACAATCAAAAAATAACCAATAACCAATAACCAATAACAACTAACAACTAACTCATTAAAACCCATGCAAATTTACCTCGACTATAGCGCCACAACACCCACACGCTCAGAAGCAATTGATGCTATGCAAAAAGCTCTCACTCAACAATGGGGGAATCCTTCTAGTTTGCACGAGTGGGGACAAAGGGCGGCGACTGCTTTAGAATTAGCCAGAATGCAGGTTGCTAGCTTGATTAATGCGCTACCGGAATCGATGATTTTTACTTCGGGCGGTACAGAAGCGGACAATTTAGCAATTATGGGAATTGCGCGTCTTTATACAAAGCCGCAGCATATCATTATTTCCAGCGTAGAGCATTCGGCCGTATCAGAAACGGCGCGACAACTCGAAGAATTGGGATGGGAAATAACGCGATTACCAGTCGATAAATACGGGCGAATTCATCCTTTGGATTTGCAAGAATCACTGCGATCGCACACAGTGCTAATTTCCATCATCTACGGACAAAGCGAAGTTGGTACACTGCAACCAATAGAAGCATTATCGCAAATTGCGCGCGATCGCAATATCCTGTTTCATACCGATGCAGTTCAAGTTGCGGGCAAACTACCGATTGATGTGCAGAAACTGCCCGTAGACTTGCTTTCGCTTTCCAGTCACAAACTTTACGGGCCGCAAGGTGCGGGGGCGCTGTACGTGCGTCCAGGACTAGAATTAGTGCCAATGTTCGGCGGGGGCGGACAGGAGTTGAAACTGCGCTCAGGAACGCAAGCGCTGCCCGCAATCGTGGGTTTTGGAGTGGCGGCGGAGTTGGCTGTGCAGGAAATGGATGTGGAAACGCCGAGGTTGATTGGATTGCGCGATCGACTTTTTGACAAATTATCCCACATACCCAGTTTAGTCCCAACGGGCGATCGATATTACCGACTGCCGCACCACACCAGTTTTTGCATCGTCTCCCCTTCCTGTCGCCCTTACCAAAAGAGAGACACAGAGAGAATCACAGGCAAAACTCTCGTGAGACAGCTAAACTTAGCCGGAATTGGCATTAGTTCCGGTGCGGCTTGTAGCAGTGGTAAACTCACGCCCAGTCCGATATTATTGGCAATGGGATATGATGAAAGCGGCGCGATTGGTGGAATTCGCTTGACACTGGGACGCGAAACCACCGAAGCTGATATTGATTGGACGGTAATTGCGATCGCACAAATCTTAGATAGATTAATGCCCAAGGTAGCATTGTGCAGGCATTAGAAACAATCTCAGAAACCGGGTTTTTTCCGATATCTTCGCCTCCCATCGAATATTCTCGCAAAAACCCGGTTTCTCGCCACCACCCACAATCTAAGAAACCTGGTTTTTTCTGATATCTTCGCCTCTTACCAAAAATTGTCGCAAAAACCCGGTTTCTGGCCACCCACCCATTCTTCATCTGCGTCCATCCGCGTACATCCGCCAACATCTGCGGTCAAAATTCCGAAAAGATTGGTATATAATTAAAATAGAACAGAGCGGAGTCAAAGCTATGTCAACCACAGAAAAAGTTCGCTGGACAAGCGCTGATTTAGAATCATTACCCGATAACGGCAACCGTTATGAAATAATCGGAGGAGAATTGATTGTGACAAGAGCACCTCGCTGGGAACATCAAAATATTGTTGACAATGTTTGCAGAACCTTGGGTAATTGGTCAATAGAGACAGGTTTAGGTAAGGCTGCAACAACTGCCGGTCTGATCTTCACCGATAGTGATAATGTGATTCCTGATGTAGTTTGGGTAAGCTACGAACGTTTAGCACAAATATTAGATGAAGCCGGACATTTGGCTGGTGCACCGGAGTTGGTGGTAGAGGTGATGTCTCCCGGTGAGGCAAATGAAAAGCGCGATCGGCAATCCAAGTTAAAATTATATTCAGTTCAAGGCGTGCGCGAATATTGGATCTTTGACCGAATACAGCAAAAAGTAGAAATTTACCGTCGAGACAACGGAATTTTGCAATTAGCAATGACCTTATTTAAAGAAGATAACTTAAGCAGTCCTTTGTTACCTGGTTTTACCGTATCAGTAGCCACATTATTTGCGTAGAGAGAAGACAGGGCACCCACGCACAATCTCAGAAACCGGGTTTTTTCCGATATCTTCGCCTCTCGTCAAAAATTCTCGCAAAAACCCGGTTTCTCGCCACCCACCGACAATCTAAGAAACAATCCAAGAAACCGGGTTTTTTCCGATATCTTCGCCTCTCATCAAAAATTCTCGCAAAAACCCGGTTTCTCGCCACCCACGCACAACCATGATAAAATAAATTCCGATATTATTCACAACTCCCCAACAATGGAAGAAAACCGCGCCCAAGCCTACCTAGAACTAATTCACACCCTGCTGAATTGCCCCAACGGCACCGAGCCCCAGATATTAGAAGATAACTTAGAATTGTTGGATGTCGAATTTCTGGAAACTTGCGAGTTAGTAGCAGAAAAAATGGCGCAGCAAGGAGGAGAAAACGGCGCTAGCTTCCTGCGAAGTCTGATTAGTCAGCTATTACAATTAATCGAGATCAACGATGGCGATAACTCCGAAGGTGAAAATCCCCAAGAGTATGCAAACTTTATTCTAGAATTATTGCAAGCAGAAGATGGTAGCAATAGCAATCCAGCAGTAATTCACCCCATGCTAGCTGAACGAAAACATCTCCTCAATGCTCGTTTTGCCGAGATTTTAGAGCAAGTAATCCAGAGGTTAATTGGTGGCGAAAATGCCCAAACTATTGACTCAATTGTCAGCCTCGTTGAAGACTTGACGATTAATATTAGCAATTTTTCCGGTGGGAATAGAGCGAATAATATTGAAATTGCCATTGCCGCTTATCAACTTGTTTTAAATAATCGGCAACCGGGAAGCGGAAAATTTGCTCAAACTCAAAACAACTTAGCTGCTGCCTATATTACCAGAATAAAGGGTTCGCGGGCTGAAAATGTGGAAATGGCGATCGCCCTTTATGGCGCTGCTTTAACAGTCTACACCCTTGAGGCTTTCCCGGAAGATTGGGCAATGGCTCAAAATAACCTAGCTGCTGCTTACGCCAACAGAATCAACGGTTCGCGGGCGGAAAATATCGATCGCGCGATCGCATTTTTTGAGGCTGCTTTAACTGTTCGTACTCCCGAACAGTTTCCTGAAGATTGGGCCATGATTCAATATAACCTAGGTAATGCCCATAATGACAGAATCAACGGTTCGCGGGATGAAAATCTCGCAAAGGCGCGATCGTTTTATGAAGCAGCTTTAACAGTATATACCCGTGAGGATTTCCCTGAATATTGGGCAATGATTCAAAAGAAGCTAGCTAATGCCTAAAGTGAGGCAGCCTTAACAATCTAAGAAACCGGGTTTTTTCCGATATCTTCGCCTCGCATCGAATATCTTCGCAAAAACCCGGTTTCTCGCTATTTGGAGAATTGGAAAACGGTCGATCGCTACCTAGCACCTTTTGCCATAATTATGCTAAAATAAATTCACTCCAATTATTAGTTTTTCATCCATTAATTCTGTAGGAACGGGTTCGCCAACCATCTCTAACTCTCACCAACAATTGAAATAAACCAGCCCCTCCCAACTTACATCTTAACTTTATTAAAAGGTGAAAAAATGGCTCGTATAAATTTGCGCCGCCCCGAAAATATCAGCGGTAATTTTTATGTAGACAGTAGCTGCATTGACTGCGATACTTGTCGGTGGATGGCGCCGGAAGTATTTACTCAAGCCGGAGAACAATCTGCGGTTTACCAGCAGCCAACAAACGAAACCGCAGAAATGCTAAGTCTCGCAGCTCTTTTGTCTTGTCCAACAACTTCGATCGGCACTGTTGAAAAACCCAAAAATATCAAAGAAGTTCAGCAACATTTGCCAGCCTTAGTAACAGAAAATGTCTACCACTGCGGCTACCACTCAGAGAAATCCTACGGCGCAGCCAGCTATTTAATTGTCCGCCCCGAAGGAAACGTTTTAGTTGATTCTCCCCGTTTTGTACCGCAGCTAGTCAAAAATATAGAAGCAATGGGCGGCATTCGCTATCTGTATTTGACTCACCGCGACGACGTAGCAGACCATCAAAAATACCGCGACCATTTTGGGTGCGATCGCATTCTTCATGCTGACGAAATTAACGCCGATACTCGCAGTGTAGAAATTCAATTGTCGGGTAGCGAACCGCATCAAATAGCAGATAATTTGTTGATTGTACCTGTTCCTGGTCACACCAAAGGTCACACTGTTTTGCTTTACAATAACAAGTTTTTGTTCAGCGGCGACCATCTCGCTTGGTCGGACAATTTCCAGCAGCTAATTGGCTTTCCTACTGCCTGCTGGTATTCTTGGCCGGAACAAATCAAATCTATGGGAAACTTGGCTAATTACTCGTTTGAATGGGTTTTGCCGGGACACGGGCGCCGATATAATGCTGACAAAAAAATGATGACCGAGCAAATGCGGAAATGTATTGCTTGGATGGAGGTTAATTCAGTTGACAGTTGACAGTTGACAGTTGACAGTTGATAGTTGATAGTTGACAGCAATTGACCTAGAAGGAAGAAGATTGGAGTAATAAATAGTCTGATTTTAATTTTTCCCTAAAAGTGAGAGGTGTTAAACCAATTGTTTCTGGCAATTAAATCAATTTTGATAACAATATGTAGCGACAGTTTGATGGCTAACCGATAGGTAGCTAGAAACCCGGTTTCTACGAGTTGTGCGTGAAGTTCCGAGAAATTTATGAATAAACCGGGTTTCTGATACCAATTTTTCTTTCCTCTTGCCAGCTTTCCGAAATAGATGTACCCGAACTGGCTAAATTTTTGCTTTCGGAAGGGCAACCAAAGTGATAGAATTAGCGGGGTAAGTTGCGCCAAAACCGGCGGCGCTGACACTTAAATCGCTCTGACGGACGATCGCCCGCAAATTCGCCTCGCTGTAAGTGTAAACTTGAGCTTTGGCCGCTGGGTTAAATCCTGTCAAACTCAAGTTGCTGGTTAAGTTTTGGCTGGTTTTGTTAATGATTACCAGCGTCAAAGCACCGTCAGCCGTGCGTTGCGCTCCGTAGATTGATAATTGTCCTTGATCTGTGCTGTGCGATCGCACCCAAGTATCCCCGTACTTGCTGCCCTTACCGTCATAATTCATGTACGTGCGGAAGGCATAGGAACCCGGTTCAGAAGACTTCGGAGGGCCCCACAGCGTCGCTAAATCCAGTTGTTCCCGCCCAAAAATCCCTAGGATGTCGGCTTGAGTCAACGCACCGTTAATTGACTCCAAACCGCCCCAATTGTATTCAGTAATTGCAACTTTTGTACCTGGATAATCCTGCTTTACCCACTCTCGAAACCGGGGAATAATTGTTAGCGGCGGATTCGATTTACCAATCCAACTTTCATCAGTATAAGTGCTGTCCCACAGAGAACGAGTCGATCGCAACCGCGCTGCTTGCGTCTTAGCGTCGCCAGCCGGACAATTCCCCAAACAGAGGTCATCGACGATCGGATAGTAGTGTTCGTCAAAATAGTCGAGGATGCGAACACCTTTTTGCTGTTCGTAAGCGCGCATTTGCTGCAAGTACCACCGCGCAAACCAGACACCGCCGTGTTTTTCGCGATCGCCCTTTACCAAAGAATCTGCATAGACTATCCAGCCAAAATCCGAGGGGCCGAGTACCTTAGCGGTGGAATCAACCGCTTTTACCATTGACGCATATTCGTAAGTGCGATCGCGCAATTCCTGATAACTTGTCGCTTCTGGATGAACATCGCGGTGAGTGTTTCCCCAGCCGCTTGGTTCGTTGTCCATTTGATAAATTTGCACGCCACCGTTAGCAGCAGTACCGTGGGTTTTAACTAAATGTTCAACCCAAGCTTTCTGGAATTTTGGATCGCTGATAATACTGACATCGAGGCGGTTATTATCTGTTATTAAACTGCCGTCGGGACGCTTGCCGTTGCCGCATTTATCGCCTTCGGGAAAAATGTAGGGATTAGTTTTTTCTTGCGCGCCGTATTTGGCTACTCGAAAGCCGCAGTTCCATGTGCTAAATTTATTTACATAGCCGATTATGGGGATGGTAACGATACTTTTGCTGCCGTTATTGCGGTTGGTTTTGACGATTTTGTCGATCGACTCGCCGGGAATTGGGTTTTTGTTTTCGCCGCCTCCTACGAAGAAGAAATCATCGCCGCTGTTGGAAGAATCGACAAGCCAGTTGTAGCGGCTGGTGTGATTGGCGCCCCAGCGTTCCACCGGAATTCGCAACTCTTGCGCCAGGGCTGGATCTATGGCATAATCGTTCATGCCGTAGATGTCGGGACTGATGAGATGTCGATCGGCTGCTACGTCTACAGATAAAGATAGACTGTTTTGGGCGATCGCACTTTTGAAGTGAACGGCTGTGGCGATCGTTGCGATCGCCGCCAAAACGCCTAATAATACTAGAATAATCCAGCGTGGTGTCTTGGAGGGCGATCGCCACAAAAATCTTATATTCATTGGTTATTTTACTTGGTAGTTGAGGATTTTTTATGGGAATTTTCCATTAAATACCCTTAACAAGAGTGTTGCAAATTGGTAGAAGCGGGTTTATTTAAATTGTCGCTACGTGACAGAAATTATGCTCAAACCGCCCACACGATTCAATCAATATGATTTTGATTAACTATTCATCAACAATCACATTTTCAAACAAAATAGGTTGAATTCGCCTCAAGACTTCCTCAATTACATCTTCTCGACATTCACTAATAAAACCTGCCTGCCTTGCCCTATAATCTTGCATAGCGTAGTTGATCCGTCATAATTACACCTGTTACCCCTTCACCTTCTGGAATGGGAATATAAAACGGATTTTTGCGTTGTGTGGTGCTAATGGGACAGACAAACACAAACCCCATTTTTCGGTTAAATTTAGTTTGACTCACAACCAGTGCAGGTCTAGTCCCCATTTGTTCGTGTCCTGCTTGAGGGTCAAAATTCAGGCGAATAAAATGACCTCGTTCGGGGATATAGTTTACCAAATTTCTTTTCCTTCTGGTTTTCCCCAAGAGACTTCTTCGCTAGATTCTATTTCGCCTGCCAATAATTCATCTAGGGTATATTTTGATATTTTATTATTTACAGGCTCTATGACCATTTTCCCATTTTCTATGCTACAAATTACTGAATCTTCGGCTTTAAGGTTGAGAAACTTTACTATGTAGTCTGGTATTGGCAAAGTCAAGGAATCACCTAACTTGCTGATGTGTATTTTAGCTGTCATACATTTGCGATGTTAAGACTCAGATTTATTTATTATAGCAGTTGCATATAAATTACGGCAGATTGAGTTATGTAAAGTTAGTAAGGTGCGTCAGGAATTAGCCTATCTATTCACAAATAACGCATTCTGACGCACCCTACTAAGTTACTTAACCTTGACTGTAAGCCTCCATTGGCAAACAAGAACAGACAAAATTGCGATCGCCAAACGCATTATCTATCCGGCCCACCGCAGGCCAAAACTTATATTCGCGAGTCCAAGGAGTCGGATAAGCAGCTTGCGCGCGAGTATAAGGACGATTCCACTCATCAACCATCAGAGATTCTGCGGTGTGCGGCGCATTTTTCAACACATTATTTTGCGCGTCAACATTACCTTTTTCGATCTCCGCAATTTCCCCTCGAATCGCAATCATCGCATCGCAAAAACGGTCTAATTCCTGCTTCGATTCGCTTTCCGTCGGTTCCACCATTACCGTACCCGCGACAGGCCAAGAAACAGTCGGCGCGTGATAGCCATAATCCATCAACCGCTTAGCGATATCATCGACTTCGATAGCCGCAGATTTTTTGAGAAGTCGCAAATCCAGAATACACTCGTGTGCTACTAAACCAGATTTCCCTTTGTACAAAACCGGATAATACGATTCTAACCGATGCGCCATGTAATTAGCATTAAGAATTGCAACTTTTGTCGCCTCAGTTAAACCGACTCCTCCCATCATCCGAATGTACATCCAAGAAATAGTCAAAATGCTAGCACTTCCCCAAGGCGCGGCCGAAACAGCACCTATAGAATTGCCATCTTTCTCTCCATTAGTTCTGGACTCAATCGATGATAGATTAGGCAACTCTTGCCCCCCCCTTGTTAAGGGGGGCTGGGGGGGATCTCCCGAAACATCAGGTAAGAAAGGCACTAAATGAGACATCACGCCAATCGGCCCCATGCCGGGGCCGCCGCCGCCGTGGGGAATACAGAAAGTTTTGTGCAAATTTAAGTGACAAACATCGGCACCGAAATCGCCAGGGCGGCACAAACCAACTTGAGCGTTCATATTGGCGCCGTCCATATAAACTTGTCCGCCGCAGTTGTGGACAATCGCGCAAATCTCTTTAATTTCTGACTCAAACACGCCGTGGGTAGATGGATATGTCACCATCAAAGCAGCCAGTTCATTTTTGTGCTTCTCGGCTTTTTTCTGCAAGTCGGCGACATCAATGTTGCCCTGCAAATCGCACTCGACAGCGACTACTTTCATTCCCGCCATCACCGCGCTAGCCGGATTTGTACCGTGGGCTGACTGGGGAATCAAACAAATATTGCGGTGAGTTTCGCCTCGGTGTTCGTGGTATTGGTGAATTACTAACAATCCCGCATATTCGCCCTGAGAACCCGCGTTTGGCTGCAAGGAAATTCCCGCAAAACCGGTGATTTCTGCCAGCCACTGTTCGAGTTGCACGAACATCATTTGATAGCCGCGAGTTTGGTTGCGGGGTGCAAAGGGATGTATGTTACCAAATTCCGCCCAAGTTACCGGCAGCATCTCTGATGTTGCATTTAGTTTCATTGTGCAAGAACCCAAGGGAATCATTGATGTATTTAGTGATAAATCCTTGGCTTCTAAACGGTGCATATAGCGCAACAGTTCAGTTTCGGAGTGGTAACTGTTGAAAACTGGATGGGTGAGATAGCTGGTTGTACGATCGCAAAAATCAGGTAAAGTCAAGTATGAGTTCAATTCCTCTGCATCCAGCGGAATGTTGAGAGCATTCTGCCCGTCAGCCCTGATATAATCCTTATTCTGTGAGAAAATTTCCCACAACTCTTGCACATCTTCAACAGTGACAGTTTCATCTAAAGTGATTCCGACTGTCGCATCATCGAAAACTCGGAGATTAATTTGGCGAAGTTGAGCAGCTTCGAGAAGTTCTGACAGCGGTTTGTCTCCCAATTCTACTCGCAGAGTATCGAAGAAAGGTTGATCACCAATTTTGTATCCGAAACTTCTTAAGCCGGATGCCAAAAGTGCAGTTAAACTCCAGACTTTCTCGGCAATGTCTCTGAGTCCAGAAGGGCCGTGATAAACAGCATACATACTCGCCATCACTGCTAGCAAAACTTGAGCAGTACAAATATTGCTAGTTGCTTTTTCGCGGCGGATGTGCTGTTCGCGAGTTTGCAAAGCCAAACGCAAGGCAGATTTGCCGTTAGCATCTCTGGAAACGCCGACAATTCGCCCCGGAACTTGCCGTTTAAACTCTTCTCGGGTAGCGAAATAGGCTGCGTGGGGCCCTCCGAATCCCATCGGCACTCCGAAGCGCTGGGTGCTTCCTACGGCTATGTCTGCGCCGAATTCGCCGGGGGGTGTGAGCAAGCAAAGGCTCAAAATGTCGGCGGCGACTGTGACTAAGGCGCCGGCTTGGTGTGCCGATCGAATAAAATCACTATAGTCGTAAATTGCGCCGTCGGTTGCTGGGTATTGCAGCAGTGCACCGAAGATTGTACGATCGAACTCAAAGCTTTGATGGTCGCCGACAATTACTTCAATTCCCAGCGGTTTAGCGCGAGTTTGCACCACTTCGATGGTTTGCGGGTGGCAATCTTGAGACACAAAAAACGCTTTTGCCTTATTCTTGCTAGCGCCGTAACTCACCGCCATAGCTTCCGCCGCCGCTGTCCCTTCATCCAGCAAGGAAGCATTGGCAATTTCCAAACCCGTGAGCTCGATTATCATGGTTTGGAAGTTCAGCAAAGCTTCTAATCGCCCTTGGGCAATTTCGGCTTGGTATGGAGTGTAGGCTGTATACCAGCCGGGATTTTCCAGGATGTTTCGCCCGATGACGGGTGGTGTGATGCAGTTGTGATATCCAGTGCCGATGTACGATCGAAATACCTGATTTTTTGCAGCAATTTCTTTCAATTCTGCTAAAGCCGCGTACTCGCTTTGGGCTGCGGGAAGTTGTAGCGGTTGATTCATGCGAATCGCCGCTGGAATCGTTTTGTCAATCAAGTCATCGAGGCTGGAAATGCCCAAAACATCTAGCATTTGCTGGATTTCGCTGGGTGTCGGGCCAATGTGCCGCCCCGCAAAACCATCGATGGGAACAAGGTTTTGCTGCTGGTTGGGTTCAAGTTGAGGGCTGTAGAGTACCAAGGCTGATTCTCCTAAATTGACTTTTCTTCTTTGTTTGTAACATTTCGCCACAAAAGAAGGAAGTTCGGCAGCAAGCAATGTGCGGGATGTAACGGTTCGGCAACGGATTTTGTAGCGGATTTAACGGATGTAACGGTTCGGCAACGGATTTTGTAGCGGATTTAACGGATGTTCGAGGTTCGAGGTTCGAGGGAAGAGAAAAGATTTTCCCCTTCTCCCAATCTCCCCCTCTGCCTCTTCCCTCTCTTATTCCCCTTCTACCATTTTGCGATACTCTTCGACAGACAAAGCATCATCGGCATCGCTGGCGTTGTCAACGCGGACTTTTAGCAGCCATCCAGTACCGTAGGGGTCTTCCGCCAAGTTTTCGGGAGAATCTACAATGGCATCATTGCGTTCTAAGACTGTACCGGTAATGGGCGCTTTCAAGTCTTCAACGGCTTTCACTGACTCGACTGTACCGAAAGCTTCGCCCTTTTCCAACCCTGCGCCGACTTCGGGCAAATCTAGAAATACGATATCCCCAAGTTGGTCAACTGCAAAGGCACTAATGCCGATGGTGGCTATTTCGCCGTCGAGTCGGATATATTCGTGAGTGTCTAGGTATTTCAGGTCATCGGGGTATGTTAGTGCCATCTCAATTCCTTGCCGTAAAAAAGTATCTGTTAAATCTTATTAAACTATGGGCATTCGATTATTAGATCGATAAAATGGCTTTTTCACCACCGTCGCCTGGTAATTTTTCCCGCGAATCTCGACTTCTAACCGCTGGCCGATTTTCCCTAATTTTGCCGGAACAACCGCGAGGGCAACTGCCCGATTCAGTGTAGGCGATAATGTACCGCTAGTAACTTCTCCGACTGTTTCGCCTTCAAATATTACCGGATAGCCGTGGCGTGCAATGTGCCGCCCCTGCATTTCTAACCCTACCAACCGCTTCGATACTCCCGTTGCTTTCTGCTGTTCCAAAACCTCGCGCCCAATAAAATCGCCTTTGGTATCGAGGTGAACTACCCAACCCAATCCAGCTTCTAAAGGCGTGGTATTATCGTCAATATCTTGACCGTAAAGTGCCATTGCTGCTTCTAAACGCAAGGTATCTCGCGCACCCAAACCGCAGGGGACAACGCCAGCATCTAGGAATTTTTGCCAGACTTTTTTTCCGGTTTCTATATCCACCATGATTTCAAATCCATCTTCGCCGGTATAACCAGTTCTGGCAATGAAACTCGGCTGTCCCAATAACTTTGTTTCTAAGTGTCCGAATGCCTTAATTGGTGCGAGGTTATCTTCCACAAAAGGCTGGAGATAGTTGGCGGCTTCGGGCCCTTGAATTGCGATTAAAACTTGGTCTTCGGAGATGTCTGTAAAACTAAGTCCGCTCAATTCTAAGTGGGCGACAATCCAGGCTTTGTCTGTGATGCGAGTAGCGGCGTTGACAATGATTACTGCACGTTCTTCGCCCGTGGTGGGATCTGGTTCTTGGCAGTAGAAAATAATGTCGTCTAAGATGCAGCCTTTGTTATTTAGTAAGACTGTATATTGAGCTTGACCTGGTTGCAAGCGGCTTAAGTCTGAGGGTACTAAGGGTTGAAATTTTTCTATTAGTTGTTTCCCTCTCAAACAGAATTTTCCCATGTGGGAAATGTCGAACATTCCTGCTTGCTGGCGTACTGCTTGGTGTTCGCTGCTGATGCCTGCGTACTGCACTGCCATCTCCCACCCGGAAAAGGGCACCATCCGACCTTTGAGCTCTAATGATAGTTCGTACAGAGGCGATCGGGCAAGCTGACTCGGTATCTCTGGATTGTTGGGTTCAGTTGACTTTGCCACAGGTAGCGCTTTGTTTTTTACGGGTAGACTGTTTTGATTTTACGGGAAAGTTGGTTTTTGTGGTGTGTGGGGCGATCGAATTTCAGGATATGGTAAGGCCCAAAGAAGACCGGGCGGTTGAAACCGCGTCTATACAAACTCTCACGCGACGGGAGCGGGTTGAAGAATGGGCGGTGAAAATTGCGTTATTCTCTTCAGTCCGCGGAGGCGGACTTGGTTTTTGTAGACGCGGTTTCAACCGTACGTCCCATCTTGTTTATGGAGAATAGCGGGCTCGAACCGCTGACCCCTACAATGCCATTGTAGTGCTCTACCAACTGAGCTAATTCCCCTTTCTTTTCGCGCTCTTCATTATGCCTTGACTGACCAATATTTGTCAATCCTTTTTGTAAAATTAGTTTTGAGCCTTGGATTGGCAAGGCTTTCGGCTTTTTGTCAAAAAAACTCTCCTCGCTTCTGGACAATTGTCAAACCCTACTATGATTTAGTAAGTGTGTTGGGATATTGCGGTTAAATGGCTCAAACAAGACCCCATGAGGAAGTAGACGACTACCAGGGCCGCGGCTGAGACCGCAACTAGGGTGCCGGCTAGCATTAGTGAAAATTCGCGCTGCGCGATCGCCTCTTGCATTAGGTGCAATGACCAGGCAACGAGGGCAACGTCAATTATTAAAATAGAAACCAGCATAAGTTACGATTTGTAACAGCTAGACCATTGTAACAAAACTTTGGACTGCGTGCAGATCAGCTCAGACGTATTTAAGTATTGCTGTAAAACGGATGGGGAGCAGCGGAAAGTCATCAAGAAAAAAAGTATAGGTTTTCTTGATAATGACGATATGCAAAGTAAATGAGAGCTAGCTCAGCTTTTTAGGGGCGTTTTGAGCTGGAAGCGGGGAAGCAGGATTTTTTTGAGGGTTGGGTGCGTTAGCGAAGCTTGCAGCTATTGGATCGGCAGGTTTTGAGTATAACTGGATGGATGGGCGATCGCACGTTTAAGATCAAATCAAAGGCTGTTGAGGATTAGTTTATTGTAAAAGGCGCTCTAATTTTTTGTACACTTCATCATCATTACGCTTACCAACTAGAATAACTTCTACCAAATCTTCATCTGGGTTAAAGTTGTAAACAATCCGATACTCGCCACTATCTACCCGATAATAACCCGGAGATCCTATTAATTGCTTGCTATCATTGGGTAAAGGATCGACATTCAGCGCTAACACTTTTTTAGCAATTTGAGCCGCTATTTTAGGTTGCAAACCTTTAAGAAAGTCGAGAACAGTTTTTAAACCATCAAGTTTCGCCATTGGTCAGTTTTTTTAGTGTTTCTACAAAGGTTTCCGCACCCACCATTTGAGACTGACTCAGGGCAGATTTGGCTGCTTTGCCTAACAGCATATCTTCTAATTCCATCAGTCGCTCAATCAAGCACTGATAGGCATCAGCGGACATAATTACATGGCTGGGCTGCGATTTATCGGTGAGTAAAACAGGCTCCACAGCCGCTCGGTTAAAGACTGTCCCCTGTGGATTGCAGGCTTCTGCTAGGGTGTAACTTTGCATGACAGATGTTATGAGTGTGGGTTATGTCTATTTTAGGCAAAATCGGCAGGGGTTGGGAGTGCGATCATCGCCCATACACACCTTTAGCCAACCGCAAACTCGGTATATGGCCGTCTGTAGGGAGCGTAAAATGCCAAAACAATATCTGTCTTGGCACTCCGGCTTCTACTAATTCATTCGCCACTCCGATTTCTGTGCGATCGCGCTCAATCCAAATTTTACCATCTTTGATTTCGATGTAGATCAGACAGCCGAATACCCGCGTCCTTCTGTGATGGTGAGAGTGACTTTTGAGGTCATTGCAATCTATTATGATTGTGAAGGTGATACTTGACTAAGCAAAACTAGCTACTTCTACGGAACGTTCTACGGCTACACTTTTACGCTGGCGTTTAATTCTGTCGATTTCATGGAGTGTTTCGGCTGTGAGGTAACTACTGCCACAGTGAGGACAGCTTATTACGGGAATGTTTTCTATAACTAGCAAATCTTTGCCTTTACTATATGTTCTGGGAATTCGGCGAACTCGCACACCTTCTGTTCCGCAAATATCACATACCATTTACTAAGTCTCCTTGCTTAAGGCACGTATACTGTAATGATATAGCCTCGATCGCACAAATGGGGGTATACCGAAACCTGTGTTGCCAAGCTTTTTAAGCTATATGTCATTGTGATCTCTTAGCGAACCAATCGGCCATAATATAGTATGTAGGGTGCGTCAAAACAGAATATTTTGATCGCCTACTCAAGAATTTTCCCCTGACGCACCCTACAATAACTTCTAGTTTTGTAACTCCTGTATACTAGCCAAAAAGTCTGTTGCTTTGAGAATGAGACTGTTTTGATAATTAATCAAAGATAGTAAATGTTTATCACCAGTCACAATATAATTTGCATTGGCAACTACAGCACATTCCAACACCATATCATCGTCAGGATCAGCACAGATACCTTTCAGGCTGTTTGTGATATTCACTAGCTGAGAGTAGTCAAGTACCCGCTCAGTAGTTGATTGAGCATCATTTGGTGAATAGTCAAATTTAAAGATCAGTTTTTCTTTAAATTCATCAAGAATTTCTCTGCAAGTTACCGATTTTACTAAACCATCTTTGGCAAGTTTTAGGCAGCCATAGGGGTTACTTTTCTGTGATAAAGTGGCAGAGATTAAAATATTGGTATCGAATATGACGATAGGCAGCATGGTCAATCTTCGTCCAAGACATCGTTAATAAATTCTTCGCGTTCGCCTTCAGTCATGGTATCCCAATCTTTGCCGCGCTTCCAGCAAGCCATTCGCGCGTGTGCTTCGCTATCTTTAGTAAAGTTACTTAACCAGCCCCATTTACTTTTTAGCAAAAATTCACATAATTCTGCTTGCTGTTCGCTAGGAATTTGTTTGACTAATTCTAGGATTTGGGTATAGGTTAAAGATAATGCTAATGTTGCTATTGGCATCGATTCACCTCTCAGTAAAAATCTGCTTTCTCAATATATCATAACACAATAAGTGTGGGTTATATTTGTTTTAGGCAAAATCGGCAGGGATTGGGAGTGCGATCGCAATTATCGCCGATACACACCTTTAGCCAACCGCAAACTCAGTATATGGCCGTCTGTAGGGAGCGTAAAATGCCAAAACAATATCTGTCTTGGGCACTCCGGCTTCTACTAATTCATTGGCTACTCCGATTTTTGCGCGATCGCGCTCAATCCAAATTTTAACTAAAAAGAGTTACGCATCAAGCCAAAGAAACCGGGTTTTTACCGAATTTGCTGGTAACAACCAAAGATTTTCGTAAAAAACCCGGTTTCTGACCACTCGTGAGTAAGTCCTATTTATGACATACTATTTACTAGCGCTTGTTTAAATTCAGCCGCACTTTTATAATAAATTTCAGGATTGTCAATTAAAGCTAAGTCAATAACTTTAGCTAGCGGTTTAGGGATGGTAGAAGTGCGATTGCAAATCGGAACAGCATCACTTTGCAAAACCGCCAAAAACGGATCTTGGCCCTGCAAATTGCGCGGCAAACACCCCGTCAACATCGCATACAAACAAGCCGCCGCCGCCCACACATCAACCTCCGGCTGCACGTACTTAAAATTAATCACCTGCTGTCGCGGCATAAAACCCAGCGTCCCCACCGCGCTTCCCGTCAGAGTTTGACCGCTTAATCCCGCCAAATCAAAAGCCTTTGCTAAGCCATAATCCCCAACTTTCGCAACTTGTTTCCCGCCCACATTCGCCAGAAAAATATTCCCCGGCTTCAAATCCCGGTGAATCAATCCGCGTCCTTTACCAAAACTGCCATCAGCCAATTTTACATTCGGAATTTCCACATTGTGGGTGTAAGTCAAACCATCTAAAACTTGCAGGATAATCGCCACAGCTTCATCCACAGGCAAAGTTCTGACACCGCGTTTGGCCATCAAATCAACAACACTGCCACCATTGCAGAATTCCATCGTAAAAAAGAAAGTTTCATCAGCATAACCAAACTCTTTTAAACTTACCACATTGGGGTGTTTTAAATATTTCATATTTTCAACTTCCCGCAAAAACCAATTAACAGCCCGCTGATTCGCCGCTACTTTTGGCAGCATTACTTTCAGGGCAATTTGTTCTTTTGTCCGCTTGTGTTCTGCCAGATATACTAAACTAAAACCACCTTTACCCAATTCCTTCAGCAACACATAATCGCCGAGAACTCCGATATTCTTTTCACCACCGACAGCTTTTAACAGAAAAGCTTTGAGCATTTCCCACAGTTGCGGTTGATTTGGGGGAATAGTCGGGGGTCTTTCCGATTTGATAGTTTTAGCAATTTCTGGGTCAAGGGCAATGCCAACTCGAAAGGAAGTATCGCTGAGTTTGAATTCATCTCCGCCCTGCAAGTCAAATTCTGGGAATTGGATATTTGCGGCTTGTTCGGGAGTTTGATGTGCTTCTCGCTGACCAATTTTTTCGCCGTTAACAAACGTACCATTTTTGCTACCAAAATCCCGCACTCGGATATCGGGAGGATTGATATCTAGCAAGCAGTGATAGCGGGAAATCGTGCGGTGTTTGTCGTCGTCTGGAATTTTGGGATAGCAATCTTTGGCGCGGCCGATGATGCAAGTTGTGCGGGATTCAAAGGTGAATTCTTGACCTTTGAGATTGCCTTCTGTGATGGTGAGGGTAACTTTTGAGGGCATATAAATTGTGAATTATGAATTTTGGATTATAGACACTCTTGCTCCCCCCCTTAGCAAGGGGGCTAACTCTTGCTCCCCCCCTTAGCAAGGGGGCTAACTCTTGCTCCCCCCCTTAGCAAGGGGGGGCTGGGGGGGGTAAAACACCCGATGTTCTCAACGATTTAATCCCCTCCACAATCACCTCTAAAACCCCATCCAACTTATGATAAACATCATCATTCGTAAACCTCAAAAAATGAATTTTTGCCGACTCAATAAACTCTTGCCTTTCTGCATCATATTCTACAGCGCCATCCACAAAATGGCTGTCACCATCAACTTCCAGTGCTAATTTGATTTCTGGTGAATAAAAGTCGATCACAAATGCTGATACACTATATTGTCTGCGAAATTTACAATTCTCAAGCTGTCTGTTTCTGATACGTTTCCATAGCTCCTTTTCAGCTTCGGTCATTTCTCTGCGAAGTTTTTGCCGCTTGAATTTTTCTGAGTTTTTGTTGTAGAGTTTTGTCATTGTTATATAGGATTTTATTGTTAGTTGCTTGGTATTTTAACCCCCCCCAGCCCCCCCTTGCTAAGGGGGGGAGCAAGAGTTAGCCCTTTTTTAAGCTGGTATTTTAACCCCCCCCAGCCCCCCCTTGCTAAGGGGGGGAGCAAGAGTTAGCCCTTTTTTCAATCATAATACAAAGCAGATGAAAGTAATACTTGACTAAGCAAAACTAGCTACTTCTACAGAACGTTCTACGGCTACACTTTTACGCTGGCGTTTAATTCTGTCGATTTCATGGAGTGTTTCGGCTGTGAGGTAACTACTGCCACAGTGAGGACAGCTTATTACGGGAATGTTTTCTATAACTAGCAAATCTTTGCCTTTACTATATGTTCTGGGAATTCGGCGAACTCGCACACCTTCTGTTCCGCAAATATCACATACCATTTACTAAGTCTCCTTGCTTAAGGCAATTACGTAGTATTTTGTCGAACATTTGTCGTTCGCTTCTAGTAGTTCTTAAGGTGCGTCATGTAATAGTTCATTGGGGGGAATGGAATGCGGAAAACCCGGAAATTCTGGCGGTGGCAGAAAAATTTATCTTTGCTAACTGTTACCACCCGCAAGTTGCTGGGAGTCTTTTAGCCCAGTCCGGTAGTCGGCCGCCGTGCCAGGTATCGGAAACCTGAGAAGTGGCGAGGTTTCGAGGTTTTAGCCTTTTTTATAAATCTTCATGAAACCCTGAAATGCTTAGATGTTGCACTTTACAAGTCTCGACGCGAGAGAATATATCCAGCGTTCAGCATCCTCGTCGCACTCATACTCCCCCCGATTCATACCAAAATATATCCACTTATGCAACGACTCTGGGAGGTGAGCTTCTGGTGCTTTTGTTGAAAAAGTTAAGTCCTTGTAGTAATAAAGCAACCTACCGTTCTTTCGCCAGCCCACCAGATCGCCAAACGCTTTCCATATTTTAATATCCAATTCCCCGGTTCCCCCCAGACTTTGATGAATGCGCTTCTGCACTGAAAAACCGAAGCGTCCATCGCTGTATTTTACCCAAAGCTGGTCAATGGTACGCAAGTCCTCGCAGGGAAAATTATCAATACTTTCTATATCCAGCCAATATTCTTTACCCGCCACCTTGCACATCACTTTCGACGTTTCCTCATCCGCTTCTTTCCACTTTCCTGCTGCTAATAAATCTCGCAAGTTTCTATAATCCATCCCCACGGCTGAAACCAATTGTACCTCATTAGCCGCCTGTTTCGGCATCACCAAATCCAACCATTCCTGCACCGACTGCGGGCGATTTTGCGGTTCCAACTCCATCCCTTTGATAATCGCCGCATTCACCCTGTCACTAATTTTATTATCATACTGTTTTGGCTGAATAAAAGGATCAATAATCTTTCTACCTTGCGACGGAATCGGCTTGTGATCTGTAAGCATATTATACAGCGTCGCCGCCAAAGAATAAACATCAGTATAAGCGCCAAGTTGAGGGCGTTGTTCCGCAAGTTCAATGGGTGCGTAATGCTCAGTCCCCCTGCTACTATTAGTCATTAACTTTCCCGATAACGTCGCCTGTCGCGCCAAACCAAAATCAATCAAAACAGCTTCCATACCGCGCTTTCTGAGCATGATATTTTCTGGTTTAACATCGCGGTGAGTCAAGTTTTGTTTATGAACACAAGTCAGTGCATCGCCTAATTGCTGAATCATTGACAAAGCTTTTTGTTCCGACAAAACACCGTTTTCTTTGAGATGAGTAGCCAAGTCAATGCCATCGATTAATTCCATTACCATACAATTGAAATCACCCTCGCGAAATATATCATAAACTTCGACAATATGCGGATGACGACACTTGGATAAAGACATTGCTTCCTTAAGGAATTTATTTTGTGTTTTAGCAAAATCCGGCTGGAATTGTTGGTAAAGATTCAGAGTTTTGATAGCAACTGACTTACCTTCATGGCGATTTTGAGCGCGGTAGGTTTCACCGAATCCACCGCCGCCAAGGTATTCTTCAATGATATATTTACCGTCGTCGAGTTGTTGTCCGTCTTGCCAGCGTCTCATGGCGGGTATTTGAGGGGGGAGGAGATGATGGTGTTGATTATAGCTGAAGTCGGGAAATTTTTGTGTAGGCGCTGACCTCAAAAACCCAGTTTGTTTATTATCTAATCTTGCTCCCCCCCTTAGCAAGGGGGGGCTGGGGGGGGTAAAACACCTAATACTCTGAGCGATTTAATCCCATGCGCTCCAATCTTGCTCCCCCCCTTAGCAAGGGGGGGCTGGGGGGGTAAAACACCTAATATTCTCAACGATTTAATTCCATGCGCTCCAATCTTGCTCCCCCCTTAGCAAGGGGGGGCTGGGGGGGGTAAAACACCTAAGACTCTCAGCGATTTAATCCCATGCGCTCCAATCTTTCTCCCCCCCTTAGCAAGGGGGGGCTGGGGGGGGTAAAACACCTAATACTCTCAGCGATTTAATCCCATCGACAATCACATTTAGAACCCCATCCAAATTATGATAAACATCATCATTTGTAAACCTCAAAAAATTAATTTTTGCTGATTCAATAAATTCTTGCCTTGCTGCATCATATTCTACAGCACCTTCTTGAAAATGACTGTCACCGTCAACTTCTAGTGCTAATTTGATTTCCGGTGAGTAGAAGTCGATTACAAATTCTGCTACGCTGTATTGTCTGCGAAATTTACAATTCTCAAGCTGTCTGTTTTTGATTTTGTCCCAGAGACGTTTTTCGGCTTTGGTCATTTCTCTGCGGAGTCGCTGTCGCTTGAGTTTTTCTGAGGTTTTGTTGTAAAGTTTGGTCATTTTTTTATTTGGGTTTTTTTGTGGGTTGTTTGGTTTTTTAACCCCCCCCAGCCCCCCCTTGCTAAGGGGGGGAGCAAGAGCAAGACGGGGTTTTTTTCGTTGGTTGTTTGGCCTTTTTTACCCCCCCCCAGCCCCCCCTTGCTAAGGGGGGGAGCAAGAGCAAGAGGGTTTTTTTGTGGGTTGTTTGGTCTTTTAACCCCCCCCAGCCCCCCCTTGCTAAGGGGGGGAGCAAGAGCAAGAGGGTTTTTTTGTGGGTTGTTTGGTCTTTTTTACCCCCCCCAGCCCCCCCTTGCTAAGGGGGGGAGCAAGAGCAAGAGAGGGTTTTTTGAGTTGTTGTGAAAAACCGGGTTTTTGACTCACGGTTCGTAATTCCCATAGATTCAAAAAAAGGGGCGACTCGTGTCGCCCCTCATCTAATTAACTTGTTGCAAAATTACGCTTTCACAGCAATCTTTTGCTCCGAAGCTTCCGGCGAATTCGCCTCACTTGGCGGCACAACTTGCCAGAACTTCGGCAAGTATTCCGACCAATTTGCGAGAATCTTCGCGGCTTTCTTGCTGTTAGTCCGATCGCACTGCATCTCAATCAACTCCTTCAACTGCGCCTCACCAGCGGCCGTACAAACCCGCTGCATCTTCACAATCTCTCCGTTGACGTGCGCCGGGAAATTGCCATCTTCATCGAGGAAATAACCCAAGCCGCCAGTCATTCCAGCGCCGACGTTCCGGCCGACTTTTCCTAACACGACGATCGCACCGCCAGTCATGTACTCGCAACAGTGATCGCCCGCACCCTCAATGACTGCTTTCGCCATCGAGTTACGCACCGCAAACCGTTCGCCCGCTTTACCCGCAGCCAACAGGATTCCGCCCGTCGCGCCGTACAAGCAGGTGTTACCAACGATCGCATTTTCGGAAGCATCATACGTCGCACCAGCCGGCGGCTCGATCGCAATTTCGCCACCGTGCATCCCCTTACCAACGTAGTCGTTAGCTTGGCCTGACAGTCGCAGCGTCATTCCCGGCAAGTTGAACGCGCCGAAGCTTTGGCCCGCGCTACCTGTGCAGTTGAGGGTGATTTCACCGCTAAAGCCTGTGTTGCCGTGTTGCAGTGCGATCGCACCTGATAAACGTGCTCCCACAGTGCGATCGGTATTCACCAATTTTACACTCTTGCTAACAGTGCCGTGATTCGCGATCGCACTTTGAATCTCAACATCCGCCAACAAATCATCGTCTAACACAGGCCCGTTGCTGTGAATGTCACCATGTACCAAGAAAGATCGATCGCCCTTAGTATCCGGTAACTTCGTCAAACAATCCAAATTAATCGCTTGCGTCTTAGTCAGTTGGACTCCTTCGCGCATTTTCAGCAAATCCGCGCGGCCGATGATATCTGCGATCGACTTATAACCCAACTTCGCCAACAAACTCCGCACTTCTTCTGCTACGAAATAGAAGAAATTAACAACGTGTTCCGGCGTTCCGGGGAACCGCTTCCGCAAGTGTTCCTGTTGAGTTGTCACGCCCACGGGACAACTATTCATGTGGCAAACGCGAGCCATAATGCAGCCTTCAGCAATCATTGCCACGGTGCCAAACCCATACTCTTCGCCGCCCATCAAAGCGCCTACAATCACGTCCCAACCTGTTTTAAAGCCACCGTCAACACGGAGCAAAACTCGATCGCGCAACTTATTCTCAATCAGCACCCGGTGAACTTCGGTCAATCCGAGTTCCCACGGAGAACCTGCGTGCTTAATCGAACTCAGTGGAGATGCACCGGTGCCGCCATCGTGACCGGAAATTTGAATCACATCCGCATTTGCCTTCGCAACACCGGCTGCTACAGTTCCGATACCGACTTCCGATACCAACTTCACCGAAACTCCCGCTTTCGGGTTGATTTGATGCAAGTCAAAAATCAACTGCGCCAAATCCTCGATCGAATAAATGTCGTGGTGAGGAGGAGGCGAAATCAGCGTGACACCCGGTTTCGATCGGCGCAAATAAGCAATGTACTCGCTCACTTTCGGCCCCGGTAATTGACCGCCTTCGCCCGGTTTCGCACCTTGTGCGACTTTAATTTCGATTTGTTTGGCGCTCATCAGGTACTCAGGAGTTACCCCGAAACGCCCGGAAGCTACCTGTTTGATTGATGAACAGGCTGTATCGCCGTTCTGCAAACCTTTCAAGTGAGGTAGGGTTTGTGAGAAACCGGCCGCGCTGACATCGTTCAGCACGTTGTAGCGGATTGGATCTTCGCCGCCTTCGCCGGAGTTGGATTTGCCGCCGATGCGGTTCATTGCGATCGCCAGAGTTTCGTGGGCTTCCGGGGATAAAGCGCCGAGAGACATTCCGCCGGTGGCGAAGCGTTTGACAACATCTGCTACAGATTCGACTTCTTCGATGGGTATGGCAGGGCGATCGCTCGCGAAATCGAGCAAATCCCGCAAAGCCGTGACAGGGCGGTTTTCTAGCTGTTGCTTGTAAACTTCGTAATGGTCATAGGCGGTTTTTGCTTCAGTGCTGTCCCCGATCGCGGCGGGAGAGACTGCGGCCCCGTTGCCGTTGCCGTTACCCTTAGTCTGAGCCTTAAAAGTAGTCACTGCTTTGTGCAAAGCCTTGGCCATTTCCGGGCTGTTCATGTGATATTCGCCACCGCGGCGGTACTGCACAAAGCCGAAGTTTTCCAGCTTTTTCAGGGTCAATTCTGGGAAAACCTGACTGTGGAAAGACATTACCTCGTGAGCAAGTTCCGCCACGGTTAAACCGCCGATGCGGGAAACAGTGCCTTTGAAGCCCAAATCGAGCAAATCGCCGCCAATGCCGATCGCCTCAAAGATTTGTGCCCCCTGATAGCTAGACAGCAGCGAGATTCCCATTTTCGACATAATCTTCAGCAAGCCGTTTTCTACCGCTGTGCGGTATTTAGCTTGAGCTTCAGTCACGGTAATATTGGGTACCTTGCCGTGCTGCATCAAGTTTTGAGTCTTCGTGTCAAACCACCAGCCGCGGACGCTTTCCAAGGCCAAATAAGGGCAAACAGCCACGGCGCCGTAACCGATCAAACAAGCGAAGTGGTGAGTGCTCCAGCACTGGGCGGTATCCACAACGAGGGAAGTTTGCATCCGCAGCCCGACGCTAATTAAGTGGTGGTGAACCGCACCAACTGCTAGCAAGGGCGGAATGTAAGTACATTCATCAGTCAATCCCACAGCAACTGATTCGCCTTTTTCCTTCGATGGTCGATCGCTCAAAATCAGAATTCTGGCACCGTCGCGCACTGCATCCACAGCATCTTGACAAAGTTGCTCAACTGCGCTTTGCAGACCTCCAGGCCCAGCAGCAATTTTGTACAGCGTTGACAATTCCGTTGCGGGGAAAGACTTTTGGCCTTTCAAGAAAGACAGTTCAGCGTCGTTGAGTACCGGGGAATCAATTTTTAGCAGCTTGGCATTTTCCGGGACTGCTTGCAGTAAATTGCCGCGCAAACCCATATTCATCGTCAGCGACATCACCATTCCCTCGCGCAAAGGGTCGATCGGCGGATTTGTCACTTGAGCGAATCGCTGTTTGAAATAGTTGTACAGCAACTGAGGCTTTTCGGACAATACAGCCAAAGGAACGTCATCGCCCATGCAGAAAGTCGGTTCCTTCCCAGAGCTCGCCATCTCGACAATCACCATGTCCAAATCTTCGGCGTTGTAGCCAAAAGCAGTTTGGGTGGCTAACAGCGTTTGCGAGTCCAGGGTTGTTGTGGAGGTAAAAGGCTGCGGTTGCAAAGTTTCGCGGTTTTGTTTCAGCCATTCGCCGTAGGGGTGCTGCTTCGCAATCCGCTGTTTGATCTGCCAATTTTTGAGAATTTCCTTGGTTTGCAGGTCAACTGCAATCATTTGTCCAGGCCCCAAGCGGCCTTTTTCGATAATATCTGCTTCTGGAATATCGACAACTCCGGCCTCGGAGGCCACAATTACTAAACCATCTTTAGTAATGCAGTAGCGGGCTGGCCGCAAACCGTTGCGATCGAGCGTAGCACCTACTTGCTTGCCGTCGCTGAATACGAGCAATGCTGGGCCGTCCCAAGGTTCTTGAATGCCGCTGTAATATTCGTAAAAATCGACAATTTCGGGATATGTCGCCAAAGCCGGCTGATTTTTGTAGGCTTCGGGCACCATAATTGTCAGGGATTCCAGGGGACTGCGGCCCGAGTGCACCAACAATTCCATCACGTTGTCCAAGTTTGCCGAATCGCTGCTGTCGGAATTGACAATTGGGTTGAACGTGTCGATGTCCGCTTGACTCCAATTCGGGTGAGATAAATTGGCTTGCCGCGCTGTCATCCAGGTAATATTGCCCAACAGCGTGTTAATTTCGCCGTTGTGTCCGAGCAAGCGCATGGGCTGGGCGAGGTGCCAGCGGGGCATGGTGTTGGTGCTGAAGCGGCGGTGATAGACGGCAAAGGCGCTTTTGTAAGCGGGATTTTTCAGATCGGGGTAAAATTCTGCTAGGATTGCCGATCGCACCATGCCTTTATAGACGATCGTGCGGCACGAAAAAGAGCAACTATAAAATTCTTGGCGAGTGAAGCCGGGGCGAGTTGACAGCGCGTGTCCGATCGCGCGACGGGCCAAAAATAACTGTTTGTCGAGTTCGTCTCCGGCTAAGTCTGGTGAACTTACGATTACTTGTTCGATTTGAGGTTGATTTTCGCGCGCTTGCGGGCCCAAAACCGACGGTACAACGGGAACTTTGCGCCATCCCAAAAGTTTCAGCCCGCGTGCTTTGAGACCTTCCTCAACCACCTGCCGCGCGATATTCGCTTGACTTTGATCTTGAGACAGAAACAGCATTCCCACCCCGCAGTTTTCCTGCGGTGGAGGCGCAATTCCCTGTTCGGCAAACCAAGAATGCAACAATTCCCAAGGAATTGCCGTCATCAAACCTGCACCGTCGCCGGAATCTTGGTCTGCACTGCAACCGCCGCGATGTTCCAGACAAGTTAAAGCTGGCAGCGCTTTTTCGATAATTGAGTGGGTAGCTTCGCCGCTTTGGTTGGCAATAAACCCCACACCGCAAGCATCTCTTTCTTCCACTAACCAGCTTTGGCCGGCATAGGGAGTTCCTCGTTGAGTCTGATGCACGTTGCTGTTTCGATCGATCGTGTTACCCATGTTGATTGAATGTTATTTCTGTGATTGTGTGGTTGAGTCGTTTTTATAGCTCGGAGAGAGAATGCTGCCGAGCGGTGGAAGTCTAGTAAATCTTAAAACAGCACATAGCAAGCTGATTTGATGAAAATTTACGTAGATGCTGCATTTAGCTGAGACTGAAACCCTGTTTGCAGATTTTAAATTATCTCGATTTAATCGCCTCGGAGATGTCTCATAGAATACCCTGTTCTTAAAAAGCAGTGATTCTTTGGGAAATCGCCGACCTGTGACTAGATACATTGCGATCGAGTTTTTGGTTTTTTTTCCTGAGTCCGCTGAATAGACTGGCAGCGAACATCGGTAGATAGTAACTCTAACTTTATTTTGCTCGCTGCGGTGTTGAGTTGCTTTCGGTCAGCCCCTGGAGACACAAAACCCACCTACGGGATCAGTCGGTAGGTGAAATATTGTAGCAGCGCGGTTCACAAACAATGAAACCCTGCCTTATATTATGCAGTTGAATTACATCTAAACTACACAGCCAAGAACTTAAGATTATCCAATAAAATTAGAATTTTTCACGGTTGTGCTGTAACACAGGCGTTTTTGACGGTTAATGGTTTTAGGTTTCCAGAAGTAAAAAAAATGCACAGCAGACAAAAACGGCTAGTAGCAGCTAACATCGGGCGATCGAGTATTTGGCCCTGGATGTTGTCAGTCTCGATTTCGAGTGGCACAGGCATCTTGCCTGTGGCGATAGTCTTGTGCTCAGTCTGGAATCTGGCCGTCAGAGCCCAAGAGAGTCCGAGTGGCACAGGCATCTTGCCTGTGGGCTTTGGGGGCGGGCAAGATGCCCACCCCACAATGCAGTTAATTGATGGTGGCACAGGCATCTTGCCTGTGGTTGGGGCCGGGCAAGATGCCCACCCCACAAACAAGAGCTTGATTGATGGTGGCACAGGCATCTTGCCTGTGGTGAAAGGAGGCGGGCAAGATGCCCACCCCACAATGCAGTTAATTGATGGTGGCACAGGCATCTTGCCTGTGGCTAAAAATAGTGCCAACTCAGAGTTAAAACTGATGACTCAATCTATACCGCCAGTTGCCAAAATTAAACAAGGCCGCCAAGTCTCCCTCAACGGCCGGATTCTGCCCCTAGCTTGGACTCAGCAGCCTACAAACAGCACCTCTGCGAATTTCCGAACTTGGATTGCTGATGTTGGCTTGATGCAATCTGCGGGAGTAGATTTGCTGTCCACCGCCGACAGTACGAAACAACCGATTCAGTGGTATTCCGTATCTTTAACGGCAGCTCAAAGTTTGACAGCGCGATCGACAGGCCCGTATCGTTACTTAGATGTTACCGATTTTGCTAAACTTGCCGGCTGGCAAATATCCGCCGACAATAATGTCCTCAAAATCACCACTCAAACTGCAAATGTTACCGGAATTCGGCAAGCAGCGAGAGATACGGGCGATCGCATTGTTGTGGATCTCGATCGCAGCGCCCCGTGGCAACTCAACATCGTCGATACACCCAGCCCCTCGCCAACAGACGACCCTACAAAACCCGCTATTCCGCTGCAAATCGCGCCCGCAGCCCCAAACCTCGAAACACCAGACGACCCGACCAAACCCGCATTTTCGCAGCCGCTAGCACCCGCAGGGCCGATCGCCAGTCAAGAATGGTCGATCGCGATCGATGCCAAAGTCGCTCCAACTTTAATTCAGCGCACTTTTGCCACCAGCCAACAATTGCGATCGCTCAAAGTCGAACCTGCGGGGAATCAAACTAAAATCAAAGTACAAATTCCCTTAGGTTGGCGGCCGCAAGTATTCAGCTTAGGAAATCCCAATCGATTAGTAATCGACATTCGGCCAGATTCGTTAGTAGAAAAAGACATTGTTTGGGCACCAGGAGTTCGATGGAGACAACAGTATCAAAATTTAGGAACATCTCGTTTTCCCGTATTTTCCTTAGAAGTGAATCCGCGTCAATCCGGTGTAAAAATCCGACCGCTGTTGAGCAATCCGCCGACAGACAAAGGCAGTGCACCTTTACTGCAAACAGCCGAACTTTCGGGAACGGCTGCTGCAATCAACGCCGGATTTTTCAATCGCATCAATCGCTTAGCTTTAGGCGCGATTCGCCGGGACAATAAATGGCTTTCCGGGCCGATTTTGAATCGTGGGGCGATCGCCTGGAACGATCGGGGAGAATTTGTCATCAATCGCTTGACTTTGCAAGAAACTTTGACAACTCCAGCGAATCAACGTTTGTCTATTTCACAGTTAAATAGTGCCTACGTGGAATCAGGAATCGGCCGCTACAATCCCGATTCGGGAGCGACTTATACTCCGTTTTCCGACGATGAAATAGTTGTGACAGTTGTAGGCGATAGAGTTGTCAGCCAATTGCCCGGAGGTGCGGCGGGAAAAACC
Source organism: Microcoleus sp. A006_D1 (assembly GCF_036702805.1). Classification (NCBI taxonomy): domain Bacteria; kingdom Bacillati; phylum Cyanobacteriota; class Cyanophyceae; order Oscillatoriales; family Microcoleaceae; genus Microcoleus; species Microcoleus sp. A006_D1. The sequence continues at coordinate 223,394 of NZ_JAUBVZ010000010.1, forward strand.
AGTTTTCCGATTCCAGCGAACGGTTATCTTTTGGCTTTGCGTTCCGATTTGTCCCCTGCATCTCAATTAGCTGCGGGAACCTTATTGCGTTTACAAACTAACACAATTCCGGCTGATTTCAACCGTTTTCCATACATTCTCGGCGGCGGGCCAGTGTTGGTGCAAAACAGTCGAGTGGCTGTGGATGCTAAGGCGGAAGGGTTTAGCGATGCCTATGTTCGACAGACGGCGATTCGGAGCGCGATCGGGCGAACTGCTGCGGGGAATTTGCTAATCGTAGCGGTGCACAATCGCGCGGGCGGGGCCGGCCCAAATTTCGCTGAACTAGCGCAGATCTTGCAGCAAATGGGTGCTGTGGAGGCTTTAAACTTGGATGGGGGAAGTTCGACGAGTTTGTATTTGGGAGGCAGTTTGCTCGATCGCCCGCCGTCAACTGCTGCGAGAGTCCATAATGCGATCGGCATTTTCATCCAACCATAAATCAATCCAAAAAAGGTTCGATAGTTCGGAATGCAAGTCCTTCTTTATCCAAGGACTAAAGTCCGAACGATCGAACCTAATCTTACTTCAGGCTAGCGTCGGGATTGCCAATACGATCGATCGGCCAAGAACGAACAACCGCTTTACCAATTATCCGATCGCGCGGCACGAATCCCCAAGAATGTCCGTCACAACTGTTATTGCGGTTATCGCCCAACATCAAGTAGGATTTAGGCGGTATTGTCGCAGGGCCCCAGGTATAGTACGGTGATTGCGCGGGGTAGGATTCTTGCAAAGCCTGTCCGTTAACATACATTTTTCCTGATTTTACCTCAACCCGATCGCCCGGTAGCCCGATCGCCCGTTTGATGAAAGGATCGGAAAAATTTGCCCGCAAACCGCAAGCTGCCAATGCTGAATCTGGCGGCGCAAATACCACAATGTCGCCCCGCTGCGGTTCTTGAAAATGATAGCTCAATTTGTCGATAATTAGTCGATCGTCAATCTGTAGTGTGGGCTTCATCGAACCCGATGCGATAAAAACCGACTGCGCTACAGAGGTGCGAATTCCAAAGGCGAAAAATAGACTCAACCCAATCGTTTTGCAAAATTCGAGTGCCAAATTGGATTTTTTCGGCGGTTGACTTGATTTGTTTGACATAAAAATGTATGAATCCTAGAATGGTTACTTGACATGACCTAGCATCGAGACACAAAGATTGTAGCTTGTAGCGGTAAATTTCGCTGTAGGGCCGGCAACTGGGAGCATTAATTTTTGCCAACTGTTTCGCAAAACTCAAAGCAATCTCTTGTCTATACTTAAATTTGATTGTATCAGCATCGAGATGGATGTGAGACTTTGCAAAAGCCTGAATATCTTCGCCTGCTTTTTCAAAATCCCAAAAAATCCGGTTCCAATCTGCCCCGTCATAATGATTGTAGCGGCCGGGCGAGAAATGGTGCGATCGCTGGCTGACACCGACAGGATTGCAAACCGGCACCAGCCAAACTTCGCCGATTAACTGATTACTGTCCAAAGACATCAAAAACTCAATTAATTGATGAATCACAGCATTGCCGCTAATTTCGGCGCCGTGGAGGTTAGATTGGAGATAAGCTTTTTTGCCGGGAATCGCGCCTTGGAACTGATAGACTTGGAGTGAAAGCCGATCGCCCGAAGCAAGCTGCACCACAGGAATAGTCGAAATCACAGGAATCATAGACAGGGGAATGGGGAATGGGGCATGGGGCATGGGGCATGGGGCATTGGTAATTGGTAATTGTTACTAATGACTAATGACTGATGACTGATGACTTCTTCCTTCGAGTGCCGATCGGCGGGCGTTGGTCTAAAATCAATACAGTCCTCTGCTGCCTTGCTTTCGGCAAGATTGAAGCATACCTACCCTGAAACCTCATAATAATCCTTGTGTCAGAAACTGCCCAGAACCGCCCAGAGCTGGATCTGAAGACCATATTTCCATTCGAGCTAGATAACTTTCAGAGAGAGGCGATCGCCGCCCTCGATGCAGGCAAATCCGTTGTCGTGTGCGCTCCCACGGGCTCAGGGAAAACGTTAATCGGCGAATACGCCATCCATCAAGCACTCTCCCGGGGGCGGCGCGTCTTCTACACCACTCCCCTCAAAGCTCTCTCCAACCAAAAGCTGCGCGACTTCCGCCATCAATTTGGAGACGAGATGGTAGGTTTGCTCACAGGTGACATTTCCTTCAATCGAGATGCGCCGATTTTGGTGATGACTACCGAAATATTTCGGAATATGCTCTACGGTACGCCGATCGGCGCAGTCGGTGCTTCCCTCACCGGAGTCGAAACCGTGGTGCTCGACGAGTGTCACTACATGAACGATCGCCAGCGCGGTACTGTCTGGGAAGAATCGATCATCTACTGTTCCAGCGAAATTCAACTGCTCGCCCTCTCAGCAACCGTCGCCAATAGCGGCCAACTCACAGACTGGATTAACAGAGTCCACGGGCCCACAGAGCTTGTATACTCAGACTTTCGCCCAGTGCCGCTGCAATTCCACTTCGCCAACCAAAAAGGGATATTCCCGCTGCTAGACGAAACCGGTAAAAGAGCTAATCCGCGGTTAGTCCCCAAAAAGAAGCAGCAAAAAGCAGAAAGAGGTAGCATTCCCACTCCGAGTTTGACCGATGTTTTGTCTCGGTTGGACGATCGCGATATGCTACCAGCAATTTACTTTATCTTCAGCCGTCGCGGGTGCGACCAAGCAGTCGCAGAAGTCGGAAATTTCTCCCTGGTTAACGAAGCCGAAACAGCCGAACTCAAACGCATCATTGACGATTTTTTACAGCGAAACCCAGAAGCAGAACGCTTCGGTCAAAAAGAAGCACTTTTAAAAGGCATCGCCGCCCACCACGCAGGCATTTTACCCGCTTGGAAAGGTTTAGTAGAAGAACTCTTTGGCAGAGGTTTGATTAAAGTCGTATTTGCCACCGAAACCCTCGCCGCCGGGATAAATATGCCCGCCCGCACCACAGTCATTTCCACCCTGTCCAAGCGCACCGACAAGGGACACCGACTGCTAAACGCTTCAGAATTCCTGCAAATGGCCGGTCGGGCTGGTCGCCGGGGCATGGACGAGCTGGGGCACGTAGTCGCAGTTCAGACGCGCTTTGAAGGCGCAAAAGAAGCCTCTTATTTGGCAACAGCCAAAGCCGACCCCCTCGCCAGTCAGTTTACGCCCAGCTACGGCATGGTGCTGAATTTGCTGCAAACTCACACTCTAGAGGAAGCTCAAGAGTTGGTAGAACGCAGTTTTGGTCAATACCTGTCTACCTTGTACTTGCAGCCGCAGCAATCGGAATTAGACCGGCTGCAAGCAGAATTGGCGGTGCTGGAAGAGTCTCTAGCGGCCGGAGGTAATGTCTCTACCCTGGAAAAACAACTCGCCCATTACGAAAAATTGCAGGGAAGGCTCAAAGAAGACAAGCGTTTGCTGAAAACTCTATTGCACCAAGCAGAAGAAGCGCGAATTAAGGAGATGTCCGTAGCTGTGGCTTTTGCAGTCCTGGGCACGGTTCTGAGTCTCAAAGGTAAGCACGTTCCCACAGCTAAACGATCGCACACAACTCCCGTGCCCGCCGTATTGGTTGCTAAAATCGCAGGTTCGGGCCAAGCACCAAACTTGGTATGCTTGGGCAAAGATAACCGCTGGTATATCGTCGCCATTAGCGATGTGGCTACCCTGCACGCCGAATTACCCCGTTTGAGCGTTGCAGATACCTTGATCCCGCCGCCGGAAATGGCCGCTCGACTCGGCCAGTGCCGCTTGGGAAATGAAGACACTATCTCCATTGCTCAATCTATCCCAGAATTGCCCGCACCGGAACCGAGCCCAGAGGCGATCGAGCAACAGCAGAAAATCGAGGCAGTAGAAGCTAAGCTAGAAATTCACCCAGTTCTAGAATGGGGCAACCCTGGTACTTTGCTCAAGCGCCAGCGCCGCCGGGAAGAATTGAAAAAAGAAATCCGCAAAGCCGAACAAGACTTAGAAAAACAGCGAGCTCGCTACTGGGAGCAATTTCTCAATTTAATTGACATCTTGCTGAATTTCGGCTGCTTGGAAAGAGTAATTTCGGCAGATGGAAACCGAGATGACTCCTCCGACAGGCTGGTACCCACAATCTTGGGCCAAGCTTGCGCCGCCATTCGCGGCGATAACGAACTGTGGCTGGGTTTGTCCCTGATGTCTGCGGAATTTGACGAACTCGACCCCCACCACCTCGCTGCTGCTTGCGCGGCCTTAGTTACAGAAGTTTCTCGGCCTGATAGTTGGACTCATTACTCGCTATCTGCGGAAGTTTTGGCACCTTTGGACAATCTGCAAAAAGGCCTGCGCCGCCGATTGTTTCAAGTCCAGTACCGCCACGAAGCTGCGATCCCGATTTGGCTGGAACGGGATATAGTGACTTTGGTTGAACAGTGGGCTCTGGGCGTGGAATGGCTGGAACTGATTAGTCATACAAGTTTGGATGAAGGGGATGTGGTGCGGATTTTGCGCCGGACTTTGGATTTCTTATCTCAGATTCCTCATGTTCCTCACGTCTCTGATTCTTTGCGGAGGAATGCTTGTCGGGCGATGCAGTTGATCGATCGATTCCCAGTGAATGAAGCTGCTACTCAATAACTTTTGAGTTGTGATGTTTGTAGATTCGGACGTACGGTTAAAACCGCGGGAGAGTCAAACGATGTCCGCCTCCGCGGTGTCAAGAGGATAACGTATTTTAACCGCCCACTCTTCAACCCGCGGAGGCGGGTTTTGCTTGTATAGACGCGGTTTCAACCGCCCTGTCTTCTGTGTTCTCGAAATTATTATTTAAATTTTCCTAAACGGTGTAGTGAATAATTCTCATATCTATGCAACAAATCAAAAAGCCCGATCGAATGCCTGAAGCCTTCTCTCAGGGTCAAAAAACTCGCTTTTTCACTTTCTTGCAAAGAGTTTTAATTGGAACTCTAGCGAGTACATTACTCAATCTTTTCATCCTATTTCCCTCTCCGAGTTTCGCGGAAGTAGTTCTAGGCGTTGTTCGCAGTTCCGAGAATTCTCCCGATTGGGTGAAGATTACCACCCGCCTCTGGGAAAGCGGCATTGCTTACAAACCAATCAATCTCGAACAAATCAAAACTGCGGCGGATTTAGCAGGCGTTAACGTGCTGTTTTTGCCCAACATTGAAACTTTGACGGCACCGCAAATTAGAGTTTTAGAAGCTTGGGCCTCCCAGGGCGGCCGCTTGATTGCTTCGGGCCCCGTCGGCCGCAGTTCCCCGGCTTTGGTGCGCCAATCTTTGCGATCGCTCCTCGGGGCTTATTGGGCTTTTCCGTTAACCCAGCGGGCGGCACCACAACCCCGCACCCGCTGCCGGGATCTCGCCTGCACCACTTCTAGCAACTGGGTTCCCGCAGAACAACAAAATGCCTCAGTCCAAGGCGGTGTCTTGATTCCCGCCGACGCGAACAGTCAAACTGTCGCTACTTGGAAAGATAGTTCCGGTTCCTCCGCTGCGATCGCCACCGATCGCGCTACCTATCTCGGCTGGCGCTGGGGTAGCGACGGTTCGGCAACTATAGATAAAGCTTGGCTGCAAGCCTCGATCGCCCGCTGGGGAGGAACAATCGGTTCGCCTGTTGCGCCGTCAACAGCCGCCGCGCCCCCAATCCCAACTCCCCCCTCAAGAGTCACCAGAAACACCCCTAGTTCGCCGCGCAATACCCCACTGAGCAGACTTTCTCCATCGGGTGCACTTCCCGATCCAGTACCTGCAACTTTTACAGACCCTTCGGATCAGTCCGCGCCGGCGGGTTTGGACGTGCAGGCAAATTCTAACAAGCCGATCGTCAGCATTGAAGCCTACTTGATGCGCCAAGAACTCACCAACCTCCTGGGCCGATTTGAAAGCGCCCTGACAGCATCTAATTCAGGCAATACCGCTGTCAATCTCAGTGCTCCTACTCCCGCTCAATTGGTGGCGGGAAGCAACAGTGCCGGCGGCCCGGCTGCGAGTCGTCCGTCTGTTGTGCAAGGGCCTAGGGTGCGGGCGATCGCCCAAGCGCGGCAGGTTTTGCAAACTTTTGACCAACTCCTGCAACAGCAAAACTACGCGGAGGCTAGACAGCAGTGGGTGCAAGCGCGACAGTTGCTATGGCAAAATTACCCCCAAGAAGGGCAGCGGGTTGGATCGGAAATCCGCGCGGTTTGGCTCGATCGCGGTACGATCGTCGCAGCTCGATCTGAACAAGGTTTGGCCGCCGTGTTCGATCGACTCGCCGCCGCCGGTATCAACACCGTTTTCTTTGAAACTTTAAATGCCGGATATCCAATTTATCCCAGTCAAGTTGCACCGCAACAAAACCCCCTCACAGTTGGCTGGGACCCGCTGGAATCTGGCGTTAAACTAGCTCACGAGCGAGGCATGGAATTGCACGCTTGGGTGTGGACTTTTGCCACCGGAAATAAACGCCACAATACTTTAATTGGCAAGCCGGGTTCTTATCCTGGGCCGGTGCTTTCCGCTTATCCAAATTGGGCAAATATTGACAATAAAGGACGCATACAAAATCCTAACGATGGTAAATTTTATCTCGATCCGGCAAACCCGGAAGCGCGCAGTTATTTGCTGCGAATTATCAGCGAAATTACCAGCCGCTACAAAGTAGATGGCGTGCAATTAGACTATATTCGCTATCCTTTTCAAGATGACAATGCTGGTTTTACCTACGGTTATGGTGTTGCCGCGAGACAGCAATTTAAGCAGTTGACTGGTGTAGATCCGGTGAATATTTCTCCCAGTGACGGCAGTTTGTGGCGGCAGTGGGTTGAGTTCAAAACTAATAAAATCAACACTTTTGTAGCTGAAGTTTCTCAACTTTTGCGGTCTAATTCTTCCCGCACAATTCTGTCGGTGGCAGTATTTCCGCACCCGGAAAGTCAGCGGATTTACAAAATTCAGCAAAATTGGGAAGTTTGGGCTCGTCAAGGCATTGTAGACTTGATTGTACCGATGACTTATGCTTTGGATACTAACCGACTTCAGCGCGTTACTGAACCGTTGGCGAAGGAACAAATGCTCGGTTCGGCTTTGATTTCTCCCTCGGTTAAGTTGTTGAGTCTCCCGGAAGTTGTGGCGATCGACCAAATTCAAGCTTTGCGCGATTTGCCGACTGGGGGCTATGCTATTTTTGCGGTGGAAAGTATCAGCAGCGGGATGCAGGGCTTTTTTAACCGCACTCAAGGACGCCCCGTGCGTTCCACTTCTGCTTCGGAACCTATTCCTTACCGGCAGCCGTTTGCAGCCGCAGCTTCGCGGTATACTGCTCTCAAGCAGGAATGGAGTTTTTTGTTGGCTAACAATCAGTTGCGGGTGTCGGAATCTGAACTGAAAGTGCTCAAAAGTCGATCGGACGAATTGGCGCAAGCTTTGAGCAAATTGGCGGCCAATCCTTCTACAGAAAGTTTAGCAACTGCTAAAAGATTGTTGGCGAGTTTTAAATCTCAATTTCAATCTTCCATGCGCTTGCATTCTGCCGACAATAGCTATCAGGTGCAAACTTGGCAAAATCGTTTGGAAAGCTTGGATATGCTGTTGCGTTACGGCGAAAGGGTGGAGTTGAATCGCAGGTAAAATCAGCTTTTTGCGCGATCGGGCGGCTCCTCCTAGTTTTTTCAAAAAAAATGTGCTACACATACCTGGTTGACAGCGCTGCTGCCAACCCTAGGCGCTGCGCCAAAAACCAAACAGCAAAAGAGAAAAAAGCATCGCGCAGCAGTGACCAACAGAGCGATCGCATCAATTATCTGTATTAGCAGTTACGGAAGAACTGCAAGCAGAAATACGTTATAGTTATTTCAATCCATACCTTCTACTATTACCATATATTCATAGCGCGAAAGTCATGGATACACCGATAACTATTTTTTATTTCTCTTAACCAATTACCATTACCTATTACCTATTAGCAATTAGCAATTACCAGTTACCATTACCAATTACCAATTACCCATTACTCTTAGGATGAATATGTTTCCTAAACCGCTCAATCGCTTTGCTACCAAAATAATCGGCAAAGTTCCATTACAAACTGTGCTCGTGGTTCCTTTTTTAGTGCAAATTGTCGGCACGGTAGGAGTTGTCGGTTGGCTGTCGTTCCAAAACGGTCAGCGCGCAGTTAACGATGTCGCTACTCAGTTGCGGGGAGAAATTAGCGATCGCATCAAAGACCGTATGGAAAATTATATGTCAATTCCCCACATTGTCAATCACCTCAACGTTCAAGGCGTAAAATTGGGGCAGTTGAACCTAGAAGACAAACAAAAATTAGAAATTCATTTTCTCGAACAAATTCAATATTTTGATACAATCAGCATCATTTATATAGCCCAAGAAAATGGAGACCACTCAGGAGCAATCCGCACTAAAGATCGGATTATGATATCTGCGGCTGACAAATCGACTGGCAACAAATTAGCTCGATATACTGGTGACTCTCAGGGAAATCGCGTTCAATTAATGGAAACTTCGCCCAACATTTATGACCCGCGAATTCGCCCTTGGTACATAGCAGCCGCCGCCGCAAAAAAACCTGTTTGGACTCCAATTTATACAGATTTTTTGACTAGAGAACTGGCAATTACTGCCGCTTTACCTATGTACGACGACGCTGGCAAGCTGTTAGGAGTAGCTGGTAGCGATTTGCTGTTTTCCAAAATCAAAGAATTTCTCGTCAGCCTCAAAATTGGCAAGTCGGGGCAAACTTTTTTGATGGAGAGATCCGGGATGTTAATTGCCACTTCAACGGCGACTCAAGAATTTGCGGTGGAAGGTAAAGAAGCAAAACGCATCAAAGCTTCAGAAAGCGAGAATCCCGTAATTCGCCAAACCGCACAGCATTTAGATAAATCCTACGACAGCTTAGCCAAAGTCAAGAATTCTGAACAGCTTAGTTTTGATATTGATGGCAAGCAAAATTTTATTCAGGTAACTCCTTTTCAAGACAATCGAGGGTTAGATTGGCTGATTGTGGTAGTTGTGCCAGAGTCCGACTTTATGGAGCAAATTAACGCTAATACACGCACCACATTTTTGCTGTCAATTGCAGCTTTGATTGGGGCGACAATTCTGGGGATTCTGACTGCAAAATGGGTGGTGCAGCCGATTTTAAAATTGAATGCGGCGGCCAAAGCTTTGGCGCGGAATGAATGGGATACTAAGCTCACTCTGAATCGTGAAGATGAACTCGGAGAACTTGCCGCTGCTTTTAACAGCATGGCAGAGCAATTGCAGCATTCATTTACTTCGCTCTCGGAAAACGAAAATCGAGTCAAACAATTTCTAAATGCAGTACCGCTAGGCATTTTTATTGCAGAGCCAAACGGTCAACCTCACTATATTAATCCTACAGGAAAGCAACTTTTAGGTCAAGGAATTGTCGCTGCAAATTCTGAAAATTTGCGCCAAGCTTACAAAGTTTATTTAGCTGGAACTAAGGAAATTTACCCGGCGGAGCGAGACCCAGTTTTAAATGCTTTGCAGGGCAAAAGTGTCACTGTTGATGACATGGAAATCTGCTCGCCTGACAAAACTGTTCCCCTGCAAGTTTCGGGAACTCCTATTTATGACGCGCAAGGAAATATTATCTATGGGATGTGCGCTTTTCAAGATATTACGGAACGTAAGCTAGCGGAGAAACTGTTAAGGGAATACAACCAAAATTTAGCTGTGCAAGTTGCAGAACGCACGTCCGATCTTGCTAAGGCAAAAGAAAAGTTTGCTAAAGCTTTTCGTTCTAGTCCAAATGCGATTACCATCACGAGAATCAGTGACGGTCGCCACATAGAAGTTAATGACAGTTTTTGTCGGATGATTGGCTACAGTCAGGAGCAAATTATTGGTAAAACAGCGGTAGAACTGAATTTTTGGGCGACTTTAGCAGAACGCGATCGCATGATTCAAATGTTGAAAAACAAGACGGCAATTCACAATTATGAGCTGAGGTTTCGTAATAAAAGTGGTGCAGAAAGAACGGCGCTGCTGTCGATTGAAACCATTGATATTGACGGAGAAGCTTGTTTTCTGTCGATTTCTAGCGATATTACCGATCGCCAAAAAGCAGAAACCGCTCTCCGGGAAGCAGAAGAAAAGTACCGCAACATTTATGAAAATGCTTTGAATGGCATTTTTCAAACTGCTGCTGACGGGAAATACATCAGCGCTAACCCGGCTTTAGCTGAGCTCTACGGTTACGAATCGCCCGCAGAATTAATCGCAGCACAGCCGAATTTCAATAACCAGCTTTACGTAAATCCCAACCGCCGCGGCGAATTTACAGCGCTGATGAACGAGTACGGAATTCTGTCAAACTTTGAAGCGGAAATTTACCGCAAAGATCGCAGCATTATCTGGATTTCCGAAAATTGTCGCGCTGTCTGCGATCCAGCAGGAAATCTACTTTACTACGAAGGTTTTATCAAAGACATTACTGATAGCAAAGAAGCGGAAATCAAAATGCTACAGGCGAAAGAAGCCGCCGAAGCAGCCAACAAAGCTAAAAGTACCTTTCTCGCCAACATGAGTCACGAATTGCGATCGCCCTTGAACGCAGTCATCGGCTTTGCTCAAGTCATGATCCGCAGTAAAAATCTGTCTCGGGAAAATCAAGAAGATGTCGGAATTATCCTGCGGAGTGGCGAACATTTGCTGGCTTTAATCAACCAAGTTTTAGACTTGTCAAAAATCGAAGCCGGACGCACTACAATCTATGAAAAAAGCTTCGATTTGTATCGATTGCTCGGCGATTTAGAAGATATGTTTGCTCTCAAAGCTGAGGAAAAAGGCTTGCAATTAATGTTCGATCGGGAGGCGGAAGTTCCCCATTACATTTGCACCGATGAAGTTAAATTGCGCCAAGTCTTAATTAATTTGCTCAACAATGCCATTAAATTTACTTCCGAAGGCGGAGTTTCGGTGCAAGTTAAAGGAGGCAGGGGGAAGCTACACAAAAACAGCACCAATCAATTGCCCGGCCGCTACTGGCTGCATTTTGAAGTTCAAGATACTGGCGCAGGCATTGCTGCTGAGGAAATCCCTCAGTTGTTTGAAGCATTTGTGCAGACCAAAAGCGGTAAAGATTCTCAGGAAGGAACGGGTTTGGGTTTAGCGATCAGCCGCCAATTTGTGCAATTAATGGGAGGTGAAATTACTGTGATCAGCGATGTCGGAAAGGGTGCAATGTTTCAGTTTGACATCCAAGTTCATCTGGTTGAAGCTGCTGATATTGAAAGCAAAAAAACTCAACATCGAGTTGTTGCCCTCGAACCGAATCAGCCGCGTTATCGCTTGCTAATTGTGGACGACAAACCTCTGAACCGCCAACTGTTGGTAAAACTTCTGAGTCCGCTAGGATTTGAGTTGAGAGAAGCGAATAACGGTAAAGAAGCTGTGGATATTTTTAGGGAGTGGGAACCGCATCTGATTTGGATGGACATGAGAATGCCTGTGATGGACGGGTACGAGGCTACGAAACAGATTAAAACTACAACTGGCGGGCAAGCAACGGCGATTGTGGCTCTGACTGCTAGCGTTTTGGAGGAGGAACGGGCGGTGATTCTTTCGGCGGGTTGCGATGATTTTATGCGGAAACCGTTCCGGGAAGAGGATATCTTTGCGGCAATTGGGAAACATTTGGGAGTACGCTATATTTATGAAGATCCTGCACCAGTGAGTGTGGCAGGTGCAGGGGATTCAAGTCAGGAGGTGCTGACACCGGAGGCGATCGCCTCTCTTTCTCCCGAGTGGATGGTTGAATTCAAGCAAAATATTTTGAGTGTGGACATGGAGGCGATCGCTAGTTCGATCGCACAAATCCACACTGTCAACCCCTCTCTTGCGGACACGCTTCAAGATTGTATTAATAATTTTGAATACGACAAAATTTTGAACACGATAGATCGCAGCGAACAACAATAAATACAGATGAATTCAACTTTACCTAAACCCAATCGAGCTAATATTTTAGTAGTGGACGACACGCCAGAAAACCTGCGGCTGCTGGCAGGAATTTTGAGCGAAAAAGGCTATCAAGTTCGGCCGGTTCCCAACGGCAAGCTAGCACTGTCTGCTGCTCAAAAAATGCCCCCAGATCTAGTGCTGCTGGATATTATGATGCCGGAGATGGACGGCTATGAAGTTTGTCAGAGGCTCAAAGATTCTGAAGTAACAAAAGACATTCCGGTGATTTTCATCAGTGCGATTAACGACGTGATGGATAAAGTTAAAGCTTTTGGAGTTGGGGGAGTGGATTTTATTACCAAACCGTTTCAAGTTGAAGAAGTTTTAGCCCGGATCGACACTCATTTAAAAATTTGTTCGCTGCAACAAAGTTTACAAGAAAAAAATCAAGATTTAGCAACTGCCATCCACCAACTGCAAGCCACCCAAGAGCAGTTGATTCAATCGGAAAAAATGGCGGCACTGGGACAACTGATTGCCGGCATTGCTCACGAAATCAATACCCCGCTGGGCATTATAGGTTCCTCTATTGATAATATCGCTAATTTTTGGGACGATAATTTAGTAAAAATGCCTCAATTTTTTCAACAGTTGTCTGGAGAAAGCCAAACTTATTTTTTAAGTTTAGTGTACAGAGCAACTCATCAAGAAAGTTCATTTACAAGTAAAGAAAAGCGCAAATTTAAGCAGTTGATTCGCGATTTAATCCGAGAATCTGTGGAAAATCCAGAGGAAATTGCGGATACCTTAGTTGACATGGAAATTTACCAGGACATTGAACAGTTGTTGCCACTTTTTAAATTGCCTGATTGGGAAGTGATTTTAAATACTGCTTACCAGTTTTCGAGTTTTAAAAGAAGTATTAATCTGATCCAAAGAGCGACAGCTAAGTCGGGAAAAGTAGTATTTGCCTTGAAAAGCTACGCTCATTTTGATAGCAAGCAAGAAAAAATTCAGGCGAACTTACACGACGGGATTGAAACCGTGTTAACGCTTTATCAAAATCAACTGAAACAGGGTATAGAGGTAGTTAAAAATTATGGAAATTTACCCAAAATAGTCTGCTATCCCGATGAATTGAATCAAGTTTGGACGAATCTCATTCACAATGCCCTGCAAGCAATGGATTATAAAGGTACTTTGACTATTGAAACTCACCAGCAAGAGGCAAATATTGTCTTAAAATTTACTGATAACGGCAAAGGCATTCCCACAGAAGTTCTTCCCAAAATTTTTCAGCCATTTTTTACGACTAAATCTGCGGGAGAAGGTAGCGGTTTGGGATTGGATATTGTGAGAAAAATTCTTGAGAAACACGAAGGCACAATTGCTGTAGAGTCGGTACCGGGGCAGACAACCTTTACTGTCTCGCTGCCAATCTATTAACCAAAATTTACACCAGTTAAAAAAGAATGGAATTGTCATCAGTGATGCCCAACCCCGATAGTCTTTTGTCATGCTCAATCGAAAATCCCCAATGCGAAAATCTCAAATGCTATTACCCGCAGGGGGTGATTCTCGGTGAGACTGGCGGCTGTCTCGCTGACAAACACAAAATTTATTGCGATCGATCCGGTTTCGGTTCAGATCTCCTATTAAAATAAGATAGGGAACAGATTTCTTCGTGCATCCTGCCCCGCAATCAATTATGTAGAAGCAAGTCATGTCGGTAAATCCACTAAAATCAAATCGGAGAGAAAAAGATGAGTAAACCTGTAATTCTTTGCGTTGACGACGAGCCGGATATATTGAATACTCTCAAGATGCAGCTTAAAAATGAATTTAAAGATGATTATTTTTACGAATTAGCTGAAAGTGGTGATGAAGCTTTAGATTTACTTGAGGAGTTTCCTACAGAAGATGAGGTGATTGTTGTTGTTTCTGATTGGCTAATGCCGGGAATTAAAGGTGACGAGCTGTTAATTAAGATTCACCAAAAATATCCTAAAATTATTAAGGTGATGTTGACTGGACAAGCGGATGCAGAGGCGGTGCAGCGGGCAGTACAAGCAGCAGATTTACACTGCTGTTTGTACAAACCGTGGAATAGCAAAGAGTTAATAGAGACGATAAAATCTGGGCTGGCTAAGTTATGAAAAAACCTGTGATTGTTTGTATTGATGACGAACCTGATGTTTTGAACAGTTTAAAGATTGAACTGAAAAAGGCGATCGGGGATCAGTGTATTATTGAAACGGCTGAGGGGGGGGCTGATGCTTTAGAGTTGCTGGCAGATTTGCAGGCCGATGAATACGAGATTGCTTTGGTGCTTTCCGATTATATCATGCCGGATATTAAAGGGGACGAACTGCTGAAACAAATTCACGAACGCTCGCCGGATACGCTGACGATTATGCTGACGGGACAAGCAGATTTGGAAGCTCTGAGCAATGCGATTAAGTATGCTAAATTGTACCGTTATATCCCTAAACCTTGGCAAAATGAAGACTTAAAATTAACGGTAGTAGAAGCAGTTCACAGTTACTTGCAAGACCAAAAGTTAACAGATGAAATCCACAAGCGGCAAGAAGTAAATGAGGAGTTAAAGGTAGTAAATGAGGCGCTGTCGGCGAGTGAAAGCCGCCTGAATCAATTTTTAGAAGCTTTGCCAGTGGGGGTATCTGTTTACAATCCTGACGGTTCGATCGCCTATTTCAACCAGACAGCCCGGGATTTGCTGGGTGCAGACATTATCCCGGAAAGCACTGCGGAACAATTAGCTGCAACTTATCAACTTTATGTTGCTAATACTGATGAGCTTTACCCGCCGGATAATTTGCCCATTTTGCGCGCGCTCAAAGGAGAATTTGTCAAGGTTGATGATGTAGAAATCCGTCAAAATGGCAAAATAATTGCGCTCGAAATCAATACTACGCCGATTTTTGACGCTAGGGGCAATATTGCTTATGCGATCGCAGCTTTTCAAGATATTAGCGATCGCAAACAAGCCGAAAAAATACTAGCAGATTACCAGCATACCTTAGAAGTCCAAATTGACGAACGCACAGAACAACTGCAACAAGCCGCCTTAGCTGCTGAAGCAGCAAACAAAGCTAAAAGCACGTTTCTGGCCAATATGAGCCACGAGTTGCGAACCCCTCTCAATTCCATACTCGGGTTTGCACAAATCATGGAACCCAGCCCGAATCTTAATGTCGAAAACCGAGAAAATATGAGAATTATTCGCCGCAGCGGCGAACACTTGCTGACGCTGATCAATCAAGCCTTAGACTTGTCAAAAATCGAAGCGGGGCGGATGGCGATCGACCCGAAAAACTTTGACCTCTACCGCTTGCTAGACGACTTGCAAGATATGTTTCAACTGCGGGCACAAACTCAAGAATTGCAGTTGCTTTTTCAGCGCGAGGATGACGTTCCTCAGTACGTGCGAACCGATGATGTTAAACTGCGACAAGTGCTGATCAATCTCCTCAGCAATGCCATTAAATTTACGCTATCGGGCGGGATTATCTTAAGAGTTAGAAAGTTAGAAAGGTCGGGATTTATTGATTTATTGGAGAGTTCCACAGCTTTTTTTGATACGGCAAGAAGTATTCGGGAATTTGCCATAACTAGCAGGGATTTGGCAAGGGTTGAATTGATGGAGGCTCAGGATTCAGATATCGATCCGGTGGTTTTCCTTCAGTTTGAAATAGAAGATACAGGAGTTGGCATTTCTGCGGAAGAATTGGGCCAGGTTTTTAATGCCTTTGTGCAAACAGCCTCCGGTCAAAAAGCTCAGAAAGGCACGGGTTTAGGGTTGACTATCAGCCGTCAATTTGTCCGCCTGATGGGAGGAGAAATCGTCGTAGAAAGTCAACTGGAACTCGGCACTACTTTTAAATTTGAGATTCCAGTCGGTGCGGTTTATGCTGCTGATGTTCCCGCCCCGCAAATTAACCGCGAAGTTACTGGGTTGGAACCAAATCAACCGTGCTACCGGATTTTAATTGTGGACGATCGCGAAGACAATCGCCAACTTTTAGTCAAACTGCTTTCTCCCTTGGGTTTCGCAGTGCAACAGGCTAGCAACGGCTGCGAAGCAATTGAAATGTGGGAAAATTGGCACCCGCACTTAATTTTGATGGATGTGCGAATGCCAGTGATGGACGGCTATGAAGCTACTAAAGAAATTAAGGCTAGAATACAGCAGAGAGAACAAGAGCAGCAAGGAAACGGGGAAATGAATATTTCCCATCCCGAATCCCCGATTCCGAAGATTGTTGCTTTGACAGCTAGTACAATTGAAGGCAGGCGATCGTTTGCTTTATTGGTCGGCTGCGACGATTTTATTAGCAAACCTTTCCGCAAAACAGATATATTTGATACCCTTAACCAACACTTGGGGGTTAAGTATCTCTACTCTAACTCAACTGATTTCACGTCAACGGGCGATCGAAATAATCTATCTGACTCCCCCTCTAATGCTGCGCTTGCTTATTTACCCAAACTTCCCGCAGAATGGATAGACAACATGAAGCAGGTAATCCGTAATGCTGATTTTGACTTAATTGCCAGGACAATCGAGGAAGTAAGGGATGCTCATCCTGAATTTGCCGAAATTCTCCAGGGTCATCTCGATAATTTTGATTACCAGAAAATTCTCAATTTAATTGCCGAGGCGGAGGAATCAGATAATGCAGATGAAGGCGAAACAAACTGAAAACTATCAAGCAGATATTTTAGTAGTTGACGATACGCCAGATAATCTGCGTTTGTTGATTAGAATTCTGCAAAAAAATGGCTATAAAGTTAGACCTGTTACTAATGGTTTTTCTGCCCTAGATGCAATTCAATCTAGCGCACCAGATTTGATTTTGCTCGATATTATGATGCCGGATATTGACGGCTACGAACTATGTAAAAATTTGAAATCACAACCGCAATATAGGGAAATTCCCATCATTTTTCTCAGCGCGCTAGAAGAAGGAATAAATAAGGCAAAAGCTTTTGAAGTGGGCGGGGCAGATTATATAACAAAACCTTTTCAGGTGAAAGAAGTATTGGCGCGAGTCAGCAATCAACTTACTGTGCGTTCCTTGCAAATGCAATTGCAAGAAAAAAATGAAAAGTTGACCGCTCAAAATGTCCAGTTGCACCAGGAAATCGCCGAACGGCGCCAGGTTGAAATGGAAACGAGGTTGCTGCTGAAGGCAACTCAAGCTATTAGCAAATCTGAGGATTTTGAGTCTGCTATAGATGTGATTTTAGGTTTAATTTGCGAAACTATTGAATGGAATCTGGGCGAAGCTTGGATTCCTTGCAGTGACGGCGTTTTAAAGTGCGCTACAGGCAGGTACGTCAGCGACTTGAGTTTTGCACAATTCCGACAGACAAGTTGGCAGTTAACTTTTCCTGCTGGTGTGGGACTCCCGGGGAGGATTTGGCAGTCGCAGCAGTCTGAATGGATCGAGGATATTTCTATTGCACCTTATCAAGTTTTTTTGCGATCGGAGATTGCGGTGAATGTGGGATTAAAAGCGGCTTTTGGTGTGCCTATTTTGGCGGAAAACCAAGTGTTAGCTATTTTGATTTTTTATCGCGAGAAAGTTCTAGAATGTCAGCCGCGGTTGTTGGAATTAGTGAGTGCTGTTGCTACGCAGCTCGGTTCGCTGATTCAGCGGAAACAAGCTGAGGCGGCGCTGAAGTTGCAGCAAGAGCAAACAGAGAAATTGCTGCTGAATATTTTACCGAAACCTATTGCCGATCGCTTGCAAAAAGAGCAAAAGTTGATCGCGGATCATTTTGATGAGGTGACGGTATTGTTTGCTGATTTGGTGGGTTTTACAGAGTTTTCGGCTCACAAAAGTCCGACGCAGTTGGTGGAAATTTTGAACGGGATTTTCTCGGAGTTCGATAGGTTGTCTGAGTTGCACGGGTTGGAGAAGATTAAGACGATTGGAGATGCTTACATGGTGGTTGGGGGTTTGCCGACGGCGCGACAGGATCACGCGGAGGCGATCGCCCTTTTAGCTTTGGAGATGCAGGCAGCTTTGAGAAGGTTTAATGTCAAAATTGGAGAAGGTTTTGAATTGCGGATCGGGATTCACAGCGGTTCTGTGGTGGCGGGAATTATTGGGATTAGCAAATTTAGCTATGATTTGTGGGGGGATACGGTGAATGTTGCTTCGCGGATGGAGTCGAACGGATTGCCTGGTAAAATTCAAGTGACGGTGGCGACTTACGAGCGTTTGAAAGAGCAGTTTGTTTTTGAAGAACGGGGTGAGATTCCGGTTAAAGGTAAAGGGACAATGCTGACTTACTGGTTGATTGAAGAACAAAATAAATCTATTTAGTTTTGAGAGGTCAATTTCAATTAAGATATTAAAATAAGATACCAATACGGTTCAGATAAGCCAGATCCCCCCTAGCCCCCCTTAAAAAGGGGGGGACAAGAAATTCATCAAAGTCCCCCTTTTTAAGGGGGATTTAGGGGGATCTCCGGGTAATAAAAATTGTTAACCAAAGCGTATTAAAATTAGATCGGACTTGCACTTTCAGGAGGGATAATCCTTTGCAAACAGTTGAAAAAAAATCGCCGACAGTATTGAAAAGAGTTCTAGTTGTTTTAATATCACTGGTAGCTGTAGCCGTACTGTCGATCGCAACTTTTACCCTAATTCCCGGAGAAAAAACAATGTTTGCTGGAAAAAGACCTGCCAATATCGGTATTGTGTCAGGAAAACTCGCCGCGTGTCCCAGTTCCCCCAACTGTGTCAGCAGCTTCAGTCAAGATGCGGAACACCAAGTTCAGCCTTTGACATACACTTCGTCGGCTACAGAAGCAATGGCAAAGCTCAAAGAGGCGATCGAGTCCTTGGGCAAAACTAAAATTATCTCCGCAACTGATAATTACCTCTATGCGGAGTTCACGAGTGCTTTGATGGGGTTTGTGGATGATGTGGAATTTTTGGTAGATGATGGGGCAAAGGTGATTCATGTGCGATCGGCTTCGCGTCTGGGAGAGTCAGATTTAGGAGTCAACCGCAAAAGGATAGAAACAATCAGAGCTCTACTAAATCAACTGTGAGCTAATTTCTAGCTGTCAAGGAAGCCCCTCTCCTACCAGATGAGGGGCT
Organism: Microcoleus sp. A006_D1; assembly: GCF_036702805.1. Lineage (NCBI taxonomy): Bacteria > Bacillati > Cyanobacteriota > Cyanophyceae > Oscillatoriales > Microcoleaceae > Microcoleus > Microcoleus sp. A006_D1. The sequence continues at coordinate 242,503 of NZ_JAUBVZ010000010.1, forward strand.
TTGATGTTTGTAATTTCGTTTAACCTGACTTAAACGCTAGGAGCCCGCTCCACCGGGTTTCTAGTTTACTCTGCGGAAGCTGCTATGACTCGATCGCGTTCGTAAACCCGGTTTCTGCGTAAGTCCTGTTTGTATAAACCAGCTCTAATGCTGAGCCTGCAAAGAGGGGAAATTTGCGCCTGTAGGAAGTTGAAAAGGTGAGGAATACCTGAGTGCGCTATCGCCGACACCGAGCTGTATTCCTATAGTATTAAGCTCCTTCAATTTAACACTTCAGACTTTAGGGAGAGGGAAGTCTACCAATTAATTTCTACTATTAATTTAAGTAGAGCGAAAAAGGAAAAAACACATGGCACTTCAAAGCATAGCTGATTTTGAACCGAACTATAAGGAAGAAATCTTTGCTGGAGAAGACATCAAGGGATTTGATGTTTATGCCGGCGACTCTGATGAAAAAGTAGGTACCGTTTATGACGCTTTGGTTGATGAAACTGGCAAGTTTCGGTATCTGGTAGTTGATACGGGTATTTGGATTTTTGGCAAAAAAGTATTGCTGCCGATCGGCTCGGCCCGCTTCGACTACGGAGCGCATCGCGTTCACGCCACAGGTCTTCGCAGCAAAGCTCAAGCAGAACAACTGCCGGCTTACAATGAAGCAGAACCATTAGATTACGATGGCGAAGAACAGGTAAGAGGCGTCTACCGCAATCAAGGCACTGTTGCGGCCAGCACTCCAGCCAGCACAGCAGCCATCACAGCAGCTCCTGCTAGCTACGATCGCAGCAACTACAGCTACGATCTCGATCGCCCCCTCTACGAAACCAACGAACAGAACCACCAAAATTTCAAGCTTTATGAAGAGCGCTTGATTGCTAACAAAAACCGCGCCAAAACAGGCGAAGTAGCAGTTGGCAAGCGTGTGGAAACTCAAACAGCAAAAGCTTCAGTACCCATTGAAAAAGAACGAGTCGTAATCGAGCGAGTAACGCCCGTAGAAGCGGGTCGAGTAGTTTCAGTCGGTGACGCTGACTTCCAATCAGGGGAAGTTGCACGCATGGAAGTCTACGAAGAAACTGCCGACATTCACAAGGAAGCCTTCGTGCGCGAAGAAGTCAACATCAGAAAAGAAGTTGTCCGCAGCACAGTTGACGGCGAAGAAACATTGCGCCGTGAAGAATTAGACATTAAGACCGATGGAACTCCGGTTGTAGATGATAAAAATATCTAAACCAACCGCAGAAGGTCTTGAATAGGAATTGCGGATCGATCGCATAATTCTGTGTCCGCGCAGGTTTTAACTGTGGCATCGCGCAATTCCTAGATAGGACGTACGGTTGAAACCGCGTCTACAAAAACGAAGTCCGCCTCCGCTCCCTTAACGAAGATTAAGTAATTTTCACCGCCCGTTCTTCAACCCGCTCCCGTCGCGTGAGAGTTTGTATAGACGCGGTTTCAACCGCCCGGTATTCTTTCCCCGCCTTTACCAATTCGCCATTACCAATTCATAATAAAAATCCCTAAGCAGGAAAGTTTAAAAAATGAACGGTCAAGCATCAGCAGAAAAAATAGCAACTGCCAAATCAATTAGTCGTCTCAACCAGGTGCCGGAAAAAGTCAGAACTAAGCTAAAAAGTTTTACAGTCAAAGATAATCAAGGTCACTTAGCAGGCCAAATAAAAGATGTATATTTTGATGCTAACGGTCAGCTGAACTTTGTGGTAGCAGGGCTAGGTGCCGAAAACTCCCGCATTTTTTTAGTAAGTATTAAGCTGCTAAAAAAAGTTGATTATCACCAAAAAGCGCTGTTTTTAAGTATTAATTCGGATCGAGTCGATCGCCTGCCGGGAATTTCGGCAAATGGCGAGCCTCAGTCTTTAGCAATTTCCTCTGAACAGAGCAGTGAAGCGAGCAACAGCGAGTCAACTAATCCCTCAACAGTTATGTCAAATCTAACAGATGCCGAACTCACAAATGAGAATTTAGAGACAAGTGAAGACGAGGAAAACTTTGATATTGTCGATCAAGATGTGATTCGCCTGCTAGAAGAACGATTGGTGATCAATCGCAGCAAGCGCAAAGTCGGCGAAGTCATTGTCCGCAAAGAAATTGAAACTCGCATGGTACAAGTTCCCATCCAGTGGGAAAAGCTGATTGTCGAACAAGTCGGCGACGATCCTAAGGTGTTGGCAGAAATAGATTTGGGTGAGGGACACATCACCGGTATAGATTTGACGGAGATTAAGAGCGATCGCCACGAGCCCACAGTTAAGGCAGAATTTACTTCTGTGCAGAAAGCGAGCAAAATCTTAAACTCGATCGCCTCTCAACCCCGCCACGGTTGCGTAAAAGTCCGCATAGAGCTGGTTTTGGAGAACAAGCAACTAGAGGAAACTTACCAAAAATGGATGACGGAAAGCCACTCCGATAGTTAAACTATTTGTCCTCCAGGCTGTGGACTTTAGCTATTAGCGAGAAACTTAATCTAAAAGCGGACTGTGGCGAGTGCTGCGGTTGGGCAACTTCACCGCCACATACTAAAATTGTGTCCGATAAATTAACCCGAATTTTGGTAGGGGCGTCTTCACCAATATCTCTAATATCAGCCCGAGAGCCGTAAACCCGCTCCGACCGGGATACTCCACAAAATTGTACCGAATTGCGGTAAGATTGTGGTGGTCAAATTTAGAAGTATTTGAAAATGCCCAGCACCATCTCCGACATTAAAGTAAAAACGATCGCAGGCGCAGACAAGCAGCTAGGAGAGTACGCTGGCAAGGTACTCTTGATAGTTAACGTAGCTTCCCAATGCGGCTATACACCCCAATATAAAGGACTCGAAGAATTGAGCCAGAAGTACGCCGCTGCGGGACTGCGCGTGTTAGGATTTCCCTGCAACGACTTCGGAGCTCAAGAACCGGGAAGTAACGCAGAAATCGTCAATTTCTGCACTACAAAATACGGCGTCACCTTTGAATTATTTGATAAAGTACGCGCCAAAGGCAGCCAGCAGCACCCGCTGTACGCTAAGCTTACCAGTGCAGTCGATCCCAAAGGTGAGGTTTCTTGGAATTTTGAGAAATTCTTAGTTAGCAAACAGGGTGAAGTGGTTGCCAGATTCCGCAGCAGCGTGGGCCCAGATTCGCCAGAATTGAGCGCTGCTATTGATCGAGAATTGGCAAAATAAGAAATAAGAAGTTTGTAGTTTGTAGGGTGTGCTTAGCAAGCACCGATTGACTTTGCCTCCCATCGCACCGGCATCGGCGGACTTTTTCGGTGCGCCCTACAAGATTAGCAGACAACCAATCAGCAATTAATAAATACCGATGATGGGATTATTTAATTGGAGAACTGTTTAATTTAATGGAAAATACATCGGGATTAGATTTAGCTGTAGGTTTACTTGCCTTCGCGATTCTGGGAGGCGGGCTGGCCATGCTATTTGTAGGTATGGCATCGTTCCCTAAAGAAAAGTAAGTAGTCGTAGGGTGTGTCGCCATGAAAAATATCCAAATAAATATCGACAATATTAGAGCGACGCACCTGACAAGCATGACCCGTGCCAACAAACCAAACACTTCTTTTGTTGCAAAATTTTTAGAAATGGTATAAGTAGGTGGGTACAAATAAACCTCGGATGGGGAGGGCGGGTTTTGCCTTGATAAACTGTTTTGTATCATAGATTTTGGGCTAAACCCGCCCCTACAAGATACTATTTTTTTGGCAATGACCTACTTACAAACTCTGGATTAATCTAAGAGCATTCAATTTTAACACTCGCAATTGACCATCATGCAAACTACGCAAAATACCGTCAAAATTGCCCTCGCGCCCGGGAACTTGCGCCGCGTTCATCATATCGCTTTAAACGTGCGCGATATGAATGCTTCTCGCCACTTCTACGGTACAATTCTCGGCTTGCACGAATTAACAGGTGCGGAAATTCCCGCAAGTTTAACAGAAATGGTCGCCGCCGGTAAAGTCGCTAATTTCATCACTCCAGACGACGGTACTGTGATTGACTTATTTTGGCAGCCAGATTTGGAACCGCCAAACCCAGACCCGGAAAAGGCTTTTACTCGCGCTAATCACTTGGCTTTTGATATCGATCGCGATTTGTTCGATCGCGCTCTGGAAGTGCTAAAGTCAAATCAAATTGCGATCGACAGCGGCCCCGTCACGCGCGCTACAGGACGCGGCATTTACTTTTACGATCCTGATGGATTTATCATCGAAATCCGCTGCGATCCAGTTTAAACAGGCGGTGGGGGCCGTACATCCTACAGGGGCGAGTTGGTTTATTTTCAGTCTTTGCTAACAGGTTGCTTCGGCCAAGTAAACCCAAAAATTGCTCCCTCACCTTCGGCAGATTCTAGGGAAATACTGCCACCTTGAGCTTCGACAATTTTCTTCACCAGCGACAAACCAATCCCAGTATTTTCAACTTTATCGCGAGCTTCCAAAGTCTGAAAAATTACAAAAACTTTATCGTGATATTGAGGAGCAATTCCCGGCCCATCATCTGCAACAGAAAACTCGTAAAAGTCATCTAACTCTTTAACCGATATGTTTACGTAACCGGAATCAGCTCGATTGTGTTTGATGGCGTTGCTAATTAAATTAGCAAAAACCTGTTGCAACGGCAATCTTTCGGTCACAAAAGTTGGCATTCCCGGTTCAACTTTCACCTCAAATCCCGACGGCGGCGCTAACGAATCAATAATTTCTGCTAATAACTTCTCAACTTTTACCGTTTCTGAAGCTACTTGAATGCGTCCGACGCGGGAATATAGCAGCAGTCCCTCAATCAAAGCTTCCATGCGGTGAACTCTGCCGCGCAGCAGGTTCATTTGGTGCACAGTATCCTCTGTCATCGCGTCGCTGAGGTCTTCTTCTATCCAACTGCTGAGATTGGCGATCGCCCTGAGCGGCGCTTTCAAATCGTGAGAAACTACATAAGCAAACTGGTCTAATTCTTGATTCCGCTTTCTTAAACTATTCGTCGTTTGAGCCAGATTTTGCGCCGTCAACCTCAATTCTTGAGCGCGCAACCTGAGCGATTCCTCCGCTTGTTTGCGATCCCTAATATCTTCTACCACACCCATCAGAAATTGAGTGCCATTTTGTTCTCGCAGCAGCGAAACCGTCAAGTTTGCCCACACCAACTCTCCGTCTTTGCGGATGTAGCGCTTTTCCAGAGAGAAATTTTCAATTTCTCCTGCTAATAATTGGCGCACAAGTTCCAGTTCGCTTGCCAAATCTCCGGGCCAAGTAATCTCCTGAAATCTTTTCTCCACCAATTCTGGGCGGCTGTAGCCCAAAATATCGCAAAGTTTTTGATTGACTAACAGCAACTTGCCTGTCACACTCGCTTGAACCATGCCGACTGCGGCTTGTTCAAAAGTATCTCGAAACCGCTGTGCGCTTTGGGCTAAAGCAATTTCTGAGCGCTTGCGATCGCTAATATCGTTGGTGATTTCCAAAATAGCCAGCGGTTGATCTTGCTCGTCGCGCTGCAAAGTCCACCGGCTTGCCACCGTGATTTTTGTGCCGTCTTCCTTGGTGCGTACCAGTTCGCCTTGCCAAAATCCCTGCTCGAAAAACACTTTTTGAATTGCCTCCAAAGGTTGCGGCCATTCTGTTTGCAAAAGCTCGTGAATATTTTTGCCGATGGCTTCCGACTTCCGCCACCCGTAGAGCCACTTCGCCCCCAAATTCCAATAAGAAATCGCCCCGTTCAAGTCGAGTACCGCGATCGTATCGTTCGCCAAATCCAGCATTTGCGCTTGCTTGCGCAGAGTTTCTTCAGCTTGTTTCCGTCTTCCCGCGTCGCGGCAAATCGCAATAAACAAGTGTTGATCTGCCAGACGCATTTCGCTGACAGCCAACTCCATCGGAAACTTAGTTCCGTCGTTGCGAAGTCCAACTGTTTCTTGCTGGTAAGTCTTGAGCTTAGCATCGGGATTTAACACAAAATATTCGATCGAATAATCCCCGGCGCTGATGTGCGGCTGCGGTTGAGCTATCAGTCTGCGGAGGTTTGATCCAATTGTGCGATCGGCCCTCTCGCCAAAAATCTTTTCGGCGGCCGCATTAAAAGACTCAATATTTCCCTGTTCGTCCAAAGTAATAATCCCGTCAGCCGCATTGTCTACCACAGCTTGAATGCGAGCTTTACTTTCTTGCAACCCAGCTTCCCGCTGCCTCAATTCCTGCTCTAAACTATCAAATAAATACCAGGCAGCCGCTGCACCCAAACAGCCTAAAAGCAAACCAGCAACTTGCACGAAATTAGTTAAATCTATCAACTCCCGTATTTGCCGCTCTAAACCGTTCCGGTAGGCTTCGCTGGCATCAGCAAACCCATCAATTTTTTCTCGCAGCTTATCCATCTTCAATTTGCCTTGAGCGAACGCCTGAATTGTTGCCGGCGACTGCACTTTTGTTGCCGAAATGTCGAGCTGATTCAAAGTGTTTTGCAAGAAATTTATATGCTGTTCGCTACTTTTTTTGATTTCTTCAAATTTCTGAGCTTGCAGTTGATTTTCTCGCACCATAGCCTTGAGTTTAGCCAGCAGCGGAGGCAAACTCTTTTTCGCTTCTAAATATGGTTCTAGAAATTCGCGGCGCTTCGTCAACCCGTAACCCCGAATGCCCGTTTCTGCATCCACCACCGTTTTTAACAAGCGGTTAGTTTCCTGAAGTATTGCCTTATTATTATCTACTCGCCTTCTTACCTGTAGGGTACTATCCCGCAGCCCTGCAATTGCCATCAGCGAAGCAAACAGACAAATCGCGGGGATAGCAACGATTACTGTTCCCCGCTGGCGAATTGGTCGGTCTGTCCATACAAATTGGACGAAGCGATCGAGCAAATACTTCACGGATGTTGAAGGAGAAAGTTTGCTGGCATTATATCAGTTTTTGACAATTTATGCTAGGGATAAGTTTGTTTTATTTGTTGGGCGATCGCCGGGGACTAACCGCGGAAACTAGATTAGGCCCCTGCAATAGCTACCTGCTGAGAGTAACAACAGATTTTTTAGTAAGCTTTTTAAAGGTCGGCAAGGAGAAGGAAAGAGTTTTTTTCGGCAGCGAGACTGTACGCGAAGCAGAAAGACTCGTTTCTACTTTACCTTCATTTTCGTTTTCGGCTTTTGCTCTCAAACTAGAGTCTGTTTCCGAAGCGTTCTGAGCTGTTGGAACTACAGTCATCCACCTGCCTGTAGCGGGATCGCGATGACAAGTGAAAGGATTTGTTTTTAGCGGTTGACTGCAAGGTTTAATCATGTCGAGATGCACTCCTTTGATTCTGAGAATTTGCCCGCTGATGAAGGCTACATTGCGATCGAGGCAGTAGAGGCAGCAGTTTCAAGATTCAAAGGATTTCGCAAAAGGCACCCATTCTGTTTTTTCGTTCTGATACCTTTGATACTTCCTGATTTCCTGTTAACTTTTGCTTTCTACTGGTTGGCAAGTATAATACGATTTGTAGCAAATTGCCTTTCTCTAAGCAATCCCCCACCCCCCCTTAGTGAGGTTGAGGTGCGACTGGTGAAGCCAGCGAGGTGCCACGTCCTGCTGGCGGTACAGTTTTGGGAGAATAAGGGTATTGTAGTCTGGGAAAAAATGTTAATGTGTGATGGGAAACAGAGGTCAAGCGCGATCGGTGTCACAATTTAATTGGGAATAGGTAATTGGTCATTGGTCATTGGTCATTGGTCATTGGTAATTGGTAATTGGTAATTGGTAATTGGTAATTGGTAATTGGTAATTGGTAATTGGTAATTATTTCATCTTTCAGCCATCAGTTAAATCCGTTAAATCCATCGCGTACTCGTTGCCTTATTCCTAACAACTAACAACTAACAACTAACAACTAACAACCAACAACTAACAACCAACAACTAACAACCAACAACTAACAACTAACAACTAACAACTAACAACTAACAACTAACAACTAACAACTAACAACTAACAACTAACAACT
>NZ_JAUBVZ010000011.1:0-197188 GCF_036702805.1 Microcoleus sp. A006_D1
AATAACCAATAACCAATAACCAATAACCAATAACCAATAACCAATAACCAATAACCAATAACCAATAACCAATAACCCATAACCAATAACCAATAACCAATAACCAATGACCAATGACTGAGGACTATTGACTAATGAGCGACTTGATGCCGACAAACATAGAGGCGGAGGAAGCAATTTTGGGCGGGATTTTAATTGACCCCGAAGCTATTTCCCGAATTGCTGAAATTTTGCGACCAGAGTTTTTTGCCATCACCGCTCATCAAGTCATTTATCGATCGGCATTAGGGCTATTTTTGCAGGGGGAACCCACCGATTTAATGACGGTGACAACTTGGCTGACCGATCGCAACCAGTTAGAACAAGTCGGAGGATTAACTAAATTAGCACAATTAGTCGATCGCACAGTTTCAGCAGTCAACATCGACCAATATGCAGGCTTAGTTGAAGACAAATATCAGCGCCGTAAATTAATCGAAGCTGGCAACAACATAGTACAATTAGGTTACGAGACAGCAGTACCGCTAGAAACAGTCTTAGACCGCGCCGAACAACAAATTTTTAGCATCACTCAAGAACGTCCGCAACAAGATTTAGTATCGATCGGCGAAACACTAAACCAAACATTTCAAGACCTCGAAAATCGCAATGAAGGGCTGACACTTCCCGGTATTCCCTGCGGTTTTTACGACTTAGATGCGATGACAGGTGGCTTTCAGCGATCGGATTTAATCATCGTTGCGGCTAGACCGGCGATGGGGAAGACGGCCTTTTGTACTAACATCGCCCACCACATCGCCGCCGGACAGCAAAAATTGCCGGTTGCCGTTTTTAGCTTAGAAATGTCGAAAGAACAGCTAGTGCAGCGTATTCTGTCCAGTGAAGCTAAAATAGAAAGTAACCGTTTGCGATCGGGCAGAATCAGTCAAAACGAATGGGAACCAATCAGTACAGCCATAGGTAACTTATCAGAATTGCCCCTATTTATTGACGATACTCCCAATATTACCGTTATGGAGATCCGATCGAAAGCCCGTCGCCTCCAAGCAGAACAAGGCGGATCATTAGGATTAATCTTGCTAGATTATCTGCAATTAATGGAAGGTAGCAGCGACAACCGCGTGCAAGAGTTATCTCGAATTACTAGAGGCCTTAAAGGTTTAGCCCGGGAACTCAACGTGCCGATTATTGCCTTATCTCAGTTGAGTCGGAGTGTAGAAGCGAGGACAAATAAGCGGCCGATGATGTCGGATTTACGGGAATGTGTTACTGGTGATACGCCCGTGCTGTTAGCGGATGGTCGCCGAGTTCCAATTCGCGATCTAGTAGGCCAAGAGCCAATGGTGTTGGCGATGAATCACCTAGAAAAGATTGCGGTGGCGAAAAGTGACAAGGTTTGGCGAGTAGGAGTCAAGCCTGTCTTTATCCTTAAGTTAGCCAGTGGCAGAAGCCTCAAGGCTACGGCTCAACATCGAATCTACACAGAGCAAGGTTGGCAAGAGTTAAAGTCGGTTCAAGTGGGAAGTCGGGTGGCGATCGCTAGATTTATTCCTGAGCCTCAGAAGCCAATTAACTGGAAGGAACATGAAATTTCTTTTCTAGCTCACTTGATGGGAGATGGTAGCTATCTGAAAGGTCAGCCACTCAGGTATACTACTGCATCCGAGGAAAATAGTGAAATCGTAAAGACCGCTGCTGAGTATTTTGGTGTCCAAGTCAATCGACACGAAAGTAAAGGCAACTGGCATCAGTTAGTTTTCAGTGGTAATGGAAACCGTTGGCAACCCAAAGGAATCAATTTGTGGCTGCGTAATCTGGGTATTTTTGACCAACGATCCCATGAGAAACATATTCCCCCAGAAGTATTTCAACTTGATAATCAGCAAGTTGCGAGTTTTCTTGCCCACCTGTGGGCTACTGATGGCACTTACCACGTCCCTAAATCTGAGAAAAGCGCCACGAAAATCAGCCTTGCGACTTGCAGCAGTCATCTGGCGCAAGGAGTGGCTGCGCTGTTATTCAGGTTCAACATAGTAGCCAGAATTAGGACTGTTCAACAAAAAAGTCATCGTTGTGTTTACCATGTAGATATTTCTGGCAAAGCCATGCAGGACAATTTCCTCGAACAAATTGGTTCCGCAGGCTGCAAAGTAGCAGATGCTGGGCGCTTGAAGATGAGACTTGCCGGAATCAATGCTAATCCTAACCGAGATACTTTGCCTAAAGAAGTATTTCAGACTATTCGTGAGCGTATGCGGGAATGTAATGTCACGACACGCCAGATGTCTAAACTGAGAGAAACAGCCTACGGTGGTTCTTCCCACTTCAGTTTTGCTCCTTCACGAGAAACGGTTTTAGACTATGGCAAACTTCTGGATAGTGATGCCTTGCTTAAAAAAGCATCTTCTGACTTGTTCTGGGATGAAGTGATTAATATCTCAGCAGCGGGAGAAGAAGAAGTCTTTGACTTGACTGTTCCTGGTGTCGAATCTTGGTTAGCTGATGGCATTGTCAGTCATAACTCTGGATCGATCGAGCAGGACGCCGATTTAGTCATTATGCTCTACCGCGACGAATACTATAACCCTGATTCGCCCGATCGCGGAATTGCCGAAGTAATCATCACCAAACACAGAAACGGCCCCACAGGCATCATCAAACTATTATTCGATGCCCAATATACCTCATTCCGCAATTTGGCATCTCCGAAGCGCTCTTAAATCAACTCAAACGAAGGCGGTAAAATATGTTCGATCGATCGAACTTTAGTCCTTATTGACTAATAGCCTCATGAGAGGACTGAAGTCCGAACGATCGAACTTTCATAACAGAAACCCGGTTTCTTAATAAAAAAACCGGGTTTCTGAACACCGTCAAAGTTTTACGTTTAATTAGGTTGAGCTACCTAGCCAGCGATTTTCAACAATTCCACATCAAAAATCAGCGTAGCATTAGGAGGAATCACCCCGCCCGCACCGCGAGCACCATAACCTAGTTCAGGGGGAATAATCAACTTGCGGCGTTCTCCAACTTTCATTGTACCGACACCTTCATCCCAACCCTTAATTACTTGGCCGACGCCAATTTTAAACTGAAAAGGAGAATTCCGATCGCGCGAACTGTCAAATTTCGTGCCATCCTCCAAAGTGCCAGTGTAGTGCACCACAACCGTCTGGCCGGTTTTTGGAGTCGCCCCATCACCCTCTTTCAATTCAACATATTTCAGACCGGAATCTGTGGTGACAGTTTTCTCAGTATTATCAGTCATGTTATTGCCAGCGATAGTAGCTGGTTCCTTCGGTAAATTAGCATCAGCTACTAACAAGCTATCTTCCGTGAAAGACTTCGCTGAGAGGATCTCAAGCGCAACATCGGTTAAAGGATTATTCACTTCAGAGGCAACTGCTGTAGGTACATAACCGCTCATTTGAGCGACTATCAAAAACACAAAACAAACCAGCATTACCCCCAAGCTGACCAGAATTCCTCGCAAAATTAATCCTCCTGATACTTTTAACCGCGACATCTCAGATATCTAAGACATCTATTACAACAAGAACTACAAAATTTTATCTGAACTTTTCCGCCCAAAAATGGCAGGTGCCAGTTAATTTAAAAGGCAAAAGTATCAAGTCAGAATGTTTGTAATTTTACCTTCTGCTTTCTTGAGCCTTCTGCCTTCGGGTGACAATCTTATCACAAGATAGGAGCGAAGCGCGATCGCCCGGAGTGCGTTAGCTTTCGCGATCCCTAGGAAAGCCAACGCAGAGGATCGCACTCAGCGCCAGTTACGGTTTTCTAAATCCCGCATCTGACGTTCGAGGCGATCGAGCCTGCCGCGCAACTCATCCATTTCCGACTGTCGGGGAACGCCCATATCTTGCAGCATATTCCGAAGTTGGCGCTGCAACTGCGTATCCCAATTGCCCTGCTCGGACTTGAGGTGCTCAGTCATGTCATCGACAAAGGTTTTGGCTTGCTCGGGATTGATTTTGCCATCTTTGACCCATTGCTCGCTGGCTTCCTGCAATTTCTCCGCCATCAGAGAGGTAGTACCAATGCCCAGCATGACAAGTTGTTTGAGTAAGTTGCTATTGTTATCCATAGATTTTTCCTACTGTTTGCCCCTTTATACCCGATCGGCTCAGGTCGCCTGCTGTCGCTGCGAAACCGTTTGTACAATTTAAGTTACAACAGCACTGACCTACCTTTCTATTTTGGAGCATCCAGCAGCCTGCTGGCGAGTCTAACCCGCCCATAGGCGTTCGGAAAACCCGCTAATTTGCTGACCGACAACACTACCCTATCACCCTGCCGTCAATGCCTGAGTGTCCCCGCTGTCACAAACCTGTAGACGCCAGATCGATCGCCTGCGCGCACTGCAAAGCCCCTCTCAAAGCTTTCGGTCATCCGGGTATCCCGCTTTATCGATCGGCATCCGCAGAATTTTTGTGCACTACGTGTATCTACCACGAAGACGACACCTGCAACTACCCGCAGCGTCCCTTCGCCAAAGAATGCACGCTTTATCACGACAAAGCCGAGCCGCTCGTGCCACAGACGAGCCGTTACATCAGTGGTGGCTGGCCACAATCAATCAAAAATTGGTGTCAGCGAAATCTCGTTTGGTTAGCTTTATTTGGTTTAATTGTTATTAGCATTGCCCTGTCCATTTGATCTAATTGTACCAAGTCTAGAATAGATACATCACACAAAGCTCAGTAACAAGCTTTTTGGTTGATATCCCCCAAAAATATTGCATCTGCGCTTAACAATCTAAAATCTAAAATCCCATGACTTCTACAATCATCCCAGATTTACAAAAACCCCTTCCCGATCACACCCAATTACCAGAGTCAGACGGAACATTTGTGAAGAACTTTCAAGAACACCCTCAGAGCATAATTCTCACAGATTCGATCGGGCCACTTTTGGAGCAGAGACATCCCGACGGACGATATGCGATCGGTCAAGATTGCGGCATCTACTGGCGAGAAACCGAACCCGCAGAAAAGGGCGCTGAAGCCCCAGACTGGTTCTATGTTCCCGGCGTACCAGCGAAAGTAAACGGTCAAACTCGCCGCTCCTACGTCCTATGGAAAGAGCATTTAGCTCCGTTAATCGCGATCGAATTTGCCTCCGGCAACGGCTCTGAGGAAAGAGACAAAACTCCTTTGTACAATGAAGCTGGAGAAGTACAAAACCCGGGCAAGTTCTGGGTTTATGAGCGCATCATCCACATACTTTTCTACGGCATCTTCGAGATAAAAACTAACAAGTTAGAAGTTTATCACTTGGCAGATGGCTGCTATCAAGAAATAGCTCCCAATGAGCGCGGGCATTATCCGATTGGGCCTTTAGGAGTGGAGTTGGGATTGTGGGAAGGCAGCTATCAGAATCAAACACAAATCTGGTTGCGGTGGTGGGATTTGGATGGTAATTTGCTGCTGATTGGTTCGGAGCGAGCTGAAATCGAAAAACACCGGGCAGAGCAAGCTGAGACTCAGTTAGAGCAAGCTGAAACTCAGTTAGAACAAGTTGAGACTCAGTTAGAGCAAGCTGAGACTCAGTTAGCTCTAGCTGAGACTCAACTAGAACAGGAGCGGCTGGAAAAACAGCGATTGCTCGATCGACTGCGAGCAGCAGGAATCGACCCTGACAATCTCTAAAAATCGATTCTCAATGCCGAGAAATCCGGTTTCTGTAGGGCGGACACTCTGGCACCGACGCTACAGAAACCGAGGTTTTTTATGGAAAACAGTCCTGGACGCGCGGGTGTCCAGAAACCGGGTTTTTCACGAAAGTAATTCGTTGGAGTCACGAGATTCTGCAAAAAACCCGGTTTCTTTAGTCACAGTGCGTCCAGGACTGGAAAAGTGCGATCGTACAATACCCTGTTAGACAGAGGCGAATCCAGTTGAACTCGCCTCACAGCGGATTGATGTCTATTCGCCCGGAATAGCGATAACTTTTCGCTTTCGGCGGATGATCAAAACGCTCACCACCTCACCAGACTTTGCTCCTCGCTGCAAGCGACTCCAATCGCCGATTTTGGCAAATCCCAATTGGTGCAAGGTGCTGATAGTTTGCAAAACTCCATCGCGGGAACCTGTCACCGCTACCCGCAAGATCTCTTGTTCTGCCACTGCACAGCCGTCATTTGGACGATCGGAGTCGTCAGAATTAGGTAAAAACTCTTGTGCCATGATATTCTCTCTTTGTTTTTGGGCTAGGAAAACCCAAAAACCCAGCCGCCCCGCGCAGTAACGAAAAGCAGGGCGGCCACAGCGAATGCTAAGATTCTCCATTAAGCCTCCATACTGGTGTCATCAGTTTGGCGGTGAGCTGTCCGTTGCTGTTGGTAGCAGCTTCGGGCAGTGCAACTAGATTTTCGGGCCGCCGGGTGCTTCCTTTAAGCAAAGCAACCCATACCACAGAGCATAGCCGCATTGCGTCCCAGCCGTCAAGATGTTACTTGAAAAGATAAATTAAATTTTTTTAAATGAATTACGTATTTGGCATCGACGGCGGCGGAACTAAAACTATCTGCGTCTTAATGGACGAAAACACCGTTGTTTTGGGACGCGGGGAAGCAGGGCCGTCAAATTATCAAACGCAGGGAATTGAGAAAGTAAAAGAATCAATTCAATTGGCGATCGAACGAGCAGTTCTCTCTGCTAATATTGAGCCAAGAATTAATCTCAATATACAAGCAATTTGTCTGGGACTAGCAGGCGTCGGGCGTCCAAAAGATATTGAAATCGTACAGTTTGTAGTGCAGAATTTGCAGTTGACGAATACTTTGCCTGTTACCCGATCGCTCTTACCGAGAAATATCGTAATTTGCAGCGACTGCGCGATCGCACTTGTGGGCGGCACGGGCCATTCAGTAGGTATCACCGTTATTTCAGGAACGGGTTCAATTGTTTTCGGGCAAAACCGTCAAGGAAAAACTAAACGAGTCGGCGGTTGGGGATATATTTTAGGTGATGAAGGTAGCGGATATGACATCGCTGTTCAAGGTTTGCAAGCTGCTTTGAAGTTCTATGACGGGCGCTCCGAGTTTACCGTGCTGGCGGAAAAATTTCAACAGCATTTACGCCTCAATAACCTCGAAGAATTGGTAGAACTCGTTTACCGAAGCGGTTGGGGAGTCACAGAAATTTCAGCTTTAGCGCCGATTGTCGATCGAGCCGCAGCATTGGGCGATCGCGTCGCTGACGGCATTATTGAGCGTGCTGTGGCAGAATTAACATTTTCCACCAAAACAGCCATTGCAGCGCTATTTGAGCCAACAGAAGAATTTGAAATTGTTATGATAGGAGGTGTGTGGGGCGGCGAGGCAAATTGCTGGGGTAGGTTTGAAAGTGCCATAAGTGCGATCGCGCCCAAAGCCCAGGTAATTTCGCCCCGATACGAACCAGCTTTCGGTGCTGGATTGTTAGCCTTAAACGCTCTCAAAAATTAAGAAGACCCGGCGGTTTCAACCGTACGTCTAATCTTATCTTGAGTCCCTCGCTCGCTCGGACATTGTTTGTGTAGACGCGGTTTCAACCGTACGTCCCATCTTCGTTTGTGTAGACGCGGTTTCAACCGCCGTATTATAGCGGTTCTCAAGGGTGGTGAGGTATGCCCATAGCCCATAGCCCATAGCCCATAGCCCATAGCCCTATGCCCATAGCCCTATGCCCTATGCCCTATGCCGTTCGCGTACCTGATATGAGAGCTCGAAAGGCTATATCCTGTTTATCTTCCTTATCTTCCCGATCGCCCCACTCAGCCGGATTTTCTCAATTTTACCAAATTTTAAAATTCTTGATTATCTACCTTATCTTCCCAACTGGCAGAATTCCCGCCTGCCATAATCAAAACATCAAATGAATGCGAAACCACAAAAAAATTTAGCATTAGTGCGTTTCTAAGTAAAACCAAAACAAAACCAAGGACACAAATTATATGATTACTTCTCAAAAATGGCGATCCTCTCCGAGGGCTGCGCTAACGGCAACAGCAGCAATCCTCGCACTGGGCATTACAGTTGCAACCAGCGCGCCGTTAGTGGTAGCTGCTCCCGCATCAGCTCAACAACGAATTTCACAATTTGATAGCATCCGAATTCCAGCGGGCAGTGTAATTCCAGTCAGCTATGAAAAAGACAAAATTGTTGTTACCCCCGATGAAACTGCACCTTTAACATTAACAGTAGCGCGAGACATCCGCACAGCTCAAGGCAGAGTATTAATCCCCGCAGGTAGCCAGATTGTCGGGGAATTGCGACCTGTCAGAAGGGCTAATCAAAGAGGTACTCAATTTGTGGCCACAGAGTTAATTGTCAGCCGCCGCCAACGCTATCGGATTGACGGAAATTCGGGAGTTATTACCAGAACCGAAAGAGTTCAAAAAGGTGCCGGTACAGGTTCACTAGCGCAAGGTGCAGCATTGGGCGCAGCAGCAGCAGCAGCCCTAGCAGGCATTACTGGCGACAAGGCGATCGCCACTGAGGAAGTATTGGGAGGCGCTGGCATCGGCGCATTAGCTGGCGTATTGTTGGGGCGGCGCAGCGTTGACGTGCTGGTGATTCGCCCGGAAGAAGATTTGGCAGTGAGATTGCGATCGGACATCGTGCTGCGCTAGCATGGGAATCTTCCGATGAGTTATTTGCAGTAAAACATTGTCGATCGCTAACTTATGGTCTCCCGATAATTGGCTAGGCATACTATTAAGGTTGTGTCTAGCCTTGTTTGTGGGCGGAATTATTGGATGGGAGCGCCAACTCAGACACAAACCAGCGGGTTTGAGAACTCATATGCTAGTAAGTATGGGTGCTGCACTGTTTGTTTTAATACCGCTAGCAATAGATAACAATGAAAATGCACGAGATGCTGTAGAGCGGGTAATTCAAGGCATTGCTGCCGGAGTTGGGTTTTTGGGAGGCGGAGAAATCCTGCGCGAATGTCAGCAGGAAGTAGGCAAAGCTGAAGTTCACGGACTCACGTCTGCCGCTGCTATTTGGGTGTCAGCAGCGTTAGGAACTGCGGCAGGATGCGGGTTGTGGCAACTTGCCTTAATTGGTGCTTTCATGTCGCTGTTTGTTCTGAGAGTAATTAAACTATTGGAGCGTCGGAGTCGTCGGAAATAGTCTCGATTATATAATAGACCTCTTGCAAAAATAATTAGGACGATG
This sequence comes from Microcoleus sp. A006_D1, assembly GCF_036702805.1. Lineage (NCBI taxonomy): Bacteria > Bacillati > Cyanobacteriota > Cyanophyceae > Oscillatoriales > Microcoleaceae > Microcoleus > Microcoleus sp. A006_D1. The sequence goes on from NZ_JAUBVZ010000011.1 coordinate 9,185, forward strand.
CTCAAAGCCCATCCCACAAGAAAAAAAAATTGTGGGACGTTGCTCTGAGCATCGTCCCACAATTTGATAAAAAAGACTTTTGCAAGAGGTCTAATGTCTGGTAAAATAACGGTTATAACGTTTGTAGTGAGGACTTCAGTCCTCAAAGTTTTATGAGGGAGGACTTTAGTCCTCACTACAAACAAATTTGATTGCGGTCGATCGATGTGACATAACATTAGCTGTTTATTAGCAATCATGGTTAATCACTTATCATCAATTTAAATAAATTAGCGGTAAATTAAATTATCACTTAAGTCGGTTTTTGTGGCAGAAAGTTAATATCTATCCAGTCCGAGGACTGAATGAAGTTGATTAACTTTGTCCAGGAGATTTTGGCAAATTTATCGATTCCAAAGACTCTTGCCTGACGCGACCGGCCATCGCAGCTAACTGCAAGCTCATAAAAGCATCCAAATCTGCCAAATCACAGTTGGATGAAGAAAAAATCTGCTGCATTTCATTTTCCGCTTCCCAACTCAGATATCCAGCGGCAATAGCTTGTTGTACAACTTCACGAATCATCACGGTCGAAATCTTCCTTACTAAAATTAAATGTATCAAAAACCAACTAATTACTACCAGGAAGTTTGCGAGGCGGTCTCGCCAAAGATTTAAAATGCTTGAGTTCGCGAGACTCTTGTTTCACCAAACCGGACATGGCTGCTAGTTGCAAAGTCATAAAAGCATTTAAGTCTTCTAAGTCATACTTGGTATTAGTTAACATCTGCCGCAGTTGATTTTCGGATTCAACAGTTAGATAACCTAGAGTCATAGCTTGTTGGGCGAGATCGCGAATCAGTACCATAACAGTTGTGGGTTTTATTGGTTGAATAGCCTCAGTATCAACGGTTTTAACTGACTCCGCAGTGACGGCTATTGCTCAATTTGTGTGACATTTTTAGGGGCCAGCCGTGACAGCCGGACTCGCAGAGTGTGACTAAGTATTTGCACGGGTGTGACGAGGATCACGCGGGGGAGTGGAAGAGGGGGAGATGGGGAGTGCGGGAGATGGGGAAAATTTTCCTTCTGACTGACGCACAGGTGGCGAGAAACCGGGTTTTTTTACGCCTCTACTTGGTTACAGCCCGCCGAAAAGGTAAAAAACCCGGTTTCGAGGAGTCGGAAATGCGTAAGTTCTGGACTAATGACTAATGACTAATGACTAATGACCAATGACTACCGCTTTCTACCTTCAGAAGACGCTCACCGTCTATAATCAGCAAGTTAAATATTTACGCAACACCTATGGAAGCAGCACATAACGATTTGCTACAACAAATAGCCAGATTATCGGAAACTTATGGTAATTTAGCCGATCGCCTGTCAAGAGCAGCCAAACAACTGCAAGACTCCGGCCTTCCTCCCTCGGACAGCTTACTGCAAGAAATTGCTACCTACAGCCGCAACTTTGCAGAAGTCCAAAAAAAAGCTCTCGAACAGAATAAATCTGCGATCGCCCCAGGGGAAATTACTTCCCTCAAAGACATTCAAAACTTAGTCGAAACTGCCGCAGCTTCCGAAGGTAAAGCAGAAATTCGCGACGCAGCTTTGAAAGTTCTCGATCGAGTATTGGCGATCGCCCACCGCGAACAAAGCGACTTCGCGCCCTTACAATCAGTACATGGCAAAGCCCGCGAACTCCACCGCGCCATTTCCGAATCAACCGCAACTCAACTGCATTCCGACGCAGAATCCTTATTGGGCGGCAAACACCCAGTTGCAGCAGTCCTCGCCCTGGTGGAACAGCAAGACAAACTAGACGACGATGAGTGGGTAATCCTCGAAGAAACAGTCAGCGCCGCTTTTGGCAAACAAATAGCCGTCGCCATTTCCAGAGGCAAATTAACCGTTGCCCAGATGGTAAAAGCAGCACCGCCTAAAGTCGAACCCGCAGTTAAAGCAGCAACCGAAGCAAAAATCAGCGCCGAACCCTTGCCCGAAGTGATTATCATCCCGTCGGGAAATGTCGCACCGAAACAAGTTACAGTTGCGCCACAAATCCAAATTTTGGAATCCCCCGCACCTTCCGCCCCGATGCACGAGGTGATTATCGTTCCTAGCATGGAAGTACCTAAGTCCCTTCAAGCAAAGGGCTCTGGCAACATTGTCTTTGGAGCACCTCGCGAGATTCAACAAGTGCCTGTAGAAGGCGGTTTGGGATTGAAAGTTTTGGCGCATATTCAGGGAATTGGCGATCGAACTTTCGGTGCTCAAGAATACGCGGGTACGAAAGCTCAAGGCCGGCGCGTTGAAGGATTTCAAATCAATATCGAGCCACAAATTCCCGGCTTAACAGTCGAGTACATGGCCCACGTCGAAGGTGTTGGCGATACTCCTTGGCTCAGCGAAGGAGAATTGGCGGGTTTTCGAGGTCAAGCGAAACGAATTGAAGGATTTGCCGCGCGCCTGACTGGGCCGCAAGCTGATAAGTACGACGTATTTTATAGCGCTCACATTCAGAATATCGGCGACACCGATGTGTCCTCCAACGGCGAATATTGCGGCACTCGCGGCAAAGGTTTGAGAATTGAGGGCATTAAAGTTTGGATCGCGCCGTCTGCGAGTTCCCAAGTTGCGGCGGCTGTAGGTTTAAAAGTGTTGGCGCATATTCAAGGAATTGGCGATCGAACTTTTAGCGATAAAGAATATGCCGGTACGAAAGCTAAAGGCCTCCGCGTCGAAGGATTTCAAATTAAAATAGAGCCTCCCGTTCCCGGTTTAAATTTGGAGTACATGGCTCACGTTGAAGGAGTTGGCGATACTGCTTGGATTGATGAAGGGGAGTTGGCCGGTTTCCGGGGCAAAGCCAAGCGTATTGAAGGATTTGCCGCGCGCCTGACTGGGCAGGAAGCTGATAAGTACGATGTATCTTACACCGCTCATATTCAAAATGTGGGCGATACTCCTGTTACTTCTAACGGTCAATATTGCGGCACTCGCGGCAAAGGTTTGAGGGTTGAGGGGATGATGGTTTGGGTTGAGCCGAAAGTGTAAAAATTGAGAATGAATGGAAAAGTTGCTGCTGCATTTTCCATTCATTTTGTAGGGTGCGTCAGTTCGCATTATTTTTGCCAAAAACTAACAATTTCTAAGCTGACGCACCAGCCAATAAATGGTGCGTCAGAACGATTCATTAGACAAGATTGCAAAAATAGCTAGGACGGGCAAGATGCCCATCCCACAAAAAAATTTTTTCTTGTGGAATGGGCATCTTACCCGTTCCAAAATTTGATTAAAAGGACTTTTGCAAGAGGTCTATTATACTTGCTGTGCTTATTCAGAATCCCAAAATTGACAGCAATATGTCTCTTTGACCATTTCAGCTTGAATTTTTTGGTTGATTTCGGAGCGATTGAGTTCCCAGTTGCGGACTGTTTGCACAATCTCGATCCCAGCCCAAATTAGCATTCCGAGTACGATCGCAGCAATAAAGTATCCCATAGTTTTCTTAAAAGTTGAGGTTTGCTGTGTCTAATCTAGCGTGGCAATTCAAGGCAGACAGGATAGAAAATATCAAAGTCGAGTTCCGATTTCCACCTCTTAGTCTGCGGAGGCAGACTTCGTTTGTGTAGTAGCGATTTCAATCGCCGAATTATCTTCACCCTTGCAATGCCGCCAAAAGACACAGCAACAAAGCCTCCGTCCACTCGACTACAGCACCGTAAGTATCACCCGTGTGGCCGCCCAAACGGTGGTTAAACCAGGCTCCGGCAAAAATTCCGATCGCACTTCCCCCCAAAGCCATCCCCACCGCCAACAGCCACCGATCGCCCTCTAAGACAACTTGCAGCACGCTCAAACTCAGCAACAACAGAACTCCCGGGATAAAATCAAAAGGTGAATAAATCGATTCTTTGTGAAAAGCTCCCTTACCTTCGGCCCGGAGATAGGGATAGCGGGCGATCGCCACCAGTTGCGCCCACCGCCCCCAACCCGCCACACCCATCAAAGCCAGCCACCGATAGTTACTCAAGTCCGATAGAGCCGCAGTTTTCAGCAGTATGAGGGCGATCGCAGCCATGGCTCCAAAAGCCCCTGTCACGCTGTCCCGCATCACTTCCAGCCTGCGTACCGGGTCGGGGACGGCCAGCCCGTCCGCCGCGTCCATTGCTCCATCTAGGTGCAGCCCGCCAGTGATGGCGATGCCCAAAACTACTACTAAGGCCGATCGAGTCAGAGCTGGCATACCTAACAACTGCAAGCCAAGATCCGCCAGTCCCAGCATCCCGCCAATCAAAAGCCCGATCGCCGGTGCCAAGCGAGCAATGCCCCGAAACTCCAAAGTCCAAGACATCGGCACCGGCAAGCAAGTATAAAAAGCGACCGCGGCTGCGATGGCAGCGCCTTGATTCCGGAAAAAGTCGATCGTAGAGCGAACCAATTTATCACCCACCATAAGATAGAAAATTTTTCATTTTTTATGTAGTTGCTAATTCATTAGCGTGTGCCAGAATTGGAACTGTAACACCCTAGTCCTTTGGATCGGGCATTCCTCCTGCCGCTCGCTGTTTTCCCCGGAAAACCTCTGCCGGCAGCGATCCCCAATATCCCTATCTAAAAAGGCTAAACTGAAGATCCGCGTTTCCCAAACCAAGAATTCTAGCTAACTCCCTGATTTCCAAGACGGGAACATACTACAACAGAGGCTTTTGCTCCATGAGTGACCAATTTAATAACAGGGTAGTTGCTCCTTGCATCATCGATACAGGCATTGTCGTCAACAAGCGCGATATCAAAAGATTGCTGTTTGATTTAGGACGTGTCCGCTACCTTCACATCCAAGATGGCAAGATTTACAGCGAAGGGGAAGGTTATGTGATCGAAGTCTTCGCCAACCCCGATCGTTCTACCCTGATTGCCAACCACGCGCTTTATTTGAACGTGTATAGTTTTGATTACCTAGAACTGAAACAGTCCCCCGAGGATGGTGCTTATTTTGACCTGATCCAAGACGGACGGCTGTTGCGGTTAATTCCCCTCTCCACCCCTTTGCAAGAGCAAGTCGCCCGAAATTTAAATGCTGCGGCTTTGGATGCAGTGGTCGATCAGGTACTCTCAGGAAACTGGGATCTGCAATTGGATGAGGATGATTCCCTATTTTAATCGTCACTGATTAGTCAACCGTTGTGAGTTTTTTGTCGCGATGTCATCAACAATAGATTAGATAACACGGACTGCCGAGTAGCGGTTAACGATCGTCGGAGACTAATGACTGAAGACAACGCGAGATTTTCTTTTAAGTGTGAGGCTAATTGCAGCCATACCCAAGCGCGTGCAGGGGTTTTTAGCACTCCCCACGGTATTGTGGAAACCCCTAAATTTATGCCGGTGGGGACGCTGGCTAATGTCAAAACGTTGACCCCGGCACATCTTGAGGACGCGGGTTCTCAAATGGTTTTGGCAAATACTTATCACTTGCACTTGCAGCCGGGGGAACGGATTGTCGCCGGCGCTGGCGGATTGCACAAATTTATGGCTTGGCCGGGCCCGATTCTCACGGATTCGGGCGGCTTTCAGGTGTTTAGCTTGAGCCAAATGCGGACTATTTCGGAGAATGGGGTGACTTTTCGAGCTCCCCGCGACGGCCGCATCATTAATTTGACGCCGGAAAAATCGATCGAGATTCAGAACGAGTTGGGCGCTGACGTGATTATGGCCTTTGACGAGTGTCCGCCCTACCCCGCTACGCGGGACGAGGTGGAGGCGGCAACAGATCGCACCTACCGCTGGCTGCAACGCTGTATGCAGGCTCACTCGCGCCCGGATCAAGCTTTGTTCGGCATCGTGCAGGGGGGCGTTTTCCCCGATTTGCGATCGCGCGCTGCTAACCAGTTGGTAGACTTAGATTTGCCCGGTTATGCGATCGGCGGGGTTAGCGTCGGGGAATCGGGGGATTTGATCGCAGAGATTGTGAGAGTAACTGCGCCCCTGTTACCTGCAAATAAGCCCCGTTATTTGATGGGAATTGGCACCTATCGGGAAATGGCGCTGGCTGTGGCGAGTGGCGTAGATATGTTTGACTGCGTGATTCCGACTCGGCTGGGGCGTCACGGGACAGCTTTTGTGCGCGGGGAACGCTGGAATTTGAAAAATGCTCGGTTTCGGGAGGATTTTGCTCCGCTGGATGAGTCTTGTCCTTGCTATACCTGCCAAAATTTCAGTCGGGCTTATTTGGCCCATTTGGCGCGGGCGAAGGAAGCACTCAGCTATACTTTGCTGGCGCTGCACAACGTGACGGAGTTGATTCGGTTTACTGGGAGGATGCGGGAGGCGATTTTGGCCGATCGATTTACCGAAGAGTTTGCGCACTGGCTGACACCGAGTGTCGATCGATCTTGATTGCCTTGGTTTAAGATATGCGACAATTATGAAAATTGTGTTGGATAGGTAGGTTGATTCATGGAAGCTGCATTACTGTTGGCTAAACTGCCCGAGGCTTATGCGATCTTTGATCCTTTGATTAATGTTTTGCCAGTGATTCCGGTGTTTTTCTTGCTGCTGGCTTTTGTCTGGCAAGCGGCTGTCGGGTTCAGATAAGTCTGATTTAATTAAAAATCAGGGGCAATTCACCAATTGCCCCTGATTTTACCAGTTAAGTTTTATTTCGTTCTTCTTTCTAGCTTCTGCCTTCTATCGGTTACATCCGTTAAAAAATCCGCTGCCGAACTTCCTTCAGCTACCGCTGCCCATCGCACTTTTGAATGCCGGTCTTTCCGAAATCCGCTTCATGTAATCTAAAACAGCCGGATAAGGACTGAGGTCTACTTGTAGCAGCATCGGAATGTAAATCAACATTGAACCGACTGCTGCGTCAGCGACACCGAACTCATCGCCCATTAAAAACGGCTGTTTCTCGAAGATGCGATTTAAGGGTTCTAGCATTTGCGGGGTTTCGCGATCGCGACTTGCTTCGACAAATATTCCCGGCCAGAGAGTGGCGTTAGCAAAGATCACCCACTGCGCGATTTCGGCTTGCTGCTCCAAACTCTCCGGCATTTTACCATATTTTTGAGCTAAATACAGCAGAATTGCCCCGGATTCCCAAAGTTTAAAATCTCCATCAACAATTGCCGGTACTTTGCCGATCGGGTTAATTTCGAGAAACTCTGGCTGCAAGTGTGCTCCTGCTTGCATATCCAGCATCACGAATTCGTAGGGAACCCCTATTTCTTCGAGATACCACTTGACAATTGAGGCCCGACTGCGGACTCCGCCGTAAAGTTTCAGCACTGAATTTTTATCCTTTAACGCAATATTGCTGTTATAGCATTGTTTGGTCAGTTGTCAGTTGTTGGTTGTCAGTTGTTGGTTGTCAGTTGTTGGTTGTTGGTTGTTAGTTATTAGTTGTTAGTCAGTATCTAATGACTACTGACTACTGCCCACTGCCCACTGTCAACTGTCAACTGTCAAGTGTCAACTGACTAATTACCCATAACTAATGGCACTTCCGTTAAGTGTAAAAACAAGATTCTGCTGCCAATAAAAATCAAAATTGCTCCGCCCAGAATTTCAATTTTGTTCGCGAACAAGTTGCCGCACTTGTGCCCGATAAACACGCCTGCAAAAGCTAAAAAGAAAGTAATAAATCCGATCGCAGTCACCGCCGGAGCGATCGCATCTTTGAGGACGGCAAATCCGATGCCAACCGCGAGGGCATCGATGCTCGTCGCCACCGACAGCGTTATCAAAGTCCCCGTATGTAAGGGATTGAACTTTTTCTCGCATTCTTCGCCTTGCAGCGATTCGTAAATCATTCTACCGCCAATGAAGCTCAACAGCCCGAAAGCGATCCAATGGTCGATCGGTGTTATCCAAGAACTAAAACTCAGACCGATCAACCATCCGATTATGGGCATCACAGCTTGAAAGCCGCCGAAAAATAAGGCGATTTTTAAAGCTTTATTGACCTTCATGTGTTTGATTGCTAAACCGCTAGAAACAGCAACAGCAAAAGCATCTGCTGCTAGTCCCAAGGAAAGAAAGATGGTAGTGGCTGCATCCATTTTTGTAAACTGTGAGATGTCAATCGTAAAGTGTTCTTCTCGACAGTTTTACTGTACACTAAACCATGAGAAAAATGCTATTCTCTCATAATTCATTCATTTTTAAATCACATTTGTTTCACAATTAGCTATTGTCGAAAAAATCCGCGTTTAAGTAAATCCATCAGATTAAACGTAAAATACGGCTCGCTAAAAAGATTACTGTGTATGTCTTCTTCCCTTCTTCCTTCTTTTTACCCGCTCGCGAAGCCGTTATCGCCTTCTTCCTTCTTGCTTCTTCTTAACAAAGGTTTGGATATTTGTGTAATAAAGGCTATAATAACTCTCAAGAACATCAAAAAATAAATTAATTTATGCAAGTTTGTCTCGTTACTGGTGGTAATTCAGGTGTGGGTTTAATGACATCTTTAGGTTTAGCTAAATTGGAATATCATGTCTTTATTGCTTGTCGATCCCAGAAAAAAGCTACAAACGCGATCGCATATATTCGTGAAACTACCGGAAATCACAAGATAGAATATTTACCCTTAAATCTGGCCTCCTTAGAGTCAGTGCGTCACTGTGTTAAACTATTTAAAGACCGAAATTTACCCTTACATATCCTCGTCAATAATGCCGGAATATTCGACGGAAGAGGAATGACTCAAGAGGGATTTGAGTTAATTTGGGGCATCAATTATTTAGGTCATTTTCTCCTCACTTATTTATTGTTAGATAAAATACAAGAATCCGCCCCTAGTCGCGTGATTATGGTATCCTCAGATTTAGCATTGAAACCCACTCGAATTAAGTGGGATTTATTCGTTAAAGAAACACCCTTAAATTTTATCGAATCATATAACCAGTCAAAACTTGCTCTATTGCTCTTAACCAGACAACTTGCCCAAAAATTAACGAATGTCACAGTTAACGCAGTTCATCCGGGTTTTGTACAATCTAATATTACCATCGGTCATCGTTTGAGTAAATATCTCGGTTTAGGAATTAGTCCAGAAAAGGGAGCTTATAGCAGTCTCTTATGTGCAACTTCTCCAGAATTTGAGTCAACAACAGGTAAATTTTTAGGTCTAACAGGACAAGAAATAACATTGCCTGTTTTAGCACAAGATAATGACTTCTGTCAAGAGTTATGGGAAAAAAGTTTATTGTGGACTGGCTGCACTCAAGCCGTCGAGAAAGAGAGAATTAATTATGATGCTAATGATGGGATACTGGGGCCTTATGCTCTCAAGTTAAATCAGGATGAACTCGCGACTATTTGCGAGCATATCTTTAAGAATGTTTTACCAAAACCGCCCATTAAAATTTTATTAACTCAGGCATTAAAAGCCCTTTTTAGGTTACAATTCGGTTCAATTATGTTGCTGCTTATTCAATGTTACCAACGTCAATTTTATATGGAAAGACATTTAGATTCTGCCGCGGTGTTGCACCTGTGTCAAGATGAGAATTTATTAAAAATACTGACAGCTTATTTAGGGGAGAATTTAAGATTATGGCGATCGGAATTATGGGTGAATTATCCCTCACGTCAATTGATTCCTTTTTGGCATCGAGATATTTATCCTAATTTACTGACTGGGGAGGGAAAAACGATTAATATTTATATTGCTTTAACGGAAGTAACGGAGACAAACGGGTTTGAATATATCCCGAAAAGTGAACTCGAAAAGTGTGAAGTCAAAATCACCGATCCCTTTAGTGGGAATCATTTTTTTGAAGTTCCCAAGGAAGTAGAAGAGAACTCGAACACGGTAGTTTTAAAACCGGGTGAATTTATTTTATTTACCGATCAACTTGTACATCGTTCTATTTATAATAGGAGCGGTAAAGTGCGTCTTTCTTTAACATTACGAGTTGCCCAACCGAGTATAAAAATTTTACCCGGTTACACTTCTAATTATCAGGAACCTGTCACAATGGGTAATAGGTAATATCATTTATAAAAAAGCTTGCTACAATATTTTTTTGGGGCTTGCTTATAGGTTTATTGAAGCTCCCAGGTGCGTCACTATTAGATTGTCGGTCTTTCTTAAAGATGGTGGAAGCGACACACCCTACGGAAGACTCTTTGAATTTGTTGCATAGAGGGTTAGCCGTAGGGTGCGTCGCCATCGACAATCCTCAATAAAAAGCAACAATCTAAGGGCGACGCACCTGTTCTTTTCAAGGGACGAGAAAAAAACATTTTTGTTTTAGCAAGCTTTTTTGTAAATGGTATTAGCGAAGGCAGTTCAAAATATCGGCAATTCTACTACAAACTCAGCACCGCCCCCAGTTTGAGATTCACTTTGAGATTGCATTGGAGATTGAACTGTCAGGCGGCCGCCGTGCAACTCTACAATAATTTTATAGCAAACCGACAGCCCCAATCCTGTAAAATTTTTCAAGGATTTAGTCTGGTAAAACGGGTCAAAGATTCTCTGTTGAACTTCCGGCGGAATTCGGGAGCCGTTGTGGGCGATCGATACTGCAATAAACCTGCCTGTAGAATGCTCGACAATATGTGTTTTAATTGTAATAATTTGCTCTGATTTGTCCACACTCTTAACAGCATCAATCGCATTGCGGAGGATATTCGCGAATACCTGGCTCAGTTGACTGGGATAACACAAAATTAGCGGCAGGTTACTGTATTCCTTGACTACTACTATTTCTTGCTCCAGCCGGTGAGCGAGCAGTAGCAGAATATTGTCGATGCTTTCGTGAAGGTTGGCGCGTTCTTTGTTGGCTTCGTCAGGAAGTGAAATTTTCCGCAAAGCCAGGACGATCTGGCGAATGCGATCGGTTCCTATTTTCAAAGAGTTGAGAATTTGCGGCAAGTCTTGGCTGATAAAATCTAGGTCGAAGCTCTCTAATTTTTGGGCAATTTGCGACACAGGCTGGGGATATTGTTGGCGATAGAGGTGAAGTATATTGAGCAAATCTTTGATATAATCGTTGACGTGAATCAGGCGGGCGTAAATAAAGTTGATCGGGTTGTTAATTTCCTGGGAAATTCCGGCGGCGAGTTGACCGACAATTGTCATTTTTTCGCTTTGTACTAAATGCTCTTCGGTTCTTCTGAGTTGGGCTAATACTTCTTCCAAAAGTTTGAGTTCTTCTTGAATTTGTCCCTGGAGTTGGGATTGGGAAATTGCGATCGCCAGCGAGTCTGCAATTGCTTCCAAAACTTCCACTTCGTCGGGAGTCGCAAACCGCCGATTTGCACTGGCGAACAGATATCCCAACCGATTAGTCTGAGTCAGTACGGGTACTGCTGCGTAGTGGCTGTCTGTGAGTTCGAGATGCGCTGCTTCCTGAGACGCTGTGGCATCGGGGGCGGAGATTTTCTTGAGAAGTATCGTTTCGCACCGATGAAGCCGTGCAGCTAAATCTCCACAGGGCCCTGTTTGGGCGCCGAAGATTCCCAAGCGCCCCGGTAAACCTTGCCGGCAATATTCCCAGCAAAATTCTACAGTATCTTGTCGGGGATCGTACCACCCGAAAATTGCTCGATCGAGCTTGAGCAAAGTACCGAGTTCGTCTACTGTAGTTTGCAGGATGCGATCGAGCCCCAAGCAAGCGCGAATGCGACCGGTCAAGCGGTGCAGAAGGGCTTCTGTGCGAGTGCGAATGCAGCTTTGGGCAAACAGCTTCAGTGCCAGAATTGCTGCCAAAATAGCTGTGGCGGCAAGTACGGCGGCGGTGGCTGCTAATATATTTAAGGGGAGCAGTTCTTTCTCGATATTGTCGCGGGGAATTACCAGGGCGATCGACCATTCAGCTTGTTCTAAAGGAAGATAGGCCACATAAACTCTGGCGTCGTTGATTTGAGTCAGCAAAATGCCCGTTTTTTGATAAACCATCTCCCGGGCTACATTCGCCAAATTAGTATCTGCGGACTCTAAAAGACTGGGAGCTGCTTTGTCGATATTTCCCATTAACCGAGCGTCGGGATGGACAATCGGCACTCCTTGAGAATTCAGCACAAAAGCGTAAGTTCCCGCCCCATATTCCAGCTTTCCTACTACTTCGGCAATTCGATCGATGCTAATGACGCCGTTCATTACTCCGATCGGCTTTTTGACTGTTTTATCCATAGACTTTGCCGAATTTGACCACACCGGAGCCGAAATGGGAACAATATGTTGTTGTTTGAGCGTGCGAGAAATGGTAGGATCTGAAACATAGACTTGTCCAGCCATTGCCTTTTGGAAGTGTTGGCGATCGCTGACATTTATTAAAGCTCTGCCGACTTTTGTAGTAAAATAAGAACCGTCGGGCTCAATTAATGCGAAATGCTTGAACTCTTGCAGTCGAATTACTTCCGATTTTAAATAAGGCTCTGCCACCGACCATTTCATCGATCGCACCGGAGGAGTGTTGGCGAGGATTTCTATCTCAGCCTTTCTAGTGCCAATCCAGCGATCAATATTGTTACCGCGCTCCTTAACTTCTAACAAAGCATTTCGCTCTAAATTGCCGACAATCAAGCGGCGCACGCCTTGATAGCTGATACAAGCAGCGATGCTAGCCACCAAAATTGTTACGCCCAAAATTAACAGCGCAGCTTTATAGCGAAGATGGGGTTCGCCCTTAAATCCCGCTGGCCATATTCCAGTTAATTTCCACAACTTCACTTTCGCAAAGCTTCGCATGGTTTGACCAATTTGTGAGATTGAAATTATCAGCTCACCTGCGATGAACTCGCCCGCCTGCCATTAGTCTGAAACTACTAGCATTCAATAATTGCGGGGATTTTGGGATTTTTCCCGCTGGCTGGCTCACCTTGTTAAACTCGAAAAATATTCTACCATGTTTTTGATAAATTAAAACATTTTATCAACAACTTAAGCCTTTTGTTAAGAGCCGTCAATAATTTATGTGAATTATGTGAATTAGGTGAGGTGCTCTTTGCCCGCCCTAGGTTGAGATGTTTGGCTTTTGTCCGATCGGCTAAGGTACACACACACTGCTAGCCCTGTCTGGGGTGACTTTCTAACCAAAGCTCAAAGGCTGGCGTTTGAGGGTAGATGACGTTCATTCAGTTGACAGTTGACAGCACTGTCAACTATCCACTGTCAATACCCGTACTGCATCAATGATTTGATTCGGGTTATGCAACTGTCCACTGTCCACTGTCCACTGTCCACTGCTATAGTTGTTGCCAAGCGAAATCAGCAAAAATACTTCTGTTTTCCAAGAAAATCGCCATCATCATGCCTCCCTCGGCATTTGAGATTTCATCAATCCTGTAAAAGTTCCTATTTACGATCGATCGCCAATATCAGAAGTTTGGCATTTACGGAGTTGGAATTGAAGCTCGATTTCGGAATAGGAGAGAGGCGGATTATAGGCTGCATAAAACCTTGGCGCTCCTCAAATTAAACTACTCGATAAACAAAACTTAAAGTTGCCCAAACACGTACATCCAAAGCCAAATCGTCCGTCGATATCCCCACTTTCTGCACGGGTATGCTAGCCGCGTGCAAATCTTCCAGCACTGCCCGCGCTACATTTAAAGGATTCGACAGCACCACGGACACGGCATCCCTTGCTGGCTGCATTTCCATTGCAGCCAGAGTTCGATCGAAGGGACTCTCACTAAATATAATTCGAGCGGCCGTCAGTCCGATCGCCCCAGATACCGCCCATCCCAAAGCCCCAGCCGCCGGCACGCTCAAATTCTCCCCAGGGGCGATCGCCCGCGACTTCCAGGACTCAGAGTCTTTGCCCTCAGAGCCGATCGCAGATAGCCGTCCCGCGCTGTCCGAGCAAAACACCGCAAAGTAAACCGGGCGATCGCCATCGTTATACAAACGGTACTGAATTCGGCTCCCGTTCTGGACACTTAGTAGATCGAACTTTGCCGACTTCTCGCTTTCCACGCTCAGGGGTTCGAGGCGGTAATCACCGCCGGCCCGCACCGGCTTCCGCTGCGCCACCGCCCGAGCTTGTGGCGCCAGAGTTGCCAAAACAGCCCGCACCTTCAGCCGCGAAGACTCCTCATTAGCAGTCAGCCGCAGCAACTTCGCCGCCAGCAGCGCTTTCAACTGCGGAGTCAACCGCTGCACCGCCATCTTGACTGCTTCTCCCCCGTCGCCCTGGGTATCGGGAATCAGTATTTGACCCAAAGAAAACAAACCGTAGCGGCCTTGATACAAAGCAGGCTGAGGGGCCGAAGGAGTTTGAGCCACAATCGTTTCCGGGACTCTGCCGAACCGAAAGTCAGCAGCTTGCTCCTTCCCTACAGCCGAAACTTGGGGCACAGTCGCGAAGGCACTGGTGGCGTCCACCCGCTCGATGCGTTCCAAACCCGAGTCCAAAGCTACTGTCAAACCGATGTTTCGCGGCAATACCCGAATTTCTTCCCTCACCAGTTCGCCGGCTGTTAGTTGCCCTTCTGTGCGATCGAACCCGTCCAAAACTTGGGCTTTAGCAGAGAGGCCAGTGCGTCCCCGCAGCAACAGCTTCACGCCCTCAGAGGAATCCACAGCAAACACCGAGCCCCCTGCGGACTCCAAAACCCCGGGCGACAACCCGCCCAGCCACAACTGCACAGTTTTGCCGCCGTCTTCCACCGCCGTCACAGCGCCGTCAGCACTAGGGGAATTCAAGATTAAACTGGCAAAATTCACCGCCGGCGCGGCTGTTAAATCGTAATTGCGAATTTGCGGTTGCTGCGATAACCCCGCTATTTGCTGGACTTGACCGGCGGCGCGACTGAAACTGATGCTGAAGCTGCTAGCGGGAGTTGCCCACCACAGAGTTTGAGTGAGGGCATAGGTAAACAAACCTGCGCTAAATCCGTTCCACTCTTGTTCGGCGGCGAATTGGGAACTTGCGGCCGCGGTAAGTACGGCGGCCGCCGATCGCAGATTTGGGCTGGATTTGAGACCTTCAGCAAACGTTAATTCTGCGAGGCTTGGCTGCCCGACGGTGAGGCGGGGGCGGCAGCGAATGCGAAAGTTGCCGTTTTTTGGGAAACCCGGATAGGAATAGCTGGTGTCGAGGATGGCGATCGCATTTTCTGTGGCGAGCGATCGCACCAAATGCAGTAGCGTTTCCTCTAAAATATCATTCACAGATCCGTTTGCGGTGGGCGGCAAAACGTCATCCACCGGCACTAAACTATTTTGCATTTTGCCGGGAAGGTCGATCGAACTAACTCGGCTGCCGCAGCCACTAAAGTGAAAAACTACCGTATCACCGGGTTTTGCTTGTTCGCTCAAATGAGTTACAAAAGCCGTCTCGATATTTTCCCTAGTAGCTTGAGCGTCAGTCAAAGTCAGAATGTCCGACGGCGCAAACCCAAACCGATATATCAGCAGTTCCCGCTGCAATTGGACATCGGTGACGCAGCCGTGCAGGGGCGAGTCTGGATATTTGTCAACGCCCACCAACAAAGCCAATTTACGGGCTGTTGGCTGGGCTAAAGCTTCGAGGTAGCGATCGCCCAACCGCAGCCAACCCGCCTCGCTGATGCCGATAGCGGCCAGCATCCGGCCAGCTTGCTGCAAAAATTCCCGCCGCTTCAGTCCCATCTTTAAATAGCTGTGAATTTTCTGTTTTTAATTTTAAGTTAAATTCCCCAATCTTTTCAGGGAATTTAATTAGATTGTAAATGTTTAGTACCCAGACAAATTTTAAGTTTTAAGTTTTAAATTGAAAATTTTCACTTAAAACTCAAAACTTAAAATTCACAACTCTTGAAAATGTCTCCAACACCAAGGTTCAAGACTTAAATCTCGTAACTAAAAATATTCATAGCCTTGGCTAATTCGGCGGCGACTTCCGGCCGAGAAAACTGCGGCGGCGGCAATTTTCCAGCGCGCAGCATTTCCCGCACTTTGGTTCCCGACAAATGCACCCGCTGTTCGGGAGTGCTGGGACTTGTTTTAGTTGTAGCCATTTGTTCCGTCACTGTGCAATAGAAAGCGTGCTCGAATTTCATCGGCACAATTCCCAATTCTCCCGGCTCAAATTCATCAAAAATGTGTTGGGAATCGAAGGTGCCGTAATAATCGCCAACTCCAGCATGATCGCGCCCTACAATAAAGTGAGTGCAGCCGTAGTTTTTGCGAATCAAAGCATGAAAAATTGCTTCTCTGGGGCCGGCGTAGCGCATCGCCGCCGGATTGATTGCCAAAATTACCCGTTCTTTTGGATAGTATTTTTCTAGCAAAATTTCGTAGCAGCGCATCCGCACGTCAGCGGGGATGTCGTCATCTTTAGTCGTCCCGACTAGCGGGTGCAGGAACAAGCCGTCTACTGTTTCTAAGGCGCATTTTTGGATGTATTCGTGCGCCCGGTGAATGGGGTTTCGGGTTTGGAAACCGACGATGGTTTTCCATCCTTTTTCTTTGAACAGGATTCTCGATTTCGCCGGGTCAATTTGGTATTGGGGAAACCGAACATCTAGTTCGCGTTCCAGCAGCCAAACTTCACCTGCGAGGTTAACAGGCCCGGATTGGTCTAATACTTGGACGCCGGGGTGTTTGAGGTCGTCGGTGCGGTAGACGTTGAGGGCTTCTTCTTCTTTGCTGTAGCGGTATTTTTCGGTCAGTTCCAATACGCCTGCAAATTCACCCGCCGGGGAGTCGAGGCGGACTAAAGTGCCTTCGGTGAGAGTGTCGGCGACTGCTTCGCTGACTGGGAGGGCGATCGGAATCGACCACGGGAGGCCGTTGGAGAGGCGCATTTCTTTGACTACCGATCGATAATCAGCTTCGCCCATGAACCCTTTGAGGGGACTCAGGGCGCCGATGGCGATCATTTGCAGGTCGGAGATCGATCGATCCGAAAGCTGGACTCGCGGCAGGGACTCTGCTTTGTCGAAAAAATCTTGTCTTTGGTCTAGTGTGGCAATGCGGTTGACCAGGATGCCGCCGTGAGGCGCAATGCGGTCTGGATGCTGGCTCATGTCGATTTGAGGTTTTAGATTTAAGATGTTGGACTGTAGCTGCCTATATCCTACCAAGGTGTTGTTACAATTAATTAATTTTTCGAGTAAACTCCAGCACACACCATACCTTATATTTATAAACTCTGATTTATGGGTCAGCCATGACACTTTATAATTTTTTAGTAAAATCTATCGAGTTCTGGCAAAAGCATTCAGGATTGACAAATCTTAAAACTCATACTATTTATACCAAATTAATAGACTCTCAGTCTTTAGTTATCGATTTAGGGGCAAATGTCGGTCAATTTAGCGAATAGATATAGCAGTTGACCGCTCGACAGTGGACAGTTGACAGTTGCATAACGGGAATTAAACCATTGATGGTTGACGGGTATCGGCTCTATTCATTCTGCAATACCAAGCAAATCACTATCGAGTTTAACGATTTTGTTCCCGGTTCTATTAGCGCTGAAGAAGTTAACACAATTGTCAGCAGATTAAAAAGATTGGGTTTTGTCTGCCTCCCATTTTCATATTTGTTGCCTGACATGGATACCTGTGATTTTTTGTTTATTAATACCAATCAGTCTAAAATTCCGTACAAAGACTGGCTGGGTTTTCAACTTATCAACTTGCTTCTCATCATACAAAAAACTAAGTCATCTCTACTCCGTTCAGTAATTCGGCGCCAATAAACTATTACGGAAAATCAGCGAGCGATTCACCGCAAAGTTCAGCGTCATCCTCTTCACATCTATCGCTTTTATTTTTTGACAGCTAGCTCCTTTGCTACCAACTTGTGATGAAGCATTTTCAGTTCCAACAATTCTTCGCGTAGCTGGTGAGGTAGGGGAACATCAACTTTTTCCAGCATACTCTGAATTCGATATCTCCAATCGTGACGAGCTAAACTCTCGACATAGTTGCGTCTGTATATAGACTGAAGGCGCTTCGTATCCTGTAAAAGTTCTGCAATTAATTCCACACTTTTTTGGGGACTTTCCGGCAATTCTATAGTTGCATCTTCCCAATCAAACAACTCATCCATTAGAGGCGTAGTGGGACGTTTACCAACAATCGCGCCACCAGTCGCAGCCCCGTAAAACCACCGCAACGTAACAAACGAGTAAGGAAACTTACGCATACCAGGATAGAGAGTATCAAATGCTAAGGTAATCTTGCTATCTCTCAGCATATGAAATAGCAGCAGAGTATCCTCCTCATCTTGTCGCTGTTCGTAAGGCAATTTGGGATACACTTCTCCCATGCGGGCTGTCGATTTATAGTAAATTTGGTCAGAGCCCGGTTGATTGAATTTATTGAAGAAAGCATTGTGGTACTGTGCGGGTATCCGCCCGAAACTGGTTAGATCGATGGAACGTTTGACTTGACAGGAACCTTGAGCGAGAACATCTGCACCAAAAGGCAGCAGCGATACTGGTATCTTAAACTGTTGGGTGAGTTCATCTATAACTTCGGGCAGCGGCACGAATAAACGATCTAAATGATAGACATTTTTTGAGTAACTGTTTGTATCCCAGGCATCGAATACATAACCGATCACCACATCAAAACGCTGGCGCCAGTTAGGTATCGTCGATAGCAGCTCCAGATTTGAGCCTGAGAGGCCAACAATCAGCAAAACATTGGGCTTGTTCGACAGTTCAGGTAAGGAATCTAACTTATAGAAACCTGTAGTAGACTTCATAACTTTATGCACAATTCGCTTAGCAAGTGGCGGCATTTTCTCCGATCGCTCCCGCCAGTGGCGGGCTGATGGTATCAAAAGTTGTGCGTTGCAGGTTCGTATCAGAATATTTTCTAATTCAAAAACCGGGTCCCAGGAAACATGGGAAGATAAACCCCGTGAAGAGAGTATGAAAATATTCATAGCTAGTTTTAATTTTAGTACAGGATGTCCAATACTATAACGGTCTAGCCCAGGCTGCGGTCAATACAATTAGGACTATTTCTTTAGGAATAAAGTTGTTTCTATGGGTCTAATGGTAGCGATTTATACGAATATTAGTGGCTGATTTTTGTGAAAATATTTTGGTCGCGGGAGCGCTAATTCCCGCCACAGCAAAGATAATATCGGCAAGCAAGCGGAGCCGATATCAGTACAAAAACTGGCGCACGAATGCTTCCGATACAATCATGTTTGTACTGCAAAATCTCCGGGTTCGATTCCCCAGTTTACCCAGCTAATTGCTGCTAGTGCAGATCGCACTTGTGGCGCCACTCGCAAAGCGTGAATGTATCCCGTACTCGGACAAGTCATCTTTAACAAATAAATTGGCTCTAAGTAGGTGGGTACAAATAAACAGTAGATGGGGAGGGCGGGTTTTGCCTTCAAAAACTGGCTGGTATCATAGATTCTTAGCTAAACCCGCCCTACAAAATACTATTGTTTTTTCGCAATGACCTACTTACGTCAACCTGATTATTGATTTGCCACAAAGTATATTCTTGCCAAGTATCCAATTCTATTGCTGGCAATTTCTGACAACTTTTCCGATAGCCGATCGAGTGGAATTAGCGCTGTTTGTTCGGGAGTAAGTGCGCTCTTTGGTACAGCCATATTATTTAATTTATCGTCAAAAAGATTAATTAGGTTCGTAGTCAGGACTTCAGTCCTCCTCAATTCCTGAGGACAGAAGTCCTGACTACAAACCTATTTTATTATAGTCATTAGATTATTTGTATAAATTAAGGATTGTTTGCAAAGCCCCTAAAATCAGAGGAACATTATCCAGATAATAAACATCAGCATCAATAATTAAATTATTTCCTTCTAATTTCATAAACCGCCAGACAACGCCAGTAGTTACGCAGCCAAATACGGCAGGTATTGAATTTTGTTCGTGTTCATTAAATAGCTGAGCTGCCACCATTTGTGCGGCACACTGCGGTAGACAAGATTCTATGTCTCCGCCTTTCGTTTCTTTTAATGCAAAAACCGGAACTTTAATTGCCGAATCAAACGGAACGCCAGATAGTATAAAGTCGCATTTTCCATTCAATCCCCGAGAAATATCTACATCAAATGACCAACCGGAAAAGAGAGAAAATTGTCTGTTGTTTCTTTCTCTAGATTCTAACAAAATAGGAGAAATAATCCGTTCCGAACGTTCTTTTTCAGTTTTCACAGAAGTGTTAGAACTAATTTCGAGACTTCTCCACAGCCATTGGGAGGGTTCTAAAGGAATCACCTTGGCACTCGATAAAATAGGACTGAGTGACGGCTGCAATCCAAACTGATCTCTTAATTGTTGGAAAGTGAAGGATTTGTAGGACATATTTCTCAGATAAGTCGGTGGAAATAAACATCATTCCGAGATAGCAAGCGAGTTACAAAACGCTCAACTCGCTTGGATGCAAAAGTTACACCAAAGAAACCCGGTTTCTGCGATAAATCTTGGTTTGCTAGCGAAGTATCTAGTCATAAACCGGGTTTCTCACCCCCCTGTGTAAGTCCTAATATAGCAACCATTGCATAATTTGTGAACCGTCTTTTCTTCCGTCTCTCGCGACGATAATTAAATCCCTCTTCCCTCTTCCTTCTTCCTGATGACTGATAACTTATGACTGATAACTAATGACTTCTTCATTCTTGCTTCTTCCTTCTTCCTTCTTCGTGATGACTGATAACTGATAACTGATGACTAATGACTAATGACTAATGACTTCTAAACATTTAACCACTGAAAGAGTATCTTGGGCGCCGGCAATAAAATAATTAACAAAAGCCCGATCGCCAGCAACCCCAAAAAATCGCGGCGATTATCCAATTCGCTGACATCATTCAACGCCGGTTCGTCGTTGAGCGGCGTCAGAAACAAAATAATTGCCCACAGCAGCAAACCCTGTTCCAAAAAAGAAAGCAGCAACATACAAAGTCTAGCAACTTGCCCGATCGCCATACTAGCTTTTTGACCAAACATCGCGTGTACAATGTGCCCGCCGTCGAATTGTCCCACAGGCATCAAATTAAACGCCGTCACGATCAAACCCAAATAACCAGCGACTGCTACCGGATGCAAATTAATCGCAGTTTCCGCATTGAAAGCAGCGCCCAAAGTTAACTTGCTCAACAAAGTCATCAGCAGCGAAAATTTCGGACTAAAAGAATCAAAATTCAACATTCCCGACTTTTCAGACAGCGGTACAATTGTCGAACGAGCCAAACCCCAAATCAACAACGGCACTGTCGCCACTAAACCCGCAAGCGGGCCGGCAATACTGATGTCAAATAAAGCTCGGCGGTTGGGAATTGGACTTCGCATTTGAATGAAAGCGCCAAAAGTTCCCAAGAAAAAAGGAACCGGAATAAAATAAGGCAAAGTCGTGCGAATTTTGTAGAATTTGGCAGCTAAATAGTGACCGGATTCGTGAAATCCCAAAATTGCAATGAGAGCCAGGGAATAAGGCAAACCCTGGAGCAAGATTGACGGGTTAGACTGCAAAGCTTTTTCAGTAACTCCGGCAATTTTTGCCCCGACAATCGTAGTGGTAAACACCGTAATCAGCACCAAAGCTAAGGCAAAAAATGGCCGAGTTACAGATGCTGTTTTGACCGGAGTTTCCCCTGATTGGCGGCTGGGATTGGGAACTATGGCAAAAAAAGGTTGACCGCTCAAACTGTTTTGAAATATCACTAAAAAGCGATCGCCAAAATGCCTTTCCACATTCTCCCGAATCGCCTGATAAGCCGCCTCCGGGTTCGTACGCAACTGTCCGCGACAAATGACAGCCTGCGGCCTAAATTCCAAATCCCGCAAACAGAAAATTGACCAAGGAAAACAATCGCGCAAACTCGCTTCTTCCGCTGCATCGATCGCGCGCAGGGGCGGTTTTGGCTTTGTCGGTTCAGTCGCATCGCCTGCTACCTGCGTTTGGGTTTCGGGGGTTATTTCCTTGCGCCCCAACTGTACCAAAAACCAGTACAAAACAGGGCAAACGAGAAAAGGTATAATTACCAACTCCGGCGGTGCTGTTTTTTTGGCGCCGTTAGCTAAAACCCAACCGCTCCAAATCAGCGCCGGCGCCATCATTACCAGCCACAGCAGCCATACCGGAGTTCGCGTGATGCGGCTGATGCTGCTCTGCAATAAGTAGTAAGATATCAGTCCCAATACAAACAACCATAGTAAAAAGAACATAATATTTATTCCATGCCTCTCAATACTTCCTTGAAACAACAGAGTTCAGTGTCCAAACAGCCCAGACTCGTGCTGGCTAATACCTTTGCTTTCGCACCTAACCGGGATACCCTGGGTGCGACAGCTTATTTCATTGTAGAAAACGAATCGAACATCCTGGTGGATTGTCCTGCTTGGAATGAGATCAACCAAACCTTTTTGGATTCGCGCGGCGGCGTGCGCTTGCTGTTTCTCACCCACCGCGGCGCTATCGCCAAGGCGCGGGAGATTCAGGAAGCTACGGGCTGCGATATCCTGATTCAAGAACAGGAAGCTTATTTGCTCCCGGGATTGCAGGTGACGGTTTTTGAGCGAGAATTGGCTGTGAGCGATCGCATCACAGCATTGTGGACTCCCGGCCACTCTCCGGGTTCCTCTTGCCTTTATGATAGTGGTAGTGGCGGAGTGCTGTTTAGTGGCAGACACTTGCTCCCCAACCGCGAAGGCGCTCCAGTACCGCAGAGAACGGCAAAAACTTTTCACTGGCCCAGGCAAATTAACAGCGTTCAGTCAATTATCGATCGATTTTCTCAGTCTACTCTGCAATATATCTGCCCCGCTGCAAATACTGGTTTTTTGCGCGGACGAGGATCGATCGATCGCGCTTTTGAGCAATTAACCAATCTGGATTTAGCCGTTTGTTTGCAGTCAAAACCAGAACCCTAAAAATATGGTGCACCATCAAAAAAAGGTTTGACAGGCGAATTATAGCGTTGAGTCTCTGAAAGAAGGACGAAAGTTTGTAGACTGGCGGTTTCAACCGTACGTCTTATCCGTGGAAAAAACTATGGAAAAAACCGAAAAACAAAAAATGCTCGCCGGCGAATTATATTTAGCTAGCAATGAGCAATTAACTTCCGAACGCCAGCGCGCCCGCCGCCTCGCTAGAATCTACAATTCTACCCAGGAAGACGAACCCGACAAACGGTTAGAAATCCTTACCGAATTGTTCGGCGCAGTCGGGCCAAAAGTTGAAATCGAGCCGCCTTTTTACTGCGACTACGGCAGCAATATTTATGCTGGAAACGGATTGTACATAAATTTTGGCTGCGTGATTCTCGACTGCAATCGAGTTAACATCGGGGAAAATTTGCTGTGCGGGCCCAACGTACAAATTTACACCGCTTCTCACCCCACAGACCCGGACATTAGACTTTCCGGTCGAGAGTTCGCCGCTGAGATTAATATTGGCAATAATGTTTGGATTGGCGGCGGGAGTATTATTTGCCCAGGAGTCACTATTGGCGACAATAGCACGATCGGCGCAGGCAGTGTTGTTGTCAAAGATCTTCCCGCAAACGTGGTGGCTGCGGGGAATCCTTGCCGAATTATCCGGCAGTTGCCTTAATGTGGTACGATCGACCAACTGGCGCGATCGGCTTTTGGGAGCTTAACCCAACAATTTTAGATATTACAAGAGTCTGTTTGAGATTTTTTAGGTAAAATCCCCCAGAAACATCCGTAGAAAAAATCTCAAATCATACATCTAAAAATCGCTGGATTTTTCGTACCCAATCTTTAACTCCTACTCACAAGATTTTTATGACAACTGCAACAGTTTATCCCAACGCACCCGAACTCGGCACCGACGACTACATAGCAGTAGGTTTGGCCACTTGCTTCATCAAAGAAGAAGGCGAAGTCCATCAAGTAAAAGTAATTGAACCTATCCCCTCAGCAGCTTTGGAAGCAATTGTCAAAGGAATTCCCACATCCTATGAAATGGCTTGGGGGACAACTTTAGGAGCAGTGCTCGACGGCGAATCACCCAAGAGGATGCCGGAATTCCCCGCAGAAGCTCAGTTTAGCGAAGAATTCGGCTTTCGGGCGATCGCCGCAGCCCGCACATACAAAATCCGCCCCGAAGCTCAAGTACACATTCCCCAAGGAACAGTTCGCAACGACTTTAGTTATTCATTAGAACGCAAAAGAGTGCTCAACACCGAGCGCGTGATTCGCACAGAAGACAATGTGAAACAGCACGAACACACTCACAAAGTTCTTTAACAGTTGACAGTTGACAGTTGACAGTTGACAGTTGATGGTTGACAGTTGACAGTTGACAGTGAGAACTTTAGTCCTGGGATGGATGCGGACTAAAGTCCTCACTACAAACCTTATTGCCAATTATTTAATCGAAAATGCCCCATGCTCAAGTCGAAAATGGTATCGCTAAATGGTTGATTGATAAACTTTTTCCACCAGTTGAGCCAAACGTTTCATCGCAGTTTCAATTTCATCATTTGTCGCAGTCAAACTAATACGCAAACACTCGTGCTTGTGCTGCCAATCTTCCCGCAAACCGGGGAAGAAAGAACTTCCCGGCACGACAATTACGCCAACTTTCTTCAATTCTTGATACATTTCCCAATCAGTTATTGGCAAATCTTTCAGCCACAACCACGCAAAGATTGCTCCTTCACCTCGATGCAAGAACCACGGCAAATCCTTCGGCATTGCGTGTTCTAGGGTGCTTTCAACTACTGCAAATTTGCTTTGATAGTACGGGCGAATGACGTTGAGGGAAATGTCAGCTAGTGCACCGGAAGCAATGGCCCTAGCTGCGATCGCCTGTCCGTATCTCGGCGAGTGAATGCACATATTGGTCTGAAAAGATTCTAATGTTTTGATGATGCCTTCATCGCCGATCGCAATTCCGATTCTTTCACCCGGTAATCCGGCTTTCGACAAACTCATGCAGTGGACGATATTGCCGCCGAAAATCGGGGTCATTTCGGTAAAGTTCAAGGCGGGGAAGGGAGGCCCGTAGGCGGAATCGACTAACACCGGCACGTCGAAGGCGGCTGCTAAATCGGCGATTTTCTGCACTTCGCCGTCGGTGAGGACGTTTCCCGTGGGGTTGCAGGGACGGGAAAAGATGACGCAACCGGTGGTTTCATCAATGGAAAGTTGGCTGAAATCCGGGCGGTATTTGAATCTGTGGGCGGCTGCATCAATATCTAGCGTTGGTTTACAGGCGATGACTGCTTCGGGAATTAAGCTCACGCCACCGTAACCGGTGTAGTCTGGGCTCAGCGGAAGGACGATCGATTTTAGGTTGCGGATTTGAGATTTGGGATCGTTCAGGTCTGTTTGTGGTGCGGTGTAGCCTCCGAAAGCGTTGGCTGCGTAGAAGTAGATTGATTGACTTCCGGGAGTAATTAGGATATTGCGATCGGTCAAATTGAGATTGTAACGCTGGTTAAAATCGGCCAATACCGCATCGATAAACGGTTGATAGCCTTGGCTGGAACCGTAGCGACAAACGACTTCGCCGTATTCCGGGCTTGCCAAAAGTTCCGCAGTGCAATCGCGCCACAACTGCTCGACTTGCGGCAATATCACCGGATTTCCGGCGCTCAAATTGATGAATTCCTGCCCGTTGCCGGCTCTGAGAGTTTCAATAATATCTTTCATAATTGCCCGAACTCCTGTGAGTTGGGACATTTGGGTGCCAAATTGAGTCAGGGCAGGGTTCATGATGCGGCGACGATGATAGAGGTTGACGGTTGATCTATGATAACCTCGTTTGTTTGCAGGAAAGGTTAGGATTGAGGGTGTGGGTTTGGTTGGATTGGGCGATCGGGCTAGATTTTTGGTTTAAAATGCGGGAGTCAGTAGGTGTAAAAATTGGCGTGTTGAATTTTGAGGCTGTAATACAGACGCTGCAAGGGTTTGATGCCAACAGGTCAAAAAAACGATTCCCGCGATCGCTAAAACCCATACCACATAAGAATTTGAAGGCTATATGAAAAATAGGGTATTGACAGACCGAAGGCTGAAATGGTACTTTGAGATCACAGTCCCGCAAATGAACCTTGAAAACCAAATACAGCAACCGCTTCAAACACCGGCGGCGGGAAAACCCATAAACCCCTACTAGGGATTGAAACAGATTAGCCTGTTTTGATAGCGCGGCTGTTCGCAGCGGGAAAACCCATAAACCCCTACTAGGGATTGAAACAACATGATCGATTTCTCCTTCCCAGAAAGCTTGAGCGGGAAAACCCATAA
The DNA here is from genome assembly GCF_036702805.1 of Microcoleus sp. A006_D1. Classification (NCBI taxonomy): domain Bacteria; kingdom Bacillati; phylum Cyanobacteriota; class Cyanophyceae; order Oscillatoriales; family Microcoleaceae; genus Microcoleus; species Microcoleus sp. A006_D1. Next base: position 35,332 of record NZ_JAUBVZ010000011.1, read on the forward strand.
ACCCCTACTAGGGATTGAAACTTAGCAGAAAGGCAAGTGGCAGCAATCCTGGAATGCGGGAAAACCCATAAACCCCTACTAGGGATTGAAACTTTCGACTACTAGGGGCTGTAATTCTTGCAGATAGGCGGGAAAACCCATAAACCCCTACTAGGGATTGAAACGAACTAAGCCAAAAGCTTTATCCTCAGCCTCATTGCGGGAAAACCCATAAACCCCTACTAGGGATTGAAACACTTGGCTCATCTGATATCAAAAATAACGTGAGAGCGGGAAAACCCATAAACCCCTACTAGGGATTGAAACACTTTACTTGGTTCGTGTAATCCTTATGGATGTAAAGCGGGAAAACCCATAAACCCCTACTAGGGATTGAAACTCAACTCTTGCTTTGCCAAAACCGCAGCCCGCAACGGCGGGAAAACCCATTTTCCCGATGTAGGGCTTGAAACGACGGTACAACGTAAGCCCTCGCAAGAAAACACCTAAAATCCGATCGCGGATCGAAACCAGATTAAAATGATCGAGTTGTAGATTTTAATTTTTAATTATTTATGCGTATTTGGCAAGCCGATTTCTACCGCCGCCCTCTCCGAGACGAAACCGGCAAACCATTGTGGGAACTCCTCATCTGCGACGCAACACAAAGTTTTAAATTTAGCGCTGTTTGCCGCCAGTCGGAAGCTAATTCTAATTGGCTAGCCGCGCAGTTGCAGCAGCAAGCTCAAACTCAGAAATTGCCAGACTTAATTCAAGTATTTAGACCTCAGTCTCTCAGTTTAATCGAAGCTGCGGGCAAAGTTTTGGGTGTCAAGGTAGAAGCGACTCGGCGCACTGCTGCTCTGAAATTGCTGCTGCAACAACGCGCCCAAGAATATTCCAGTCTGCCTAATTATACTGGTGAAGCTTATCGGGCGATCGCCCTTGACACTCCACCACCCATCCCCCTACCCGAAAACCTCTGGGGCGACGGCTGGCGTTTTGCTTCCCTACCCGCCGGCGACATCGCAGAAGCTTTCGCAGGGCTTCCCCTCCCCATATTAGAAATGCCCGAATCGCTGTTACCGCTGAACTTGGGCCTAGCCTCAACAATCCCCGTGCCCGGAGTGGTGATTGACGGCGGGCGCCAGTCGATGCGCTTGGCTAGATGGCTTCAGGATGCCAAACCCTTCGCATTGAATTATATCGCCGGTGCTCCCGACGGATTGATATTGGAAGCTGGATTAGCAGATAGATGGGTTGTGGCTACTTTTGAAGATAGCGAAGTAAAAGCGGCGGCGGAAGTTTACCAACAGCGCAAGCAATCGAGTCAAGGATTGCATTTTTTGTTGGTGCAACCGGATGATACTGGGATGACTTATACAGGCTTTTGGCTGTTGAATTTCGATCGATAAGATTTAAATAATATTATTTCTGATGTCGATCGCCCAAACATAATAAAATACTGCCCGAACTTAGTTCCAGCAGATACAGACTCAAACACAAATTTTAGAACAACCTCTTGGTCTAGCAAGAGATAGTACAGCCCACTTATTCCACAATCAGAATCAATCCGTTTTGGATGCCCTGACACACTCTGTCAATGTGAAAATGATCCTTTTTGTCGAGCCCGTCGAGGACTGCTGACTTGAGCAGCCGTCTGTCGAGGGGAGTGATTTGGCGGAAGGCAAAGATTCGCTGGGCGATCGCCTCCACAGAGATTTTGGGGACGCTAGCAGAACTGACTGTCATGGTCTTAACACCCTGAAAATAGATAACATAACTCTGTACATTTATTTTTAAAGATTGCGTGAATTTATGTTGTGATTAAAAGCACACTTTTTGAGTAACAATATAGTGTATGTCGGGTGACTGTGGTCATGAAATATTCAACTCTCTTTACGCCAACTTAACGATGGCCGGATAAAATCACTAAGAGTAAAACTCAGGCAGAGGGTAAAATGGCACAGGCAAAAATCGGGATTATCGGCGGTAGCGGTTTGTACAAAATGGAGGCCCTCAAGGATATTGAAGAGGTGAAAATCGATACACCTTTTGGCGCGCCATCTGATGCCGCCATTGTGGGAACTTTGGAGGGTACGCCCGTGGCATTTCTGGCAAGACACGGCCGCAATCACACTTTTTTGCCCTCAGAAGTGCCGTATCGGGCAAATATTTATGCAATGAAGAGTTTGGGAGTTGAGTATTTAATCTCAGCGTCGGCGGTGGGCTCGCTGAAAGCAGAGGCCAAACCTTTAGATATGGTAGTACCGGATCAGTTTATCGATCGCACAAAAAATCGAGCTTCTACCTTTTTCGGAGAAGGAATTGTCGCTCACATCACATTTGGCGATCCGGTTTGCGGCGAATTGGCTAAAGTGTTGGGAAGTGCGATCGAATCCTTGAACCTCCCCGACGTTACCCTGCACCGCGGCGGCACCTACGTCTGCATGGAAGGCCCCGCATTTTCCACAAAAGCAGAATCCCACCTTTACCGCAGTTGGGGGGCGACAGTCATCGGGATGACAAATTTGCCGGAAGCAAAATTAGCCAGAGAAGCAGAAATTGCCTACGCAACTTTAGCATTAGTCACCGATTATGACTGCTGGCATGAGGATCACGACAGCGTAACCGTAGAAATGGTAGTTGCAAACTTGCACCGCAATGCAGCAAATGCCCAAAAAGCAATTCAAGAAACTGTGCGGAGGCTAACAGAAAATCCCCCCGTTTCGGAGGCACATTCAGCTTTGAAATATGCAATTCTGACTCGGCTTGACAACGTGCCCGCCGCAACTAAGGAGAAAATGGGTTTGTTGTTGCATAAATATTTGTAGCAAATAGGGAATAGGGCATTGGGCATAGGGCATAGGGCATTGGTAACTAATAATATCGTTTCCGGTAGCATCGTCCTGTATTCATCTCTCCGATCTCCCTCTGTGTTCTCTGCGTTCTCTGTGGTTAAATCATTCCGGTGCTACTGGAAACGATATTACAACTTGAAAGAAAGTTATTGGTGATTGGTGATTTGTTAACAATTCCCGATGCCCAATGCCCCATCCCCAATTAACTTATCAATTGTTTGAATGCCTCATTTTCCCTGATTTTTTCTAAATCAGCTTCGGTTTTTGCCAACTCTTTGCACAAATTCGGATGGAGGTTGAGGGCGCGCTTTAAATTTTCTATTGCTAATTCAATTTTACCTTGTAGCGCATAACATCGGGCTTTGTTGTACCATATTCTGTAAAAATCAGGTCTAATTTTTGCAGCATTGTCGTAGGAATCGATCGCCGCTTCGTATTTTTGCAATTTTGAGAGTGCAACACCTCGGTTGTTCCAAGCGTCAGTATAATCATTTTTGATTTTGAGGGCTTGATTGTACGAAATTACTGCTTGTTCGTACTCCTCCATTTTGGAAAAAGCGACGCCTCGGTTGTTCCAAGCGTCGGCATAATCGGGTTTGGCTTGGATTGCTTGTTCGTAACAGCCGATCGCCTCTTGGTACTTCTGCAACTCCAATAATACCACGCCTCGGTTGTTCCAAGCGTCGGGATAAGTCGGGCGAATTGTGGTAGCTTGTTCGTAGGATGCGATCGCCTCTGGATACCGCTGCATTCGAGTGAGCACTACTCCCCGGTTGTTCCAAGTATCGGCTAAATCCGGCTGAATTTGCAGGGCCCGATCGTAGGCGGTGATCGCATCTTCATAGCGGTTTTCAAAGAAGCAAGCATCTCCCTGTTTGGCATAGTCGCCCGCTGTCAATAACTGTTGGTAATTACCGTAGTTAACCGGAGCAAATTCTTGAATTTGGGCGTCGGGCAATAAAAGGTCTGTTTCTACATCCGCTGGGTGACTTTGGTGTTGAATTTCGCCTAAGATACTTTCAGCATCGGAAATTAATAGTTTTAATTGAGAGATTGTATCATAGTGGAGACTTTCGATTTCTTGGCGAGCAATTGTTGTCTGCTGGGACAGTTTGCTCCACAGAAACCAAACACCGACTCCGGCTGCTGTCGGAAACAATGTTAAGGCAATTACCAGTCCGTTGAGCAGTGCTGCCGTGCGCCCGAAAGCGATGTCAACTTCTTCTTGAACTCGATCGCGAATTTCGTCTTTGAGTTGCTGTTGTGGCAATTCCTGCTGAACCAACAGCGCCGCCGTCCTCGGTTCTGAGGCAGAAACGCTACTGGCGCAGACTAGAATAGTCGAAAGGGCGATCGGGTTAATAATTGTTCTAAAAATACTTGACAAACGCATTGCCTTAGTGATACGCACCTGATTTGCGATTTTCATATGTCAAGAGATGCTGGTAAAGATGATCTCAGCCTAGCCGATTTGTTCAAAAACTATTAAATACAGGATATCTGTTGTGCAGTCCCCTCCAATTAAGTGTCTGACGCAAGAATTGCTAGACGAAGTTGCAGCTTCCTCCCGCAGCAGTCCCCGCCAGCGCCAAAACTACAATTTCCACGATTTGTCAGAAAAGGTGCAGCGGTTTGTCAACGTGCTGCAACCGGGTACTTACGTGCGCCCTCACCGACACCTGCGCCCACCGTCTGTTAACGGTTTTGAGTTTTTTGTGGTGATTCAAGGAGAAGTGGGTATTCTGATTTTGAACGAAAACGGTCAAATCTTGCGATCGTTGCGAGTCAGTGCTGTCGGGCCCACCCGCGCCGTGGAACTTCCAGAGGGCACTATTCACACATTGGTAGCTTTGGCTGCGGATACCGCGATTTTGGAGTTCAAGGAAGGGCCTTATGAGGTGGCGGCGGATAAAGACTTTTTGGCGGATTTTCCGGCTGAGGGAAGTGCGGCGGCGCGCGAATTAGTTTTGATTTGGGAAGCAGAGTTTAAATAAGAAGGAAGAAGGAAGTTCGGCAGCGGATTATGTAGCGGATGTAACGGATAGCAGAGAGTTATTGCATAAGTCTTTGGTTGATAAATCAACCGCAGATGCTAAGCAGATAACGCGGATTAACGCAGATAATTTCCAGATAGCTATGACTAATGACTAATGACCAATGCCCCATGCTCTTCGGCCCCATGCTCTTCGGCCCCATGCCCCATGCCCCATGCCCCATGCCCCATGACTAATCACTGATAAATCTAATTGTTGTCATGCGATTGTATAAGTCTGGGGCGGTGCGGATGATTTTTCTCAGAAGTTCATCTGTTACCCAAAAGACGACGGGAAAGGAGAATTTTTTGCTGAATTCGCTGCACAGTAGGTTGGTAGAAACCAGGAGTCGATCGATCGACTCCACTGACTCCAAACCCAGGATCATTAAAGCTGGAGGCTTTTCGCTGCCTACTTCTGCTGCGATTGTGGTGTAGAGAGTTGTCGCCGATTTTGGCAAAAACAGTGGCTGCGGTTTCTGGGCGCAAGTTGCTTGGAGGCGATCGAGTATTTCCTGCCGCACAGTCAGCGAGTTGCAGTTGACTAAAACGAAAGAAAAGTAACCTTGGGAAAGACGTAGCGCCCGGATTAAAGTTGAGAACGACCGCTCGTTATATTTAGCTGAGTCGTACTTAGCTGCATCGTCTTTAGCTGTATTTTCTGAGCTTTTGTGGACAAACATAAATTATCGATATTTTATTTAGTTTTAGATATTTTCTAGATTAAATGCTGTTTATAAAGAAAATGTGAATGTCGGAAAAAAAGTTTTTCGGTAAAATATTTAAGTGAATATACCACTTTTTTAAATTAAAATCAATAGTTCGATCGACTGATTTTGCTGCCGCGGCACGGGCGCCACCTGCTACGGTAAAACCCAACGATCGAATGTAGTTAAAAATACAGAAAAATCATCGGCTATATTCTGCCAAGGGCAAAGTAAACCAAAAAATTGCCCCAGCACCGGGACTGCTAATTACCCCTATTTCCCCGCCGTGAGCCTCAATAATTTGCCGACAAAGGTATAAGCCCAAACCCAAACCTACGGAGTGTCGGGATTGATAACCCCTAACGTAAAGGTCAAACAGATGTTCGCACTGTTCCGACAATATTCCCACCCCGTCGTCTTCTACGGTACAGCAAATCATGCTAGTTGAGGAATTGGTAATTGGTAATTGGGAATTGGGAATTGGTAATCGGTAATTGGTAATCGGTAATTTCTCGATGTCCTGTTTCGCTTCCCTTTGATTTATCATTAATTTTTCCGCATTTATGACTTGAGCGGAAACCGTTAAATTTAGTCCGGGAAGATTGTGTTTCAAGGCATTAGCAATTAAATTAGAAAACACGCGCCACAACTGAGTAGTGTCAGCATTCACGGCTGGCAAATCATCGGTCACCAAATTTATAAAAGTAGCTTGAGCCTCATTCATTAAAGGCTGCAAATCGGCCGCCGCAGCTTCAACTACTGCCCTCAAATCAACCCGATCGCAGTGCAGGATCAAACCGCGCAATTCCCCGGCGTGAACTTCCAGCAGGGAATTGATCAATCGCAATTGCTGCTCGCTACCTTGAATCATCCGCACCAAAATAGAACGGGGAATTGCGATCGATTCCCCGGTTTTCGTCTGCCAATTTTTCAACACCATTAACATTCCCGCCACCGGGTTCCGCAAGTCGTGAGAAAGAGCGTGAATAAACAGCCGCAGCGATTCTTGTGCCTGTTTGCGCTGCGTGATATCCTCAATCAAACCCTCATAATAAAGCACGGAACCGCTGCTGTCCCGAACCGCCCGCGCTTTTTCGGAAATCCAGACAATGCTGCCGTCTGAGCGATAAATTTGCGACTCAAAATCTGACACTGTGCCGCTTTCCTCGATCGATCGCAAAAACTCATTTCTGCGAACCGGATCGACATACAACTGCTGCTCAATATCAGTAAACTTTGCCGTCACCTCGGACGGGGAATCGCAGCCGTAAATCCGCGCCAAAGCTGGATTTGCAGTAATGTAGCGGCCCTCGGGAGTGCTTTGAAAAATGCCCTCGCCGGCATTCTCAAAAATGCTGCGGTACTTCGCCTCCGCCACCTCCAATTGTTGATAAGCAGATTCCAATTCGCGCCTGGTACTAAACTCTGTCCGTTGCAGACATTCGTACCAATAAACCGACAAATCGCAGATCAAACAAAACCAAAACAAATACAAGTAAAACCCGCTCAGCCTAAAAGCAGTATACTTAGCAAGACTCAGATTTAAAATTAAATTTATGCCGACGTGGCAGAACAAAACGCCGAGTTGAGAAATCAGGTGAAGTCGCCAGCGGACGGGGATCAGCGTAGCTTGGGTAAGAAACGCTAAACTCCAAGTTAAAATTGGTAATTCCCCAACTTTTGCTGCGGCCAAGCCAAGCTGTACAACGACAGTCAGCGACCACGAAAAACCTAAAAATAGCAAACCGGGATAGCGCTGTCCGATCGAGGTTTTTTGCAACATCAAACAAGTCAGCAAACCCAATTCTACAGCAGCGCTCGTGTACAAATAAACAATTTTAAACTCCCGGGGAGCGAAGATTGCTTCGCCCAGAAGATAGACAATGATTGTGAAGGCAAAAAAGATGGCAATTCGCACAGCAGGGCGCAGCCGATCTCGAAGGAAGCGATCGCGCCACACCTCGTAAACCGTTAACGCCTGAACTGATTTTGCATTGCCAATATAATTCATAACTGACTCTCCGGGTGCGCAGTGCGCACCTTACCCCTAGATGTTGACAGCAGGTAGCGAAAACCAAAAAGTCGAGCCGCCTCCGGGAGTGCTTTCGACGCCGATGAAGCCGCCGTGAGCTTTGATAATTTGCTTGGAGAGGTACAATCCCAAACCCAGCCCTGTTAATTGTCGGCTATTGGGGTCTTGAACGTAAAGTTCAAACAGAGATTCCCGCTGTTTGGCGCTGATTCCCACTCCATTGTCTGTTACAGTACAGCGAACCATTTTTACGGTGACACCGGGCAATTTGCTGCCCGTATTGGCAATACGACCCTGATAGCGGGGCAGTTGACAACTGCCGTCGAGGTGAAATTTGGCCCGGGTTTCCTGATTTTTCTGGGTGGTGTCGTGAGCGAACGCCGCCAATTCCCAACCGGTGTCGAGCATCGCCGCGCGATTCCCTACGGGATAGCTTCGCTTCACGCCCGCAGCAGAGGGGAGGTTAGGGATACAGCGGGCTACGAGAGTATTTTGGGATGTAAAAACCTGTGAATTTCCTTCAAAAATTAGCGCTTTTTCAACTTCAATTACCTCTGCTTTAAAAGTGATATTGACGAACGGATGATTGTGTTTTATCGCATTGGTTAGCAAATTTTCCAGCACCCGCTGCAAGTGTTTGCTGTCGGCATTGACTGGCGGCAAATCCGCCGGGATTTCCTGAATCAAAGTTGCTTGATTTTTTGCCAGCATCGGTTCTAAATCGGCAACAATTGCTGAAGTCAAAGACTGCAAGTGCAGCGGTTCGGTCTTGAGAACAATACCTTTGACCTCGCTGGCGTGAGCGTCGAGGAGGGAATTAATCATAGTCAACTGGTGTTCGCTGGCCTGAACGATCCGCTGCAAAATCGATCGAGAAACCGGCACATCCTGTAGAGACTCAGAGGGCGATTTGTTGAGCAAATTTTTCAGCAGGATTAACATTCCCATCACGGGAGTGCGGAGGTTGTGAGAAACTGCGTGCAAAAATAAATCTTTGAGGCGGTTGCTTTCTTGCAGTTCGTGCATTTTTTGCTGTAGTTGGCGAGTGCGTTCCTCCACTTGAAATTCTAAGTTAGCATTCAGCTCTTTTACCTGCTGCAAAAGTTGAGCTTGTTGGAGGGCGATCGCGACTTGGGTAGCCAGTTTTTCTAACAAATCAATTTCAAATTCTTGCCACTGGCGGGGCTCGGAGCAATGGTTGACTGCCAAGATCCCGAACAATTCATCCCCCAGGACGATCGGCACATTTAACGTCGCCCGAATTTGATAGTCGCTGTATAATTGGGCAATTGTATCGTTGACTTGCACCGTAGCAGTATCGGAGACAGCTCGGACGCGGTTGTTAGCATAAAAAGTTTTCTGCTTTTCGAGGTAATTTTCGTCAGCGAGCACCCACCCGAGAAGAGAACGGTATTGGGCACCGACAGACTCAGCCACAATTTTACCGTACACCGGGCTAGCAAGATTTGCCCCGCCCGCGTCCATAATACCGATGAAAGCGCGGTCTGCCTTGAAAAATTGCCGGACTTCGCCAACAGTAGTGTTGAGAATTGCTTCGAGGTTGAGAGATTGGCGAATTCGCAGGGCCATTTCTGAGAGCAGGCGATCGCGATCAGAGGACACCCGCAAAGCAGCTTCCGCGCGGTGGCGCTCGGTAACGTCTTGGACTGTGCCGGCGATGACGTTGGAGTTAATTGCCGACTGTTCGCAGACTGTTCGCAGGGAGCCGTCGCTGAGCACAATTCGGTAGTTAATGCAATAGGGTTGGCGATCGAACATCGCTTGAGATTGCGATCGCGCCACCAATTCTCGGTCTTCTGGATGTACCGCCTGCAAAAACACTTCTGGTGTCGGTTTGACAGTTCCTGGAGTCAAACCCAAGAGGCGATAAAGCTCATCCGACCACTGCAATTCGATCTTGGGTGTAAGATGTTCTGCGGATTCTTCACAGTTATCAGTCGGCCCAATGGCCGTGCAATGTAAGTCCCAATTGCCCAACTGAGCGATGCGCTGAGCGTTGGCTAAACTAGCATGAGCGTCGCGCAGCATGGCGGTCGTGCGGCGCAATTCTACCAAGGCTTGCTCGCGTTCAGCGACAGCAGCAGCCAACATCAGGGCTACAAGGGCGATCGTACCGATAAAAGCTTGTAAAAATAAAACCGCCTGTCTGAGAGTATCGCTTTTAGCCAAAAACGGGCCGCCGCCCTGCACCGTTCCCCAAATCGCGATACAAGAGACGATCGAATAAGCAAAAATCGCTCCTGGTTGGCGAAACCGCAGGGCGGCCCAAACTATCAGAGGAAAAGGCAAATACTCCAGCGGATACAGAGCGCTCGCCGCCTGTATTTTCGAGCAAAAAACCAGCCAGCTAACGCTGAGGAAGAGAGTCAGCCAGAGCACTATTTCTAAATAATTAGAAATTAAAAATCGCAGATTAGATGTGCGCCGCCAATTAGTAGTTGATAATTGGTAATTTGCCATTGGTAATTGGTACTTTTCCCAGTTAAAAACGGCGCTAAAAATTGAAACAATTCGGGGTTTAAGTTTAAGTTTTCTGGGAAATTTACAACTTTCAACGGCGTGGTTGAAAGTCAGCAGGACAGGGGTCACAATCAAGATTCCCATGCCGTCTCCGAGCCACGCAGTCCACCAGTTACGAGAGAAATTGCTCCACGGAGCCCAACCAAAAATGCACGCGCCCAAGTTGCCGAGGGTAGAACCGAGGAAAGTAGACCCGATCGCAGCGCCCACCACCAAACCCAGAACATCTCGCAGTCGATCGAGCTTAGTAGAAAATCCGCTCCGACTGAGCGCAGCCTCCCCAGCCAGCGCTTGCAGGGTGACGCTAAAAGCCGAGGTGACAATGACGGCCGAGGGTATACCTGCGGTAGAGTTTAACAGCACGGAACCGAGGGCTATGAAGGGCCACATCCGCCGCCCTTGCAGCAGCAATGCCGCCAGAGCAATGCCGGCGGGCGGCCACACGGGCGAGGCTTCGGCTTTCACCAGTCCCACTATGGACGCTGCAAGTTTTCCGGTAACAAAGTAGGCCAGGGCCAGGATGCCGGCGTGCAGAAGAGGTCGAGTGTGGCGGTTGAGCAGTTTCATTGTTTGTGCGATCGAATCCTCCATTGCTATTTTTTAATTTAGGTGGAGCAGGGGCGATCGAACTTCCTCCTGAGGAATCACCTGACTGGGGGAGTGGGGGAGTGGGAGAGTGGGAGCATTTTTGTTCTTCCCTCGGACAACTGACAACTGACAACTGACAACTGACAACTGACAACTAACAACTGACAACTAACAACTGACAACTGACAACTGACTTCTTAGAATCCAAAACCCCGCTTACCATCGGGCTTGGTAGTCAGCCAATTTGTCTTCGCGGTAGCGAGTTGTTCGTCGCTAACTGTAGCGTCAGTCAGATTCGCGCCGCACAAATTCGCGCCCCGCAAATTCGCCTTGCTCAAATAAGCGCCCGTCAAGTCAGCACCTCGGAAATCTGCGCCTTCAAAATTAGCAGTGCTGCAATAAGCTTCTGTCAAATTTGCCGATCGCAAATTCGCCTTAATTAACCTCGCGTGGCCGAGATTCGCCCCCGACAAATCCGCTGCTTGCAAATTTGCCTTCACCAACCTAGCCTGATAAAAATTCCCCCCCGCCAACAGCGCTTTTTGCAGTTGCAAACCCGAAAGTTCGCAATCCGCAAAATCGCGTTTACCTTTAAAATATGCCGCCCGCAAACTGTTGCTGTCCCACTTAATCACAGCTTTTGTGACCTTTGTCGCTGCTAAATTGCCATTGGAAAATGCGGCAGTTCCGAAAGTTCTGCCAGACTCTGCCAGACTGCGGGCAACTCTGGGCTGCATTCCCGTGTTTCCCGATTGGGTGAATGAACTTCTACCGGTGCGGCTTTGCTTCGATCGCAAATCTTGACCGGTGTTAGTCTGGGGCGAAGGCCAGGAAGTAGCATCACCGTTAAATATCGTCGGTTCTTCAACTTTATGACTAAAGCCGTTGAATTGAGTTGCCAAGCCGTCGCAAAGGTCTGCGTCTTCAAATTCGCCATTCACAGCTTTGACGACATCTGCTGCCGATTGAAAGCGGTGACTGACGATCGGCTTGAGCATTTTATTGAGAATCCGCCCAAAATTTGGACTCAACTGAACGTGGGGCTGCCAAACAATTTCGCCCGTTACGGCATCAAAATCTAAATCCTTGGGAGACTTTGCTGTCAGCAAATACAAGCAAGTCATGCCCAAGGCATAGATGTCGCTGGCAAATATCGGCCGCAGCGCCATTTGTTCTGGGGGAGCAAAACTAAACGTGCCGACTGAAAATTTCGTGTTGGCGCTTTGGTCAGCCGGGTCTAATAATATTGTTTGGCTAACTTGGTCTTTTACCGCTCCGAAGTCAATCAGAACCAAGTGATTGTCTTGAACTCGGCGAATAATATTTGCTGGCTTAATGTCTCTGTGAATTACTCCTTGGCTGTGGATGTATTGCACTACTGGCAGAATTTCTAATAGAAAATTTTTAACGTCTGATTCGTTGAAACGCCCTGATTGCTTGACTTCTTGTTTCAAAGTCGAGCCTTTTACATACTCTTGAACCAAGTAAAATTGCTGCTCAGTTTCAAAATAGTCTAACAGCCTCGGTACTTGCGGGTGGTCGCCGAGTTGGCCGAGGGTTTTCGCCTCTCGCTTGAATAATTCCCGCGCCATTTCTAAAACTCGCGGCGACGAACTACTGGGTCGCAGTTGCTTGACCACGCAACTCGGTTGACCGGGCAAAGAGATGTCTTTTGCCAGAAATGTAGCTCCAAAACCTCCTTGTCCTAAAGGTTCAATGACTTGGTAGCGAGCGCGCAGCAATAGCCGCGCGCCACAAGTCTGACACTGGAGAATAGAGTCAGGAGGATTTTGAGGATGGGGACAGCCCGGATTTACGCAGTAGCTCATGTTGATTGAGTTTGCCTATGTTTTTCTGATTTTGCTCTGGCGAGCGCTCGACTGCACAAATCCCCTGTTCCCGCTTCTGCTAGAAATACTTATCTATCAGTTGCTGGGGGGCCGTGCTGCGGCGTGCGAATTGGAATTGCACCTAAGTCTTTTAAGTCGATATCTTTTCCCTCTTTTGATTATCTCGCTGCTGTGAGTTTTTTCGGTAGATTATCCTTGAAGATAGTTTAAAGACTTGCTAAAGTTGCCCTTTTTTGTGTAAAGTCTTTCTAAACTTAGGTACTTTTTGCGCTGTTAGATGTCTCTAGCATACCTCATTCTCAGATTGAGAATGTTACTCATCCCCCAGCAGCCATCGACCTTTGAGGCGATCGCTCGTTTTTGCTTATGTGTATCACAATCGTCTTGACAAAATTCAACTGATGTGGTATGAAAAGCTTTCTGGAATAAATTCTGAGACTGTACAGTCGAAGCCGGCCAGCGCAGACCAATGACGAATAGCTACCGAGCACTGAAAACTAACTACTGACAAAATTATGCGTATTTCTCTAAACTGGCTGCGGGAATTGGTGGATGTGGCAATATCCCCGGAAGAATTAGCCGAAACCCTGACAATGGCCGGATTTGAAGTCGAAGAAATCGAAGACCGCCGCCCGTGGGCCGACGGCGTAGTATTGGGCAAAATAGTCGCCTGCGAACAGCATCCCAACGCCGACAAATTGAGAGTTTGTCAAGTGGATGTCGGCAAATCAGAAGCTTTGAATATTGTGTGCGGCGCCCCCAACGCCAGGGCAGATATTTACGTGCCCGTCGCCGTTGTCGGCACTTTTTTATCGACGATTGATTTAAAGATTAAACCTGCTAAATTGCGCGGCGTTCCTTCTGAAGGAATGATTTGCTCTCTGGCAGAATTGGGATTATCTAAAGAGTCAGCAGGAATTCACATTTTCGAGTTAGAAAATCCAGAATTGGGCAGCGATATTCGCCCGCTTTTGGGTTTAGACGACGTGATTTTAGACTTGACAGCAACTGCCAACCGTGCAGATGCTTTGAGCATGGTGGGCGTAGCCCGGGAAGTGGCGGCGCTGACTGGCGCAAGTTTGAGAATTCCTGAAGCTAATAATGTGGCGATTGCAGGGGAAGCAAGTGTTAATTTAGCAGTAGAAATATCGGAGCCACAAGGATGCCCGATTTACATCTGTACGGAAATTTCAGGAGTGAAAATTGCACCGTCTCCAGCTTGGTTGCAGCAGCGGTTGCAGGCGGCGGGAGTGCGGCCGATTAGTAATGTGGTTGATGTCACTAATTACATTTTACTCGAATGGGGACAACCGCTGCACGCTTTCGATCGCGATCGCCTGCAATCCTTCACCGGCACTTCTGACATCAGCATCGGCGTGCGCTTTGCCAAACCAGGGGAATCCTTCAAAACCTTGGACGGACAAAACCGCAATCTGCAAGCACAAAACCTGTTAATTACTGCTAGCGACAAACCCGTAGCCTTAGCTGGGGTAATGGGTGGCGAAGATACGGAAGTTCACGAAGGCACCGAAAATTTAGTCTTGGAAGCTGCGATTTTTGACCAGGCAACGATTCGCCGTTCTGCCCGCGCTCAAGGCCTGCGGAGCGAGGCTTCGATCCGCTACGAACGAGGGGTGAATCAGGCGGCCTTGACGACGGCTTGCGATCGCGCTGTCGCCCTAATTTTGGAGCTGGCTGGAGGCGCTGCAACGGTGCAGAAAACCGCGAGTTCGGGGGAAGATTTGAGTTTTTCGCGATCGCTCGAATTGCGTCTCGATCGAGTAAACTTGGTGTTAGGACAGTTGAAAAGAGGAGAAACCGGAGGTTCGGCATATCTGGAACCGGCAGAGGTAAAAAATATCCTCACAGCCCTGGGCTGCGAAGTGACTGCGACGGAAAAAGAACGAGTTTTTGCGATCGCAATTCCTCCTTACCGCTACCGGGATTTAGAAAGGGAAATAGACTTAATTGAAGAAGTCGCGAGACTCCACGGTTACGACAACTTCTGCGATACTTTACCCAGCGAAACAGAACCTGGTTATCTATCTCCAGAATACGCGCAAATACGGAATGTGCGATCGGCTTTTCGGGCGGCCGGTTTGACAGAATTAATGCACTATTCTTTAGTGAAAACCGAAGGAGAGAATCAAGTTGTGCTGGCAAATCCGCTGTTTGTCGAGTATTCGGCGTTGCGGACAGAAATGCTGTCGGGTTTGATTGATGCTTTCCAGTACAATTTGGAGCAAGGAAACGGCGCGCTTAACGGTTTTGAGGTCGGACGCATTTTCTGGAAAGATGGGGATGCCAAGAAAGAAGCAGATGCCGTAGCGGGGATTATTGGAGGCGACCCGACTGTGTGGAAATGGCAGCAAGGTGGGCGCGATCGACCTTTGACTTGGTTTGAGGCGAAAGGTGTCTTAGAAAGTGTGTTTCAGCAGTTGGGTTTGGCTGTGGAATATGCGGGGGATTCGTCTAATCCGCGCCTGCATCCGGGCCGCACAGCCGCGTTATCGATCCCCCCCTACCCCCCCTTAGAAAAGGGGGAAAAGAAACGGTTGGGAATCTTCGGACAGTTACACCCGCAATTGCAGCAGGAAAAGGGTTTACCGGAACAGGTTTATGTGTTTCAATTAGATTTAGCGGTGCTGTTGGATGAATTAGGGCGATCTACAAATTCGACTCGCAAATTTGCAGCTTATTCCAGTTTCCCTGCTTCTGACAGAGACATTGCATTTTTCGCACCGGTTGAAGTTCCGGTGGTTGAGATGGCTGGCGCGATGAAAAAGGCGGGCGGTAGCTTGCTAGATTCGGTGGAATTGTTCGATGAATACCGTGGTGACAACGTGCCGGCGGGACAACGTAGTTTAGCATTTCGGTTGATTTATCGATCGGGCGATCGGACACTCAGCGAAAGCGATGTCGAACCAGCCCAACAAAAAGTCCGCGACATCCTAGTTGAAAAATTCGGAGTCAGCCTCAGAAGCTAACCGTAGGGGCGGTGTCAAGAGTGCCCGCCCTCTCTCGACTTACACGCAAAGACTTAGAAACCGGGTTTCTTCCAACATTTCCCGCCACCAAACCAATATATTCATAGAAACCCGGTTTCTGCGGCGAAGCGAGTCCTAGATTTGCGGCAAAGATTGAGAAACCGGGTTTCTTCCAACATTTCCCGCCAGCAAACGAATATATTCATAGAAACCCGGTTTCTGCGGCGAAGCGAGTCCTAGATTCACTGAAAAAATCAATAATTTAAAGGCCGCAACATCTCCGACACCAAAAAATAGCAATCAGGAAATCGCAAAAGAGAAATACTCGCATCATCCGCCAGAATCACCCGACTTTGATAACCATCCTGACTCGGTTCTCGAAAAACATGAAGTTGCCTATTATTCACATCCAAAACCCAATAATCATCAATCCCCGACTCAGCATAAATTTTCGCTTTTATGCCGCAATCTGTTCTCAGCGTAGTATCCGCAACTTCAATAATTAGATAAATTTCCGATGGCGTTGGATGGTGGTCTTCATAGTAAAGTGGATCTGGTATAACTACAGAAATATCCGGCTCAGGTTGCGAGTAATTATTCATCCGAACTGGGTCTTGCAGCCGCACCAAAACCTGCTGTACTAAACTGTTTTCCAGTAATATCCTCGTGCGCGTAATCGCGGCACCGTGGGCTGTTCCTTTTGCTGCCATCTTTACTATCTGCCCTGCCAATAATTCTACCCGTTCATCTTCATCAAGAATACCAATTTCTGTCATCAGGTCATATTCTTGAACCGTCAACAGCCGAATATCTAATAAAGTCATAGTTGTCTCCTCCTATCTAACAATCCTAACTCTTCCCCTCTCCCTCTGCGCCCTCTGCGCCCTCTGCGGTTAATCAATCTTATCCTAAAAAAAATCGTCAAATCCTGCTACATTTATTGTACAATAAATTTAAAAGAAATTCATCCAAGGCTCAAAACCGTGACCAAATATGTAATGTGGGGAAATTACTGCCAAGACGTTCTCGAAAAACGCGCACCATTTCGAGACGCGCACCTAGCCGGACTTGCCAAACAAAAAGAATCAGGAGTATTGATTACCATCGGCCCAACCAAAGACTTAACCAAAGTTTTTGCAATTTACGAAGCAGAAGATGAGGCGGCTGTGCGACAATTAGTTGAAACCGATCCTTATTGGGTAAATCAGGTTTGGACTGAATACGAAGTGAAAGAGTGGATTCAAGCTTTTTGAACCTCTATAGAACTTCGGAATTATTTCATAAGTTAGTGCAGAAATAAATTTATTTGACTAATAAATCAATATCTGCTATCATAGCCCAATTGCATAAATTATCCAGCGGTGCGAGGAGGTTGCAGAGTGAATACCCTAAAAACGGCAGGCGGGGATTTAGTTGCGGTTGACTGTGGCGACTTATTGGACAAGATTCTAGAAATTTTAGAGAAGCCGCAGACTCAGAATCCTTTTAAGATACATGGTAAGTGCGATCGGCTACTCATCGACATTGACAGCATCGCCGAACAAGTCGCAGGTTTGGGAGTAGAAAATCCTTTAGGTGCTTCCGAACGCGGTGTTCGTACCGCCACAGTCAACTTTACTCCCGGTTTCAAAGAACGTTTTCCCGGTCAAATTACTAAAATCAAAAATAGTTTAAGAACCAGGCTAGAGTCAGCAATTAAGCAACAAAATCAACAGCTTGACATCGAACAATTTGTTGCTAACTTAATCACAGATTTGAAAGATTTTAAAAGACCCTCTGCCAACTTAGACTTTAGCTATCCCTTTGGCAACTATCCAGGGTTACAAAAGCAACGTTTGAGTATCACAAAAAATTCTAGCAGCAAAGAACTGCTAAAATTTCATAAACTAACTATCACCGTTGGTAAAACTAGCACATTTAATACCGAACTCAAACAAGGCTTAGAAAATTATATCAAATCTCAGTTTACTAGCGCTAGTGACAGCCAGCGGGAAGACTTAGATTTCATTCTTCAAGATTTAGAAGAAGATGCTAAATCAGACTTTTACAAACTCAAAGAAATTGTAGATACAGAAACAATCGGCAAACTCAAAAAACAGGCACAGATATGTTATTTAGAATTTCTGGAAGACAATCTTAGCACCAGCAATAACCCGTCAAATGCCGAGGGGATCATCTATTTACAAGACCTAATCCGGCGTCTCAAGCTGATTGATAAATATGTCGGCAATCTCGAAAACGGCGACGGTCATTACTCGGTTAGCTATGCCGATACTGACTTAAACTACCGAGATGCTTTTGCTCGTGCCGAATCCTTCGATATGCTGCCGATTATTCCCAAAATAGAAGGATATTTAGGAGAAACAAAAGACGAAAGCAAGGGAGATATTCAGTTTATTTTTGGACTAAAGCTCAAGTTTAATAACCCAGTTCAAGCCTATGGTGGCAAAACAGTCTTTGAGTATTATTTGAATCTACTTGACCCGGAAAGTGAGGAACACAAAGCCGAACTTGCTGACCCTATTAGAAAAGAAATTTTCGCGAGAAAGCTATTAAAGTTAGTATTTTTATACTACATTGTTTTTGCCGGAAAAGACGCATCAGCAAAAGATTATACAGTTAATTCAGATTTAGAATACGATCCAATTCCAGGATTTGAAGAAAAAATATTAAAAATATTCAACGGATCTGATCAAGCAGCAAAGCAAAAACTGTTGCGAGGGATCAAAAGAGGTTTTGAACAATATAATATCGCGTCTAAAATAGACACGCTCAAGAATCTCCTGCAAAAACTTCTGAAACAAAACCATTTACCGAAAGAATTTCCGCTCCATATTTCAGTAAAAAGCAGTATTTTAGATCGGGATATTAAAAATATTTCTAAAACTTCTACATTTTTTCAGCCTGTTTTCGGAATAAAAGAGAAAAAAGCATTAAAATATATAGCGATTGGTCAAGCAAAAGCTACTGAAAATTCCCTATGTACTCTCACAGCTAAAATTGAAATTAGTGATGTTCATTATTTTGCTACTGATGACCTGCAAAGCTTCAGCATGGAGTATGATATCACAGGCGTGAAAGCTCTGCCAGTGCTGATAAGACCAAATGAGCAGCAGTGTACAACAGTATACAATCGGTTTTATCAACAGCGCAAGCTAATCGAATTCACCTACAGTCTAGCTAGCAATAAATGGGAGGCAAAAAAAAGTTTTGTCTATCGGTTTACCTTCGACTTACTTGCCTATACTTGCCTCAAGTTGTTGTTGGAAAAGCAAAGCAGATTATTCATTCCCATACTGCGGCTGCAACTGAGCAACCAACAGTCTGATTCACCCGTAGAAGAGTTCATGCGTTCTTTATCTAAAAGGTTATCGCATTTATTCAATGAAGAACATCGTTCTAATTCTCAGGGTATTGATATCAGGAATTTAGAATACAAAGCTCCCAATGTGATGAGTTCTCTATATTCTGTGTTGCCTAAAAAGTTTACTTTTGCAAACCCGTCAGATTCTCCAAAAGAACTGGACAAACTCGCTATAGTTATAGTTTCCAGTCGGGAGAGCGATGCTAGGTGGAATAGCGATCAAAAACTATCGAATTTGCAAGGAGAAATTGTCGGAGCAATTCGTCAGAAAGATGGTTCTGTCAGGCTACAATTGCTCAAAACCTTCTCCGAAACCTACGAACACGAAAAGATGTTTAAAGAACCTACTGTCGTGCGAGATGAAATCGGGAAAATTTACCAAATGGGATACAGGCATTTTCTCTACATAGCCAAAGCTCCCTATTCTAGTACATTGCACATGACACAAAAAGAGGAAGCTTTATTTTTCATGTCGAAAGATGTGATTAAATATTTCAAAAAAAACTACGACGACATCAAAATTTACCCGATGTTTTTTGATAAATACTATGCAGTTAAATTGTCAGAAAGATTGGGAGTAAATTCTTTGTATATTCAGGATACGCTAGAGTTGACAGCTTTAGTAAAAGACCCAAGCAAGCGCTCGATTGTATTTTTCAACCTGTTTAATGGGCTGGTAGTAGGCGCAGAGGCAGAACGCAATTATAGGGGTGTAATTTCCTATGCTACTTTGTTGAATATCTATAAAGATATACTGGATGATCGACATATTTACCAGGGATTGATTGATGATACTCAACTCAAAAATGACATTTTGCAGTATTTGACTTTGTTCCACTTTTCTCGCTACGAAAAAGAAAGCGGTAAAAATGGTAAAATTAGTTTTAAATTAGATCCTTACGACAACCTCATAGGAGATCAATCCGTAGGTAAACTATCTTTGTACAAGCATATGGGAGGAATTGCGGAGTTTAATGCCTTGGCATTTTTAACCAAAGTTAAAGAAGTCTTAAATACACCGGAAGGAGGCGCGCAGTCATGAAATCTAAAATAGCAGAAGATTTGGGGCGTTTGTTTGAAGTTGGGTTTAATATTGGGATTCTTGCTTGCATTAAAGAGAAGCAAATTAAGCATAAGTTTGCAAATTTGTACCTTCAGGAATTACAGAAGTTAGAGTTTCCGAGGATGCTGAGGAAAATCACTGATAAAATAACCAGTCCCCTAGAAAGGAAGATGGCTGAAAAGTGGAGTGTATTTTTCCTACAAAAAGGCTTTCTATCAGGTTTGAACTTTTTTCGAGAATACCTGGAATCTACAGGTTGGAATGAGCCAAATAAACTACGACGTTTGGAAATTTTGTATTACCAATCCTGTTTTTGCGATGAGAGCAGTATTGGCACTTACGCTAAAGGTGAGAAACAATGGTTTGGAGAAGTCTTATCTCAATTTGACCAGATTGATAATGTTTCTCAGTATATCGGAGATTACAAAGAGAAAGGCGAGTTTCTGAGAGCTGACACTCTAATATTACTGCGATGTGGTAGGCAATTTAGGATTCTGTGTGTAGATTTGTCGGTGTTTTCGATGAGGACATCCGAGGATGTTACGGATCTAAACTATTTAGAGATTATCAGACGTTCTTTGAGACGAGATATGAACTATTTGCGATCGAAAAGTGTGTTTTCTAAACTTCGCATAGATACTGATAGTTGTGATGTCCATTTTTCGGAAGGTTTGAAGAGTTATTTTACTGCTTTTAAACATGAGGATAAGGAGAGTGCTAAGTTAATTCAAGCTGGCGGTTATGCTTATAGTTTTTATGAATTTCTCCGAGAAACGGGGATACTTGCTGATGATTCGCCAGTCATATTTAATGCGGTGGGATATAGCGATCGCGGAATTAGCGCTATGTCTGTCCGTCCCGAAAATTTAGATGTTTTGAAAACTTGCCACCTAATTTATAAGCATGATTCGAGTCCTCAAGAAATCGTCGATGCTCGCAAGCTAGTTTTAAATAAAATCAAGCGTAGTGCTTACCACAGCTTCGATCGCGGGAAAGAGCTTGTTGACGACATATTCGCAATGTCGGCAGATAAAATCAATGTTGTGCGCCACACAGAGCGACTTGAGGGTTTTGTCAACTCGGTGGGAATTGTGCCGGATGAATTGATGGAGCAGTTGGGATTGAGCGGAAGCGTGAGTTTGCGAGATGCTCACGCTCAACTGATTGAAAAAGCTCTAGAATCTGCTGCTACTTATATCTTTTTGACTGGAAATCCGGGTATTGGCAAAACAACTGCGATCGCCAATTTTCTCACAGATCATGTAGACGATGGATTTCTATTCTTTTATGTCAGTCCCAGAAAACAGGTAAATCTGGATATTATCGACAAGTTCAAAAAACCTGGTACTGACGATTTATGCGATGACAGAATATTAGCAATAAATACTTATAGCGACTTAATTAAAGATAGCGGCCATAAATATACTGTGCAGTATCTCTCGAATCAGCAGCAGGGAGAATTTCCATTACAGGTTGTTAATTTTCAAGATAGCAGACAGACTAAGCGTCAAAATAGGCGATCGAACCGACTAAAGAGACAAACAGAAAATGTGATTGAAGATGGTGGACGGAATACTAAGGGCGTACTTAACAGCATTTGTGAAGCCATTTCTACCCTGATTGATACTAAACATTCCAACAACATTGTCGCGACTGTTTCTATCCAAGCTTTAAAGAAAACTGATGCAGGCGACACGTTAAAACATTTTGAAAAGATTTTCAGGAATGCTTACATCGAAACCGAAAATCACGTTATTCCCGATCGCATGAAAGACATCTCCAGTCGCATCAAGCATTTGTTTATCATGATCGATGAGATTACTGGGGATGAGGGAGGCGTAGAATTTTTAAATGGCCTCAACAAGATCCTAGACACGTATGGATTGAAAAATAATTCTCACGGGTTTAATACAAAGGTGATTGTTGCAGATGCTTCTATCGTTGATAAGGCTGTAATTAATCAACACTTAAGCGATACCTCTGCTGAACCAGATAAAATCTATTTTCGGAAAGCTGAACATCCAGGTTTACCTCTGTCAGTGGAGCATTTTAAGTTTCAAGGTACTGACTCAACTCTGATTAATACTAACTCGTATCCTGCCAAAAGTTTAAGCATTACCTATAAGGTTTTTATTGAATCCTGCAAGTTTAGTGAAGATGCTTTGCCAGATAAAGAGACTGATTTAACTAAGGAAAGACAAGGGGAAATCTTACAGGATATAGAAGCTCTGTCAAAACGCTCCGATGTTGAACAACTAATAGTTTATATTCAGGATAAACAAAGATTGGGTGATTTGATAGAGAAGATTAGAGGGCATCGAGGTGAGTTTCAGAAAGGAACGGATTATATAGAAATACACGCTAATATTGGTGAGGAGGAAAAGGAGTTAGTTCAAAAATGTAAAGAAGATGTGAAAGTAGTATTTATGACTGCTTCAGGTAGTCGCGGGTTATCTTTTCCCAAGGCTAAACACATTCTAGTTGAGATTCCGAGGTTTGAAATAGAGAAAAACCTGATGGAATTGATTCAGGTGATTTATCGGGGGCGCGGAAAGGATGAGATTGATAATCAAGATAAAGAATTGATTTTCTATTTAGGCGATCGGGCAGTATATTTTGAAGATAACAAAGAGATATCGATACAGGAAAGTAAACTGAGTATTTTAAATATTTTGTTGATTTTGAAAGCATCTATAATGACGCGAATTTATGGTTGCGGGCAAATTGGTTCAGATAAGTTTATCATTATACCGATCGGCGGCAAGTCTGTATTGGCTGCTGGTGAAACATTTTCATCCCAAATGAAAAACTTAATCGATTTGTTGAAAAGCGAACACAGGAAGAACAGGAGCGATCGGCGTTTACCACAAGTCTATAATAGTCTAGAAGATTTACTTGGTCAAGCTGATTTTGCATTGAGACAGAATGTTGAGTCTAGTGGTAAATCCCAGACTTCGTATCTGACACAGCGCGAGTTTTTCAACAATCAATTTTCTCAGTTAGTAAGTGAAGGTTTCGAGAAGTTATTAAGCCTTGATCACCTGGAACTCGGCTACATGAGTGGTGGTTTATTAGTTGTACCGATTGCATCGCAAACTTTGGAGGAAACCTACCTGATGCCTCTGGTAAAAATAGCCAAAACTGCCAATAGTGAACTTTGGCATAATATGCAAACAATTAGCCGTAGTAGTTCCTATTCAGAAACTTTGCAATTTGCTATTCAAGATGCTATGGAGTTAGTTCAAAAACTGACAGATTCTGTTGACAAAACACAAAGATTTGAGCAAAGCAGTCGGCGAAATGACCAGTATTATGCCTTGCCATTGTTTGTATTTATTGCTGGTGAAGTATTCAGCGAATATTTTGCCAGCAACCCGGAAGAACCGAAATACCAACATTTTAGAGATATCTTGACTCAATATATCCGGGCGCTGTATCCTATTGGTAATGTTCTGCCTATTGGAGATAAGTATCAAGATTTCCCATTTGTTGTGTTTAGGAGTTATAGTTTAGAACAGGTGAGGCAAAAGATATTTACGGATAAGTATCTTTTGAGTTCAAATGAGTTGAATATACTAAATTTAGTTTTGTCTGAAAAAATGTGAATTTGGGGGTTGATAGGGTGAACGTGTTAAGATTCGACAATAGTGATTTAGTAACTGTAGATTATGGCGATTTGCTGGACAAAATTTTAGAAGTTTTGCAGGAAAAGAACCCGTTTAGTATTTCGGGCGATCGCAAACGTTTACTAATAGATATTGATACACTGGCTAATCAAGTCGCTACTTGCAAAGAAGTACAAAATCCTTTGGGTAATTGTGAAAATCAAGCGGATTCTGCTACGGTAAATTTTTTGCCGGAAGTTGAGGTGCGTTTTCGCAGTCAAGTTAGGGAGATTCAAGCTTGTTTGCGCCATAAATTAGAATCTGCTGTGGGAAATAGTATTGCAATTGAAAAGTTTGCAGCTAGTTTAACCAGTCCCCTAGAGTCTTTTAAAGGTAAGGGAAGTGAGTTGGGTTTCAAGTATGATTTTGGCAAATGCTATGATAGTTTGCAGAAACAGAAGCTGAGTTTAGAATGCTTAGATTCTGACTGCGATTCACTATTGAAGTTTCATAAAGTAACTATTGTCGTCCGCAATGCAGATATTTTTCAAGAAGAGTTGAAAGCTGGCTTAAAGAATTATATTGCTGAAAATGCTGAGAATAAAGACGATCGGGAAGAACTTAATTTATTGCTTGATGAAATGGTGCAAAATGAAACTTCTGATTTTCACCGCCTGGTGCGAGTTGTGGATCGGGAAACTCTGGGACAATTGAAGAAAGAAGCTACAATTACTTACTTGGAGTATCTTTTAGAAAATCTTGATTCAACTACCGAAAATGTGCGCGGTTTAATTTATTTGCAAGATTTGATTCGCCGTATGAGGTTAATAGAAGCATATATCAGCGATATCAACAAACCTGATGGTGATTACTTGGTCAGCTATCAGGGAACTCAGGTTAATTACAGAGATCTGTTTTCGCGATCGGAAGCTTTTGATTATTTGCCGATCGTTCCGATTATAGCAGGTAGTCTGGGAGAAACTACGGATGACTCTGGGGGCGATCGCCAATTTGTTTTTGGCCTCAAACTCAAGTTTGGCAATCCTGTTCAATCGCGGGGAGGCGATCGCGTATTGGACTACTATCTTAATTTGCTAAATCCCGACAGCGAGGAACATCTCGCCGCATTGGAGGCACCAGCAAATCGTGAGACTTTCTTCCGCAAGGTATTAAAAATAGCGTTTTTGTATCACTTTGTCTTTGCCTCGTCTCAGAATCCGCTAGCAGCCAATTACAGCCCAGAAGCCGAACTAGAATACGATCCGATCGCAGGATTTGAGCGAGTAGTCATGCCGATATTACAAAGTTCTAATGAAGAGCATAAAAAGCAGCTTTTCCGCAATTTTTTTAAGCGATTTCAAGAAATTAATATCACCCACAAAATCAACTGTCTCAAGCAATTGCTGCAAAAATGTATTTTAGATCAAACTATTTTATCACCTCGAACAGAATCGCGACTGATTTTGGTTAAAAGAGGTTTACTGGAAAATATCGATCGTACCTTGACAACCGGAATTTTTTTTAAGGAGGTTGTGGGGCGCAATCCCAAGGAAACACTTCAGTATATTTCGGTGGTAAAGCCAAATGTCAGCACAAGAGCAATTTGTCAATTGCCTCTGAATATTACTATTGAAGATGTTCGCTATTTTCCAACCGATGAATCTCAAAGTTTTAGCATGGAGTACAATATCAAAGGTATGCAGGTTTTACCAGTAGTTTGGATTGCTAAAACAAAGCATTCTAGAGATGTTTTTTATAAAAGTTTTCAGAATAAATTCGTCGTATTTCCCTACGACAACCGACGGTTAGATAGCAAGGGAGGCTTGAAACCACAAGCGGCTTTTGTTTACAAATTTGCTGTGGCCCTGATGTCGTATATTTGCTTACAAATCTTGTTAGAGAAATTACCAAATAATTTATTTGTGCCGATGGTAAGACTTCATGAAGGCGACTCAAAAAATCCTTCACCTTCGGAAAAGTTTATTGGGCATTTCTCTAAAACATTATGCCATATTTTGAGCGAAAAACAGCGATCGAACTCCAAGGGATTCCGCATCATGGGAACTCCGAGTGGTTTGACAATCCGAAACGGTTTGAGTTCACTGTATTCAATACTACCTAAAAAGTTTCGATTCAACAATGTACAGTTATCTTCTGAGTTGGATAATTTAGCGATTATTGCGGTATCTACCAGGGATAGCGATGTAAAAAAGGGTAAGGGCAATCGTGCTGACAGAAAAGCCTGTTTGATGGGCGAAGTCACCGGAATCAGGCGTCAAGAAGATGATACTATTCAGGTGGGAATGCTGAAAACTTTTTCGGAAAACTACAGTCTTCAGCATCTTTATACTCAGCCATCAATTCTCGGAGATATTGTCACCCAGTTATACAATCGAGGCTATCGAAATTTTTTATATATCTCGCAAGCACCTTATATGAGTACGCTGCATATTACTCAAAATGATGAAGATGATAAATTGTTTTTTATGTCAAAAAATATCATCCGAGTTTTGAAAGGAGAGCGGGAAGATATTAGAATTTACCCGGTGTTTTTTGATAAATACTACGTCCACAGTCCCAAACAGCATAGAGGAGAATCTTTTTATATTCAAGATACAGCGCAGCTTAGCAGCTTGTTTGCAGATACGAGCAAGCAAGCTGCTGTGTTTTTTAATTTGTTTAACGGGATTAAAGTAGAGCAAGGTGAGAAAAACTTTTACAATGGAGTGATTTCCTATTCGACGCTATTGAATATTTATGAGGGAATTCTTGATGACCAAAATATTCGTCAAGGTTTGATTTATGATGGTATAATCAAAGATACTTTGCTGCATTATCTCACGATTTTTCACTTCTCTCGGTACAAAGCTCGGCAAAAAATCAGTCTCAAGCTAGATCCATTCGATCGCATTATTGGCGATGATTCTGTTGGTGCTCTATCGATATTTAGTCATGGGGGCGGGGGGGCGGATTTTAACTCGCTGGCTTTTTTGAATAAGGTAAGAGAAGTATTGAGCGTAACGGAGACTGTATAATAACCAAAAAGGAACAAAACTCACTTCAAAAAAATATGGCAGTCAAAGTAGGAGACATCGCACCGGATTTCACTTTATCATCTCAAACTGGCGCATCCGTCAGCCTCAAGGACTTTCGAGGTCAAAAAAATGTCATCGTCTATTTTTACCCCAAAGATGACACCCCTGGATGCACAGCGGAAGCTTGCGCTTTTCGTGATAGTTATGAAGTTTTCAAAGACGCAGGTGCAGAAGTAATTGGGATTAGCGATGATTCCCAGCAGTCTCATCAAAAATTCGCTACCAAATATCAGTTACCTTTTACTTTGTTGAGCGATACTGGTAATAAAGTTCGGCAATTATATGGCGTTCCTGCTACACTATGGATTATGCCCGGTAGAGTTACTTATGCGATCGACAAACAAGGCGTTGTCAAGCATATTTTTGACTCAATGTTGGATTTTAAGGGACACGTTTCGGAAGCGCTAAAAACTCTGGAAAGTATTAAAGGTTAGTCATAAATAATGGGACTCGGCGGTTGAAACCGCGTCTACACGAACAAAGTCTGCCTCCGCAGACTAAGATCAAAAGAGGACTGAAGTCCTCACTACGAACTTGTGGTTTGTAGTAAGGACTTTAGTCCTTAATTTCTAGGGAATTGCTAGTGAATAATTCGCTATTCAGAATTATCTAACCTTTCGCAGCAACTGATTTTTCAGGTACAGCGCTTTCGGCAGTTTTGCCATTTTTGCTATTACCGTTGCCGTTGGCATTGCGTGGTTGGATAACTCCATAGCCGCCGTGAGTCTTGCGTTCGTAGAGCACGTTAATTTCGTTTGTTTCGGCATTGCGAAACATATAAAAATCGTGATCGATAATCTGCAATTGTTCCAAAGCTTCTTGCACAGTCATTGGAGGCATGGCAAAATACTTAGTCCGCACCACCTCAGCAGGAAGTTCGGGAGTTCGATCGCCAATCAAGTCGGCAACAACAGGAAGTTCATCCACCACAGCTACCGTTTTGGCGTTGCTAGTGGTTTTATTGTCGTGGCGTTTTTCCTTGAATTTCCGCAGTTGACGGGCTATTTTGTCGGCAACTAAATCGATGCTGGCATATAGGCTTTCCGTGCTTTCTTCAGCCCGAATCACGCTGCCATTAGCATAGATAGTCACCTCAGCAGTCTGCTTAGGATTGATCCTGGGGTTACGAGCCACCGATAGATGTATGTCCACTTCCGTCGTCAAAGTTTGAAAATGGCTAACTGCCTTTTCCACCTTTTGATTGACGTACTCGCGAATCGCATCGGTGATTTCTATATTTTTACCCTGGATAACAAGCTTCATAGAGCTCCCTCCCTTCTGTAACGTGGGTATAGTTCATACAATAGCACTATGTATTCTACAAAACACTTATCTTCCAAATCTTTTTTATATGTTGACAATTCTTGATTTAAACTGCGCCAATGTTCCGTAAAAACACTGTTGATTTTTTGCATGATCTCCCCTCTCATCCATAAACCTCTGATCCCTAAACCCTGCTTGCTCCTCGATTGGGGACAAGTACCCTATTCCCAAGCCTGGGAAATTCAGCAAAAACTGGTGCAAGAACGCCGGGACAATCCAGATTTGCCAGATGTGCTGATTTTGCTGGAACATCCGCCGGTTTACACTTTGGGACTGGGTTCAAAGTTGGAATTTCTGAAATTTGACCCAAGTCAAACTCAGCCGGAATTGCATCGAGTCGAGCGCGGTGGTGAGGTGACTTACCATTGTCCAGGCCAGTTGGTGGGCTATCCGATTTTAAATTTGCGCCGTCACCAGCAGGATTTGCACTGGTATTTGCGGCAGTTGGAGGAAGTGCTGCTGAGGGTGCTAGAAGTTTGCGGGCTGAAGGGTTCGCGGGTTCCGGGGATGACTGGGGTTTGGGTGGATGGCTGCAAGGTGGGTGCGATCGGGATTAAAGTCAGTCGCTGGATTACCATGCACGGTTTTGCCTTAAATGTTTGCCCGGATCTCGCAGGTTTTGGGCAAATTGTACCTTGCGGGATTCCCGATCGACCCGTTGGCAGTTTGGAGCAGTTTATTCCGGGAATTGAGGTCAAAACTGTGCGATCGATCGTACTCGCTGAATTTGCTCGCGTTTTTGGAGTGGAAATTGTGCGATCGGATTGGACGGCGGTTGCAACCGCGTCTACAAAAACGAAGTCTGCCTCCGCAGACTGAAGAAAAGAACGTAAATTTAACCACCCGTTTTTCAACCCGCGGAGGCGGGTTTTGCCTGTGTAGAAGCGGTTTCAACCGCCGTCTTAAAACGGAATCGGATCGTAATCGGGATTGTCAGTTTCGTTAGAGGAACCAGATTGGCGATCGGACTCAGAAGACTGATGCGAGTTCCAATCTGAACTTGACGTGCGATTAGCAGAGCCTGGAGCGCTGTTAGAACTGCGGCCTCGGGAACTCATGGGAACCACATTGCTCGGCACATTAGCCGGAGCGCTGTCGCGAATTTGAGCAGGTTCGGGCGCGGTTCTAGTTGCCGGAGGTGCACTCATGGCATCTGCGCCAACACTGTAAATCCTTTGAGCTGTCAGTTCAGCGCGCTTTTCTTTGACACCATCTCTGTCGATCGTATTCATACCGAGTCGGCCTTCAATGATCACGCGATCGCCCTCGCGATATTTTTCGTGAATTTCTTGAGCTAAATTGCCCCATCCTATCACCTTCAGATGTTCGGGCGGATCTTCAGGTTTTTGGCCGGGAAACTGCACCAGCATTTCTGCAATTTGAAGTTGATTGTCGGGAGTATAACGGAGTTGCGGTTGTTGAATTATTTCCGCCATTAAAATGCAGCTATTCATCTTTTTTCTGTGCGTAATTGGTCATTTGTCATTAGTCATTGGTCATTGGGCATTGGGCATTGGGCATTGGGCATTGGGCATTGGGCATTGGTAATTGGTCATTAGTTATTGGTCATTTGGAATTTAGGAATTGGTTATTGGGAATTGGGAGTTCAGGATTTTTGATTTTTCTCTGCTAAGTAACAGGCAAAATTAATTACATAAAGACTATTAACGCTGACAAGACTTTCAGGCGAGATGCAAGTATAATTATTTTTGCACAACTACTTATTAGCTGTTAGTTGTCACCAATTACCTATGACCAATTCCCAATTACCAATTACCAATTCCCAATTCCCAATTACCCGTTACCAAATTTATCTTGGCGAACCGCCGCCTCGGCTTGGGTGACAAAATCGTGAACCAGGGCGCGGTACTCTTTCAAAGTTTCAGATACCCAATCTCGATCCTCGCTGTTGGCGAAGATATGAACGGTGGGTTCGCTAGCATCGGGCAAAACTAATAGCCAATTGTCGTCGCTATAGTTAAAAATCTTCACTCCATCTATTAATTCTAAACGATCGGGCGAATGAGTTTCTACCAAATGCCGCATTAGCGAACCTTTGACCGTCCAAGGACAGCGGACGCTGTAACTGCGGTGGGTGACGCGGGGAAGTTCGGCTTTGATCTGTCCGAGCGATCGCTCCTGAATCGTCATCATTTCTATCACTTTAGCAATGCAGAACATTCCGTCAAAGCCCGGATGCAACTGCGGGAAAATAAAACCCATATTACCGCTACCGCCCAAAACTACATTTGGGTTTCTGTGAGCTGCTTCCATCAAAGCAGTTGGGTTTGCCTTAGTGCGGATTACCTTGCTTTGATAGCGACGGGCGATCGCCTCCACCGCAGAAGACGCATTCACCGGCACTACTACTGTACCTGTGGGATGGGAAGTCAGCATCAAATTTACCATCAGCGCCGTCAGCATTTCCCCGCGAATCGCGATTCCCGACTCATCTACCAAAATGAGCTGTTCGCCGTTGGCCGACACCTGCACCCCAAAATTAGCGCTGAGTGCTTTCACCACCCGGCCGAGTTGGTCGAGCAAATATTCCCGTTCCCCGTTGCTCAGAGAAGTCTGTTTGAGACTGGCATTGAGCACCACCGCATCGCAGCCGAACTTGGCGAGCACTTGCGGCAGAATGGCTCCAGAAACTGCGTAAACGTAATCGATTACCACCTTAGAATTGCTGTAACGAATTGCCTCAACATTCATCTGCCGCTCAAACATCCGGTTGTAAACGTCGAGAGCTTGGTTGAAGTACGACATCTCTCCAATTTCGGGAATCAGAGCCCGCCGCAAATCTTCCTTAAAATAAGCGCCCTCGATTTTTTTCTCCGCAGCTTTAGTAATATTGATGCCTTTGATATCGAAGAATTCAATTAAAATGTGGTCAGAGCGATCGGGCGAAATGCGAACGTGAATGCCGCCAGCAATTGAGATCGTAGACGAAACCGTGCGCGCGATCGGAATTGCCGTCGATTCCAAATTGACCACATTAATTCCCACCGACATCAAACCTGCAATCAAAGACCTCGAAACCATCCGCGAAATGCTCCGCTGATCGCGAGAAACCGATACCGAAGCCCCGGTTTTCAAAGTTGAGCCGTAAGCCGCGCCCAATTTCACCGCAAATTCCGGGGTAATATCCACATTTGCCAGTCCTTGAACGCCGCGCTGACCGAACAAATTCCGCTTAGCTTGTTCTCCCCAAATTAAATTTTGATTTAGCAGAGCGCCGGATTCAATATTTTTGCTCGGCCAGACGCGCACGGAAGGGCCGACTTGCGCCTCTTCTCCGACGATCGACATTGAACCGACGACAGCACCTTCGAGGACGTGAGCGCGCCTGTCTACGCGGGTGCTGCGGCAAATCACGCAGGCTCTGAGATGGGCATCTTCGCCGATAATTGCTCCATTCCAAACGATCGGACGTTTGAGGTTAGCATCGGCCCCGACTGTCACGTTATCTCCGATTACTGAACCCGCGTCAATTTTGACTCTTGCTCCAATCCGGCAATTGCTACCGATCATGGCCGGTACTTCGACGATCGCGCTATCGTCAATAAAAGTATTTTGACCTACCCAAAGTCCCGATCGAACTTCGTCATAGTAGGTCAAATCCAGTTTCACCTTTCCCCGCAGCGCGTCATACTGAGCTTCCCGGTAAACATCAAGCTGGCCGACATCGCACCAATAACCATCGGCGATGTAACCGTACATCGGCTCGTTTTTTTCCAGCAGCAGCGGAAACAAGTCTTTCGAGAAGTCGCACTCTTGATCTACAGGCAGATAATCCAAGACTTCGGGCTCTAAAATGTAGGTGCCGGTATTGACGGTATCGGAGAAAATTTCACTGCTAGAGGGTTTTTCCAGAAAGCGACTGATGCGGTAATTTTCGTCGGTTATCACCACCCCGAATTCGATCGGGTTGGGAACGCGAGTTAAAATTAACGTGGCTTTGGATTGCTTGCGGCGGTGAAATTTGATCGCTTCGGTCAAGTCGAAGTCTGTGATGCTGTCGCCGCTGATGACTAGAAAAGTGCGATCGAGCAATTCCGCAATATTTTTGACACAACCAGCCGTACCCAGCGGTTGGTGTTCCTCCACAGCGTAAGTCATTTGAACGCCAAACTCTGCCCCATCAGTAAAATATTCGCGCATCACATCGGGAAGGTAGTGCAGCGTGGCAATAATTTCCGTAATCTGATGCCTTTTTAGCAAATTGATAATGTGTTCTGCGATCGGGCGATTAAGAATCGGCACCATCGGTTTAGGCAAATCGCACGTCAGGGGTCTGAGCCTCGTTCCCGACCCCCCAGCCATCAGCACTGCACGCATAAAATCCTCCTTGCTTAAAAAGCTCTCTACCCTCATTGTCCGCTAGAAAAAACTTGCCTGCTGTAACCTGTAGGGCACTAACTATCAGTCTTAATTATCTTTGAGTAATCGCGCGCTTCTGAAATCCCGGAAAGCGACGGCATCTCCCAACAGCAACCAATTTCAATCGCATGAGAATTTAGGGCATCGATTTTCAGCATAAGTCGCTTCTTGCTTGCACTCTGAAAGCTATTTCCTGGCTGATACTTTTAACCGTACCCGACAGCTAGGATGCTCTTAATTACGAGAAAGAATTGGTTTAAAGCCCCAAGCCTTAAAGGCGAGAAATTAAAATCAGACGATTCATTACTCCAATCCTCGGACTTCCAGGTAGAGGTCGCACTCAAGCAGTCAACTGTCAACTGTCAACTGAATGAACTTTCTTCTGCTATATTTTTAAGTTTGCCACCATCAGGGATTTTGAAGTATCTAGCTGAAGGTGGAATTGCTACGGATATCGGTGCGCCTTGGCGTCTGAAAAATGATAGATTAAGAGTAGGGCTTTGCCTCGCTGACTCAAAATCCAATCAGTCGCTTAGGGGGTTATTTGATGGAACCGTTAATTGGATTGGTGTTGCTAGTCGCTTACGGCGGCGGTATTTGGAAATTTTGGAATGGTTTCGATCGCACAAACTTCGACAGAAGTTTCGCAAATCGCCTGAAACTATCGCTGCTGTGGCCCGCGTTAATTTTTAATAAGCCTTACCGCCAAAACTTTACAAAAGCACTCAAAGGCTCTAGAAGGTAATTCAAGAATGTCTAAAAAGTCGGATCGCCCAGTTGCAGGTCAAGAGCAGACTTGGTTTGCCAAAGGAAAATCAGATAGCTGGCAAGTTTTACTATCGCAAGTCGCCTCTCGGTTCGATCGCGAATACCGAGGAGAAGCATTCGCCTTACCCGAAGAAGTCGAAGCCATGCCGATTTTCCTAGAATCAGTCGCCGGAACACTGCAAGCAAAAACAGTATCTCCCTTCTGGAAACTTGCCAAACCCCAAAAAAACCAGCGCTGTTTAGACATTGGCTGCGGAGTCAGCTTTCTGATCTACCCTTGGCGGGAATGGGAAGCCTTTTTTTACGGTCAAGAAATCAGCAGCGCAGCCCGAGACGCCTTAAACGCCCGCGGCCCGCAGCTCAATTCTAAGCTGTTCAAAGGCGTAGAATGGGCTCCCGCTCACCAGTTAAATTACGAAGAGGCTCAATTCGATTTATGCCTCGCTACAGGCTTTAGCTGTTACTATCCCATAGACTATTGGACTACTGTAATGGCAGAAGTCAAGCGGGTACTAAAACCGGGCGGTCATTTTGTATTTGATGTCCTCAACCCCAACGCTCCTTTAGCAGAAGATTGGGCAATTCTGGAAACTTATCGAGCAGGGGAAGTATTTTTAGAGACAATAGAAGATTGGGAAAAAGTCATTAAAGCTGCTGGCGCTAAAGTAGTGAAAAAGCAAAACGGCGACTTATTCCAAATGTATAAAGTTCAATACACTTGAGAGGGAATTGGTCATTGGTCATTGGTCATTGGTCATTGGTCATTGGTCATTGGTCATTGTAATTGGGTGGGATTTTTTGATGTCAGATCCAGTTAAAAATGTAGAGTGAGCTAGCAAATATAAATTGGTTTGCTAGGCAACAAATATGACAACTGACGCACCCTACTGACTAATCACCAATACCAATTACCAATTCCCACCTAATTAACAATTAATTAGCGGTAGCAGGAGAAGGTGCAACTTCGGCGGCGGGAGAAGGCGTAGATTCCGGTGAAGGCGACGCTTCTGGAGAAGGCGACACTTCCGGGGCGGGAGTTGGCGCAGCTTCAGGTGAGGGCGACACTTCCGGGGCGGGAGTTGGCGCAGCTTCCGGTAACGGGGACTGTTCGGGTGCGGGCTGGGGTTGGGGAGAAGGCGATTTTTCGGCTGCTGGTTTCGGTTGAGTTGAGGGAGACGGTTTGGCGGCGGGTTTTGGTGCGGGCGGCGACTGTTGGGCCCCGGGCTGCGGTTTGTTTGAGGGGGCCGGTGGCTTCTCAAACTGGGGTTTAACTTCCCTAGGCGCTAGGGAGGGCTCTGTGGGGGCTAGCGGTGACGGCTGGCCTGTTGGTCTGGGCCTGGTGGGGGCGGTGGTTGGGGCGGTGGATGGGGCGACAGGAAAGCCGCTGCAAATTTTTTCGTCGTATTTAAACGCCACAGCCACCTGGTAAAGCTTGTGGGTGCTGGCTGCTGGAAATGTCAGAGCAGGGTTAATAATCGCATTTTTAGCTACATTATCGAGAATACCGTAACCAGTGGGGACGATCGCCTGAGGCTCGGCCTTGAGCAAGCCTTGAGGGTTGACAACTGCTCCAAAAACTGCTACTCCTTCGAGTTTTTGCGAGCAAGCCGCTGCGGGATAAGCCACATCCACAGGAGTTGGGCCCGTCATTTCCAAGTCTGGGTAAGCCTTTTTGAATCTTTCAAACAAAGCAACATAGGTATTGGCAGCAGCAAGCTGCGTCTCTCTGTCGGTGGGTAAGTTTGAACCCGGTTGTCCGGGGAGTTCTAGCTGTCGTTGTCCCTGGTCAAATTGTTGTCTCCTGATTCTTTCTTCGGGAGTTTCTGCGATCAGATTCCGTTTATTCGGATCTTTTTGAGTCAATTTTGGTTCTTCCTCCAGTCCCGAATTCCTGCCGGTAATCGGGAATTGGGGGGTAAAGACTGGAGCTCCGTCTGGAAATAGCGGGAGTCCGCCCCTACTGGCGATGGTCTTTCTGAGCGTCTCTGCCTCATCTTCCGGTGGGCCGCCGGGAATCTGGGGCGCTCCTGTCACTCCTGGTGGTGGCGGTGGAATATTGCGATCGAAATTACCGGGTAACGGCCCGAAAAGCTGACCCCCGGGAGGTACTGCCGGGATGAAAACGGGTATTTTTTGGGAGGGGGTTGCAAAATTGGGGGCTGGAGCTTTGGGCGGCGGGGCTGTTGGGAACGTTGAGGGGGGGAGAGGGGCAGGAGGGAGAGGCGAAAAGAATCCAGGAGGGGGCATTCCCGGCGGCAGGGCGGGCAAGGCGATAGATTCAGGGGCGGGGGGCAGGGGCGGGGCTAAATTGGGCGAGGCGGGGAAGGGAACTGGTGCTACGAGCGAAAACGGCGTATTGGTCGGCTTCGATGGTATGGTTTGCGGCAGGCGGCCGGCTTCTGCTGGAGTTAGTTCTATCAAGCCGACGGAACCGGGCAGATTTTTTGAGGAATTTCCGCCATAGATTAAGTTTGAGATTGTTGGGGCGCTTGCTCCGAGCACTCCGTGAAGGCCGACAGAAGCTAGGGCTGCCCACCAAAAAGGCTGGCGCAGCGGTTCGGAAAGGGCGTTGGCTAGGGAGGATGAGTCAGTCATTTAAATTTTAGATTTTAGATTTTAGATTTTAGATTGGGGGATTGGTAATTTATATTGTTTTGAGTGAGTGTGAATTCGTGTTAATGAGGAGAGGTTGGGAATTCAAAGGTATAATTTTAGCACGATCGCCCTCGAAGTTGCTCGATCGACCTTGATGACAATTCATCGGCCCAAAACTCAACCAAACTCATTAAACACGATCGCCTGCCACAGATCGATCGGCGTTTCCAATTCGGTTACGCCATCACGCAACTCAAAATTCAGCAGCGCCGGCTGTGGCTGCAATCTCAAAACTCTGTTGATTCACCAGCGATAACGGTAAGTTTTAAAAGGAGCTCCCTCGATGCTCAGCAAGTCGATCGGATAAATTGGAGCACCGCTTGCCATATATTGAAACATTTCCCGAACCTCCTCGCCCCGCAGCGACAACTGGTCTAACTCTTTGATAGAATACCAACCAGCACACAAAGTATACTCGTCCGGCTTGCTCTTGGGTGGCGTCTTATCTTCAGGACGGGCAACAAAAATCACCCTGAGGCGCACATTGCCCCTAGGCATCACCGTATGCTCTACCCTGAGAATTCCCTCCACGATCACAGAAATGCCCGCTTCCTCGACGGTATTGCGCACAGCAGCATCCAGCAAAGTCTCACCTTTTTCCACTCGCCCTGCTGGGAGATACCACTGCTGATCGTACTTGCGCTCTTGTACCAGTAGAAAACGGTCTTCTAAGTGAACGACAACTAGGGTAAAATACAATGTTGGAATCGGCTCGCGAGCCATAGAAGTAGATATTCCCCAAGCAAAAAGTTTAACCAGCGACTGATGTTAGCCATCCAAAGGATACTTCGGCAAGCGTCTTTGAACTTGAAAAATAGATCGTAGCATCCCGATCGCAAAATCTCAAATCTCAGATCTCAAATCTCAAATTGATAATGCCATTACCAACCGTGATTTTGCCAGGATATTTTGCTGCTGCTTCAGACTATCGGGAATTAGAAAAATCTCTAGTCGATCGAGGTTTCCCCACACTAACAGTACCACTGGGCAAGCGAGATTGGTTGCCGACTTTCGGCGGGCGATCGATGGTGCCAATTTTGCGGCAGCTCGATCGCACGGTCAAACAAATGTTACAGCAATACGGCAGCCAACAGATCAATCTCGTCGGTCATTCCGCCGGCGGCTGGATTTCTCGAATCTATTTGGGTGAAAAGCCTTACACAATTCACGGCGACGTGCTTGAGGATGTCGGTTTGTGGAACGCTCACCCTTGCGTCCACACTCTCATCACTTTAGGCACGCCGCACGTCTCTCAAGAGCGCTGGACGCGCAAAAACTTAGATTTTGTCAAAATTCACTATCCGGGGGCTTTTCACCCGCAGGTGCGCTACGTATGCGCTGCGGGGAAAGCTGTTTTTGGCAAGCCGGGTTTAAAGACTTGGCTGGCTTATAAAAGTTACGAGTTGACTGTGGGGAAGGGCGAAAATTGGGGGGATGGAATTACGCCGGTGGAAGCTGCTCATTTGGACGGTGCGGAAAATTTGGTGTTGGAGGGTGTTTGGCATTCGCCTCGCTCTCCGGGAAAATGGTACGGTTCGCCGGAGGTTTTGCCGGCTTGGATTGGGTATTTGCGGTAGAAATAAATTACCACAGGCGGGACGCCTGTTCCACAAAGCAAGAAGCAGAAGATTTAGTTAGAATTTGTATTAGGAGCGAGTTTAATGCTCTAAAACTCGTCTCTTTGCGATGCTATGTTTGCTTAAATTTTTATCGCCAACTTTAACTATTATGATGGCAAGCCCGCGATTACTCAATTCTCTTTTAAGTGTACTTCCTTTGGAAAATGGCGATCGGCTCAGCCGCGCTGAATTCGAGCGCCGTTACAGTGCAATGCCGGAAGTAAAAAAAGCTGAATTGATTGAAGGGATAGTTTATATTGCATCACCGGTAAGATTCAGAAGTCACGGCGAACCACACGCTCATATTATAGGTTGGCTGGGGGTTTATGAGGCTGCTACGCCGGGGGTGGAACTGGGCGCAAATGCGACTGTGCGCTTGGACGCGGATAATGAACCTCAGCCGGATGCTTTGTTGAGAATTGATGCGGGAGGTCGATCGCACATCAGCGATGATGATTATGTTGAAGGTGCGCCAGAATTGATTGTGGAAATTGCCGCCAGCAGCGCTTCCTACGATTTGCACGAAAAACTTAGAGTCTACCGCCGCAATGGAGTGCAAGAATACGTAATTTGGCGGGTTTATAATTGTGAATTAGATTGGCTTCAGTTAAGGGATGGGGAATATGTGCCCATTGAACCTAATGCTGAGGGGATAATTTGTTCGGAAGTTTTTCCAGGTTTGCGGTTAGATAAGTTTGCTTTGTTGGCTGGGGATTTGGCGAGAGTATTGGAGGTTTTGCAGCAGGGATTGACTACAGCCGAACATCAAGGTTTTTTAGAGTCATTGGCAATTAGTTCTTAGTCATTGCTGGGAGGAAGCTTGAGAGTTATTCGAGATATCTATTGATTCTTTTCTCCGCAAGCCATCAACCAAAAACTCATCATTAGTCGATCGCCCTCAGCTAAAAATTTATCCCGCGAAACCAGATAGCTTTCTATTTCCGACTCGGCAATCAACCCTTGTTTGACCATTTGTAAAATTGGCCCGGAGTCGAGCAAAGGTTCAAATGCTTCAATTCCGATGATATCGCTGTGGCTGACAACGGATTCTAAATCAACGTTAACAAACCCAGCTTCTTTGAGAAGGCGGCACAGATTTCGCCCGATCGACAAATTGCCATTCCGAGATGCCATTACCTGCTTGAATTTCTCCCTGACAATCTCTACTGACAGGGGTGGACTTGTCAGCCAAAACAGATCCGCATCGCTATCAATAATCACCAGTTTACCACCCGGTTTCAAGATGCGGAATATTTCTCTGGCTGCTGCGACGGGATCGGGGAGGTGGACGAATAGCAAACGGGCGATCGCAAAATCAAAACTATTAGCAGGTAAGCCAGTCTCCGCAACCGATGCTTGGACGTGATTTACTCGATCGCCCCCTTTGTCCTGTAAATATCCTACAGCTTTTTCGTGCAATACCGGATCGATTTCTACCGCTGTTACTGAACTGTTTGGCAGCAATTCTAACAGTTTTTCACTAAAAAATCCAGGCCCGCTACCCGCTTCCAAAACATTCATCCCGTCGGCTAAACCGAACCACTTTAAAGTGCGTGCTTCTTTTCCCCAACTCAGGAGAACTTGAGCTTTGAACCGCTGGATTTCTGCCTCAAATTCTAGATTATATGTGCTAGCTTTATATGAACCTTTTGCTTGCATAGAATCATCCTTATTTTTGCTAGGATACCCGGATTATAGAGGAGACGGTTTACTTAAGAAGATAATGGCTGAGCGTGCACCAACTTAACCGAGTCATAGTCACGGAGATTGCCGCGCTAAGAGCTCGCAATGACAAAAAACGTTAAGTGAACCGTATTGGATTATAGAGGAGACGGCAGTGCCGTGTCCCTACAATGTTATTTTGGGTAGGGACACGGCACTGCCGTCTCCTAATTTCGGCTAATAATTCCGATGATGTACGGATTTTAGAACACAATCAACAGGACTGCACTAAAGTGCAATTCTCTTTGCTGACATCCACAACCACATTTGGCGGACAGATGCAGGACGAGAGACAGGTAATGGCTCTATTGTAATAAGAGGATGGATTACCTAAACTGACAATGTTGTGCGGCAACGAATTAACTATGCCCCAGATTTTACCTCAACCGGAGAAACGAACATTTTTAGTCGTGGACGATCATGCGATGGTTTTAGGCGGTACGCTTAATATTCTGAGGCATGAGTATCCAGAAGTAGAGATTGTGACAGCTTCAACTGCTCAGGAAGCTCTGGAGCAAATAGCGCAGATTACCCCGGATCTGGCGATCGTGGATTTGGTGATGCCAGAGGCGATCGGCGAAACTGCTCAGGCAAATTCAGGGCTTCAACTTCTCAAAAGGCTGATGGAACAGTATCCGAGTTTGAATATTGTAGTGCAGAGTGCTCATGTTCGCACATTGGTTTGGCTGAAACCGTCGATCGACAATCACATGGGCGGATTCACAGTTGTTGATAAGAGTCAGCCGATGAAAGACTTGCTGGCGATGGTCGATTGGGCGCTGCATGAGCGGATTTATACGCCTAGAGAAATCCGCAATGGGCTGCAACTTAAACCTGCCTGGATGGAGGTGTTGCAATTTGCTTTTCAAGAGAGTTTACAGGATATTGCGATCGCCAAACGAATGAATGTTTCTGAACGTACTGTGCAATACTACTGGACTAAGATTCGAGATGTGCTAGAAGTGTATCCCGAAGATGACAAAAATCTGCGGATTCAAACGGAAGTGCGGGCTAGGGAAGCAGGATTAATTGATTAGTGATCTCAAGTCTGGTTAATTACTTATAAATCCTGTATGGGCATCGGGCATTGGGCATTGGGCATCGGGCATCGGGCAAACAGTCGGACAAAAGTATTATGACTATTCAACCGGAAACGAGATGAAGCCCGATCGATGGCAAGCGGCAAAAACAGAGGTTACGACTTGGCGGCGCGGATCGCTTCCAGGGTTGATGGTGATTGTCGCTGTGATGATGGCTAGATTGAGCGGTGCGCTTCAGTTTTGGGAGTTGGTGACGTTCGATCAATTTTTGCGGCTGCGTCCTCCTGAGCCAATGGATGAACGGATTGTAATTGTCGGCATTACTGAGGAAGATATTCAACGGGCCAAAACTTATCCGATTCCCGATCGCGATATTGCCGATTTACTCAAACGGTTGCAGGATTACCAACCGATCGCGATCGGGCTGGATATTGTGCGCGATATTCCGGTTGAACCAGGTCATGCTGAACTAACATCGGTGTTTCGCAGCAGCAAAAATGCGATCGGAGTCGAGATTGCTTTGCGCGATCGCAGTGGCTTTACCGTGGAACCTCCGCCCGCGCTGCCATCGGAACAGGTTGGCTTTGCAGATACCATTCTGGATGCGGATGGCTACCAGCGTCGCAGTTTATTGGGCGCTCACAACCCCCAGCAGGATTACCGTTATTCGTTCACGATCCGGCTGGCAGAACGCTATTTAGCACCCCAAAAAATTAAGTTGGGCACTGGAATTCGCGATCAATACGCGATGCGCTTTGGCAGTATTGAATTGACTAGAGTGCAGCCAAACTCTGGCGGATATGTGGGGGCGGATGCCGACGGCAACCAGATTTTGCTGAATGTTCGCAGCGGGAAACATCCGTTTCGCGTGCTTTCTGTCTCGCAAATCAAATCGGGAAAGGTAAACCCGGATTGGATTCGAGGCAAGATTGTGCTGATTGGGATCATGTCTTTTAGCGCGAAGGATTTGGCAAGTTCAGGTGCGATCGCAGGTATCAATCCCGGACGGATTTACGGAGTCGAAATGCAGGCCCACGCTACCAGCCAGATTATTAGCGCGGTACTTGATGGGCGACCTTTGCTTCGGGTTTGGGCGGATGGCTGGGAAATGCTCTGGATTGGGGCCTGGGGACTCTTGGGGATGAGTTTGGGGCGGTTTCTGCGATCGCCCTGGAAAATTTTGTTAGGGCTCTTAGTCGCCAGTATTAGCCCGATCGCCATCTGTTACTGGCTCATTCTGTTGGGATGGTGGGTGCCGATCGTACCTGTGTTGCTCGTACTCGTGTTGAATGGGACTGGCTTGATGGCAGCGTTATTTTATCGCCACGAACAGGAACTCCGACTGCGGTTGGAAGAACGTCAATTTGCGATCGAGCAGACCTTTAATGCCATTCACAGCGGCCCGTTACAAACATTGGTGGGAATTTTGAGAACTGCTCAGGGAGAGGCCACACCATCGCCATTTCTACCGGAGTTGCAACGCCTGAGTCAAGAATTACGAGCCGTTTATGGCTCAGTGCAACGAGATGCGATCGCCGATGAACCGCATTTGCGGATGGGAAGTGCGATCGAATTAGCGTTACAAGCCCCGTTGCATGAATTGCTCTACAAAGTCTATTCCAACACCCTCGAACAAGAATTGCCCTACCTCAAAACGATCAAATTCAAAATAGTGCAGTTCGATCCTTTGAACACCTCGCATCTGCGGTTGGAACACAAGCGAGGACTCTGCCGCTTTCTTGAAGAAGCGCTCTGCAATGTCGGCAAACACGCGATCGAAGCCACTCGCTTAACTGTAATTTGTACTCAAGAAGGCGATCGGCAAGTGATTCGGGTAGCGGATAATGGCAGGTGGAAACTGTCTGATACAGAAGCGATTAATTCCGCTGAAACGAACTGCGACAAAGAGATAATTGAAGATATAAACCCTAAACTTCAACCTTCAGGATTAGGAACACAGTTAGCAAAGAACTTAGCCAAACAATTAGGTGGAACGTTTCGGCGCTACCCGAATCAACCGAGGGGGATAGTGTGCGAATTAACTTGGTCAGCAAAACGGCGGTGGATTTGGTAACAGTTGACAGTTGACAGTTGACAGTTGACAGCGAAGTTTTTAGGCTGGGGTTCAAATCCCCTGCCTAAAAACAATCCATCTAAAGGTGGGGACTTAAATCCCCTGTGCTTTGGTGATTGATTCCTCAGAGTTACGGAATTATTCATCTCTCCCTTCTCTTTCTCTGTGTTCTCTGCGCTCTCTGCGGTTAAATCATTCCGATCGAACAACTGTCAACTGTCAACTGTCAACTGTCAACTGTTAACTTTGCACCTTCCCGCAAACAAAGCTTGCGGGCAGTCCTCTATTATGTTTTTCTATTGCTAATTAAAGTAAAAGATAGTTACAGGGAGGATTCAGATGATCACTCACGGATTGAAGCGTCGAACCATTTACTCTGCGGTCATTACGAGTTTAATCCTGAGTGTTTCCTTCTGGATTGCTCCTGTAGCCCTGGCAGAATACACTCCCCCTAAAAAGCCTTCTGCGCCGAAAGAAACGGGGACGAATACCACTCGCGATCGCACTTGCGAAGCCAATTCATCGGCGAGATTGACTGCCTTAGTGCCGTTTAGCCATGTGGGAGAGACGATTTCTGGGCATCCGACTTTTACCTGGTTTGTACCCGATCGCACTTCTCGTCCGTTGCAATTCCGGCTGTTTACTCGCACGGGACAACTACTCTACAAAACCGACATGGAGAGTCAGCCAGGAATCATGTCCGTTGCTTTGCCGGCAAATTTGCCCCCACTGTCGATCGGGCAATCGTATAAGTGGCAAGTGGTTTTGGTCTGTGATCGGAATATTCCTTCGATGAATGTGGTGGCGACGGCAGAAATCCAAGTGGTGCAGCCTGCTGAATCGTTGCAGACTCAACTTGCAGCCGCGTCAACTCCCCAACAGCGGATCGACTTGTATGCGGAGGCTGGGCTGTGGTACGACGCGATCGCCGAAGCGCGCAAAGCCTCTGAAACTTCTCAAAACCAAACGCCCGTGCTGGAATTGCTAGATTCTCTCGCTAATTCGGAAGCTGAACCTTTGAAAGATTGGAGCGATCGATTGCGGCAAATAAGGGCGATCGAACAACAACGCCAACTCCCGCCACCCAAACCCTAAAATCCCATGCAGCCTTTCTCGCTAAAACTGCTCAAATTCAGTAATTGTAAAGTGCGATCGGGCTTCCTGTTTCCCCTCGCCTTTTGCCTTTTGTCTGTTGGCTTTTACATTCCTGTGCATTTCTCACTCCCGGTTGTTGCTCAAACTACTGATGCTCGTCAAGCAGAGGGCGATCGGCTTTTGCGGCAGGGGCTTCAACAGTATCAGACTAGCCAATTCCCCGCAGCGCTGAATTCCTGGCAAC
This sequence comes from Microcoleus sp. A006_D1, assembly GCF_036702805.1. NCBI lineage: Bacteria > Bacillati > Cyanobacteriota > Cyanophyceae > Oscillatoriales > Microcoleaceae > Microcoleus > Microcoleus sp. A006_D1. The sequence continues at coordinate 78,956 of NZ_JAUBVZ010000011.1, forward strand.
AGGCACTGCAAATTTATCGCGCCCTCAAAAACCGCCTTGGGGAAGGTTCAGCACTGGGCAATTTGGGAATCGCTTACAACCTTCTGGGCAACTATGCCAAAGCCATTGATTATGGGCAGCAGAGTTTAGCGATCGCCCGCGAAATCAAAAACCGCCTTGGGGAAGAGAGATCACTGGGCAATTTGGGAAATGCTTACGGAAATCTGGGCAACTATGCCCAAGCCATTGAGTATTCACAGCAACAGTTAGCCATCGCACGCGAAATTAAAGACCGCCTTGGAGAAGGTTCATTACTGGGCAATTTGGGAATCGCTTACATCAATCTGGGCAACTATGCCAAAGGCATTGAGTATACACAGCATAGTTTAGCCATCGCCCGCGAAATTAAAGACCGCCTTGGAGAAGGTTTATTACTGGGCAATTTGGGAGGTGCTTACGTCTATTTGGGCAACTATACCAAAGGCATTGAGTATACACAGCAGAGTTTAGCCATCGCCCGCGAAATTAAAGACCGCCTTGGGGAAGGTGGGGCGCTCAACAACCTCGGAGCGGCGTTCTTAAAGGCTGACAACCCAACAGAATCTGAAAAAATGCTGATCGATGGGATTCAAGTTTGGGAATCGATGCGTCAAATCCTCGGCTCCAACGATGCAAATAAAGTCTCCATTTTTGAAGGACAAGCTAAGACTTATCGGACTTTACAACAAGTCCGGGTGGCTCAGAATAACCCGATCGCAGCGTTAGAAATTGCCGAACGGGGACGCGCTCGTGCCTTTGTCGATCTCCTGAGTGAACGGTTATCTTCAGGTTCTACCAATCCGGTTATTAACACTTCTCCCAACCAGGATCAAATCCGACAAATCGCTAAAGCACAGAACGCCACTTTGGTGCAGTATTCGATCGTCTACGACAGCTTCCAGATTCAGGGCAAACAAGAAGGGCGTGAATCCGCGCTCTACATCTGGGTGATTCAACCCACGGGCGAAATCACGTTTCGCGAGGTAGACCTCAAACCCCTCTGGCAAAAACACAACGCCTCTCTCGCCGATCTAATTATTGGCAATCAGGAGTTTCTTGCCGTTCGCAGTCGTGGCAGTTCCCCCGCTCTTCAACCCCAACCCGATTTACCGACACTGCATCAATTGCTGATCGATCCCATTGCCAGTCTCCTCCCCAAAGACCCCAATGCCCACGTCATTTTCATTCCCCAAGGTTCGCTCTTCCAAGTGCCCTTTCCCGCCCTGCAAGATGCCAACGGCACTTACTTAATCCAAAAACACACGATTCTCACCGCCCCCTCGATTCAAGTTCTGGCATTAACCCGACAACAGAAGTTAGCACAGAAGCCAGTCAACAGCAGTAACGCTCTAGTATTGGGCAATCCCACGATGCCGAGTGTGTCTCCCTCTCCTGGAGAACCCAAACGGCAATTGTCTCCTCTACCTGGAGCCGAAGCCGAAGCTAGAGCGATCGCCCCTCTGCTCAAAACCCAAGCGATTACAGGCGCACAAGGTACAAAAGCTGCGATCGTCCAAAAAATGCCCCAAGCATCAATTATTCACCTAGCAACCCACGGATTGCTGGATGATGTGCGCGGATTGGGAAGTGCGATCGCCCTTGCTCCCTCTGGTAGCGATGACGGCTTGTTGACCGCAGAAGAGATTTTTGACATGAAACTGCAAGCAAGTTTAGTTGTTTTGAGTGCCTGCAACACTGGAGAAGGCAGAATTACCGGGGATGGCGTGATTGGTTTATCACGGGCTTTAATTTCGGCAGGAGTGCCGAGTGTGATTGTTTCTTTATGGGCAGTTCCCGATGCTCCGACATCCGAATTAATGAAGGCATTTTATCAAAACCTTCAGAACAACCCGAATAAGGCGCAGGCTTTGCGGCAGGCAATGTTGACCACAATGAAAACTCATTCTAATCCGCGAGATTGGGCAGCGTTCACGTTGATTGGGGAGGCCGAGTAAGTTTTGATGAATAGTGCGATCGGCTCAATATTTTATCTTAAATTATATCAATTCCGGTTGTACCGGAATGATAGAGGAGACGGCACTGCCGTCTCCCTACCCAAAATAACATTGTAGGGAAACGGCACTGCCGTCTCCTAATTTCGGCCACTTTGCACTTTCCCGCAATCTATTTTGCACCTGATACCTCATCAAGTTTGTGGGTAGAACGAATGATTTTCCCATCTGGGTTGCTTAAGATTTAAGTCAAGTATTAAGAGAATTTTTTTTATGACTTTACAACCAGATCCGTCAGAATCTCGACAACTAATTGGCGACAATACATCCGAATCAGCTACAAACATTCTAGATAACCTGGTACAGGAAAAGAGAGGCAAACCATTGAACGGCTTACAGCGAGCAATTATTCAAGGAGTGTTAGATGGTTTTACATACGAAGAAATCAAGCATAATTATGCGATCGCGCGGAACTATGAAATATGCTACTTAGGGCGATACGTTGCTTATCATTTGTGGAAATTGCTGACAGAGGTATTGAAAGATGCAGGAATTATCGATCCGGACGAAAGAGTCCGCAAAAAAAATTTGTGGGAGTCCGCGATGAGAGTGGCACAGCAAAGCGTGCAGTCGGAATCTGTACAAAAAAGCCAACTCCCCGTACCGCCAGATCCGATGCTGGACAGAAAAATGCGAATGCCTTACCAAATTACCGAACATTTGGTAAGTACCGAGCTTAGCGATACTTATCTTGCGGAAGATGAAGGTGTACGCGATCGCCCTTTATGTGCCAATACGGTTCATTTAGCACTCTCTGACGAATTTCATCTCACTAATTTATGGGAATACAGACTTGTGAAAGGAAGTGAGATTGTTCTGATCTGAACAGTATTGCTTTATGTGCAGTCAAACGTTTGAAAAGTCAGTCTATCGAACACAACCAAGTTGTTCGAGCGGGAAGCGCGAGTATTGCGCAAATTGGGCAAGCACGATCGCATACCGGAACTGTTAACTCTTAATTGAACCGTATTGAGTTATATTATTCAGTCATCTTTGAGAGGACTTGCGCTATGAGACAGGGAATTAATTCCCTGGCGGAGTGTGGAATGAATCTTTGTTCGCGATCGCGTCTCAATCTCAAAACTGATGGGAGTGAACCATCTACTCTACATATTCACCTACTTTGCACTTTCCCGCAATCTATTTTGCACCTGATATTCGATCGACTCTGTGGGTAGAACGAATAACTTTTACCTCTGGACGGCTTAAGATTTAACTAAAGAACAAATCTAAATATCTGAGGTTTTAAATTATGTTAGACATCAACACAAATCTTAACGATCGCCCTTATTTCAGCCAACAGCAAAACCCGATCGCCCGATCGACTTTTCCGGTTAACAGCGACTTGCTCAACGGAGCGATCGCTCCATTTAATGCTTCTAGTTACAGTCCTGAATCTAGCTTGACTAATCTCACAGCATCCAGCATCGACCAACAGACACAGATCGCAGATTTTATTGTAGGTGATGCAGGCGATATCTTCAGTTTCTCTGCGGGCGATCGAGTTACTGGCGATATCGGCGATACTCAACTCAAGCCGCAGTCACAGTCAACCAGTGCAAACGCAGATCCGCTAACAGGAACAGTGTCTGCTTCTCAGTTGAATTTCGCCGATCCAGGTAACTCTCTTTCGACAGCTCGTAATGTGTTTGGCGTTGAGAATGGTAGCATCAACTTAACTGATTTCGTGGGTCTAGGCGATGCTAGCGATTTCTACCGATTCGATATCAACACTAAGAGCAATTTTAACCTGCGTCTAGACGGTTTGAGAGCGGATGCTGACGTAAAGCTAATTCAAGATAGAAACCGCAACGGTGTAGTTGATTCTGGTGAAGTTATTCGCTACTCTCTTAATATTGGCACTATCCCCGATGTAATTAATGTATCCAATTTGGCTCCAGGGACATACTATGTCCAAGTCTCTAGCTTCTTAAACAACTCTACTAATTACAACCTGAATCTTTCTGCAACCTCTATTCCTGTAACGCCCGATATTCCAACACCATTAGGTCCTTTTAATACTGACTACGGCTACGGTTTGGTGAATGCAAATGCAGCAGTTTCCAGCACGTTAAACCGCTCAAGTCTTTTCCCTGCTCTTCCCGATCTGGGCGGGAATAATTCGGCACTAGATGTCATAAATGCGCCGGAAGTTTGGAATCAGAACATTACAGGAAATGGCATTGTTGTAGCTGTCGTGGATAGCGGTGTTGACTACACCCATCCTGACTTGGATGGCAATATTTGGCGGAACCCTGGTGAAATTGCCGGAAATGGCATCGATGACGATCGCAACGGATATATTGATGATATTCGTGGTTGGGATTTTGTGTCGGGCGACAACAACCCAATGGATATGAGTTTCGAGGGTCACGGGACTCACATAGCAGGTGCGATCGCTGCGGAACGAAATAATTTTGGCATCACAGGAGTTGCCTACAATGCAAAGATTATGCCTGTCAGAGTGTTGCCCGCCTTTGGTGGTGGCCAGACGAATAATGTTGCTAATGGAATTCGTTATGCTGCTGATAATGGAGCAGATGTAATTAACCTCAGCTTGGGAAATGATTTTTTCCCTTCCAACGTGATAAATGAGGCAATTCAGTATGCAAATAACAAAGGCTCTGTTGTGGTTATGGCAGCCGGAAATTCCGGTGATATCCAACCAGCTTATCCAGCTCGTAATGCCGATCGCTTGGGAATTGCAGTGGGCAGCATTGATGAAAGAGGCAGAATGGATGACGACTCTAACCGTGCGGGTTCGAGACCTTTAGATTACGTAGTTGCTCCGGGAGTAGACATCTATTCTACAACTCCCTATGACAGCTACGAAACCTACAGCGGTACATCTATGTCAACAGCACAAGTATCTGGTGTAGCGGCTTTAGTTTTGAGTGCAAATCCGAATTTAACTCCGGCTCAAGTTGAGTACATTTTGATGACAACAGCTAATCGGAATGGGTTGACAGGATAGCATTGCAAATCCGCACTTAAGTCCTGCGGACATTAATCGAGCATTAGGGCAGACGGCTCTGGATATGGACGAGCTAAACACGCCAGGTTTTGATGTTGGATTTGACTATGCCACTGGATATGGTTTGATTCAAGCCGATCGCCCGATCGCTAAAATTCTTGTCTAATTCAGATTAGAGTCCCCATCCCTGCTGCGAGATCGGGGAGACAGAGTAAGCTTCTATGAAGGTCGATCGCCTGTGGCAGATTGAGACGATCGCACGAAGGCAGAAAGGGCGATCGGGCTAAGTGTCTAAATTCCAACTCTAGAATCCTATGCTGTATTCCCCATTTAAGCGACTCAAATCAACCCACTCTAGGCTCACTTCTGTTTTCCTAACTTCCATTTCTCTGTTCCTGCTTGCCACTATCCCGCTATTAATTACTCCTGACTCTCTCTTCCCAGCGATCGCTCAAACTACGGATGCTCGTCAAGCAGAGGGCGATCGACTAATGCAGCAGGGGCTTCAACAGTATGATACTAGCCAATTCCCAGCAGCGATAAATTCCTGGCAACAGGCACTGGAAATTTATCGCGCTGTCAAAAACCGCCAAGGGGAATGTACGGCACTGGGCATTTTGGGACTCACTTACAACTCTCTGGGCAACTATGCCAAAGCCATTGAGTATTTAAAGCAGAGTTTAGACATCGCCCACGAACTTAAAAACCGCCAATTGGAGGGTGCTGCACTGGGCGCTTTGGGAGATGCTTACAACTCTCTGGGCGACTATGCCAAAGCGATTGAGTATTCACAGCAACGTTTAGCCATCACCCGCGAAATTAAAGACCGCCAAGGAGAGGGTGCGGTACTGGGGAATTTGGGAATCGCTTACAACTCTCTGGGCAACTATGCCAAAGCGATTGAGTATTCACATCAGAGTTTAGCCATCGCCCGCGAACTTAAAGACCGCCTTGGGGAAGGTACGGCACTGGGCAATTTGGGAGGTGCTTACTACTCTCTGGGCAACTATGCCAAAGCCATTGAGTATTTACAGCAAAGTTTAGGCATCGCCCGCGAAATTAAAAACCGCGAGAGGGAGCGTGTAGCACTAAGTAATTTGGGACTCGTTTACCTCAAGCTGGGCGACTATGCCAAAGCCATTGAGTATCTACAGCAAGATTTAGCGATCGCCCGCGAAATTAAAGACCGCTACGGGGAAGGTAAGGCACTGGGCAATTTGGGACTCGTTTACCTCAAGCTGGGCGACTATGCCAAAGCCATTGAGTATCTACAGCGAGATTTAGCCATCGCCCGCGAAATTAAAAACCGCTACGGGGAAGGTAAGGCACTGGGTAATTTGGGAAGTGCTTACCGCTCTCTGAACAACTATGCCGAAGCCATTGAGTATTCACAGCAGAGTTTAGCGATCGCCCGCGAAATTAAAGACCGCGAAGGGGAAGGGAATGCACTGGGCAATTTGGGAGTCGTTTACATCGATCTGGGCAACCATGCCAAAGCCATTGAGTATTCACAGCAGAGTTTAGCGATCACCCGCGAAATTAAAGACCGCGAAGGGGAAGGTAATGCACTGGGCTATTTGGGAGCCACTTACATCTATCTGGGCAACTATGCCAAAGCGATTGAGTATTCACAGCAGAGTTTAGCCATCGCCCGCGAAATTAAAAACCGCGACGGGGAAGGTAATGCACTGGTTCTTTTGGGAGCCACTTACCTCAAGCTGGGGGACTATGCCGAAGCCATTGAGTATTCACAGCAGAGTTTAGCCATCGCCCGCGAAATTAAAAACCGCGACGGGGAAGGTAATGCACTGGGCGCTTTAGGAATCGCTTACCTCAATCTGGGGAACTATTCCAAAGCGATTGAGTATATCCAGCAACAGTTAGCCATCGCCCGCGAAATTAAAAACCCCGAGGGGGAAGGTACGGCGCTCAACAACCTCGGAGCATCATTTTTAAAGGCTGGCAATCTAACAGAAGCTGAGAAAATGCTCGTCAATGCCATCCAAGTTTGGGAATCGATGCGTCAACTGCTCGGCTCCAACGATGCGAATAAAGTTTCCATCTTTGAAGAACAAGCTCGCACCTATGTGACTTTACAACAAGTCCGGGTGGCTCAGAATAACCCGATCGCAGCCTTAGAAATTGCCGAGCGGGGACGCGCTCGTGCCTTTGTCGATCTACTCACACAGCGCTTATCCTCTGGTGATGCCAGTTCGGTCATCGCCACTGCTCCCAACCAGGATCAAATCCGCCAAATAGCGAAAGCACAGAACGCCACTTTGGTGCAGTATTCAATCATTTACGACGACTTTCAGATTCAGGGCAAACAAATTGTAGCGCGTGAATCCGCGATTTACATTTGGGTAATTCAACCGACAGGCGAAATTACCTTCCGCGAGGTAGACCTCAAACCCCTCTGGCAAAAACACAAAGCCTCCCTAACCAACTTAATTATTGGCAATCAAGAATTCCTGGCTGTTCGCAGTCGCAGCAGTCTTGGCTCCACCCAACCCCAACCAGACTTACCGACACTGCATCAACTGCTGATCGATCCCATTGCCAGCCTTCTGCCCAAAGATCCAAATGCCCATGTCATTTTCATTCCCCAAAAATCGCTCTTTCAAGTTCCCTTCCCCGCCCTTCAAGACGCCAACGGCACTTACTTAATCCAAAAACACACCATTCTCACCTCCCCCTCGATTCAAGTTCTGGCATTAACTCGACAACAGAAGTTAGCACAGAAGCAATCTCGCACGGGTAACGCCCTAGTATTGGGCAATCCCACCATGCCGAGTGTGTCTCCCTCTCCAGGAGAACCCAAACGGCAATTGTCTCCTCTACCTGGAGCCGAAGCGGAAGCTAGAGCGATCGCGCCTCTGCTCAAAACCCAAGCGATTACAGGCGCACAAGGTACAAAAGCTGCGATCGTCCAAAAAATGCCCCAAGCATCAATTATTCACCTAGCAACCCACGGATTGCTGGATGATGTGCGCGGATTGGGAAGTGCGATCGCTCTTGCTCCTTCTGGCACCGATGATGGCTTATTGACCGCAGAAGAGATTTTTGACATGAAACTGCAAGCAAGCTTAGTCGTTTTGAGTGCTTGCAACACTGGAGAAGGCAGAATTACTGGGGATGGAGTGATTGGTTTGTCGCGGGCTTTAATTTCGGCAGGAGTGCCGAGTGTGATTGTTTCTTTATGGTCAGTTCCCGATGCACCGACATCGGAATTGATGAAAGCATTTTATCAAAACTTACAAAATAATCCCGATAAAGCCCAGGCATTGCGGCAGGCAATGTTAACCACGATGAAAACTCATCAAGAGCCGCGAAATTGGGCGGCGTTTACGTTAATTGGGGAGGCAGAGTAAGCACCCGAATGATAGAGGAGACGGCAGTGCCGTCTCCCTACAATTGCTCGTGGTAGGGACACGGCACTGCCGTCTCCTCTATATCATTTCGGCACAGCCGGAATTGATATTATATCTGCGTTCTTTGCATCCTAGAAAAGTTAAATAATTCCGATTAAAGCCTAACGTGAAACTGGCGGCTGCAAAACTTCTGCTTCCTTCTCAATTATAGCCACTTCCAAAATCTCCTCTAAAACCGGATCGGGAATCGGCACTTCTTCAACTACCGAATGCTTTTCCAAAGTCAAGCGAGACTGAAACGAACCCGACAATCTTTTCAACAATTTCGGTGTAGGATCGTAAAGTAAATAGATAATGCGATCGCCCGCTTGCCAAATCTCAGTCGCCGACACTACTTGTAAATATCCCTGTCTTTCTAGCAACAGCGGCGCCAACTCCCCAGCCTGAACCAAAGCTTGCAAGTGAGCGATTTGAAATTGCAATCCCTCAATGTTTAACTCGGTTTCGCCCAATTTAACTTCGCCGTCAGTCAAATATTCGTTCCAATCCTTCAGCGACAAATCGGAGACAAAAGCTTGATTAATTTTACTATTATTTACAGGCGCATTTGCTTGCGGATCTTTGGGGAATATTGCCAAAACCCTCGGCGGCGAAAACTCTTCGGCTGCTCGTTGAGCTAACACTAAGTTTACCTCACCGTTGTTAGTCATTGCCAAAAAAGTTCCCATCGAATCGAGTCCGGCTTCTTCTAACACGCTGTGATCCAGAGCACTGCTCAAAAACACCCGCAAACCATCCTTTTCTGCTTGTTCGCAAGCTTCCGGGTTGGTGTCGATAATTGCCACAGATTCGCCCTGTTCTTGAAACAGGCGAGCAATTAATCTACTCAAAGGATTTGAACCGACAATCACAGCACCGGTTGCCGATTTTGAGGTGACTCCTAATAATTGAGCCATTCGTCCGGCCGTCAGCCCTTGCACGAAAACTGTCATAATAATTGTCAGGAAAACTAAGGCTTTAATCGAGTCGCCCCCGTTGATTCCCCGCTGGGTGAGCAAAATTGCAAATAAAGATGCGATCGACGCTGAGACAATTCCCCTCGGCGCTACCCAGCAAACAAACAATTTCTGCCGCCAATTCAGTCCGCTATTCCAAGTACACAGCCAAACATTGATCGGCCGCACTACCCACATTAAAGCTAAAACTGTAAACAAACTTCCCCAACCGAGGGCGACCACACTAGCGAGGGATAAATCGGCTGCCAGCAGCACGAATAGCACGGATATAGCAAGGACTGTGAGTTGACCTTTAAACCTCCTCAGCAGCCTTTCTTCTGGCACAGAAGCGGCTCTGAGAACGATGCCGGAGAGAACTGTTGCCATTAGTCCTGATTCGCTGCGGAGTTCTTCTGCTAAGCCGAACAATCCCCACAAACCTGCTAATACTACTAAGTTTTTGAGGTCTTCTGAGAGAAAGTTCGATCGCTTGAGAATGAATCCCAGCAGCCAACCTCCGGCAACTCCGACGACTGCGCCAACCAATAGCCGCACGATTAAATCTCGGAACACAACCAGCAAGTCAGCATTGCCGTTTAAAATAATATTCAGTACCAATACCGCCAGAATTGCCCCGACGGGATCGATTAAAACGCCTTCTGCTTCTAGCAAGGCGGCGACTTGTTTGTCAACGGATACTTGTTTGAGCAAAGGGCCGATGACTGTGGGGCCTGTGACGACTACTAGGGAAGCATACAGAAATGCGATCGGCCAGGGAAATTCCCCCAACCAGTGTGCGGCCATTCCGCCGCCAATTAGGGTAATTAAAGTGCCGAAAGTCACTAAATTGCGGATACTGCCGGAAACTTTGCCCAAGTCTCGCAATTCCAAATTCAGGCCGCCTTCAAATAAAATTAAGGCTACTGAAAGAGATACCATAACTTCTAAACCGCTGCCCAACAGATTGGGGTGCAGTATTCCCAAGCAATCCGGGCCTGCTAAAATGCCGAACAGCAGCAAAAATACGATCGCCGGAACTTTCAGATAAGCGGCCAGAACTTGAGCGCTGATACCACAGGTGACGGTCATGACCATCAACAGGGTGATGTTAAAGGGGATTTCCATAGATACAATTGTTACAGGCTACCCGCTTAGTTTTAAAAGTGCGATCGCGGGTGACTTGAGTACAGGCGCTATATTTGGCGATCGTACAAACTCGGCACGGCCCGGGCTTTTTGCTAATAAAATTAAAAAACGTTGATATTGGCTATAACTTTATCAGATAATTCTCTTAGCGTCAAAGATGGGAGCAAGTGCCGAGATTGTCTGCTATGTTCGAGGGGGAGAAGGGGAGAGGATTTGACGAGTGGGGAAACGATAAAAATCTCGAATCTCAAATCATTTGGCATTCTGCCACCTGCGACGAAAATCCGATAAAATTGCCGGCGAAATTTGCCCTTCGAGCCAATCTAAAGCCTGGTTTTGACTAGGTACAGCCCGATAAAATTTGCAAGCATCTATCAGCCGAATCGGAGAATTTGCAGGATTAGATTGAGCGCGCCACTTTTGAGCAAACTCGGCAATTACAGCCGGAGAAATTTGTTTTTGCAGCCAATCTAAAGCTTGGTCTTGTTCTGCCAAACCGCGATAAAATTTACCGGCATCTATCAATCGTAAATTAATGTCTGGAGGTACGGCAGTTGTCCGCCACTTTTGAGCAAACTCACCTAAAACAGAGGTAGAAATTTGACTCTGCAACCAAATCAAGGCAGTATCTTGGTTGGCGCTAGCTTGATAAGAGGAGAATATTGCCGTCAGCCGTGCGGCTGATGCGGGAGTGGGTGTCGGAATTGGTGTCGGAATTGGTGTCGGAATTGGGGCGGGTGTCGGCGCTGGAGGGGGGACAATTACTTTGGGAGATTTTCGCATCAAAGCGGCCCAAGTTTTGATGCCTGCCATGCCGTCTGGATTCAGACCTTGAGATTTCTGAAACGAGATCAGCGCCGCGGTGGTGGTGGCTCCAAATTTAGCATCCATCGCGCCTTGATAGAAACCTTTACTTCTTAATTGCTTCTGGATATCTGCAACTTTATAACTTTGGGCGCCTTCTCGGACGCTTTCAAAAATATTGGCATCTACATTGCCCGAGACGCCGGACACATTGCTACTGTCACTGTACTGCCAAAAAGTCCAAGTCTTCCAGCCGCCCGGTACCCAAGGTTGGTCAGCACTGGTATAGTGAGCAATCCACAGCGGGTAATCGGCCAACCGCTGCGTGCCGAGGTTGTCCCAGAATCCGGGGTAGGTGTAGATAATCGGTCGCATTAAGGTGGCTTTTTCCACTGCTTCGAGCCAAATTGTGGCGCGATCGCACAATTCGTCCGCACTCAAACCGCCTGTGGTTTCCAAATCCAAGACTGCCGGCAAATCCCCCGCTGCGAGTTTGACAGTTTTCAGGAACAAATCTATTTGCCCTTGAATGCTGCTTGTCGGTCGAAAAAAGTGGTAAGCACCGCGTTGAATCCCCGCCGCTTTGATTGCCGACCAATTCTTGGCGAAAGTTTGGGAAACTATGGTTGCACCTTCTGTCGATTTGACAAATGCGAAGAGAATGCCTCCTTTGGCGACGGCTTGCCAATTGACCGAAGGCTGGTAGTCGGAAACATCTATACCGCGAATGCTCATATAGCAGTTGACAGTTGACAGTGGACAGTTGACAGTTGCATGACCCGAATCAAACCATTGATGCAGTACGGGTATCGGCTCTATTCATCAAGTTATTTATGTCCTCACCGATGTGGCGAATGCTCATATTACGGAGAATAGAGAAAAGCTGAGGACTGTCTGGATTGGCAACTAGACTTAGAATACATTAAATTGTAATCTTCAGCCGCTGATTGTTTTTTTGAGGGGAGATTTTGCAAGTGAACTGCGATCGCATAGAGCCCGGCCCTGGTCAAGAGTCTGTTTGGGATTATCCGCGTCCCCCTCGCCTTGAGGAATCGAACAAACACGTACAGATAATTTTTAATGGAGTGACGATCGCCGACACGCGCCGCCCTCAGCGGGTACTGGAAACAAGTCACCCTCCTGTTTACTATATCTCCCCCGAGGACATCCAAATGCAATATTTGCACAAAACTTCACGGGGCTCCTGGTGCGAGTGGAAGGGACAAGCTGGTTATTACACTGTGACGGTGGGAGAAAAGGAAGTAGTAAATGCTGCTTGGTTTTATCCGAATCCCAATCAAGTTTTTGCAGCTATCAAAGATTACGTGGCTTTTTATCCGAGCCTGATGGATGCTTGTCATGTGGACGGGGAATTAGTGCAATGTCAACCAGGGGATTTTTACGGAGGTTGGATTACCAAAGATATTGTCGGCCCGTTTAAGGGAGGATTCGGAACTTGGGGCTGGTGAGGGAATTGTGAGATTCGTTTGTTACTCGCAACGCTTCGCAGTTTTGGGTTTTGAGTTGAGGACTGGTGCAGAAACCGTATTTGTTTTAGGCACAACTTTGTTACGACCTCTACTCGGTTGAACAACCCGGTTTATTGAGGCAAGTCTGCGCTGTGAATGAGTTGAGAACTGGCCCCGAAACCGGGGTTTTACGATTCAAAAATTCAACAGTAAACAAACGAGTAATAATTCAATAAATCTATGATTAAGTGAGGATAAATCAATGCAATGCAGACACTACCAAAGCTCACGAAGCAGCTTATCCTTAAACAAACACTGTAGTCAAGAATACAGCCAGTGCTAACAAATAAATGTTAAGATAAGTTAGGAGCTGACACTAGGTTTGTTGCTGCTGTATTGTTCATTCGGATCTGCGCTGTGTCTGTGGAATTTATCGCGCCATCTAATTCGCCTGAAAAACCACCTGAAAATTTAACTTTAGAGTCTACTCTGAAAGAGCTGGCTGTATTCAATTTTCAGATTGAAGCTTCATCCCTAGCCAAAGACGTAGCTCGGTTGTTTCAAGCTCACCCGCTGCTTCCGGGAGTTATCTTGACCGTCAACGGCGAATTTTTAGGGATGATATCGCGCAGGCGATTTATGGAACGGATGAGCCGCCCTTTCGGAGTAGATATATTTGCTTGCAGGCCGATTTCGGCTTTGTATCAAATAGCTAAAACTGATATCTTGATTTTACCGGGAATTGCCTTAATTGTGATGGCAGCTCAGCGAGCCGTGCAGCGGTCGCCGGAACAGCTTTACGAGCCGATTGTTGTGCAGTTAGCACCTCAAGTTTACCGACTGTTAGACGTGCATCAAGTGTTGGTAGCTTTGTCTCAAATTCACCAACAAGCTACTTGGTATATTAGCGAACTTTACTACAATTTATCTGTGACACAATCTGAGTTAGAAGCAGCTAATTCTCAATTGCAATCAGCTAATTCCGAATTGTATCGCCTTGCTAATTCTGATGGCTTAACTCAGGTTGCCAACCGCCGCTGTTTTAATGAATACTTAGAGAAACAATGGCAGGAATTGGAACAAGAAACAGCAGAACTCTCTTTAATTTTATGCGATATTGACTTTTTTAAGAAATTTAACGATACTTACGGACATCAGGCGGGAGATGATTGTTTGCAACAGGTAGCCAAAACTATTGTTGAGGCGGTAAATTGCTCGGCAGGTGAAGTTTCCGGGGAGATGCTGGTAGCTCGTTACGGAGGTGAAGAATTTGCGGTAATTTTGCCTAGAACTTCACCGGAGATTGCTGTCTCGATTGCAGAGCAAATTCGAGTCTGGGTGAAAAAACTGGAAATCGAAAATATTAAATCGCCAGTGTGTTGTTGTGTTACACTGAGTTTGGGAGTAGCGACTACGGTGCCGCGACCGGAAATTTCAGAAAAAGATTTGATTGCAGCAGCAGACCGTTCGCTTTATGTAGCTAAAGACGCAGGGCGCGATCGAGCAATCCTAGGTACTATCAAGTTGGACTAAGTAAATGAGCGGAAAAATTTGGTTTGTAGTAAGGACTTTAGTCCTCATCAAAACCTGAGGACTAAAGTCCTGACTACGAACAATTATGATGGGATATGAGATAATTCTCGATCGAGTAGGAAAGACTGAGTTCGATCGCCATTCTACATCCAAGCGCGCTCCGCAGTCCAGTGCCTGTCCGAAGATTCATAAATCCTCAAACCCAGCAATCCCGCAGTTTCCACTATCATCTCAACTTCAGCCAAGGTAAAAGCCGCTTGCAGCGAATCGCTGAACAATTGTTTCTGATGCAAGTTGCAATCTCCCGCATACATCTCGACTAAATTATCCCTCATTTCCGGTTTTTCCGGTCGCAATAAATCCCGCAAAAATATTGCTCCGTTCGGTTTTAACACCCGCTTAACTTCCTGCAAAAACGGCAGCGGATCGGGCAAATGGTGGATAATGCTATTGGAAATCACCATGTCAAAAGAACTCTCAGGATAAGGCATGGCTTTAGCATCGATCGATTCCAGCTTAATTTGCGATCGAACTTTTGCCCGGGACACATTCTCGGCTGCTACTTTCAGCATATTTGCCGACAAATCGATGCAAGTCAGTTCCCAGGTTAGACGCATTTGAGCAATGGCGATCGGGATTCTCGCCGTACCAGTCCCAGCATCTAAAATTTTCCCACATATCGGCCCGAGGGCGATCGCACTTTTAGCAAAAGCCGCATTCACCTCAGAAAAATCCATCGAGTCATACTCGACAGCTTCTTCCCAAGTATCCATAACCTCCGGTTCTAGAACGCGCTCCATAAAACTTGTTTGATTGTCGGACATTTCCAGATACGGGCTGAGTTTCGCCTGCAAAAGCTCTACTAACTCCGGCTCCATATATTTGTAATTATCGGGGATTTGCAGGCAAATAACCTTCTTGCCTGTGAGAGTTTCGGGAAATTTGCTGTGAAGTCGAGATTCATGCTTCTTTTCCATCACAAATATCACATCCGCCCAGCCGAGCAAACCTTCAGTTACTCTAATTCTCGCACCTTTTTCCGTGCCAGCCGATCGCGCACTGTACCCGCTAATTTTCTCGCAAATCTTCTCGGCAGTTAAACTCCGCCACTTGTTTTGGCTGCATACAAACAGTATCTTGATTTTATCCATCAGACACAAGTGCAAAATTCTCTGTTAATTTGGGAAGAAAGTAAAAATCTTGATCGCATTTTTGTCCGATCGCACCTTACATATCACAATACCTGTACCTTGTCAAATCCGCCAAAGTTTTATTTACAATTCTTAAACTTGAAAATGCGAGTTTTGCATCAGAAATTGTGATTATTGCATTTATAGATTTTGCTTCTTCCATGTTCTGAAAGGGTTTCAGCCTACGCGCAAAAAAATAGTCGTAGCACCGCTTGAGTATCGGAATTGTATAATAGCTCAAACGGCGCACTTTCGTCAAGTAAATGAGAATGGAATCAATAGTGAGGGATGGTAATTTTTGGGGATTTTCGGAGATTGATTGAACATTTAAAACTAAATTAGTTTTCTTATCGTATTTGCTTATCAAATTAGCTTTAATTGTCCCGATCGCCCTCAACCCCTCAAAAATAGAAATATGCTCGATCGCTGCTAGAATTGATAAAACGAAGTCGTTATGAGTTCAAATAACTATGACCAACAAAACCGTAGAAAACCTAGTAATTATCGGCTCAGGCCCAGCAGGCTACACCGCAGCCATCTACGCCGGGAGAGCAAACCTCAAACCCGTAGTCTTTGAAGGCTACCAAACCGGAGGCATCCCCGGCGGTCAACTGATGACCACCACAGAAGTCGAAAACTTCCCCGGCTTTCCCGAAGGCATCACCGGGCCGCAACTGATGGATCGGATGAAAGCTCAATCAGTGCGCTGGGGTGCAGAATTATACACAGAAGATGTAACTTACGTGGATTTGAGCCAGCGTCCGTTTACAGTGCGATCGGAAGACAGAGAAATCAAAACCCACACTATAGTAATCGCTACAGGCGCAACTGCAAAAAGATTGGGCTTGCCTAGCGAAGATATCTACTGGAATTTGGGAATATCTGCCTGTGCGATTTGCGACGGCGCTACCCCAATTTTTAAAGGAGTAGATTTAGCTGTGATCGGCGCGGGCGATACCGCAGCGGAAGAATCTATTTATTTGACAAAATACGGCTCTCACGTACATATGCTGGTACGCAGCGATCGAATGCGGGCTAGCAAGGCCATGCAAGACCGAGTGCTGAACAATCCTAAAATCACTGTGCACTGGAACACCGAAGCTGTGGATGTTTTGGGAGTGCCGGGGAGTAAAATGGATGGGTTGAAAATTAGAAATATTCAGACTGGCGCTGAGAGCGATTTGCAGGTGAAGGGTTTGTTTTATGCGATCGGTCACACTCCCAACACTCAACTGTTCCAAGGCCAGCTCGAACTCGACGAACTCAATTACATCGCCACCAAACACGGTTCGGTAGAAACCAGCGTCGAGGGAGTTTACGCCGTCGGTGACGTGCAAGACCACGAGTTTCGCCAAGCCATCACCGCCGCAGGTAGCGGCTGCATGGGGGCGATGCTCGCAGAACGTTGGTTGTCAGTCAATGCTTTAACCCAAGAATTCCATCAAACAGAGGAATCCCAGTTACCCGCAGCGCCGGAAGCTCCCAAAGTCCGCAAAACTAGCGAGAATTTTGATATCCAAGACACGCGCCACGAAGGAGGTTTTGCTTTGCGGAAGTTGTTCCACGATAGCGATCGACTGATTGTGGTCAAATACTCGGCTTCGAGTTGCGGCCCTTGCCACAGCCTCAAACCGATTTTGAGCAAAGTAGTAGATGAGTTCGAGGGTAAAATCCACTACGTGGAAATCGATATCGAAGAAGATCCGGAAATTGCTGAAAATGCTGGCGTCATCGGTACGCCGACGATTCAGTATTTCAAAGACAAAGCTTTGGTGACTGAGCTCAAGGGAGTTAAGCCGAAAAGTCAGTACCGGCAATTGATTGAAAGCAATTTGTAATTCAAAAAATCCGGCGCGGGTGATGGGTGGTACTGGATAATTGCCCGATCGCCCGCGACGAATTTTTGATAAAATTAGGACTGACGATCGTCAACCCAGTTTCTGGGAAAAATCTAATACCAATTTCCAAAATTTCTGCAAAGGCGTATTTGTCTGGTGTGTCGCCATCGATTATTCTGAAAACAGATAGAAAATCTTATAGCGACGCACCGACAATATTTGAGCAAACAACTCCGCGCAAAATTTGTGTTGTAGCAAGCATTTTTCAAATTGGTATAAATTTGGCAACTAGAAGTCTACACAGAAACCGGGTTGATGACCATGTGCGTCTGTCCTGAACAAGTAAAATCAGGGAAATTTGCCCATAACATGAGACAAACTAACTTGAATCTCCAGCCCGACTACTGGAATCAAATTTGGCAACAAGAAGGCGCCGGAACTTGGCGTCGATATCCAGGATGTTTCGGCAGAATTTGTTGGGCTGTCGGACACGGGCTCGAAGTGTTGGAACTCGGATGCGGTACAGGTGTCCTGGCTTCTCAGTTGCTAGAGTTTGGCAATTCGGTAACTGGGTTAGATATTTCTGAAAGTGCGATCGCCCAACTTCCCAAACAGATTCCAGGGGTAGTCTCAACTTTACCCGAAATTCCCTTCCCCGATCGCAGTTTTGATGTTGTAGTCGCAACAGAAGTTTTAGAACATCTTGACGACGATCGAGCTTGTGTGAGGGAAATAGTTAGGGTGTTGCGATCGTCCGGCAGAGCTTTTTTTGCCGTACCCAACAATTGTCTCGGCCCTGATGAAGAACCAGAGCACGTTCGCAAGTACACTCCAGAGACGTTAACAGATTTACTCTTACCTTACGGCGACGTTTTTACCGAAACATTTATTGATGAGTTCAGTGTGGGCCGAGATTTTATTGCTCTACCAAGCATTTTAGCAGCACTCTACCTTCCCAGCGACAGCGAACTTGTTTGAGTTGCAACATATCAGGATCAAAAATGACCATTCGCGCAGCATTTGGGCCAAAACCATTTTTATCTCTTTGCACAATCGTCAAAAATGAAAGCGAGAATTTGTCGCGCTGTTTGGCCAGCGTTCAACCCTACGCTGACGAAATAATTGTAGTGGATACCGGCTCTGAGGATGGCACCCCGGAAATTGCCAGTCAGTACGGAGCAAAAGTGGGATATTTTGAGTGGTGCGACGATTTTGCGGCGGCGCGGAATTATGCTTTATCTCTGGTGACAGGCGAGTGGATTTTAGTGCTGGATGCAGATGAGGAGTTAGTTGTCAAATCATTAGATTTTATCGAAATTCTCAAATCGCAGCCAGCAGCGCTGGCTTATTCAATAATTAGAACAGAAGTCAAGCCTCAAGCGGGAATGACTCCGCTACACATGACCCGTTTGTTTCGCAATCTCCCGGAAATGAGATATGTCGGTCGTTTTCACGAGCAAATCCAGTATCAAAACCGAAATTTTAGCGACAGTGAAGTCAGCATTTTAGATAGTGTGAGAGTATGGCATCACGCTAACAGCCACCAACAAGTCGCCGCCAAAGTTGTCAACCGCAATATCCCCATCTTAGAACAGGCCCGACAAGCAGAAGGCCTGAGTCTCATGCTATTATACTCTCTAGCTGGGATGTATGGCGCAGCGGGCGAGGAGGAGAAAGCGCGAGACTGCTGGGAGGAAGCACTAGAAAGATTGTTTCCGCATTTGATAGACGGTCAACCTCCAGAAGAATTTGGTTTCATTCCCTCCTTAGTTTTTACTTTAGCAGGGCGATCGCTGCAAAATCAAGATTATGAAACAACCATGTTACTGTGTCAGCGAGGTCTGGAATGGTGCCCCAACTATCCTCCCCTCAATTATATAGCTGGCATGACTTTAATTAATTTAGGATTTCCGTTAGGTGCCGTTGCTTACTTTGAGAATTGCCTGAAACTGGGTAAAGATAGCAGCTACTATACAAGAGAACCTTTCGAGCAAAGTTTCACCACCACCGAGCCGGCTTGCTGTTTGGGTCTAGCTTATATTAATATGAAACGCTGGTCGGATGCAAGGTCAGCATTTGAATTAGCCCTGGCTTTCGATGAAAACTGCATCGCCGCCCAGGAAAATCTCAAAAAAATTAGACAAATTTTCACTGAGTAAACGGCTAAAGATGACACTAAATAAACTTCAGTTACCGCGATTTCTCAATATTGCCTCACCGTCAAGCCTGTCCATGAAAATGATGTGGGCGGGTTTGGCAATCACCGCCGTGTTTGTATTGGTAGCCACCTTGTCTCCGGCGATGCAGGCTTGGGGATGGCTGCAAAATCCTACCGATGCTTTGATTAACCCCATCCACGAACCGCCGTCGGCAAATTATTGGTTTGGTACCAGCCGCAGCGGCTACGATGTTTTTTCGCGCACGCTGTTTGCTTCGCGGGCGGCTTGGCAAGTGGTGATTTTAGCCACAGGTTTGAGTTTGTTTATCGGGGTGCCGCTGGGTTTGGTTAGCGGTTATTTGGGCGGAAAGCTCGATCGCGTGCTGTTATTTTTAATGGATACAATTTATACTTTGCCGGGATTGCTGCTTTCCTTAACTCTAGCATTTGTCGTGGGAAGAGGAGTATTCAATGCTGCGATCGCCCTGAGCATTTCCTACATCCCTCAATACTACCGCGTCGTCAGGAATCACACCGCCAGCGTCAAAACCGAATTATTTGTCGAAGCCGCCCGCGCAATGGGCGCTGACACTTGGACAGTCCTTTCGCGCTACCTATTTCTGAACGTGATTCAGAGTGTACCCGTGCTGTTTGCGCTCAACGCCGCTGACGCCATTTTAACATTAGGAGGTTTAGGATTTCTCGGTTTAGGACTTCCCGAAGAAACTCCAGAATGGGGACACGATTTGCGCTTAGCTTTAGACGCGCTACCTACCGGCATTTGGTGGACAGCTTTGTTTCCCGGTTTGGCCATGACTTTAATGGTAGTCGGACTGTCTTTGGTGGGAGAAGGATTGAACGAATTTGTCAATCCCCGGCTGCGCAACCAGTAGTAATCCAATGTTTGTAATGAGGAATTTAGTCGTTTATTTCCTGAGGACTAAATTCCTGATTGCAAACCGTTTTTATTTCTGACAATTCACCGCACATCCTATTACAACTGACAACCGGGAGCATCTCAGTTTTTTATAGTGCTGTCCCGGCTAGATTATACTCCTTTCCCGCTAAAAAAATTAGTATTATTGAACCGCGAAGACGCAGTATGCGAAGCGGCGCGTGAGCGCTAGGACACGAAGGAAGAAGAAGAAGAAGAAGAAGAAGAAGAAGCAAGAATTAGATAATCTTCTACCGGGAAGAAAGTAGAATTTTTGCTATACGGGGATGCTCGCACAACAAGAAAAAATGCTTTTTACAAAAGTGAGATGTTCCCTGACAACCAGAGGTACAAAATGCAATACCAAAGATTTATAGAAGACATATCTGAGTTGTACAATAACTGGGGAAAACCGCAAGCTGAACCAAAATCCCGTCAATTTCAGCAGATAATTAACTCTGTTCAAACTACCACGACAGCCAATGCAATGCAGTTGCTAAATTTTGCTGTCGAATGTATGTCTCCCGATGAAGTTTACTGCGAAATCGGCTGTTTTCAAGGCGGGAGTTTAATCGCCGCATTGCTAAACAATCCAGAAATAACGGCTTGTGGCGTTGATGATTTTTCGGAATTTGATACTTTTGGCGACACCAGCGATAATTTAGGAGAAAATTTAGCGACTTTTAACTTGTCGGAACAAGTATTTTTTTGCAATCAAAATTTTGAGGAATTTTTCTGGGATTTGCGAGAAATGCAATCTGCTGACAAAATTGGTGTATTGTTTTATGATGCCGCTCACGATTACCGATCGCATTTACTAGCTTTACTGTTATCCAAACCGTTTTTAGCCGAACCAGCACTGATTGTTTTAAGTAATAGCAATTTGGGGGCCCCGCGTCAAGCTCACTGGGATTTTGTCGCCGCCCACCCTCAGTGTCAACTGCTGCTGGATTTTTCGGAATCTGAATTCAGCGATGCTTGGAATGGCTTGCAGGTTTTCAGTTGGGATGTCAATACATTAGGGAATTACGATTGGTCAACTTTTCAGCAATTCCGGAATCAAGCTGTGATTCAATCAATTTGTGATTTGCAGCAATCAGACCACAAACTAATCACAGAAAAGTTATATTGTCAAGCTTTAAACCTGCACCAAGCCGGACAATTTATCGCAGCAGAGGAGAAGTACAAGCAAGTTTTGCAGCGCGATCGCCTGTGTGTAGATGCTTGGCAAAATCTCGGTACACTTTATTATGCCGCAGAGCGGTATCGAGAAGCGCAAGATGTGCTGAGCGAGTGTTTGCAGATTGATTCGTCCGTAGCTGGTGCTCATTACAGCTTGGGCTTGGTGTTGCAAAAAACTGGGGATACTATTAGTGCAGTCAGAGCTTATCGAGAGGCGATCGCCCTCAATCCTAACTGCTTTGATGCTTATAATAATTTAGGCAATATTTTTTGGCAAATCGGCGATATTAGTCAAGCTGAGTCAATTTACCGTGAAGCGATCGCACTTAATCCCGCTCATTTTGGCAGCTACCTGAATCTGGGCAACTTGCTGCTGTCGCAAACCCAAGTCGATCGCGCGATCGCCGTTTACCAAACTGCCCTGCAATTGCAGCCAGACGCTTCAGAAGTTATCGCCAATCTCGAATTTGCCCGCCGTCTCAAAAATGACCCAATTCAAGCATACCTTTATTTTGGCAACGATTGCTATGGGCGCGGCGAATATCAACCAGCCATTATCCACTATCGCAAATTTTTAGAACTTCAAACAGGGGACATTCAATTATACTTAAATTTGGCTAACTGCTACCAGGGCTTAGAGGAATATGCAGCAGCAATTCAAGTTTGCTTGGAGGCGATCGAACTTTATCCCGCAGCAGCCAGTCTTTACCGCAATTTAGTCTCAGGCTTGCTAGCATCGGGGAGAACTTCAGAAGCGATCCTGATGGCGGCCGAGGCGTCGAGTTTGTTTCCCGAAGACTGGTTTTTTAATTCGGGACAGTATTTAATTCTGCCGGTGATTTATGAAAATTTAGAGGAAATAGCTGTTTATCGCGATCGATTCGAGACAGGAATCAAACAGTTAATTCAACAAATCAGCCTTAAGACAGATGAAGGCAAACAAAAAGCTTTAACAATTATCGGTCAGCACACCAACTTCTTTCTAGCTTATCAAGGCTACAACGACTTAGAAATCCAGAAACAGTACGGGCAATTTGTCAGCAGAGTCATGGCCGCTAACTATCCGCAGTGGACAAAACCTTTACCCCTACCTCCCCTGAGTAAAACAGGCAAAATTCGCATCGGCTACATCTCTGCTTGCTTGTGGGGACATACAGTGGGCAAATTAACCCTCGGCTGGCTGCAACACAGCAGCAGCGAATTTGAAGTATATTGCTATCACATTAGCGAGACGCAAGACAACTTTACTCAACAG
Source organism: Microcoleus sp. A006_D1 (assembly GCF_036702805.1). NCBI lineage: Bacteria > Bacillati > Cyanobacteriota > Cyanophyceae > Oscillatoriales > Microcoleaceae > Microcoleus > Microcoleus sp. A006_D1. Next base: position 101,835 of record NZ_JAUBVZ010000011.1, read on the forward strand.
TTCCGGTTGTACAGCGATTTTTTCCGCTACATTCCCGGCAACTTAGAATTAATCTGCAAACAAATTATTGCTGACCAATTACACGTACTGGTTTTTCTGGATATTGGGCTGCAACTGCAAATGACTCAACTTGCTGCTTTGCGCCTCGCTCCGATTCAATGTACCTCTTGGGCGCATCCGGTGACTTCAGGATTGCCGACTGTCGATTACTTCCTTTCCAGCGATTTGATGGAACCGTCCAATGCAGTTGAACATTATGCGGAAAAATTAATTCGCTTGCCGAATATTGGCATTTGTTACCCGCAGCCAGCGATTCCCGCAGCAACTGCGACTCGGGCAAATTTTCGCCTGCCAGAGGGGGCTGTGGTTTATCTATGCTGTCAAACTCTCTGCAAATATTTGCCGCAACACGACTATATTTTTGCCGAAATTGCGCGACGGGTTCCTCAAGCTCAGTTTGCCTTTATATCGCGTCCGAATGCTGATATTGGCAAGCTGTTTCAGCAGCGCCTTCAGCGGGCTTTTGCTAAGTACGGTTTGGATAGCGGGGATTTTTGCACAATTTTACCGAAGATGGATGAGAAAGCTTATGGGAATTTGCAACTTCTGTGTGATGTTTTTCTTGACAGTTTCGGTTGGTCTGGCGGTCACACGACTTTGGAAGCGATCGCCTGCAATTTACCTATTGTCACTTGTCCGGGAGAATTTATGCGGGGCCGTCATTCCTTTGGGATTTTGCAAATGCTGGGAGTGACAGAAACGGTTGCTCAAAGTTGCACAGAATATGTAGAAATAGCTGTGAGGCTGGGATTGGAACCGGAATGGAGGGGCGGTATTGCCGATCGAATGCGGCAGCAGCACGGGCGTCTGTACGGCGACAAAACTTGCGTCTTGGCGCTGTTGGCTTTTTATGCTCGTGCGGTTGAGGCAGTTTAATTGTGTTGCTTGGGTGAGGACAGCTTGGGAGTGGCAAACTGCTGATTCGCCACAGAACTTGGCTGGCGATCGCGAGTTGTGCGTAATTTTACTTAAATAGGCTGGCAAAGGCTGAATCGCATCTTTATATTGCAGTGGATATTTTTTAACCAAGTATAAAGTTGCCGATCTTTTAAATAACCAGGTCAGTTGAACGGCGAGCTGGTTAAGCAGCTTCAAGTTTCTAAAATCTATCTCCGTCAAGAGGCGATCGTGACTATTACCTGTTAGGAGGCTCTGCGAACTGCGAGATCGAGTTAAACTTAGTAATATTCGACTGAACTTGTTTCTGAGATTAAAGTCAGGAACCTCAGCCCTGACGGCATGAGGCTTGAAAGAGAAATCTAACAAGCCCTTCTGACTCTTGCCACCCTGATCGCAGTCGTTCGCCTCGATTTAAAGGGTAGCCGTTATTTGAGTCACGACACCTTGAGATGCGTAGCTAGTCTCCTGCTCTGTCGCTTGCAATTAAACAGTTCTAAGGTCACTGGAACAGTGTTGCAAGCCCTGCGCAAGCTCTTATAACTGGTCGAAGCTAACATCACCCCGCAAGGGAGGCTCTAACCGAGCGAAATACTATGCGTACAGGATTGGGAGATTTGAAACGGTAACTGTCCCGTTGAAAGTGCAGCACAAAGGCACACCGGATTAACCAATCCCAAGGCGATAGTATTCAAAAAAAAAATATAAAGTTGTCCTAGAAGGACGGGGTTTCTACCCATTTTTCTGATGAATGTAGATATTAGCTAGAGAGACGGGGAATCCCGCTTGCATTTCGCAGCGTACAATTACCGCACGAGCGAACTCGCTCGCAAACTTTCTCAGTCTGGCTGCGATCATCTCTCAGGCAGCAAAGCTCAGGCAAATAGCTGAAATGAGAATGTGACGTTACGAACTTAATGTGATGTAATGTCAAAATAAGCCCCAATTTTTCAAAATTGAGCTAACTTAACAAAGAAAGCCCCTGTTGCACTACTAAACCCGCAACGCTTCATTTGGGGTCATCGTCGGTCTCTCCTCCAGAGTTGCCGACTTACAACTAAAGCTCGTAAGCTTTATTCAATCGCACATTGCGTATGATTCAATTCAGGGAAACAGGGTAATGATGGGTGCATTTACACGGATTGTATTGGTTCCAATTCCGGCAAGTCAAAAATTGTCTGCTAAGTGTCTGGCCAACTACGCCGCAGCCGTTCACCCAGATATTCGCAGAAAACAGCGCCGTTCGATCGTGCCCAAGTTTTGCGGGCCGTTTTCAGAATGGAGCAGAGCCAGACACGAGTCCGTATTGTCAAGCTAAGCTGACAAAGTTTTCCTGGTTCTTGACAAAAAACGGAAAACAACTTCCATTTTTTGTGAGAAAGGCTACAATCGGAAAGGTCTTCGTCTGATCCAATTTTCACCGTTTGGTGCTTCGACCCTCTGCTGCTGCATTCTTAGCAGCAGACCCGCATCCGAGGTGGCGAGAACTCGCCGTGCAACTGTGATGTCAGACAACATCGTGAAAGCAGCAGGCGACTCAAAGGTTCGACACCTCGAACGCAGAGAAGTTAGAGGGTTCTGGGCGGGAAAAATAGTACGGGTAAAAGATCGAAGTACCGAGGAAAAAAGTCAGTATTTTTTGAGGTGCGATCGCTCGCATTTCTAGTTTCGATTCTCTGGGTAAGGTATCGCAGATCGTGCGATAACTTGCTGTGAATGAAAAAGCCGCACGCTCAATCCTTACGTCGCGGTGTTAAAGTCTGCGATCGATTGACGGCGCTGGCTAGTTCCAACCAGAACTCGAACTTTGACTGATAAAACTGGTGCAGTTTCGGTCGCTGCTTCATTTAGCACGCCGAAAATCTCACTATTTCAGCCTGCGGTAATGTCAATACCGGTTAACTTGTCTAAACTACAAACAGACACTATTCCACTGTTATTTATTCTTTAATTCAGGAGCATGAGGAAGGCGGCATGATCCAGGCTAACACCGTACTCGAAACTAAAATCACACCCCAAATGGAAACAATCGATTTGCTTCGGAATGCCGAAAGCGTTCTACCGGAGAGCGAGTTGGAACTCTTTATCGACGAAGAAGACGATCGAGAAGATTTTCTCGACAATCCATCCGAAGAAGACGACACCAAAGCCGGCAAAGGCGCCAAAGCCCGCCGTCGGGCTCAGGCTAAGAAAAAGCACTATACAGAAGACTCTATTCGTCTTTACCTGCAAGAAATCGGTCGGATTCGACTGTTACGAGCCGATGAAGAGATTGAACTCGCCCGCAAAATTGCAGATTTGCTGGAATTAGAGCGAGTTCGAGAACAACTGCTGGAAGAGTTAGATCGCGAACCCAAAGACAACGAGTGGGCGAATGCTGTAGATATGGCACTACCTGCATTCCGTCACCGACTCCACGTTGGGCGGCGGGCTAAGGAGAAAATGGTGCAATCAAACCTGCGTTTGGTGGTGTCGATCGCCAAAAAGTACATGAATCGCGGTTTGTCTTTCCAAGATTTGATTCAGGAAGGCTCTTTGGGCCTGATCCGCGCCGCTGAAAAATTCGATCACGAAAAAGGCTACAAATTTTCTACCTACGCAACTTGGTGGATACGTCAAGCCATCACGCGGGCGATCGCCGACCAATCCCGGACTATCCGCCTGCCGGTTCACCTTTACGAAACCATCTCGCGGATCAAGAAAACTACCAAACTGCTGTCTCAGGAAATGGGTCGCAAGCCTACGGAAGAAGAAATTGCTACCCGTATGGAGATGACGATCGAGAAGTTGCGCTTCATCGCTAAATCCGCACAGTTACCGATCTCTCTAGAAACTCCGATCGGCAAAGAGGAAGACTCGCGTCTGGGAGACTTTATTGAATCTGACGGGGAAACGCCAGAAGATCAAGTCTCAAAAAACTTGCTCAGGGAAGACTTAGAAAGCGTTTTGGACACTCTGAGCCCCCGAGAACGGGATGTACTGCGGTTGCGTTACGGCTTAGACGACGGACGGATGAAGACCTTGGAGGAAATTGGTCAAATCTTTAACGTCACTCGCGAGCGGATTCGCCAAATCGAAGCTAAAGCTCTCAGGAAGTTGCGCCATCCCAACCGCAACAGCATCTTGAAAGAATATATCCGCTAGAGTAATTCTCTAGCATCACCCAAAAGAGTGATTCTAGCTCTTTTGGGGGGGGACACCCCCCGACCCAAAAAGAGCGATCGCTGTTAAGTTTTTGGCGGCTAACTCCACCACAGCAATTTGATTTTTGCTGTAGGTCGATCGCGCCATAAAAATTGTGCTGCAAAGCTTGGGAGTCCCCAAAGGAACTCCCAAGCTTTGCAGTGTCTGAAAAAGTCTTAACTAAAAAATTAGATCAGGCCCCAGAAGTGAAGCACCCCTTGACCGGAAACCAATTCGATGATGACAGCGGCAGAGAAACCAATCATCGCCAAACGACCGTTCCAATTTTCAGCTCCTTCGCTAAAGCCCCAGTTCCAAGCGTTGCGTTTTTGTTCTTGCATAGTGCGAACTCCTTTCGTTAACTTTTGTAAGGCTTATGTAAATTAATATAACAGTTACTTGAAACAAAAGCAAGTGTGTGATTTGTGATATCGGTCACAACGGTTGATCGAGCTTGTAATTTTGGCTAACGAGGAAAAATCGACAATTCGGTATCCGGGTCAAACAAATGAATTTTGTCATGGGCGATCGCCAGCCAAAGCTCCTCGCCAACTCTCACCGCTCGCTCAGGAGGAACCCGTACCTGCATCCGCACGGCCGGATCATCCGTCAAACACACCCGCAAATAAGTTTCGTGTCCCAAAGCCTCCACAATTTCCACTTGTACAGACAGATTTTTGGTAGCCGGAGGGTGAATGCTCAGATGTTCCGGCCGGATGCCCAAAATCAGCCCTCGCCCGTCGTATTTTTGTAAATTTTTCGCCCAAATATCCGGTAAAGTAAAGCGAAATTGCGGGTGAGAAATCAACAGCGGGGCTGTAAACTGCACCGGCAAAAAATTCATCGGCGGAGAACCGATAAACTCAGCAACAAACAAATTAGCCGGCTTGTTGTAAAGCTCTAAAGGTTGAGCGACTTGCTGAAGCTGACCGGCATTCATAATCGCAATGCGATCGCCCATAGTCATCGCCTCAGTTTGGTCATGAGTCACATAAATAGTGGTAGTGCCCAACTGTCGCTGCAACTGCACAATTTGCGATCGAGTTTCCGCCCTCAACTTCGCATCAAGATTCGATAGCGGTTCGTCCATCAAAAACACCTGAGGATTGCGAGCCATCGCCCTACCCAAAGCTACACGTTGCTTTTGCCCTCCCGAAAGTTGTTTCGGCAAGCGATGTAAAAGAGGTTCTATTTGCAATAATTGAGCTACCTGGATCACTCTTGCTCCTACCGCCTTTTCCCGTTCCGAAAAATAGCGCAAACCCGGAGGTAACTTACGAGTTGCTCCTACTAAAAAATCCTCCCACAAAGTATGTATTCGAGCATTGTTTAAAGTCTGAAAAGCTAAATAATTAATCACCTCTTCTAGCTTCTTTTGGATGACTTCTGCCTTCTGGCTTCTCGCTTCCGTCTTCTTCCATCTATCCGTTAAATCCCGTACATTGCTCGTTGCCGAACTTCCTTCTTCCTTCCTTCGGCTACGCTCAGGAGAAGTCTTCCTTCTATCCGTTAAATCCCGTACAGTGCTCGTTGCCAAACTTCCTTCCTTCTCCGTTTCCGAGCGACGCAATCCAAAGGCGAGATTATCGTAAACTGTTAAGTGAGGATAGAGAGCATAATTTTGAAATACCATAGCGATATCTCGGTCTTTAGGAGGCAAATCGTTAACTAGGCGATCGCCCACCCAGATATTGCCGGCAGTCAAAACTTCCAAACCGGCGATCGATCGCAGCAAAGTGCTTTTTCCACAGCCCGAAGGCCCCACCAACACCATGAATTCCCCGTCTTCGACCGTCAGGTTAATCCGCCGCAAAACGCTGTTAGACGAAGGGTGAGAAGCCTCCGGCGAGACACTTTCTGCGACGATGTTTGCTGCTTTTTCCTGTTCTCCTTGGCGGAGCGGAAAACTTTTGTAGATATTTTCTAATACAACTTGCGCCATCGAACAATTTTAGATTTTAGATTGGGGCATGGGGAATTGGGCATGGGGAGTTGGGAATTGGGAATTGGGAATTGGGAATTGGGAATTGGGAATTGGGAATTGGGAATTGGGATATTCAAGGAAGGAGGCAGTTCGGCAACGAGCAGTGTACAGGATTTAAATGATTTAACGGATGGATGTTGAAGTCAGAAGTCAGAGGTCACAAATCAGATTAATGCCCAATGCCCAATGCCCTGTTTGGCCAATGCCCAATGCCCCATGCCCAATGCCCAATGCCCAATGCCCAATGCCCAATGACTATTGACTACTAACAACCTTGATAATTTTTTCACCAGGATTGAGGTCAAAAACCCGATCGCCCGGAGCATCTTTCCCCCAAAAAGCTATAGCATCAGTAGTCGATCGCAGCAAGCGGCCAGAATTCGTAAAAAGTTTAACATCCGTACCCGGAACAGCCCGCAGCAAGCCAACCAAAGCATCTTTAGGCTCTGCAAAGCGAAAAGCTTGAGTGCCAATTTCGCCACGGTTAGTCAGTCTGACAGAACCCGCAGGCATTCGTTTAGCCCAACCCAACTCTGAAAATAGCACTAGACTGTCTTCCCGGTCGATCGTAATACAACCCACCAACTGTTCCTGCTTCCGCAACCTGGTGACTTGAGAACCCTGGGCACTGCGGCCCATTGGTGGCAATTGTTCGTCATCGACATCAAACCGGAGAACTCGGCCTCCCGAAGTTGCGACAGCCACTTGGTCGCCAACTTTACTGAGACTAGCGCAGCGCAGCCGATCGTCCTCCTTGAGTTTAACAACAGTAATGCCGCGATTAGTCAAATCTGCAAATTCCTGCATCGGCAAGCGCTTAATTTTCCCTTGTTGAGTTAGAGTTACTAAATCCGCCGCCTCCGAATTTTCCGGCAAAATAAAGTGTGCAACTGTGATTTCCGACAAAGCACGACCGGCACTTTCTTTAGTAGCACTCGGCGACAACAAACCGACGATAGGCGTTCCCCGGTCTTTTTGGCTACTACTAGGAATATCAGCCACTTTCAGCGGGTAAGCTTTGCCATTAGGGGTTAAAACTACCAAAGTGCGATCGGTTTTCGTCAGGTTTGCCGTCACAATAAAATCTTCATTCTTTTCTAAAGCTGAAACCGATTTTTCGCGACTTTTCGAGCGCGGACGTTCCCCAGCCGGCAAGCGTCGCACATACTGCTTGTGCGAAAATTCAACAATAGTTTCCTCTGCCTCTAGAACCGGCAATAAGTTAGGCAAAATTGTTGCCGGCAACAACGGTTTTACACCAGCGTTTTTCTTACCAGAAGCTTGTGGTTCGGCAGTTGCCGCGCGTCCAGTTCCATTGGCAAATTTAGTGCGGCGTTCGTCAGCATACTTGCGTTTGAGCGATCGCAATTCCTTCTTCAAAGCCTTCAAAAGTTCGCGCCTGTCGCTCAACAACCGCTGCAATTCTTGAATATTGCCCATCAACTCATCCAACTCAGACTGTAAATTTTGTCTTTCCAAACCAGTCAGCCTCCGCATCGGCATCGCCAAAATCGCATCAGATTGACTTTCGCTCAAATTAAGACGAACTTGGAAAGTTTGTTTAGCAGTAGTACCGTCAGGAGAATTTCTCAGAATGTCGATCGTAGTATCAAGATTTGTCAAAGCCAACATTAAGCCTTGGACAATATGACAGCGACGTTCTGCCGCCTGCAACTCGTAATTGTAGCGGCGGGTGAGAGTCACTTCTCGGAAATCCAGAAATTCCTGCAACAATTGTCTAAGGGTCAACTGTCGGGGTTGACCGTTGACAATTGCCAGCAAAATCGCCCCAAAATTTGTTTGCAGGTCAGTTTGTTGATAAAGACGAGCTAGCACCGCTTCCGGGGTAAATTCTCGCTTTAGTTCTATCACAACTCGAATGCCCTCGCGATCGCTTTCATCGCGCAAATCAGAAATACCATCAAGGCGACCGGCATTCACCAACTCCGCCACCTTTTCAATCCAAGCCGCCTTATTGACCTGAAACGGAAACTCCGTCACAATAATCGCCGTTTTAGTACGCACCTTGCGATTACCAGGCACTTCTTCCACCCCAGCCACACCCCTGACCGCAATACTACCTCGACCCTTAGTGTAGGCATCAACAATGCCCTCTGTAGCGACGATTTCCCCTCCGGTCGGGAAATCTGGGCCCGGAATCAGTTCTATCAACTTCTCGTCTGAGAGTTCCGGGTTTTCAATCAAAGCAATTAAACCGTCTACCACCTCGCCCAAATTGTGCGGCGGGATATTAGTTGCCATCCCGACAGCAATGCCAGTACAGCCGTTGAGTAACAGAAACGGCAACTGAGCAGGCAGTGCCGTCGGTTCCTGCTGCGAACTATCAAAGTTATCAGTAAAATCAACAGTTGCGTCGCCGACTTGGGTTAGCATGGCTTCGTGGGCGATCGATGCCAGCCTAGTTTCCGTGTAGCGCATCGCAGCAGCCGGGTCATTGTCCACCGAACCGAAATTGCCGTGACCCGCCAGCAAAGGATAGCGGCTCGAAAACTCCTGAACCATCCGCACCAGAGCGTCGTAAACCGATTGGTCGCCGTGGGGGTGATATTTTCCCAAAACATCTCCAACTACCCGGGCGCACTTGCGGTAAGGGCGGTCTGGCGTCAAACCGAGTTCGTGCATCGCGTACAAAATTCGACGGTGAACTGGTTTTAAACCGTCGCGGACATCAGGCAAAGCTCGCCCGACGATCACACTCATGGCATATTCGAGGTACGATTGCTGCATCTCGGCGTGCAGAGGCGTAGAAATTACTTGCCCGGAAAGTAGGTTGAGTTGTTTAGCCATGAGTCCTTGTGTCCGTTAATTCCTGAGTGAAGACAGTCTCTGTCAATAATGCTCAGGTTGCCTGTCTCGAATGAAAAGCGTTTGCCGCAGACAAACCGAAAGTTCGACAAAACCGCCCAGCGGGAGGATAAAAATAAATTTAACAGGTGAAACCAGAATCAGAGTGCCGAAGACGGGCAACACTTGCCTCTTACTCTCCACTCTTACACTAACCTCTATATTGCCGACAGAAGCGCCTACTTGTCTATTCACCGCCCGCCGTCAGAAGGTTGATTCACAGTCATGCTTTTCCTTATAATCGCTCACAAATGGCAATATTGAAGAATTCAGCAGTCTAAAGCTCACCTCGATCGCCCTCCTAGTCTGACCTCCGGTTGATGAACGCAAGCCTCATCTTTTAAGCTGTCTCGATCGCTCAAAACTGAGAATTGGGAATCCCCAACAATCGGACGCTAGATTCGCTACTCCGAATGCTGGGCGGGAATATGTGAATAAACGTTGCTTTATTCTAAGAGCAGGAAAGAAAATAATTGTCACACCTCACCGACTCTAAGTCGGAGGCCATCGCGAAATAGAGCATACTAGAAACCTGCTACTGGGAATCTGGAGACTCTCACCAGTGTCAAGCCTAGTTCTAAAAAACAACTAAACTGTCTGTGTGTAGTAGTCTAAATTATGGTACTGGATGCTTCTGGGCATCTGTACATCCTCTGATAGTTAGTGGCTGCACGATATTTTATATATGCGGGTTTTGCAGGGTTCCCGGCCAATGGCGCGAAAAACTCTGCATTTTTGACGGGGACTACATTCCCCGTGTCGTGTTCCTCTTTGGACTCAAGTCGCAAAGTTTCCATACTTCCCATATTTATTTATGAAAACCGTTCTGATTGTAGAGGACGATTTGGTCAATGCTCGGGTTTTTTCCAAAATACTGACGAAGCGGGGGGGCTTAGCCGTCAAGCACACGGAAAATGTAGAAGAAGTAATGCAGATTGCAGCAGCCGGCGAAGCAGACTTGATATTAATGGACGTGTCACTGTCGCGGAGCGTGTACCAGGGAAAAGCCGTGGATGGCATCAAGATTACCCAACTGCTGAAAGCCGACCCGCAAACAGCCTCGCTGCCGATAATTTTGGTAACAGCCCACGCCATGGCCGGTGATAGAGAAACCTTTCTCAATCAAAGCGGTGCCGACGGTTATATATCCAAACCCGTAGTAGACCATCAAGAGTTTGTCGATCGGATCAAAGCCTTGCTCCCCGACTGAGCGAACATTTATACAGGAGGTCGATCGACAGTGTGTAGTTTTCTCACATATATTAACAATCACTCACATCTACGGTAGATAGAGTGAATGGCATACATACCACTCAGACTCATGAGTCGAGTTTCTGGGCTTGCACCCAAACACACACCAGGAAGTCCTCCGATGAAGGCAAGATCAAAAGCATCAAAAACGAAGCAGGGCAAAGACTCTACGATGTCGAGTCATACGGGCGCCCTGCAATTGGAACTAGCACCCCAAGCTACTGTCCCGTCAGTTCAACTAAGCAGCGAGACGACCTCACCAGGCAAGTTGAATTCATGCCAGAACGACACCCGGAAGCCGAAATCATCCAAGACATCGGCTCTGGACTCAACTTTAAGAGAAAAGTGCGATTCGTTTAACCTAAAGTAGCTAAAAAGCTTACGGGACGGTTAGTTTGGCTTAACAGCCAAAACAACTGATTACACATCTAGGTGAAGGGTTCCTCCCTAAGTCCTAGCCCTCAAGTGCTGAGGTGAAAGCATATCCCCTACTTTTTTGGGTAGCAACTAACAGGGTAAAGCGGGGATAAAAGGCAGAACTACTGGTAGCCAAATCTGGTAACTGTCGAGCAAGAATCCATGCGTAGCGTAAGCAAAGATGCGTTTGAACCATCGTTATAAAGAAATGGTCAAATGGCTGATCAAGACCAAGCCAAAAGGCAAGGATTGGGCATAGGCGGTTTTTTCGTCGACCTATAAGCACCGCCCATAAAACCCGGTGGACAGCATCGCGCTAAAGATTCAAACAATGTGTAGTCGGAACGGATTAACCTCTATATACCTCTGGAGTGGTCGAAATCCAGTAAGTAGCTAACGAATGGTGTATGGAGGCAGGATTGTGTCAGAAGCGAATGCCCTCGGTAATGCGAGGGATATGCTGACGGACACACGATAACTTCAAAGGAATAATAACCAGTAGCAATGAATAAGTCTAAAACGCAGAATAATCTGACGGTGGAATGGAACGAACTAGACTGGCGAAAGCTAGAAAAGCGAGTTTTTAAGTTGCAAAAGCGAATATTCCAAGCAAGTGAACGTGGTGATGCCAAAACAGTTCGCAAACTCCAAAAGACCCTGATTAGGTCTTGGTCTGCAAAGTGTATTGCGGTTAGACGGGTAACACAAGATAACCAGGGAAAAAATACGGCTGGTGTGGATGGGTACAAAAGCCTGACCCCAAAACAACGTACTAACCTGATAGGTCAATTAAAGCTTACCGGGAAATCAAAACCCACTAGGAGGGTGATGATACCTAAGCCAGGTACGGACGAAAAAAGACCATTGGGAATACCCACAATACATGACCGCGCACTACAAGCGTTAGTCAAATTAACGCTTGAACCTGAATGGGAGGCAAAATTCGAGCCAAACAGTTACGGGTTCAGACCAGGGCGTTCGTGTCACGACGCGATTGGAGCAATATTTGACAGTATTAGGCAAAAAAACAAAATTTGTGCTAGATGCTGATATTGCCAAATGTTTTGATCGCATAAACCATAAAGCGCTACTGAAAAAGGTTAACACATATCCAACATTGAGACATCAACTAAAATCGTGGCTCAATGCCGGGGTACTAGACCAAGGTGAGTTATTTCCTACTAATGAGGGTACACCACAAGGCGGGGTAATTTCTCCCTTATTGGCTAATATTGCCTTACATGGCATGGAAGAACGGGTTAAGCAATACGCGGAAACGCTGAAAGGGAATAAGAGGGACAACCGCTCTTCCCTAAACTTAATCCGATACGCCGATGACTTCGTAATAATCCATGAAGATATCAACGTAGTACAAGCCTGTCAGAAGATAGTAGCAAATTGGTTAAGTGACATCGGATTAGAATTAAAACCAAGCAAGACAAAATTAACCCACACCCTCAATGAATTCAACGGAAATGTTGGGTTTGAGTTCTTAGGATTCCATATTCAGCAATATAAGGTAGGCAACTATCGATGTGCTAATAACTCAAGAGGAACCCCGCTAGGTTTTAAAACACTAATTACCCCATCTAAAGCCAAGGTTAAGAACCACCTAGCCAAGATAGCCAAGATAATAGACTCCCACAAGACCGCCCCGCAAGCTGCTTTAATTAGTAGGCTCAACCCAATCATTAGGGGATGGTCAAACTATTACTCAACGGTTGTTAGCAAGGAAACCTTTTCAAAGGTAGATTTCCTAACATGGCAGAAACTTAGAGCCTGGGCTAGAAGCAGGGGAAAAGGTAGCATCAACAAAGGCAAATACTGGCGAACAGTAGGCGACAGAAATTGGTGTTTCAGTACAGAAGACGGGTTAAAATTAGCCCAACACGCAAGTACGCCAATCGTAAGGCATACCAAAGTAAAAGGTGAAGTTAGTCCGTACAACGGCGACTGGATTTACTGGAGTAAGCGACGTGGAGAATACCCAGGAACGCCCAACAGAGTTGCAAAATTACTCAAAAGGCAACAGGGTAAATGTACCCACTGTAACCTGTATTTTTCAAGTACAGATATAGTAGAAGTTGACCATATCAAAGCAACATCGTTAGGTGGTAAAAATACCTAGGACAACTTACAACTTCTACACAAGCATTGTCACGACATAAAAACGGTTCAAGATACCTCCCTCCACAAGAGTTATTTCGATAATCCGTTTTGAATTGTATCCGTAACAAGGATGGAGTTATTGAGGAGCCGTGTGAAGCGAAAGTCTCATGCACGGTTTTGAAGGAGAGGTAGAGGTAGCAATCCCTCTATCGACTCTAACGGACTGCAAGCCCTATTGGTCAGACTTATGCGCCCAGATCAGCTCCAAATTATTGTTGCCTGTAGAGACAGATTGTGTCGATTCGGATTTGAGTTATTCGAGTTCATGGTCAGACAAAACGGTGGAGAAATCTTGGTTCTCTCAAGCCCTGTACACTGTCCTGAAACCGAACTCACAGCCGATATTCTTGCCATCCTTCACGGCGACCGTTGCAGGATGCACTCCCGGCGAAGCTACAGCCAGAAAATCAAGGAAGATCCGAATATTCCCCAGCCCTGAACAAAAAGCTCTTCTGAAGAAATGGTTCGGCGTTTCGCGGTTCGTATTCAATGCAACAATTAAATACTTGCAGGAACCGGGAACCAAGGCAAACTGGATGGCAATCAAGACGGAAATTCTTAATTCACTACCTGATTGGGCATCATCAGTTCCATTTCAAATCAAATCAATTGCCATCAAAGACGCTTGTCAGGCTGTTAAAAAAGCCAAAGCAGATTTCAAAAAAGATTGGCAAGTTCGTCGTAGTAAATTCCGCCGTCGCAAAGATACAAAACAATCTGTTTTTATCCCCAAAACAGCCATCAAAGACTGTGGTATCTACCACACAATATTGGGTCGGTCAAAGCTGAAAGAGGCATTAACCGAAGCTTTCAGTGATGGACGGTTAACACTCGCCTATGGTGAATATTACCTCATCGTCTCTGAAGAAGTGCAACCGCGTCAGACCGATAACCAAGGTCGCGCGGTTGCCTTAGATCCCGGTGTCCGCACGTTCATGACTTTTATTTCCGAGAAGTCCTACGGATATCTCGGCAATGACTCCAATCTTCAAATCCAGAAACTGTGCTTTAAATTAGACAAGCTGATCTCAAAAATGAGCAAAGCTCCTAGCGCACAGAAAAAGAGATTTAAGAAAGCCGCTGACAGGTTGAAAGCTAAAATTCAGGACATGGTTAAAGAGCTGCATCACAAGACTGCTAAGTTCTTGGTTGATAACTTTGACTTGATTTTCTTGCCATCGTTTGAGTCATCTCAGATGGTTAGCAAGTCACGTCGCAAGCTCCGCTCTAAAACCGTGCGTCAGATGCTTACTCTGTCTCATTATCAGTTCAAGAAACACCTTGAGTGGAAAGCTTGGGAATCGGGCAAAGTAGCCCTGACTAATATCAACGAAGCTTATACATCAAAGACGGTTTCTTGGACTGGAGAGATTAAGAAGATTGGCGGTTCCCGCGTCATCAAAGATAAAGATGGACGCTGCATGAACAGGGATATAAATGGTGCTCGCGGGATTTTCCTGCGGGCATTGGTTGATACGCCTTGGTTGAGAGAACGCCTCAACTTATGTGTTTGTTAGCGAATGTTAGCAAAAAAGGATCGGAAACAGTCAGAATAAAAGCCGAAAAAGTTCGAGTTTTAATTGTTAGTTAGTTCAAACAATTAAAACTCTTCCACAATCAAAAACTATTGAAATTTAGCTGATAGATTCCGACAAATGTCGGTGTAGAGCCTTCACTCAAAAACCCCGATCGCAGACACTTACAGCATCAGTTCCCAACCCTTTTCATCGCAGCTATTCCCCAAAAAAATCCGCGCAGCTAGCAGCAAAAACAGCTAGCTGCGCGGCCACCTAAAAATTCAAATTAGTCCTCGTCCTCATCGAAGTCATAATCGATCTCGTCATCATCGTCATCAGCATCAGGGACAACTAAAGCATCGTCATCAGCATCAGGGACAAAATCGTCCTCCTCAACCTCAACATCCTCAAAATCCTCCCCAACCTCAATGTCAGCAGAGCCGCGCCCTACCTCAAAAGTGCTCTCGATCGTATACTTGCGGCGGGCAGTGCGATCGTCCAAAACAACATCCTCCTGCAAATCGTGGATTTCGTCATCAAACACGGCACCGTCAAAACCCGCATCCTGAACGCTAGCATCCTCGTAGGCGTTGAACCCGGTTCCGGCAGGAATCAGGCGGCCGATGATGACGTTTTCCTTGAGCCCTCGGAGCCAGTCTGATTTGCCTTCGATCGCAGCCTCAGTCAGCACCCTGGTAGTTTCTTGGAAGGAAGCAGCGGAAATAAAGCTGTCGGTATTGAGCGAAGCCTTAGTAATCCCCAGCAGTACGGGAGTATAGTCGGCCGGTGCGCCGCCAGTAATCGACATCGCCTCGTTCACCTGTTCTACCTGCCGCAGTTCCACCAACTCGCCCGGGAGCATGGTAGTATCGCCACCGTCCTCCATCCGCACTTTGTTGGTCATCTGGCGCACGATCACTTCGATGTGTTTGTCAGAAATATCTACGCCTTGAGACTGATAGACAGACTGCACCTCGTTGACTAGGAAAGTTTGCACCTGCTGGAAACTTTCCAAAGCTGCCTCAAAAGTCGGCTGGCGCTCCTTGAGGACGTGGAAGAAGACTTCGAGAATTTCGTGAGGATTGGCAGGCCCGTCAGTCAAAGCTTCGGCAACGCCGACGCGCTGTCCGTCAGAGACGATCGGATTTTGACCGGGCAACAAAGGATACTGCTCGATGCGGCCGTCATCCTCGACCACCGCCAGTTCCACTACATCGTCATCTACGGCTACTTGAGCTGTACCCGGGCGCTTCGCCAGAATGCAGGCTTCCTTAGGCTTGCGCCCCTCCAGCAACTCTTCAATTCTCGGCAAACCCTGAATAATATCTCCAGTCTTGGCGCGCTCGAACACTAAAATCACCAAATTGTCCCCGCGCTGCACCAAATCTCCGTCATCCACGTGCAGCACCGCTCCGGCAGATACCCGGTAAGGGCGAGCCACCCTGAACACGATTTTCGCAGATTCGTCACCCGATGCAGGTACAACTTTCACTACTTGGCCGGATTCTTCCAGCAAAATGCCAGGAGCCACTTCTGTACCCGCAACCAGCAATTGACCTGGACTCACTTCCGGCGTCCCGGCCACAGAAACAGTAATAGAATCTGCATCCCGCATTACCAGCAGCCTGCGAACTGGTTCATTCTGCCCTTCGCGGATACCGCGGACAATACCTGCTTCCTTGCAGAGAATCTCGGTGCGGGCTACTACTGCGCCGGGGGCGATCGACTGTCCGTCCTCCACCAGCAGCCGCGTGTGAGTGCTACCCTGGGTCGGGTCAGCCGACACATCGCGGCGGATCACCAGCGACTCCAAAATCACCAACTGCAAGCGGAAAGCTTTCTTTGGTCGATCGCTCTCCCCTTCCACCACAACCAAATCGCGGTTCGCCAACGCCGCCTCGGCATTCCAAGCAGGCCCAGAACCATCAGCCCCAAAAGCACTAGCATCATCCTCATCCGGCAACAGTTCGATATCCGCAGCCAGTTGCGGCGCCCCCGAACCAATTTCCAAGATAAGCTGAGTTCGCAGCAATTCCAGCCCTTCCACAGATTTGACTCGCTCCCCGTCCTTATAAGGGAGGCGCTGCACTGCTTTGAGAGAGATCGACTCATTCAGAGCTGTCTGAGAAGGCACAGGTGGCTTATCCGGCACCGGGAACTCCACCACAGGCCGCAGCAGTAAAGCCGGGCCTTCGGGAGTTTCGATATATTCTGCGTAGCCCAGCTCTTCGGCAATTAAGCCGGGGAATATTTCTTGACCAGCACTGACGATTTGACCCTCGCCGAAAGTTAGTGGCGGGCGATCTACTGCGTGCAGGGTACCGGGTTTGATCACGATTTCCCGGAGGATATCGTTTTTCTGAGTGACTTCTACCGCGCCGCTGGTTTGGCAGAAAATATCTTTGACAACTTCGGTACCGGCTTCGACGTACTGGCCGTCTTCTACCAGCAGCAAGGAAATGTCTTTGTTAACTTCGTGGCACTCTTCAGGAATCCACAGCAGAGTCCCCCCCTTGACTACTTCGTAGCCGAGTTTAGCTTTGCCGCGTTTGTGGACTTCTACGCCTGCATATTTGACGATACCTCCGGTGGCGGTGCGGTAGCTGTCGTCAAGCAGTTCTGCCACAACCTCGCCGTTGATCACCTTACTTCCAGGCGCCGTTTTGAGCGAAAACCGCTGGTTCGAGGCAGTTTCAATCACATAGTGTTCGCGGCCGCCAGCGCTTTCGGCGCGGACAACTGCTTGGTCGAGCAAAACTTGAGCTGTAATAATCTCGATTTCTCGCTCATCAGCGATGCGCACCACGCCACCGTGTTCCGAAATCAGTTTTGTTTCAGCAATCACGCTTTCGGCGACAATCCGAGAGCCGTTTTTGACAGCCGGTTCAGCACCTGGAGGCAAGTTATACACTTGGCCGCTTAGAATCCAAATCAATCCGCCCCGGCTGGCTGTGCGGGTGGTGTTACCCTGGCGATCGGTTTTTTCTTCTGGTACTAAATCAGCAAACTTAGCTTCTCCGGCTAGGTCGGATGCTACGTCGGTTGTGACTTTTTCTGTGGTTTTGCGGGCGGCGCGGCCAGCGATCGGCACTTCTGCCAATATTTGATTGGGGATGGCGCGCTGTCCGTCTTTGACCATAACTGTTGAACCTTGGGCGATCGCCAGTTCGATTTTCAGCTTCTGATTTTTAGCGCCGGATTTGCCTTCTTCAAAGCCATCTGCCTCTAAAACAAGTTTGCCGTTGTTTTCAGCGACCAGGGCTTCTTCCCCGTGTCTGGTGCGGAATCCGCGGGTACGCAAATTCTTAAACTTGACTGTCCCAGCAAAAGGTGCGCGTTCTTGTTTGGCGACTTCTCCAGTAAATACACCGCCTGTGTGGAAAGTGCGCATGGTGAGCTGGGTTCCCGGTTCGCCGATCGACTGAGCGGCGATAATCCCGATCGCTTCTCCCATGTCCACCATCTTCGAGTGAGCGAGGCTCCAACCGTAGCAGGACTGGCACACCGAGCGCGTTGCTTCGCAAGTCAGGGGCGATCGCAAATATACTTCTGCAACTCCGGAGTTGCCGATCGCGTCCGCTAGTTCTTCGGTAATCGGCTGATTTCGCACGGCTCTTTCGCTGCCATAAGCTACGATTTCCCCGGTTTTGGGGTGTAGTACGTCTCGGGCAAATACTCGTCCCAGTAGCCGATCTTTGAGGGGAATCAGCACGGTAGCACCGTCGGTCATCGGGCGTACCCGAATCCCGCGCTGGGTGCCGCAGTCTGTTTCGCGCACAATCACATCTTGGGCTACGTCTACTAACCGCCGAGTCAAATAGCCGGAGTCGGCAGTGCGCAGGGCAGTATCGACTAAGCCTTTGCGCGCTCCGTAGGAGGAGATGATGTATTCGGTGACGGTGAGTCCTTCGCGGAAGTTGGTTTTAATTGGCAAGGCGATGATTTCTCCTTGGGGGTCTGCCATCAATCCGCGCATTCCGACGAGCTGCCGCACTTGGGAGATGTTTCCGCGCGCGCCGGAGAAGGCCATCATGTAGACCGAGTTGAGGGGGTCTGTGGCTCGGAAGTTCTTGACTACTTCGTCTTTGAGGTCTTCTGAGGTGCTGTTCCAGGTGTCGATTACTTTTTGGAAGCGTTCGACTTCGGTGATTTCGCCTCTGGTGTATTTCTGTTCTGTGATCCGGGTTTCTTCTTCGGCTGCATCGAGCAGTTGTCGTTTGATTGGGGGTACTTGCAGGTCGTCTACGCTAATCGAGACTCCGGCTTTTGTGGCGTAGCGGAAACCCAAGTCTTTGAGTTTGTCTGCCATTTGGGCTGTGCGGGCAGTTCCACAGTTCATGAATGACCAAGAGATTAATTTTTTGAGCTGACCTTTGTCAACAACTCGATTACGAAAAACAATTTCCTTATTTTCCTTATTTTCTGTCATTTTTCTGCTGTTAGTAATTTGGTCATTAGTCATTAGTCATTAGTCATTGGTAACTGGTAATTGGTAATTAGTACAGGATTTAAGCCACATAACATCTATATGTAGGGTGCGCAATGCGCACCTTACCGCTACGATCCCGCATCAAATCAAACCATTTTTTTCTGATGGATTGACCCATTACGCATTACCGATTACCGATTACCCAGTTCCTAGTTGTTAATTACCGATTCGATAGTTTGGTGATAGATAATCCTACCGGGAGTAGTGCGAATGAACTGAGTAATCAACTTGCCCTCTGCATCTTCCCGAACCCGGCGGAACTTGTATTCTTTCGTCACTACTGTACCGTCTGCCGATCGTTGCATCTTCAGCGGTTCCCCTTCGGGTTCTGTGTTTTCGATGGCGCCTTGAAATCTCACCCACACGTATGAGTGCAAGTCCACGACTCCATGTTCGTAAGCTACAACCGCATCGGTAAAGCTAGAGAAATAGTGACCGGCTCCTTTTTGAGCATCAGGATTTTCGGCTGTCAAATAATAGCAACCGAGCACCATATCTTGAGAAGGAGTGACGATCGGTCTTCCCGTTGCTGGCGACATAATGTTGTTAGAAGCCAGCATCAGCAAGCGCGCTTCGGCTTGAGATTCCAGAGACAAAGGAACGTGTACAGCCATTTGGTCACCGTCAAAGTCAGCGTTAAAAGCCGGACAGACTAGCGGGTGAAGCTGAATCGCCCTCCCGTCCACCAAAATCGGCTCAAAGGCTTGAATCCCCAAGCGGTGCAGCGTCGGCGCCCGGTTCAGCATGACTGGGTGGCCTTCAATCACCTCCTGAAGCACGTCCCAAACGCTAGGATCGTTGCGCTGGATGAGTTTTTTGGCTGCTTTGATGTTGTTGACGAGTCCTTGGCGGATCAAACGGTGGATGACGAAGGGCTGGAAAAGCTCGATCGCCATTTCCCTCGGTAAACCGCACTGATGAATCTTCAGTTTGGGCCCCACGACAATCACCGAACGCCCGGAGTAGTCAACCCGTTTCCCCAGCAAGTTTTGCCGGAAACGACCTTGTTTCCCTTCAATGATGTCCGACAGAGACTTCAGCGGACGGTTGTTTGCGCCCACCACAGTCCGGCCCCGGCGGCCGTTATCAATCAGCGCATCCACGGCTTCTTGTAACATCCGCTTTTCGTTGCGAATGATAATTTCCGGCGCCAGAATTTCTTGCAATCTGGCTAAGCGGTTATTACGGTTAATCACTCTCCGATAAAGGTCATTAAGGTCACTCGTTGCAAAACGTCCACCGTCTAGCTGTACCATCGGCCGCAAATCCGGCGGAATCACCGGAATCACATTGAGCACCATCCAATCGGGATGAGAACCCGTAGCGATAAAGTTGTCAATTACCCGCAAGCGTTTAATTAACTTCGCCCGTTTTTGACCTTTAGCATTGGCGATGTCTTCCCGCAACTTTTCCGCTTCGCTTTCTAGCGGAATATTTTGCAGCAAAACTTGCAAAGCTTCAGCACCGATTCCTACTTCTACGCCCGTCAGCGTGGAATCTTCGCTATAAAGTTCGTCTTCTATTTCCAGCCAAGCATCTTCTGTGAGCAATTGCTTGTATTGGAGCTTTTCAGCATTACCAGCATTCAACACAACATAGGCATTGAAATAGACAATTTGTTCGACATCTCGCAGGGGCATATCTAACAGAATTGCCATGTAGCTGGGGATGCCTTTGAGATACCAAACGTGAGCTACTGGAGCTGCTAATTTGATAAATCCCATGCGGTGGCGGCGGACGCGAGATTCAGTGACTTCGACACCGCATCTCTCGCAAACAATGCCTCTATGACGAACTCGTTTGTACTTGCCACAATGACATTCCCAATCTTTTGCAGGCCCAAAAATGCGCTCACAAAACAAACCGTCCATTTCCGGTTTTAGAGTTCTGTAGTTGATCGTCTCGGGCTTGACTACTTCGCCAACAATCTGACCATTGGGCAAAGTTCTCTCTCCCCATTGTCGAATTCTTTCTGGTGAAGCTAACCCAATCTTTACGTAATCAAATCGTTGTTCTATCTTAGCCATTCTTGACTCCAATCGATGATTTACTTGAAATTATTTGCTGTAATTTATCTTTTTTGATTGATTCTTTGCGGATTAAATCAATGTCAGACTCCTTTATATGTGACATTATTTTTAATGTCATAAATGACACTTTTCGATACTCCAAAGTCCCTAGCAATTTTAGCAAGGGATTCTCCGGCTTTAATTCGTTCTCGCACATCCTGTGCTTGAGCAAAAGTCATTTTGCGATCGAGACATCCACCCATACGAGGAATTGGAACTTCTTCGCCTTCTTGCTTCCAAGTGACGTGATATTTAAGATCGTGTATAGTTTTGCGGCCGACACTGTATGCTTCAGCTACATCCTTCATTCTCTCTCCTGCTGCTAGTTTTTGCCGGATTTCTCGCACCTTTTCCCAGTCTAATTTGGCATTGGAAAGCGGATGACTTTTTCCTTGGGTGCGTCCTTTTTTGGAAGCATCTAATAAATTCTGAGTGCGAGTACCAGCCCAGAGGTGTTCTGGATTAATACAACTGGGAGTGTCGCAGGTATGGCAAGCATCCATATAAGTGGGAAGTTCATATCCTAATTTCTCGGATAAAACAGCACGAGTAACTGTTGCCTGTTTTCCATCTTTTGTAAAATACTTGCCATAGCCTGCGCCGTCTTTTGCGCCTTGAAAAATTATGCAGCCGTTGTCTTGAATTTCTCCTACAAAGCGTGGGGAAACTGTGATGAAGTTATCGGGGATATTTGCCTGAAGTATCTTAGTAATAGTTTCATTTTGTACTCCATACTCTCTTGCTAGGTGGTTCTTGACTGTTCCAGATAAATATTTAGTCTGAATTTCCCGCAGTTGGGCGATCGACAATTTACCAATTCCCGGAATACTTTTGCGTCTGGGAGTTTTGCGTTAGCGCAGCCCGCCCCTACGGGAGGCTCATCAACGAAGAGGATCGCGCCCCATCATCTGTCCGGTATTCTCAGCAGCCGATCCGGCTATGAGATGTTCCGGGCTGATGCAGCTTGGATTGTCGCAGGTATGGCAAGCAAAATAACTGGAATCGAGGAATCCTGCTATTTTCGATTCTAGGACTAATCGGTGGACTAATACCGTTTTGCCATCGAGCCATTTGCGCCCGTAACCGTTGCCCAACTTACTGCCTTGCCAGTTAATACAGCCTGTCTCCAGGTCTAATTCTCCTTCAATTCCTGGGACAACTGTTACAATTATCACGTCAGCGTCTCTCATCTTAAGAGCGTTGATTCGCCTCAGCAGTGGTACGAACACTACTGAGGCATTTTATTTTGAGATTGTCGATTAAAGATTTTAGATTGAATGTTGCCAAGAAATCTAAAATCTTTAATTGTTAATCCTCGTCTTCGTCACGAGAAAGCGATTCGTAAGTAGGCCGGGAGGGCGATCGCCGCCCGCCTGCATCTGCCATCAAATCGACTTCTACGTGCTCGCTGCCTTCGTCGTTCGTATTCACTTTGTGCACGGCAATGTCCAAGCACAAAGACTGCAACTCCCGCATCAGCACTTTGAACGATTCCGGCGTACCGGGGCGCGGAATAGCTTTGCCTTTGACGATCGCATTCAAAGCTTCATTTCTACCCTGCATATCATCCGACTTAACAGTCAGCAACTCTTGCAAAGTATAAGCTGCGCCGAAGGCTTCCAGGGCCCAAACTTCCATTTCCCCGAACCGCTGCCCTCCTTGCTGCGCTTTGCCGCCCAAGGGCTGCTGCGTTACCAGCGAGTAAGGGCCGGTGCTGCGGGCGTGGATTTTGTCGTCTACTAAGTGGACGAGTTTCAGCATATAGGCAATGCCGACGGTGATCGGGCGATCGAACGGTTCGCCAGTTCTGCCATCGTAGACAATAGTCTTACCGGGGTGTTTTTCGTTAAATATCCACGGTTTACCCGTTTTTTCGCGCGCCTCCTCTAACTTGCCGTGAACGGTTTCCCGCGACTTTTCAGCACCGTGCATTTCATCAAAAGGCACCATCTTGAACCGCATGGATAGATTTTCCCCCGCCCAGCCCAGCAAGCACTCAAAAATCTGACCCACGTTCATCCGCGACGGTACACCCAAGGGATTGAGCACGATGTCAACGGGAGTCCCATCGGGTAAGTAGGGCATATCCTCCATCGGCAGAATCCGGGACACAATACCTTTGTTACCGTGGCGGCCGGCCATTTTGTCGCCGACTTGAATCTTGCGTTTTTGGGCTACGTAGACGCGGACAACCATGTTGGCGCCTGGAGGTAGTTCGTCGCCCTGTTCGCGAGTGAAAACGCGCACGTCTACGACGCGGCCTTTTTCGCCGTTGGGTACGCGCAGCGAGTTATCGCGCACGTCTCGGGCTTTTTCGCCGAAGATTGCCCTGAGCAGTTTTTCTTCCGGCGGTTGGTCGGATTCACCTTTGGGAGTCACCTTCCCGACCAAAATGTCGCTGGCTTCTACCCAAGCACCTTTGCGGATGATGCCCTGTTCGTCTAGCTGGCGCAGTGCGTCTTCGCCGACGTTGGGTATTTCGCGGGTGATTTCTTCGGGGCCGAGTTTGGTTTGGCGGGCTTCGATTTCGTATTTTTCAATGTGGATGCTGGTGTACACATCTTCGTACACCAAACGTTCGCTAATCAGTATTCCATCTTCGTAGTTGTAGCCTTCCCAGGGCATATAAGCTGCGATGATGTTTTGACCCAGAGCCAGTTCTGCCCCTTCGGTGGAGGAACCGTCGGCGAGGACTTGACCGGCTACGACGCGATCGCCCTCATAGATCAGCGGGCGCTGGTTTAAACAGGTATCCTGGTTAGAGCGCTGATATTTTTGCAGTTCGTGCTCGATACAGCCTGAGTATTTTTGCTTCCAAACCGAGGGCTGTTTGGTTTTGAGGTCGTCGTATTCCCGAATCAGGAAACTTTCCTCGCTGGAATTCGACTCGGCATCTGCCGCCAGGGGCTTGACAATAATCCGGGTAGCGTCGATGTAAATCACCTCGCCGTTCACCTTGGAAACCACCACCATCCCGGAATCTCGGGCGGCCTGAGCTTCCAAGCCCGTACCCACGAGGGGGCGTTCTGGTTTCAGCAGCGGCACGGCTTGCCGCTGCATATTCGAGCCCATCAGAGCGCGGTTAGCATCGTCGTGTTCCAAGAACGGAATCAGCGATGTGGCGACGGAGACGATTTGCACCGGCGAAATCGCCATGTAGTCCACCTGCATCGGAGTGGTGGTGGTAAATTCTTGGCGGTAGCGCACGGCTACGGTTTCGCCCAAGAGGTTGTTGTTTTCGTCGAGGCTGATGTCTCCGGGGGCGACGCGCAAGTCGTCTTCCTCATCGGCTGTCATGTAAACCGGGGCTTTGTCCCGCAGCACTTGTCCTTTTTCGACTGGGTAGAATGGTGTTTCGATGAAGCCGTAGGGGTTGACGCGGGCGTGGGTTGCCAAGGAACCGATGAGTCCGGCGTTGGGGCCTTCTGGTGTTTCGATCGGGCAAATCCGGCCGTAGTGGGACGGGTGAATGTCCCGCACCGCGAAACCGGCGCGTTCGCGAGTCAAGCCTCCGGGGCCGAGGGCGGAAAGCCGGCGTTTGTGGGTCAGTTCTGCCAGAGGATTCGTTTGATCCATGAACTGGGATAGCTGGGAGGAACCGAAGAATTCCTTAATTGCTGCTACCAGTGGTTTCGGGTTGACCAGGGATGCGGGGCTGAGGGAGTCGGCGTCGGAGACGGTCATCCGTTCGCGGATAATCCGTTCTAAGCGGTTGAGTCCTACGCGGACTTGGTTTTGCAGCAGTTCTCCGACACTGCGGACTCGGCGGTTGCCTAAGTGGTCGATGTCATCCGTTGAGCCGATGTCGAATTCGAGGTTGATTAAGTAGTCGATCGCCGTCAAGATATCTTGGGATGTCAGCACCCGCGTGGTATCGGGAACGGAGAGCCGCAGTTTTTTGTTGAGTTTGTAGCGGCCGACTTTGCCCAAATCGTAGCGTTTGGGGTCGAAAAAGCGCGAGTGGAGGAGCTGTTCTCCCCCGGCTACGGTGGGGGGTTCGCCTGGTCGCAGCTTGCGGTAGAGCTCCATCAGAGCTTCTTCTTCGCCGAATTGTCCTTCTTTCTCGATCGTTTTTTGGAAGTATTCGGGGTGGCGCAAACTGTCGTAGATTTCGCCGTCTGTGAGCCCTAGGGCTTTGAGCAGCACCTGAGCTGACAGTTTGCGGGTTTTGTCGATTCTCACCCAGACTAAATCGTTTTTGTCGGTCTCGAACTTGAGCCACGCGCCACGGTTGGGGATGAGCGAGGCGTTGTAGGAACGGCGGCCGTTTTTGTCGGTTTCTGATTTGTAGTATACGCCGGGCGATCGCACGATTTGGTTGACGATGACTCGTTCGGCACCGTTGATGATGAAAGTGCCGCGCTCAGTCATCAGGGGCAAGTCGCCGATGAAGACTTCTTGCTCTTTGATTTCGCCTGTTTCTTTGTTGATCAGGCGGGTGGGTACGTACATTTGCACTGAGTAGGTGCTGTCCCGGCGCTTGGCTTCGTCTACGTCGTATTTCGGGCGCTTCAGTTTGAAGTCTTTGCCGATGAAGTGGAGTTCCAGCTTGCCTGTGTAGTCTGTAATCGGGGAGAAGCTGTCAAGTTCTTCTATCAGTCCGGCTTCTAGAAACCAGCGAAAACTTGCCCGCTGGATTTCAATCAGGTCGGGCAAGGTGAAGGCAAATTCTGTGTAATCTTTAGTGGTCATGGGTGTCCTTTTTCCGCAGTGGCTCTAGCTTTTTACATGGCGCCAAGGTTTGGCGTTTTTACCTTGTTGCGTTTTTTTGATGGATTGTGTGAGAGAATTTATATGATGTTTTCGATCGCCTGCCAACTGCTGCAACGGTTTTTTGGGCTGGTTGCTCGCAGTAATTCTGTGCGTACTTTGGCTTCGATCGAATTGTTTTTAGCTTCGATCTCTTGGTGCTTCAGGGTAAAAAACCTACACATTTGACTTCTAAAATTGACTTTACAGCTATTGCCAAATTTCTGAGGTTCCAACTTTCTTTTGATCTGTAAGTTTGAGTGTGTAAACTTGAGGTCTTGCTTGATTTTTTGACCTGCCCCGAAGGTTAGCGTGCTGGCGTTCGAGCTGGCAGTTCCCGGGCGACTGCGATCGCGCCGATCGCAAGCGATGCCCGATCGGTAGGTTCTTTTAATTATAGGACGCAAATCCGATTGCAGGAGACAACGCCAAAAGAATCTCAAATAAAGGATGAATCCGGTTTTTTGTGCAGGATAGAGATGGGATTTTCCCTATCGTTTGCTCCTAACTCAACCTGTTTTCTGCGTTTCTCTGTGCTGCTGAGGCTACACTGAAAAGCCGAATAGCTGACAGGCATTTTCGGTTGTCTGCTGGGACAAAGTTAACAGAGAAACTCCTCTCAATTTAGCAACTTGCTCGGCTACGTAGTAGACGTAAGCTGGTTCGTTGCGTTTTCCCCGCTGGGGTACGGGGGCTAGAAAAGGGCAATCTGTCTCGACTAGGATGCGATCGCTATTTACCATACAAGCTGATTCTTGTATTTGCAAGGCTTTTTTAAAGGTGACAGTTCCGCTAAAACTGATGTAGAAACCCAAGTCTAAAAACCACTGAGTTTCTTCGGGTGTACCTCCCCAGCAGTGCATCACGCCGCGCACCGGGCCGCGTGTTTGCCAAAAGTTCCGCAGCATTTGGGCCATTGGCGCGGCGGCGTCGCGACAGTGGATAATCACTGGTTTGTCAAGTTCCCGGGCAATTTCTAGCTGTGCCTCAAACACTTTAAACTGGTGTTCGCGATCGTCACCTTTATGAAAGTCTAGTCCGGTTTCGCCGATCGCCACTACCCGATCGTCAGAACTCGCTAATTTTCTAATCAGGCTTGCAGTTTCGTCTTTCCACTTGCCGGCATCTAGGGGGTGAAGCCCCACCGCAAAGGAGACTTCTGCAAATTGATTAGCAATCGCTTGAATTCCGGCAAACTCTTCTGGCTCTACACAAGAATGAACCAAGCGAACCACACCAGCTTCGCGCCAGCGTTCTCGAATGGCTTCTAACTCAGATTTGAAAGTCTCAAAGTTGATATGAACGTGAGTATCGATGAGCTGCATGGCGAATGGGCGAATGGGAGAGGGGAAGAGGGAGAGAGGGGGAGAATCGGGAGAGTGGGAAAATCTTCCCTCTTCCTTTTTTCATCCATCTGTTAAATCCGTTGCCGAACTTCGATCGGACTTTTTCCCTCAACATCCGTTAAATCCGTTAAATCCGTTACACAATCCGTTGCCGAACTTCCTTCTGTCTTAAGATGCTACTTGTGTTTCGTGTGGCTTGAGGGTTCTTGCCAAGCGGGACTTTTTGCGATCGCCGTTATTGCGGTGCAGTACACCTTTCTTGACAGCTTTGTCAATTTTGCTGTAGGCCTCTGACATCCGTTGCTGGACTTCTTGCATTAATTCTGGTGTCGGAGCTGCGGCGTACTTCTCAACGGTCGCGAAATACTTCTTCATCAAAGTTTTTACCGCTGACTTGTAAGACTTGTTGTACAAGCGGTTGCGCTCTGCGATTTTGACTCGTTTGACGGCGGACTTAATATTTGCCATAGTTCAGTTTGTGGATTTAGGTATTGATTGATACACTCTAGTCTCAAGATAGTCTCAAGACACGGGGTTTTGCAGGACAACTTTTTCGGGAGCGAGCCACAAAAAGCTTGATTGTTAAAGGCTGAGTCAGACAGCCACTAGCCTCTGGCTCAGATTGAGCTGAGTCTGCGGCTACTTTTTGGCGACGATCGCACTAAATTTTAATTGACTCATTTAACTCCCCGTTTTCTACCCTGACAGACCCAAAGGCATGACACGGGTGTTGCAGAGGCGTGTTGCGGGGTTTCCACCGTTACGAGTGAAAGTTACGGTTTCTAGCGCGCAACTTTCAAGTATACAATATTTTTGCGTTTTTTTATAAAAAAAATGTCAGGTGTCAGAAAAACCAATATAGCATCTATTCAGATCGAAATGCCATTCCCGGAAAAATCCAAGTTAAGCTATAACAAAGAGTACGGGTGATTCTAGCAACAGCCCGAAGCACTTGCCCGCTGTGCGGCACACAGTGGATGCTTGTTGAGGGTAAAGTTATGAGACTCCCTGCGAAACAAGAATCCCCGCCTATGAAAGACCGGGGAGTGTCCAAGAAGATAGAAGGTAAAGGGAACAAGGCATTCGGCATTCGGCAGACCGCTGGGGCAGTCGAAGAAAGGCCGATCGCGTAGCATCCGGCAGCAGAGAAGGCAGCAGAGAAAATTTTTTCCCTCGAACCTACTCTCTCTTGAGCCATCGCCCTGACTCAATCTCCCCTGAAACGCTCTCCCTCCACACCCGGTTCTCTGGCGGGCAATTCCTCAAGAAAAGTTGTGACTTGTCCTCAGTGTTGCAAAACGATCGACAGAGATTTAAACGCTTCACTGAAGCCTGGGAAAATGCCGCAACTCTTGCGGTTCAAGGTTTTGGACTGGTCGCCGAGTTCCCCAGAATCAAGCAAGAAAATTCCTTCTTGCAAGCAAATCAAGCGTGAATTATAGACGGCATTCATAATCTCCATGCTGCGAATTATTACTCAGTGGGTTGAGGCACAAGCTGAACTGCGACGAATCTGCGATCGCACCCACGACGAACTTGTTATTCACAAAGAAGCCACCGTGCGCGAGGTGCTGCAAGCTGTAAGGCGCAAAGGCGATCAGGCTGTGCTGCAATATACTGCTGAATTTGACCGCATCACCCTAAATGCGGAAGAGTTGCGCGTCAGTGGCGCCGAATTGGATGCTGCTTATCAGCAAATATCGAAAGAATTATTAAATGCCATCCGGTTGGCTTGCAAACAAGTAGAAGCGTTTCACCGACAGCGCGTGCCCAAGTCTTGGGTGCAGTTTGGTGATGACGAAATTGTTTTGGGCAAACGCTACACTCCGGTCGATCGCGCGGGAATTTACATCCCTGGCGGTCAGGCGTCCTATCCCAGCTCGGTGATCATGAATGCGGTGCCCGCGAAGGTCGCCAAGGTTCCGAGACTGGTGATGTGTACTCCCCCCGGACAAGAGAAAAAAATGAATCCTGCGGTGCTGGTAGCGGCTCAGGAAGCAGGAGTTGATGAAATTTATCGGGTAGGCGGGGCGCAGGCGATCGCAGCTTTGGCCTATGGTACAGAAACTATTCCGAAGGTGGATTTAATTACTGGGCCAGGAAATATTTACGTCACCCTGGCGAAAAAACTGGTTTACGGCACTGTGGGGATCGATTCTCTGGCGGGGCCCTCGGAGGTGCTGATTATCGCTGATGGCAAGGCAAATCCTGTGCACGTAGCTGCGGATATGTTGGCTCAAGCTGAACATGATTCTATGGCATCGGCGATTTTGCTGACGGCGGATTCGGTGTTGGCGAGAAAAGTCGTGGCTGAGGTAGACAGACAGTTGGCAAATCATCCGCGCCGGACTTTGACTGAAAAGGCGATCGCCAATTACGGTTTAGTAGTAGTGGTGGAGTCCCTCAAGGCGGCGGCGGAACTGTCTAACGAGTTTGCTCCCGAACATTTGGAATTGCAAGTGGCAGATCCCTGGGCTTTGCTGGAGCAAATTCGCCACGCTGGGGCGATTTTCTTGGGCTATTCGACGCCGGAAGCTGTGGGTGATTATTTGGCTGGCCCTAATCACACTTTGCCGACTTCTGGAGCTCCCCGCTATGCGTCACCGCTATGTGTCGAAACTTTTATGAAGCATTCGAGTTTGATTGATTATTCGCCAACTGCACTGAAAAAGGTGGCTAAGGCGATTAATGTTTTGGCCCAAGCTGAGGGTTTGCCTTCTCACGCTGATTCAGTGCGACTGCGGACTGAAAATCAGGGGGATGATCAATTTTAGATGGTAGGTTTGAGTTTGGCGATCGAGATTTACGCATTTCGGGCTTAAGAAACCCGGTTTCTTCCAATATCTTGCTTAAATTACGCAATTATGTTAAGAAATCGGGTTTCTGTGTTGGTAATGATGATGTTGGTGGGAAGCGCGAAATTTGGGAAAGTAGGCGAGATTTAACTAGAATTTTCAAGTCTAATATCTGAGATTTAAAGGTGCATTATATTGAATACTGTTTTGGTGGCGATCGACAATTCTGAGTTTGCAGCACAGGTTTTGCAAGCTGTGGGGCAGTTTAAGCTAGAACCGACGGCTAAGGTGATTTTAGTTCATGTTGTGAGTTCTGGGATGTCGGATTTTGACGCGGTGGTCGATCGACCTCACGCTCAGGGAAATGAGATTGCTTACCGAGAAGTAGAGAAGTTGTTGCAATCTTATCAGGAAATGTTGCCTTGCCAGAGTGAGTTGGAGATTGTGTCGGGGGAACCGGCGCAGGAGATTTTGCGTTTGGCGAATATTTATAAAGTAGACTTAATTGCGATCGGCTGTCGGGGTTTGACTGGTTTGAAGCGGATTTTGGAGGGTTCGGTAAGCGCTGAGGTTGTGGCTGAGGCTCCTTGTTCGGTGTTGGTGGTGCGGGCTAGGTAGGTAGGGGGGTAAATCAAAGAGTCGATCGCATTTACCACACTAAAATAGCTATTAAAATCACAAATTTTGAAACTATTATTGTGGGGGTAAGCCGATCGCCTGCCCCAAAGATGCAAGTTATATGTTTGAGAATTTATTGCTGCTCCTCGTATTGCAAGACCTCTGGGTTAAGCACAAAATTACAGGATTTAATCTCCTGAAATACTTGTAAACTCATTAGCGATTGTTAAGCAAAGTTCCTTAACCGAGAGGTATTGCTAGTGGAGATTCATTGAGCGGAGGATTCTCAGGTGTTGCCGGCTCTAATCGGGGAGGGCTATTTTCAGAATTAACGGCTGGTTTTCGAGTTGTTTTTTTACACATATTGCTCAGATCCAAAGTTATGCCACCTCTTGTCTGCATATAGCAAATTGGCAATGAGTCGTCGGATTGGGAGACGATCGGGTAGTGGGAATTGACTGGTTGCGGATTGCTGATGGCAATTTCAGTCGTAAATTGGATAAGGGCAGCAGATAGAGCAGCTATCCGATATAAGGTTTGGAGCATATAATTATTTGTTTGTAAATTCGCTCTGAGCGATCGCCTGACTCAGCCTGAAAATAATCAACTAAATGAGAATGTTCAGGCTGTTTTAGTTTTTATCGCCGCCTTAATTCCCAGTAATTTTTCAGGGGGTTAAAGGTGCGCTGGCGAAACTGATCTTTAGTCCGTGCAGCAGGTGTTGTTAAAGCGCCAAGCTGAAAACCAGGCCGCGCAACTTCATAGTGCAAATGCGGTGCAAAGGCGTTTCGATTGCCACCTCCCATAGCCCCAGTTTTTCCGACGACCATGCCTTTCCTTACCTGCTGATTCTGAGTAACTCTAATTTCACTCAAGTGCATATAGATGTAATTACTACCGTCGGCAGCTCTGATGGTCAGAATTCCATCCTGATTGCTGCTGCCATTAGGGTTGCGCTGGGAAACTACAACTGTTCCGTCTACCATAGATTTAACTTCGATACCTACTGGAGTACCGATATCTATGGCTCCATGAAAGCCGAAACGACCGCCAGTTGCTCGGAAATAGTCATCAGAAACGTAGGCTCCTGTCATTGGAAAATACCGACCAAATAAGTCATTGGATAAATCCCTGTAAATGCGTCCGATATCAGAAGTGGGGGGATTATTGTTGACGGAGTTGAGGGCGCTGGCACTGTTGATGGCATTCTCCCACTGCGTATCGCTCCAAGAAGCTAAGTTGTTAAAATAGCCGCCGCGAGAGGGAGTACAAGTTGGAGTAGAGTTAGGGGCATTGCCAATCACGACAGCACTGGCGACCCACTGATTCTGACCTGCCAATTTATACCACCGCGCATCGGGTCGCGGAGGGTTAAATCCTGCATCCATAACGCTATCGCCGTGAGCCCATCCGTCAAAGCGAAAAATTTGATTGGGAGCCAATGTTCTAACGATAGATGCGCTTAAAGAAGGCCCGGAACGAACGTTTACTGTGCCCCGCCCTGTCGTCGCTGTAAAGGCAGGTGTAACAGAAGCAAAGTTAATGCAAGAATTACCTTGAGCGATTAGCTGGGGCTGGGTGTTTACTTTCAGGGTTTGGTTTGTTGTGCGATCGATCTGTGCTGCATTTAGGGGCAGCCCCGTGCTGCTAAGACAAACACATCCGGCCATTGCCACGAGTATCGACTTGGTAGTAGTCATAGTTACACCGTAATTAATGAGGGTTGAAAGTCGGATAATCCAAGTATTGCTAATGTCTTAAGCGTTTGTCGGCCGGATCTAGCTGGGTGTTTGAAGTCAAGTCAGTCGGAAAAAGTCGGGTTTAGCTGAATCGGTCGGCAAAAGCGGGCAAAATTCAGATTAGACTAGAGAGGGACTCTTACATCTACCCAAACGATGGACGTTAAAGCTCCGTTAGAATGTGTCAACGAGTTGGTTCTTGCCCAGACAGGAAAACCGCTCAACGATCTGCAAACACTGATAGTTTCCGGTGCTTGGGAAGGTAGTAGCTACCAGAAAATTCACGATGATGACCCCCACAATAATTACTCTCATATCAAGGAGGTGGGTTCTCGGTTGTGGAAGCTCCTCTCAAAATCGTTAGGCGAACGAGTCGAAAAAAAGAGTTTTAGGGCGACACTAGAGCGGTACTCGCGACGGCAACCGCCAGCTATTGAAAGTGTCGCGGTAGAACCAGCGATCGCAGCTAACAATCTCGGCTTGGACTACTATAATAATGGTGACTTAACTCAAGCAAAAAAAGAGTTCGATTTAGCCATTAAAATCCAACCAGATAATGCCGCAAGTTACTACAATCAGGCATGGAGTTACGAACGATTTGGAGATTTCAACCACGCTATAAAGCTCTATCGTAAAGCGGCATCGCATGGTTTTGCGGCTGCTTACTGTAACTTGGTTCGCTTGCACATCATTGAAGATAAAAAGTATGACTTGGCTGTCGATATCTGCGGACAAGGTTTAAAATTGGTAAAAGAAGATAGCGTTAAAACCGACAAAATAGTAAAAGCGGCATTGTTGACTTACCTCTCTTGGGCGTGGATAGAACTAGGACTCTATGAAGAAGCTTTGGAAAAGCTACAAGAATCTTTAGAGTTAGATAGCGATCGCGCTTCTACTCACGCTCTCATGGCACAAGCTCTAGAAAACTTGGGATACCGTACTGAGGCTGCGGAAGCTTGGAAAAATTACGTTAACAAGTATCCCAAGTGCGATAGCCGAGACAAAGGTGTTTGGATGGGGATGGCACGAAAACGCCTGAAGGAACTGTCCTGCACATCGCCCACCAATGGTAATCTGGATTAATTAAGGACAGTGATATTTGTTACCATCCCTGTCTAGGCAAATCTTTGGAGCCACGTTATTCTTCAACAATGTCTCAGTTTTCACTGTTGGGTTAGTTGACGTGCTGGCAACTGCCCCCAATACCAAAGTCGAAGGGGCGATCGCACATATTAGTATGAACAAGGGGGAAATCAAGACTTTGCAATTCATTCTCGTGTCTCCTAGTCAAGTTTTTGAGTAGGGAACCAACGAGTTAGCGCTAACTGCTGTCTCCATACTTCCAGCATGAGGCAGGCAGAAAGGCTTTCCGGGTCACATCTGGGTCATTATTTGGTCATTTTGAGGACTAGATTAAGTGAACAAAAACTGAACCAATCAAAAACATAAGTAGAAAATCATTTATGGCTGCGACTCTCAGAGCTTCTGACAAGGGGTTAAAAATTATTGATCGGCTTAGGATTAAAAAAGGCTGGTCAAAAAGAGAAAAGGCTTGGTATGAGTTGGCATATATTTCAGAATCAACCTTAAAGAGATTTTGGAAAAAAGAGTCTATTTCCTATAAAATTTTTGTCAAAATTTGTACAGTTATAGAGGCAAACTGGGAAGATATTATTGACGAAGGCGACCCTCAAATTGAGGAACAAACTCCGCAATCTCAACTAACTACCTACCAAAACATTCCTTACACGGGTGCTATTAAATTTGTAGGAAGACAGACGCAACTAGAAACACTGCACCAACAATTGCAACAGCAAGATCGGATTGCCATTGTTGCTGTTGCTGGCATGGGCGGAATGGGAAAAACAGAATTGGCTGTGCAATATGCCTATCAGCATTTAACTTACTACCCAGACGGTATTTGCTGGTTGGAAACCGGAGCAAAACAGAACATTTACGAGCAAATTATATATTTTTTCCAAATTTATCTACATTTAGAAGTGCCGCAAGAGCTAGGCGGAAAACAACTGAATTTCAAGCAACAAGTAGATTGGTGCTGGCAGAACTGGCCAGGAGCGGGATCTGTGCTAGTTGTGATAGATGATGTTGCGGAATTCCCCGAAATCAAGCCTTACTTACCGCCTGCTAAATCCCGTTTTAAAGTGCTGATGACAACCCGGCTTAAGTTGACCAACATTCAGAATTTAAGTTTGGATGTGTTGACTTTAACAGCATCTTTAGAACTGTTAGAATCAGAACATCTAGTTGGCAAAGCTCGGATCGAACAAGAACCAGAAACTGCTAATGTTCTCTGTGAGTGGTTGGGATATCTACCATTAGGGTTAGAATTGGTGGGGAGGTATCTAAATCAAGTGCCGGATTTATCCTTATCAGTGATGCTATTCCGGCTGCAAGAAAAGTCACTAGAACATCAGTCACTCATCCGCAAACAAAATGATCCATTTTGGGATTTGACTGCTCAACGAGGAGTAGCAGCAGCTTTTGAGTTGAGTTGGGAAAAATTAGATGGCGACACCAAACGCTTAGGCAAGTTGCTAAGTCTGTTTGCTTCAACTCTCATTCCTTGGCATTTAGTTGAGAGTGTAGAACAGCAACGCTGTCAGCGTTCCCCAAAAGGTGAAAAGTTCAACCCAGAGAATTTGGAAGAAGCTACAAAGAATTTAATCAGCTTCCATTTGATTCAATACAATGGGGAACAAAGCTATCGTTTGCATTCACTAATCATGGAATTTTTCAAAAGTAAGTTAGAGGAATAAAAATATGCAAATAACTGAACTAAAGCAATTAACTGAAGCTGAAGAACTCAAATATGCTTTTGCAGAAGCAATGGCAGAGGAAGCTAAAAAAGTGCCTGTGTCAGCTAGCGAGAATCACCCTCA
This sequence comes from Microcoleus sp. A006_D1, assembly GCF_036702805.1. NCBI lineage: Bacteria > Bacillati > Cyanobacteriota > Cyanophyceae > Oscillatoriales > Microcoleaceae > Microcoleus > Microcoleus sp. A006_D1. Next base: position 136,883 of record NZ_JAUBVZ010000011.1, read on the forward strand.
GTTTATGGCAGCAATGACTCTCAGCATACCTCATATAGCAGAAGCGGCAACGTACCTAACAGATTTTCTTGAAGGCGATCGTTTAATGTGGCTGTTTGTCGGCTTAGAAAGGTTTGACCGCATTCGAGGGTTTTATAAACAAGCAGGGCGTTGGTCTGAAGAATGTTTATTCGTTACTAAAGCTCGTTTCGGTGAATCTCATCCCTTTGTAGCGCACAGTCTCGGTAATTTGGGATTGAACTATAAAAAGCAAGGCAGGTATCAAGAAGCCGAAAAATTCTATTTGGAAGCTTTAGAAATGAGCAAACACGAACTGGGAGAAACTCATCTTGATGTGTCAGGAATCTTAAATAATTTGGGAACGCTTTATAATTATCTAGGGCGAACCAAGGAAGCCGAAACCATGCTTTTAGAAGCTTTAGGAATTAGAAAACTGCGGTTAGAGGAAACCCATGAAGATTTAGGAGATAGCTTGCATAATTTAGGAGAATGCTACAGGCTTCAGAAACGCTATGTTGAAGCAGAACAATTTTACGATAGAGCTCTGAGAATGAGAAAAGAATTATTTGGGGAAGAGCATTCTGATGTAGCAGATACTCTCAATGGATTAGGATTGCTTTACCACGATTGGGAACGTTATAGCGACGCGGTACCGATTTTGTCACAAAGCGTTGCACTGTATCAGCGCTTATTCGGAGAAGAACACCCCGATCACACTTCTAGTTTAAATAACTTGGCAATGGTTTATCATGGTTTAGAACGTTATGAAGAGGCAGAATTAATTTATTTAAAAGCCTTGGAACTAAATAGGAAACTTTTAGGCTCAGATCATCCAACTGTAGCCATTACGCTCAATAATTTAGCAGCACTATACAGAGATTTAAAACGGTACACCGAAGCAGAAAGCCTGTATTTAGAAGCGATTAAGATATGCGATCGCCGTTTAGGATACTCTCATTCTGACACTATTTACTACCGGGAAAAACTTGAAATTCTCCGTAGCGTAGTCAAAGGTGCTAGCTAAGTACAGGACAAAAAACTTGATATTGCTTGATGCAGATACTTTAAATCACCTGCGCCTGCGCGTCATCGTAGAAAATGGCAATCTTGAACCTCGATTTGCCAACCAACAATTTTTTAGACAAACACCTAGACCTGATAGCAGTTATAATATTCCCTTGCAGACTATCCGCACAACTATTTTGGAGAAGGAAGCATGACAATTATTCAAAATAATTTTGATAAACTTTATACGATCGCCAGTGATTACGATATGCCGATCGCTGTAGATGATAAAATGGTGATTCCTACGCGCAATCTCGGCGTAATTCCAGGACATCCGCTGAATCCTACGGCGACAGAAACTATTTTTATACCTCAATGCTACTTAGTCTTCCAGGGAGTCAAAACATCGATTCGCGAACTGTGGCATTATGTTGCCGAACCCGCTGAATCTGGTCACTTCAGAACCGTGGAATCTTCAATTTCGATCGTCGATGGGCCGTTTCCCGATATCGGTGAACCAGTACAGTCTTTTTTAATAGAAGGAGTAATGCTAGTTCCCCATGCTTGGGTTAGTTGGGATATTGAGAGTGTGTCGTTTTACCTAGAATTGGACAGTACAAATCAACCTAATTTAATTGAAAAAGACTTGATTCAGGTGAATTAGCTCTAAATATCATGTCGGATCGATCGCAATATCCCGGCCGGGGTGGGTTTATTGAAACTCGGATTTGTATTGGAGATTAGGGCGAACCCACCCCTACGATAATTACACTTAAATGATTTTGCTCTACTTCCTACTTGCCCTTCCCCTTCCCCGCCAAAAACTCCCGCAAACGCAACAAACTAGCGGTTTGTCCCAAATTCAGCGGTAGCAGCGAGACTCCCTCCAAGCGAGACTGCACCCAACCGTCGCCCCAATACCACTCGTGAAACCCGTCAATTCCCTCACTCAACAACAGCCGCAGACAATTTGACTCGGCAATCTCCACATAGTGCTGCACCGCTACCGGGCCTATCCAACTCGTGAAGGTCAATTCGCGATCGAGCAATTCCGGCAAACCCTTAGAAAACTGCTGAGGCCATAGCCACTGCTGCAACTGCACAGGACGCATCAAACTGTCCCGAATCGCAGTCTCCGAAGCTTCAACCTCAATCCGCAATTGACTTTGTTGAAAATTACCTAGCATAGCAATTTGAAATTTTATATAGGAGCTTTACTTAACTTAAATGTAACGTAATTGCACGGAGTTCGCGCCCACGCATAGCAGTTTTTAGTCGAGATATCGCCAAGACACGGCAGTGCTTAATGTCAAACGTAATGCCAGTCTTCTGTCTGGCGTTCAAGGCCCTGATCCCCCCTAGCCCCCCTTAAGAAGGGGGGGACAAGATTCTTCTCAAAGTCCCCCTTGCTTTCGGGGGATTTAGGGGGATCAGGCCTCGGCGGTAAACGAGATATACAAAAAGTTTTAACTTTGCGAAGTTGACACAATTAAGGGCTATGTTTTGTCCCTACAGTATTTAATTCGATCGCACATCAGCGTCCCTCCGCGTTCATCTACCGTTAAAGATTTAAGATTGTCGAGCAAAACCAGCACCCCGATGACCATTTTCGTATCTAATTGTTAAGCTCTGTTGCAATTCATTTAAATCTCCGATTCTCACCCCACAGCCTCTCAAGTCCGTGATACCATCACATCTGACTGGTAAAAACTATAGAAAAAATTGGGGAGAAAAGCTTTGACACTACGGGTTGCAGTTGTTGGATCAGGGCCAGCCGGTTCTTGCGCCGCCGAAACATTGGTAAAAGCAGGCATCGAAACTTATTTATTTGAGCGCAAATTAGACAACGCGAAACCCTGCGGCGGAGCAATTCCTCTGTGCATGGTAGAAGAATTTGACTTGCCACAAAGTATTATCGATCGCCAAGTCAGAAAAATGAAAATGATTTCCCCCTCCAATGTAGAGGTGGACATCAATATCGAAAACGAACACGAATACATCGGTATGTGCCGCCGCGAAGTGCTCGATGGCTTTTTGCGCGATCGCGCCGCTTCCTTAGGTGCCAAACTAATTAACGGTACCGTTCACACCTTAGAGATTCCCGCGAACAACACCGACCCCTACATTCTCCACTACGCCGACCACTCCAACGGCACCGCTGTGGGAACTCAGAAAACTCTGAAAGTGGATTTGGTAATCGGGGCTGACGGCGCTAACTCCCGCGTAGCAAAGGCGATTGATGCTGGTGACTACAATTATGCGATCGCCTTCCAAGAGCGCATCCGCCTCCCAGAAGATAAAATGGCTTACTACGAAGGTCTAGCCGAAATGTACGTCGGCGACGACGTTTCCACCGACTTCTACGCCTGGGTGTTCCCCAAATACGACCACGTAGCCGTCGGTACCGGCACGATGAAAGTCAATCAAGCCAATATCAAAAAGCTGCAAGCAGGAGTCCGCGCCCGCGCTGCCAAAAAACTCCTCGGCGGTGAAATCATTAAAGTGGAAGCTCACCCCATCCCAGAACATCCGCGTCCCCGCCGGGTTGTGGGCCGAGTTGCTCTCATCGGTGACGCTGCTGGTTATGTTACCAAGTCTTCGGGCGAAGGTATCTATTTTGCCGCTAAGTCTGGCCGGATGTGCGCTGAAACTATTGTTGAGATTTCTCAGCAGGGTACGCGCATTCCGACTGAACAGGAAATCAAGCTTTATCTGAAGCGCTGGGATAAAGCCTACGGGATTACTTACAAAGTGCTTGACATTTTGCAACGGGTGTTTTACCGTTCTGATGCTACTCGCGAAGCTTTTGTGGAAATGTGTGCCGATCGCGATGTGCAGAAACTCACATTCGATAGCTACTTGTATAAAACAGTTGTGCCGGCCAATCCCTTCATTCAGATGAAGATTACCGCGAAAACCATTGGTAGCTTGTTGCGCGGCAGTGCTTTAGCTCCTTAATTTTGAGTAGGTTATCGCACTTTGTATAAAAAAGCGGGCAGTCTGAAAACTGCTCGCTTTTTTAATCTGGTTTGTAGTGAGGACTTTAGTCCTTCTTCATTAAGATAAGAAGGACTGAATTCCTCACTACGAACCTGTTGTTAGTTCAAGCTCAACTGGACTAAGGTGTCGGGGGCGAGGAAGTGGGAAATGTGATAAGCTCGCTCTTCTGTTTTTAGCAGGATTTTTTCGTAGAGGTAGCGCGTAGCTCGATCGCCCAAACTTTCTGCTTGTCCTGCTTGACGGCGCAGCAAACCGATTATAGCTTGTTCCGCAGTCAAATCATGTTCCAGCATTTGGCGGCAGGAATACACGCCGTCGGCTTCCGGCTCGAAACAGCACATCTCGGCTAACTTGCTAAAGCTAGCTGCTGGTATGCCGCCCAATCCGTTCAACCTCTCGCCCAATTCGTGGACGTTATCTTGAGCTTCTCCGTAGCTTTCTTGAAAGAATTGGTGCAAGGAGTAAAATTCTGCCCCTTCCACCACAAAATGATGTTTTTGATATTGCAGGTATAGCGCCTGAAAACTGGCCAGCAGCGCGTTCATCCCTTCACAAATGGGTGCTGTGACTGAATGTTCCAGTAGAACTGGGTTTTCGGCTAGGTGACCAAACGGTCTCAATGCACTCTGAATCTCAGCCATGTGTGTTCTCCTCTCAATAGGCAGTTTTGTTGCCAATAGAGTCAGTTTAGCATCCCAGATTTACCAGTCAAGCAGGGTCTGCCTCGATAGTGGAAGATTTTGTAGAGTAGGAAAATTTTATTCTCAACCTATTGAGAATTATTAGCAGTTGGGTTATGCTTGAAAAAGATGCTCGTTTTGAATGCTTCCAGAAAGTGGGGTTGATCGAGAGCAAAAATTAATGCAAATCATTATTGTTGTTAAAAAAAATGAATCCAGCAGATCCAGGATTAGAAGTCTGTGACATCGTGCAAGTCAGTTGGCTAGACAGATGGCAGGTTTACCAACGCTTGCAAGAACTAGAAATTCCCTGCTGGTGCGGAGTTGACCAACCTTTGCGGGCAAAAATTAGCACGGCTAAACAAGCTGCTCAATTAGCGAGTGTTTTGAGGCAATTGAGCGCTTCACGGGGCGAACTTGTGCATTTGCTGGAGTGCTGCTGGCAAATCGGCTAAAGGCAGTTTGGCCAACGAACAATGTACGGGATTTAACGGATTTAACGGATGTCACGGAGTTATAACAATGTATCAATCTGGTAAGCAAGTTTCCGAATTCAGCTTAGAGGGAGAAATCCTCAGCCTAGTTATTGAAGAGGGTTACAAACTTAAATATTTGCGAATTGGTACGGATCGCGGAGTAGAGTTTCTGGTTAAACTTTCCAAGGAGTTGCGGTCATTTTTAGCGCCTGTTTTGACGACTGGGTTGAGAGTTCAAGTTGCGGGTGAGAAAGAACTCAATTTGAAAAATGGTAAAATAAAACTTAAAGCTCGCAGTCTCAAGCTGGCTCAGGGCCACAACGATCGATCGCCCGAACAGCTAGACTCTACCAGTGTACCTGCTGCGGTATTGACATTCGTTGGCGAAGCCCGCCCCTACGGGAGGCTCATCAACGAAGAGGATCGCGCGATCGACAAAATCGAAGTCAGCTCTCCCACAGCAGCTAAAACTGAAAAAGCTGCGGCAAAAACCCAAACCAAAATATTAGTATGTCAAAAATCTGACTGCCAGAAGCGGGGCAGCGCAGCAGTCTGTAAAGCTTTAGAAAATGCTTTGAATGCCCGGGGTTTAGAAGGGCAAGTGACAGTTCAGGGAACCGGATGTCTCAAACAGTGCAAAGCTGGGCCAAATATAGTTGTGATGCCGGACAAAACTCGCTACAGCCGCATTTCACCAGCAGAAATTCCAGCAATTATTGACAAACATTTTGCAGTTGTCAAAGCTTAGCCGATCGCGCGGCATGAGAGAGTGTCCGAGTAGGAGAATTTTGCTTCTGACCAATGACTGATGACCAATGACCAATGACCAATGACTGATGACCAATGACCAATGACCAATGACCAATGACCAATGACTGATGACCAATGACCAATGACTAATGGCTAAGGGCTTTCTTTTGGAGAATCTATCAGGATAGACTGTATCTGAGACCCTGTGACTATTGGGATAAAAAGCCATGTCAGAAGCTGATCTTCGAGCCAATCAGCACCAACCGCACCCTGCTGTTCAATCGGATAACGAACCATTGCAGTCAAATTTTGCTGCTGCTGGGGGTTTTGAGCCGATCGCTCCCCATCCGACAGAAACTCCCGCAAGGGTTCCCCAACAGCCAGCAGAAGACTGGCAAACAGTAGATTTTCCCAACGCGCTCAGCGTAGATGCAATTCCCACAACACCCTCCGCGAACAATTTGCCATCTCAGACACAACCAACCGAGGCGAACTCGCCCCCGATTTCAGAGAATCTAAAAAATCTGCTTGGCAATGCCGAACAGGCTCAGAGCAAAGGATCGACCCCAGTCACCCTGATGCAAGCGCTGCACGAATGCAACCGCGACCTTTTGCACCGCATCGCCCAGCTAGAAACAGCTCTCGAAGTGTCGCAAAAGACCTTGCTAGAACGCGAAACCTTGCTTCTTCAGCGGACTGCAACACTCGAAGACACTCAAGAACAATTGGCGCGACTGTTTGGCAAAGTGGATGTTTCTCATCAAACTCTCCAGGGTCAAGAAATTTTAGTCGAGAGTTTAAGAAATAAGTTGGCAACTAGCCAAACCAGGTTAGCGATTGTTGAGCGAGAATGTGCGTCTACTGTGCAACGCTACAACGAACAGTTTCATCAGCTAGTAGCCACAGAAAATGTTTGCAAGGAATTGCGATCGCGCTTGCACCGCCAGCAGCGCCACACCCTGCAATTCAAAGCTGCCTTGGAAAGAAGTCTGGAGATGCCGCACGTCAAATCGCCGATCGTCGAGCCGCCTGAGGGTGCCGAGGATACTGCCCACAAGCAATTAGAATCCTTGCTGGAGGCGGTCAAAAGCTCTCAGGTGCCGCTGCCGCCAGCCTTCAACGCTTCCCCTGTCCAGCCTTGGTCAGATCCCGAAGAGCATCCAGAGGTAGCACCTGCTGCCGGTGCGATCGACCCTGAATCTACAGCAAATCTGGAACTCAACCAATTAGCCGAAGCATCCGGCATTCAATTGCATCCGAGCGAAACCCACCAGCCTCAGGAGCTGGCAACTGACTCTACCCTTGCGGTTGTGCCACCTGAATTGTCGGTAACTGAGTCTGAACCAGAAACGGCTGCCACATTAGGCAGCCAAGAATTGGCTAGGGCGGTTCAAATTTTGAATTCCGTTGAAACCTTTGGTATTCAAGAAGTGCGATCGACTGAAGCCAAATCTACAGCAGTCGCACAACCCGACTGGCTGGCCTCGATCGCCAGTCCGCTGCGGGCTGCTAAAAAACGCCGATCGCTCGCTGAAATTGAATTGCCGAGTTTTGGATAGCAAACGCAAGTTGGTAATTGGTAATGGGCAATTGGTAATTGGTAATTGCTCAGATTTACCAATTACCAAAAAAACAGCTAATTATAGCAACCGCCACATCGGTGAGGACATAAATAACTTGATGAATAGAGCCGATACCCGTACTGCATCAATGATTTGATTCGGGTTATGCAACTGTCAACTGTCCACTGTCAACTGTCCACTGCGATAAGTTTCAGATTGGGATAAGTCGGCAAAAGTTTCCTATCCAGTTTACTTTTAAGAGAACTGACTGATGACTGCATTCGTTAAAGTTAAAGTCGCTTTAGAAGAGTTCCTAAAACTTCCAGAAACTGAACCTGCATCAGATTTTATTGATGAAGAAGTTATTCAAAAAACCATGCCTCAAGGCGAACATAGCAGATTGCAGGCTAAATTTTGTGCTGTCATTAATCAGATAGTCGAAACACCAAAAATTGCCTATGCTTTTCCAGAGTTGCGCTGCACTTTTGGCGGTGCATCAATTGTGCCAGATGTCGCAGTATTCCGATGGGAAAGAATTCCCATCCAGTCATCGGGAAGAATTGCTAACCGGTTTGACATTCATCCAGACTGGTCAATTGAAATTCTATCTCCCGAACAAAGCCAAACCAAAGTCCTGAGTAAATTACTGCACTGTTCCCGAAATGGCACAGAATTGGGGTGGTTGATGTATCCGGAGGAAGAAAGTATTTTGGCCGTTTTTCCCGGTAAAAAAGTGGAACTGTACAAAGGCGCTGCTCAATTGCCCGTACTCAGTGGAATCGAATTAGAATTGACAGTTGAAACAGTTTTTGGGTGGTTGAGTTTTAGTTAATACGGCGGTTGAAACCGCAGCTACAAAAATGATGTCCGCGGCTCGACTGAGCTTCGCCGAACGTCCTCCGCGGTGTCAAGAAAATAATGTAAAACGTAATTTTAACCGCCTGTTCTTCAACCCTTGGCAATGCGGGTTTTGTTTGTATAGCCGCGGTTTCAACCGCCCGGTCTTCTATTTTCTCCCCTTTCCCATGCCGTAGGTGAGAGCATAGCTGGTAGCCAACAGCCACAGCCAAACACCCGGATACCGGGGTTCCAGCCAAGGTTGTACCTTGCGGGCGAAACTGGGTAGCCATCCGAACAGCCAACTTGCTAAAGCCAGCAAAGTAAAACTCAAGTAACTCCCCAACCAGTGCCAAACATCCCCCAAGGTGACAAAATCTAAAATCCACAGCAGCAAAGAAGGGTTTTTTCCGGCTGCTTGAATAGCTAATTTATTGAAAGTGAGCCAGTCGATTCTGTCTTTAATAAAAGTTTCGGCTACGGCGAGTTCTTGTTCTGCCAAAATACCGAAAAAGGTATTGAGAATTGAATTGATTCTTTGGGGTGGCAAACTGCGCCCGGTGGGAACCATCATGCCTTTAGAAAATAGCCAAGTTACTGACACATTGCTCTGGTAGGCGCGAATTTGGTTTAAGTGATTGGCACTTAATAAGTTGTGCTTTAAAGCTGTATCCAAAAGGTCAGTTAAGCGGAAAAGATTGCGGATGAGGGAGCCGAAACCGGTGAAAACGAGGGGAGATTGCAGCGATGCTGCGTCGCCGATCGCGATTAGGCGATCGACCGCCACCGCGCGATCGCTGCTGTTGCTGCTAAAATGACCGGGGATATAACCAAAAGTCGGCTTTTTCCAGACTAATTTATCGAGATCGCAGCGGCGGTACTCCGGCAAAATTGTGAAAAAATCCTCGTACAATTCCAGCAAAGAACCGGGATTCTCGGGATTTACTTGGTGGTAGTGAAACAGATAAACTGTAAGTTCTCCACCAGCAGCGGGAAACAGCTCCCAAATGAGCTGGCGTCCCCGTGAGATGTCGCCGTGACTGTAGAGAACATCGCCGTACTCGGAATCCCAAACCCCAGGCTCAAATCCTCCGTCGATGGCAGCTCCGACGGTCGGGCAAACGCTGTCAAAAGCCCGCCCTCCGTTCAATTGCCAAGCAATCGGAGAAGCCGAACCCATGGCATCTACGAGCAGCCTTGCTGAGGTGGTGCGATCGGCTTTTGTCGGCAGGTGGCAGCCCTGAACAATCACTTTTTCAGCTTCGACATCGGCTCTAATAAACTCAGTTTCGTCCCAAATTTCCCCGCCAGCTTCTGTCAGCTTAACTCCCGCCAAATACAGCAGTTTTTCGCCGTCCAAAGCGACATTCAGTACCTTCGGCGTGTGCAGAACTGGCGATCGGGCAACGGGCGGATTGTTAGCATCAAAAAACTTGTTATAGCCATCTTTGTATTCTCTGGCAATCAAAGTTTCGATTTCCGCAGCCGTAAATAAACCCAAATCAATTAAGCTTTGAATTTCATCCCGCGAAATATTCCACTCGCGATTCATCCGCCCGAAAGGCATTCGTTCCACCAGCAGGACTCGGTAGCCCAATCTCGCCATGACTGCGGCGTGAATCACTCCCAGAGCCCCGCCAATATAAATCAAGTCGTAAACAGTATCACCAGCATCCGTTGCCGAACTTGCTTCTTTCTTCTTCTTAACATCCGCTACATCCGTTACAGAATCCGTTGCCGAACCTTCTTCCTTCTTCAAGAACACTACTTGTTTTGGGGTTTGAGGATTGCGAGTGCCTTCGCGCCAGCGCTGCTCCCACCAGTAGACGCGCTGGAGGTCGTATTCGCCTTTGGGCATTTTTTGGAAGTATTTGACGGTGAGGGGGTAATAGGGGGCAAGAGCGTCAAAAATTGACTGTTTGGAGAGGTCTATGACAGGGGGTTCTGGATAGCGATCGGGAAACTTGTTTCTGACCGCCAGATTCAGAGCTTGCAGGAATTTTCTTTCTCCAGAGGGCGCGTCTTCGATACGAAAGACTTTTAAATAAGTTGTGCGCTGGACTGACCAGACAAATGTGGAAAGTTCTGTCGATCGCGAATTGCCGTTTCTGGAATTGGTGTCAGCGAATGCGGGTTTAGGATTGACATTTTGACTTGCAGATTTGACCAACTCCGCTGCTGTTGCGGGTGAAAGCAGCCGGAAACCGTCAGGAGTAATAATTTTTTCTCCGATTCCGGGGTCAAATTCGTGCTGCAACCAGGTGCAGACGGCTGCTGTATCCGGTGTGGGGACTTCTAGATAAAGAATTTCTTGCATGATTGGGGTCTCAATTCTGAATAAATTAATAAAGATGGGGGAGTTGACAAGGGAGCGAAGTACGCTATACTCCCGAATACTTATTGAGTTTTAAATAAGTTTACAATGTTCTCACATTTTTAGGTTTGCGATGGATCGCGCTCGCGGTTGACCCGCAGCGTGTCTGTATCTACTTTCCTCGGTATGCACTCTTATGAATTATCCCATTCCTACGAATCCTCAAGAAATGATTGCTTTGCGTCAGCAGCCGCTGAATGAAGAATTGGTGGCGTCGGCGATCGTGGGTGTGGTTCAGATTGCTCGATCGCGATCTCAGTCTTTGGAGGACTTGAAGGCCGAGGTTCTCGCCGACGACAATCTGCTCGATTTGGCTCAAAGGCGGTGGCTGAGCGAGATTGTGGCTCAAGCTTGGGAAAATTTGCCCTAAATTGTCAAAATCCGAAGCATTCTGCAAGTGCGATCAAGCCGGCGACAATAAGCTGATGGTAGCTACGTTGTCCGGTAGAATTGGCGATCGTGTAAAAATTATAGACTTGTGGCATAAATTTTTGAGTGCGATCGCAAACTAATCCCAATTTAAAAAAGTCTTGCTACAATTATTAATTATCTTGAAATTATCTGTCCGGCAGGCATAAATCTCCGCTGGATACGGCAATGCCGTTTCCCTACAAATGAGATGCTCTAATTTCGGTTGTAGCAATATTTTTCATAATTGGTATGAATCGAAAATCGAAAATCGAAAATCGAAAATGGTATACCTTGGTGGCTAGCGCAATTCAACTTCTCGCTTAACTTCTTCGACAACCCGATCGCCCCGCGTCAACCGATATTCGGCGCGCCACACTCCAGGAGTCAGAGGAGAATTGGTACTGTTTTTTTTGCCAACATAACGCAACCGAGTGCGGCTGGGGGCTGGAATTTCCTTGCTGTCGTTGACGATTGTTTTGCCATCGGGTGCAAAGATTTTGTATTGTTCGCGATCGCCCTTGAGGACTCCGTAACTCTGCACCCAAAACAATAAAACCGGGCTGTTTACAGGTAGTTGAGTTTCGGAAAATTGTCCTGCCCAGACAGTGTTCTCATCTGGTGGCTTGGGGGCAAAACCGGCGCGGATTAAACCTGTGGAAATATAGTCGATCGGCTTGTCCCAAATTGGATTGCGGGCGGTGTTGCAGCCTAATTTGGCATCGGGCCCGACAAACGGATCTACTGGCTTACCTTGATAGCGAAAAGTGACGTGTACGTGGGGGAAAGATGCCATCCCAGAGTTCCCCACCATGCCCAAAACAGTGCCTTTTTGTACTTGGACTCCCGGCTTTACAACAATGCTGTTTTGGCGAAGGTGGCAATATTGGGCTTCCCAACCTGCGCCGTGATCGATTACCATACCGTTGCCGCATTCTGTACCTGCGACGTTGGCTTTGTCTGTCTGGTTTTGCAAACGCCGATCGACTACACCATCTCGCACTCGCAAAACTTTACCCGCTGCGGAGGCGATAACTGGGACTCCTTTCGCCATGGTTTTGGCGTCGGGAATGGCGAAGTCTGTGCCGTCGTGCCCGTCGTAGGTTTGCCGCCCGCAGCCAAAATCGACGGCGGCGGGACTGGGATCGCGATCGAAATACAGCAGTACAAAACAGTCTTTTCCTAGGGTACAGGCGATCGGCTGACCGAATTTGGGGTTGTTGGGCTGTTGGGCGACTGCGGTTGATACTAGACGTTGGGCGATCGAGTTGGCTTGGGCGATCGGGCTATTAACTCCGGTTTTATCTGCACAACTAGCGATATTTGTCAACCCTACGGTCAACAAAATTGCCGAAATCTGTTTTTTTGATAGTATAGTCATTCGCCGATGGGATGTAAAAGCTGAGGTGGGTAGTGAAAAATCAATTAATCATTCACAATATACTTGCTCAGGAATCTAGACGCTCGATCGCATCTTTTCGTTTCCTAGATTTGTTGTACTATTGTCTGTTTGGGATTTTTAATTCTTAATTACTTAAAAAATGCTCTCTAAAATTCGATCGCTGATTTCGATAATTCGGCTTGGCGGCCTGGCTGTTGCTGCTTTGGCGATGTGGGCATTTGCCACCATTGCCCGTGAGGTTTGGGAAAAGGAAACCTACGCTTTCGATAAATCTATTTTACTATATCTCAGGAGCCTGCACGATCCGGTGCGCGATCGCATCATGCTCGCCTTGACAGCTTTGGGGGAGCCAAATTTGCTGCTGATGCTGAGCGTGAGTTTGGGTATTATGTTGTGGGTGCGCCAACATCGATCGGAAGCCACAACGATCGCAATTACTGGCGCTGGGGCGGTTGGTTTAAATATGCTCTTAAAACAACTGTTTGCGCGCGATCGACCTCAACTTTGGGAGCGCGCGGTTGAGGTAAAGTTTTACAGTTTTCCTAGCGGGCACGCGATGATTTCCATGGTTGTTTACGGTTTGCTAGGATATTTTTTGGGTGCGCGCTTTCCCAAACAGGGCTGGTTGATTTACAGCTTGACAGTTGTATTAATTGCTGCTATTGGTTTGAGCCGGCTTTATCTCGGAGTTCACTGGCCTACGGACGTTATTGCTGGTTATATTGCTGGTTTTGTATGGCTGCTCGCCTGTATTTTTAGTTTGAAAGTATGGCAGCAGTTTCAGGATTCTCGTGCTGTTCCTGAAGAGAAGTTTTTGTCGCCTGACTCCCATAATTTAACCGAAAAATAACAATAAATAAGGTTCGTAGTGAGGACTTCAGTCCGCAACAAGAAGGACTAAAGTCCTCACTACAAACCAGAAACAAGGTTCGTAGTGAGGACTTCAGTCCGCAATAAGAAGGACTAAAGTCCTCACTACGAACCATGAGAAACAATTTTCTTTTGGGTCAAATACATGGCAATCTTTTTTTCGTAGTAAGCCGCCTCGTTAATAAAGATTGGATAAACGGTCGATTTATCTTCATACAAGACCGACTCGCCGTCAAAGGTCAAAAACATCGGATCGCCGGGATTCAGGGCTTCATAATCTCTGGATTGTAGCTGAGGATGAATCATTGCCTGAATGTCTCCAGACTTGTTTCTGGGATAGTCGATCGCCTGAATGCTTTGATAAACAGTCAGCGGATTTGTTAGAACAGGCATTGTGCCTAGATTGTAAGCTTCTACGCAGTCTAAAATTGTGCCGATAACTTGCTCAGTTTGCTGAAACAAAGACGCATCTAAAACGCCTTGCGGCACTGCACCAACTTCCAGCGTACCGCCTAACTCGGAGAGCGATCGCAGCACAGGACTATCTTGATGATTGGTTGGCGAAGCGAGTAGCTTGAGATGGGGATACAGAGAGGTTAAATAAGCTGCTAGTTGCAGGTTAAAGGGATGCTGGCTGGCGAGAATAAAGGTTAGCCCCATGTTGGATGTGGTGCTGTGCAAATCGATAATTAAATTTTGTTGCTGATTGTTTTTTGAGCTAAAAATGTGGTAGAGTTCTTTCGCCCGTTGGGCTTCGTAGCTGGTGAGGTGGGGATTTTCTAAGTCTTGCTGGCGAAAGCAGCGGTTGAGGTCGATATCGATGTAGCGTCTCCCGATTTCGCAGGCTTGGGGATTGGCTAGCAGGGCGATTGTTTCAAAGGTCGATCGACCAATTAACTCTGGCGCGCGATCGAACTTCTTCACAAGGTATACTCCTGTGAGTTCGTTTCCGTGGGTTCCTCCCACTATGGCAACACGTTTAATTTGATTCATAAACAAACAAGTTTCTATGCCAAGCATACCATCATTTGTCATCTGTTGGTAACACAGACCTCAGAAACCGGGTTTCTCTGTGTATTTCTTGTCACCCAACCAAAAACTCATAGAAACCCGGTTTCTTGGCCTCGATACGAAAATCTCAGAAACCGGGTTTCTCTGTGTATTTCTCGTCACCCAACCAAAGACTCATAGAAACCCGGTTTCTCGCCCCATCCCTAGTTGCTTGGCTCATGCCTACGATCGCTATTTCATATAATGAGTATAATAGTAGATGGCTAAAAGAGGAATTTTAGATATGGAATTAAATGACTATTTTGACTTTTTAGCACCGGATGATATTCGCATCAAAGGACATCGGATCGGGATTGAGACGGTACTGTATGAATATCTGTATCGGGAACGCACGGCCGAAGAAATTCAGCAATTATACCCTTCTCTAACTTTGGCAGAATTTTATACGACTATTTTGTATTATTTGCTGAACAAAGAATCAGTAAGTGGATATTTACAAGATTGGTTAGAGTGGTCGCATCAGCAGCGAAAAATCCAAGCAGCAAATCCTCATCCTGCTACGGAAAGATTGCGAAAATTGAAAGCCGAACGGGAAAAGCAATCTGTTGTACATGGTGCTTAATAAATGGCGCTATTTTATTATGGTCATGCGAAAATCTCAGAAACCGGGTTTCTCTCGATATTTATCATCACCCAACCCAAAAACTCGTAGAAACCCGGTTTCTTGGCCCCATGCAAAAATCTCAGAAACCGGGTTTCTCTCGATATTTATCGTCACCCAACCAAAAACTCGTAGAAACCCGGTTTCTTGGCCTGCGAAAATCTCAGAAACCGGGTTTCTCTCGATATTTCTTGTCACCCAACCAAAAACTCGTAGAAACCCGGTTTCTCGCCCCATGCGAAAATCTCAGAAACCGGGTTTCTCTCGGTATTTCTCGTCACCCAACTCAAAAACTCATAGAAACCCGGTTTCTTGGCCCCATGCGAAAATCTCAGAAACCGGGTTTCTCTCGATATTTATCGTCACCCAACCAAAAACTCGTAGAAACCCGGTTTCTCGCCTCGATGCGGTTTCTCGCCTCCACAATCGCGGCTCATCTTTCCCGGATAGCCAAAATGACTGCCAGAATAGAAACAAGATGGCGGGGAAACACACGGGGAAACAAAGGGCATGACGCGAGAGGAAGCACTGCGGCGAATTCACCGGGCGGCTGAGGAAAAATTGACGGAATTGGATTTGGCGGGGCTGGAGTTGGAGGAATTGCCGCCGGAGATTGGCAAGTGCACGCAGCTTGAGACGTTGGTGTTGGGGAAGTTGGATCAGGAGAAAGGAGAGTGGGTTGGGAATAAGTTAACAGAGTTTCCTGATGTAGTTTTTCAGTTAACAAACTTAAAAATACTTTCGATTGTTGACAATCAGATTACAGTCATCCCAGAGGCGATCTCTCAACTGTCGAATCTGACACAGCTTGACCTCGATAGCAATCAGATTACAGTCATCCCAGATGCGATCGGGCAACTGTCGAATCTGACAGGGCTTGTCCTCAGTAGGAATCAGATTACAGTCATCCCAGATGCGATCGGGCAATTGTCGAATCTGACAGAGCTTTTCCTCCATCACAATCAGATTACAGTCATCCCAGAGGCTATAGGGCAACTCTCCAATCTCACAAACCTTGAACTCAGATTTAATCAGATTACAGTCATCGCAGAGGCTATAGGGCAATTGTCGAATCTGACACAGCTTGTCCTCGGTAGCAATCAGATTACAGTCATCCCAGAAGTCATCGGTAAACTGTTGAATCTGACACAGCTTTCCCTCTTTAGCAATCAGATTACAGTCATCCCAGAAGTCATCGGTAAACTGTTGAATCTGACACAGCTTGTCCTCGGTAACAATCAGATTACAGTCATCCCAGAAGTCATCGGGCAACTGTCGAATCTGACACTGCTTTACCTCAGATACAATCAGATTACAGTCATCCCAGAGGCGATCGGGCAACTGTCAAATCTGACACGGCTTAACCTCAGAGACAATCATATTGCAGCCATCCCAGAATGCTTGGAAACACTGCCAAAAATTGAAACACTCGACCTCCGCTGCAATCCCCTGCCCATTTCTCCAGAAGTTCTTGGCAACGAAGATGAATCCGGTACTCCCGCCGCCATCTTCAACTATCTCCAAAAACTCCGCAGTGGCGAAGTCCGCCCCCTCAACGAAGCCAAAGTCCTTTTAGTCGGGCAAGGTAGCGTCGGCAAAACCTCCTTGATTAAACGCCTCACCCACAACAAATACAACCCCAACGAACCTCAAACCGACGGACTCAACATCACAGACTGGCAAATTACAGTCAACACCAAATCCGTCAAACTCAACGTCTGGGACTTCGGCGGACAAGAAATCTACCACGCCACCCACCAATTTTTCCTTACCAAACGCAGCCTCTACGTGCTCGTGTGCAACTGCCGCATCAGCGAAGACGAAAACCGCCTCGAATACTGGCTGAAACTGATCGAAAGCTTCGGCGACGCATCCCCCGTGATCATTGTCGGCAACAAGTGCGACGAACAACCCCTCGATCTCAACCGCAAAGCCTTGCGCGACAAATATCCCAACATCAAAGCCATCCTCGAAACCTCCTGCGAAAGCGGAAAGGGAATCGACGAACTCCGCAGCGCCATCAACACCGAAATCTCCGAACTCAAAGAAGTTTACGATCTTTTGCCGCTAAGCTGGTTTCAAGTCAAGCAGAGTCTGGAAACCCTTGACAAAGACTTCATCAACATGAGTGAATACGCCAGTATCTGCTGCAAACAAAACATCTGGGAAGAAACCGACAAAACCCAATTGCTGGAACTGCTGCACAACCTGGGCATTGTCCTCAACTTCCGCGAACACCCCATCCTGCAATCCACCAACATCCTCAACCCTCACTGGGTGACAGAAGGAATCTATGCCCTCCTCAGCGACGAACATCTCAAAGTCAATACTAAAGGCATTCTCACCTACGCAGAACTCAGCCGCATCCTCGACTCAAATAAATATCCCAGCCACCGTTACAATTGCCTCACCGAGTTGATGGGCGAATTTCAACTCTGCTTCCCTGTCAGGGATTGCGCCGCGCCGAGGTTCCTCATCCCCGGCCTCTTGCCGAAAGAGGAACCGGAAAACACCAAACTCGCAGGCGAAACTCTGGAATTTCAATATCACTACGACATCCTCCCCGACAGCATCGTCTCGCGCTTCATTGTCCTGATGCAACACAAAATCCACGACAAAATCCACTGGCGGACTGGCGTAATGCTGGCGTACTGCGAAGGCGCTGACGTGTGCAACATCGCCCGGATCAAATCTGACCCGAAAGATCGAAAAATCTTTATTGCTGTTAGCGGGCGGGAATCGACGCGGCGTTCTTTTCTCACCATGATTCGCGATACGTTTAGCAAAATCCACAATTCTTTTGCAAACCTGGAAGTTGGGCAATGGGTTCCTGTCCCCGGTTATCCCGATGCTGAACCGCTGGATTACGAGGAATTGCTAGGGCTGGAGGAGATGGGCGAGAATACTGTGCGTGTGGGCAAACTTAAGCTGAAACTGGATTTGCGGCAGTTGCTGGATGGCTATGATGCGATCGAAGTTCGGCGCAGAAACCAAATGGGCGGCGAAGAAATGGAAAAATACGGAAGAGAATATGGCGATCGTGTAGATTCCTATAATTCTCAGCAAATTGTGTACAACGTTCACTTAGGTAATAACAAAATGACTCAAGATTCTCCCCAAAACAACAATAATTTTCAAGGCGCACAAATAGCCAACGCCGCTATCGCTAACGAAGTAAAAGACAACGCCCAACAAACACCCTCTGGCGGCATTCAAATCAATAACGCGAATACCGCTGAAATTCTACAACTGATTTCATCAATGCGCGAAACCGCAGCGCAGTTCCCCGAAGACATCCGCGAGGGAGTAATTATTGATATTGAAGATGTCGAAGCGGAAGTCAAGAAACCGGAGAACGAATGGAATAAAGCCAGGATAAAGAAAAGCTTAACAGCCCTTGTCGCGTTGGCTGGTATTCTCGGCACTGGTGTGGGAGGCGCGATTGATATTACTAATAAGGCGATCGACCTTGGTGAAAAAGTTGGTGTCAAAATCGAGCTACCGTTAGGACGCTAAATTAGATCGAGATCCCTGATTTGCTCGGTTTCTCGGCCCGATGCGTAAATCTCAGAAACCGGGTTTCTCTCTATATTTCTCGTCACCCAACCAAAGACTCGTAGAAACCCGGTTTCTTGGCCTCGATGCGTAAACCTCGGTTTCTTAGCCCCATGCGAAAATCTCAGAAACCGGGTTTCTCTCTGTATTTCTCCTCACCCAACCAAGGACTCGTAGAAATCCGGTTTCTTGGCCTCGATGGGTACTTCTCTCCGGTCAATTACTGCGATCGCACTTATTGCCCGCGTTGTCTTCGGACATGATATGATTTAAAATTAAGGTAGATCGGGCGATCGCCCCCACAGCCAAAATCCCGGTATTGCCATGCGTAAAGTTGTACTCTTCATTGCATCTAGTTTAGACGGTTATATCGCGCGATCGAATGGCGAGATTGACTGGCTGTATACAGACCAAAATTACGGCTATACTAAATTCTTAGATAGTATCGATACAGTCCTCATGGGTCGCAAAACCTACGAACAAGTTCTAACTTTTGGCGAGTATCCCTACCAAGAAAAAAAAAGTTATGTTTTTACCAAAAATCTAAATTTCGCAGCAACTTCTGATGTGGAAGTGGTAACACAATTAGAGAGTTTTGTCAATGATTTGCGCTTGATTGAGGGCAAAAATATTTGGTTAGTGGGAGGCTCTCTGCTAATTCGCGATTTCCTGAACAAAAATCTTGTAAACGAGCTAATTCTCTCGGTGCATCCGCTGATTTTGGGCGAGGGAATTCCTTTATTTGCTAATCCCAACACTACAGCTTTGCAGCTAACTGGATGTCAGACTTACAGTTCGGGTATGGTTCAGCTATCCTATGATGTGGCGGCTTGAGGGCGCGCTCTGTTGTTAAGTCGCTACAGCAATTGAGGTAATTGTAGAATGGAAAAATTAATCAAATATCGGCAAATTGTGCAGCAAATGTTAAGGGAGTACGGCAATCGCAAACCTGCCCACGGAGACATTGAAGTCGAGACAATTATTGATACAGAACGAGATCATTACCAAATCTTCTATGTGGGCTGGGACAAACAGACTAGGGTGCATCACTGTAGCATTCACATTGATATCAAGGGCGGGAAAATTTGGCTGCAATGGAATGCGACTGAAGATGATATTGCTGAAGATTTAGTAATAGCCGGAGTTCCCAAGGAGGATATTGTGTGGGGATTTCAGCCGCCGTTTATGCGAAAGTATACTGGTTATGCAGTAGAATAGATCGCCTATGATGAAATATGTTTGCTACTTGTTGCTATTAATATCTTTTTGCTGCGTCGCGCTTCCGGCTGAGGCTTCTGTCTGCCGCAATGATCGAGGGCACGAGATTTGCATTGTCGATATCAAACGCAGTGCAAAAAATTATTGGGAATACAGGGTAATTCTGGGTGTTGATGGAGTCAAACAACCTCTTGAAGTCTACAATTGTCGCGATCGCACTTTAGTTAAGCAAGATGGCACTTTTTTGGCGTTTGGACAAAACAACCCTGGTGAAATTGTCTGCCGTTTTTTC
The DNA here is from genome assembly GCF_036702805.1 of Microcoleus sp. A006_D1. Classification (NCBI taxonomy): domain Bacteria; kingdom Bacillati; phylum Cyanobacteriota; class Cyanophyceae; order Oscillatoriales; family Microcoleaceae; genus Microcoleus; species Microcoleus sp. A006_D1. Next base: position 156,984 of record NZ_JAUBVZ010000011.1, read on the forward strand.
AAGAAATAGCATATTTGGGACGCTGCTCAAAGCCCATCCCACAAGAGTTGGAGGCGGCGGTTGGAGACGGCGGTTGAAACCGCGTCTACACAAACGAAACCCGCCTCCGCGGGTTGAAGAGGGCGGTTAGAATTTGCCGTCAACTGCTGAGACGCAGCGTTCGCAAATTAGCGGATGCTCGATCGACTCTCCGACATGAGTAGAATAGTTCCAGCATCGATCGCACTTATGGCCGCCAACCTTAACAACACCAATCGCTAACTCTGGAGATTCGTAACTGTAGGGCAATCCTGCAATCACCACGTTCGATTCAACCAGTTCGACTTCTGATGTGATAAATAAGTACCGCAGTTCGTCTACGGCGTTGCTAGCCTTCGCAGAATCAGGCATCAAAGTGATGTTAGCCAGAATTTCCGACTGTTTATCCAGTGCAATTGACTTCGCTTTCGGCATTTCAGGCGCTTTCACAATAGCCATTTCGGCGGCTGCTGTGGCCATTTGTGCGATCGGCTGTAACTCTACAAGCACCTTTTCGGGCACTTCTATTACAATCGGCTGTTTTTCCGGGAACACAATCGCCGCATCATTTCCAGCCACATCTAACCTCAGCAACTCAACTTGTTCGGCAATTTCTTGACGGTTTTCGGCAAACAATAAGTTACGGAAAACAAACCACAGCGTGAATAGGAAACCGATCACTTCAAACAGTTCACCCAACATCGGAACCTGATTAATCGTATCCAAAACTGCGATCGTTATTCTACCAGTCAGCAACACAGAACCTAACAGCCCAAGTGTGACGATCGCCTTTTGGTATTCTGTGAAGAAATTACCCATATACTCAGGCAAATCAGTCAAAAACTGGGCGCTTTCATCTAACAATTCCTGCCATTCTGAAGCCGACGGTTCAGCAATCGCCGCATACTCGACTACCTCAGAAGGCTGATTCCCTTTTTCGACAGTTTCCACAGCAGCATCAATTGTCTTGACAGTCAAGACTTTTGCAACACTTGCTGCTTGTGCTTCCTGTTTATCTTGTACTGCTTTTGCTTTCTCCTCTGCGGCTAACTCGATGACTGCATTTTGCGATCGCACATAATCCATCAATCCTTCGCTGCTAGGATTCAAAGCTTGCAATTGCTCTCTTTTCGCGACATCAGGAACATACAATAAAACCTTAGCTTCCAAAGAAGAACCGATCGCCTTTTCAGTCCTCGCCTGTTCCAAAACCTTATTAACTTCCCCGCGTACTTGCCGCAAATACTGCCAGCGCGCAGCCAATTCAGGATTATGCCATTTCGCATCAAGTTGAACCCAACCAGCCTCAAACACTGATTTGTAGGGAGTTGGATAGGGAAGATACTGCCAAATATCCTCAGCCATGTGACACAACACAGGTGCGATCGCCCGTGCCAAATTCTCGACTGCGATCGCAATCACCGTCTGACAACTGCGACGGCGGCGCGCATCTGTGCCGCTGATATAAAGTCGATCCTTGGCAATATCCAAGTAAAAACTCGACAAATCAACTGTGCAGAAATTCTGCACAGTTTGGAAGAATCGCGAAAATTGGAAGCTTTCAAAAGCATCTTGAACTTCCGCAAAAACTTCGCCCATTCTGTGCAGCATATAGCGATCAAGTTCCGGCAAATCCTCGTAAGCAACGGCATCTTTTGCTGGATCGAAATCGTGCAAATTCCCCAACAAAAACTTAGCTGTATTGCGAATCTTGCGATAAACATCCGACTGCTGTTTGAGAATGTTTTTGCCCAAAGGCACGTCGGCGGAATAGTCTACCGAAGACACCCACAACCGCAAAACATCGGCTCCATATTCCTTAATTACTAACGCCGGATCGACGACATTGCCTTCAGATTTGCTCATCTTGCGGCCGTTTTCATCGAGCACAAAACCGTGAGTCAAAACTGTTTTGTAAGGAGCAACGCCGTTAGTTGCTACACTGGTAAGCAAGCTCGATTGAAACCAGCCGCGATGTTGGTCTGAACCTTCCAAATAGATATCAGCAGGATAGTTTAATTCCGATCGCCCTTTAGCCACCGCAGCCCAGGAAGAACCGGAGTCAAACCACACATCCATCGTGTCTGTTCCCTTGCGGTAAGTGCGGCCGTTATTGCGGTATGATTCCGGTAGCAATTCGGCGATCGACATTTCCCACCAAGCATCCGAACCTTTGTCTGCAAAGATAGCTTGCACGTGGGCGATTGTCTCCGCATTCAACAGCGGTTCGTTCGTTTCTTCGTCATAAAACACAGGAATCGGCACGCCCCAAGTCCGTTGACGGGAAATACACCAATCCGATCGATCGCTAACCATTGCCGTGATCCGATTTTCCCCTTGGGCGGGAATCCAATTCACATTTGCGATCGCCTTTAACGCTTCATCTCGGAACCCGGCTACCGACGCAAACCACTGTTCCGTCGCCCGAAAAATGGTCGGCTTTTTAGTGCGCCAATCGTAAGGATAGGAGTGAGGATAAGCTTCCTCTTTAATCAAACAATTTGCTTCGGCAAGGGCATCAATGACTGCGCTATTGCCGTTTCCGAGGACATTTAAACCTGCGAAGACTCCAGCTTCGGCGGTGAAATTTCCGTTTTCATCAACGGGTGTTAAAACTGGTAAACCGCAGCGTTTCCCAACGATAAAATCTTCTTGTCCGTGGCCCGGCGCGGTGTGCACCAATCCGGTTCCTGAGTCAGCGGTAATGTAGTCGCCGCCGGCAACGATCGGGCTTTCACGATCGAACAACGGATGTTTGTAGATGCAGCCTTCTAATTCTTTACCTTTGAAGGTGGCAAGTATTTTTAATTCCGTGTTCAAAGTTGCCGACAGTCGATCGACCGCATCGACAGCAACTAAGATAAATTGTTGTGCGATGTTAGAATTTGCCGGCGGTTCCACCACTGCATACATCAGTTCGGGATTGACTGCGATCGCCAAGTTTGCCGGAATCGTCCAGGGGGTAGTCGTCCAAATCGCCGCCCAGAGGCTCGGCATATAGCGCTTGAGCTTCGTCTGCAAAGCTTTTGACAACTTTCTGACATGAAAGCCCACGTAGATGCTGCGCGAGACGTGGCCTTCGGGATATTCCAATTCAGCTTCGGCGAGGGCAGTTTTCGAGCTCGGACTCCAGTGCACTGGTTTGAAGCCACGGAAGATGTAGCCTTTGAGCACCATTTCACCGAAAACGCCGATTTGAGCCGCTTCGTATTCGGGTTTCAGAGTTAAATACGGATGTTCCCAGTCGCCCCAAACGCCGTAGCGCTGAAAAGATGTGCGTTGCTGCGCCATTGTTTCCTCGGCGAAGGCGGCGGCTTTGCGGCGGAGTTCGATCGGAGTAAGATTTAATCTCTCCTCCGATTTCATGTTTTGCAATACCTTAAGTTCGATCGGCAATCCGTGACAATCCCAACCGGGCACGTAGCGAACTTTTTTACCGCGCAGCATTTGGTAGCGGTTGATAAAATCTTTAAGGATTTTGTTGAGGGCGTGGCCGATGTGGAGTTGTCCGTTGGCGTAGGGCGGGCCATCGTGGAGGATGAACAAATCGCCTGGGTTATCGTGGGAAAGGCGATCGTAGATTTCTTGATCTGCCCAAAATTGTTGCAATTCTGGTTCACGTTTGACGGCGTTGGCGCGCATATCAAACTTGGTCTTGGGCAAATTTACCGTGTCTTTGTAAGATTTAGCTTCCATTTTTGAGAAACGTTTTTTGTACTTAGTTGTTAGTAGAAGGAAGGAAGAACGAAGAAGGAAGAAAGAAGAAGGAAGAAAGAATGCTTATACAGCAAGTTTTTTAGCCCTCGATATCTTAAGTTTAGTTAGGTGGACTCACTTATCAAGTCAGGTTAAATAATCATAAATTAGTTTGTAGTGAGGACTTCAGTCCTCTCTCGTCCTTGAAGAGCTGACAACCAGATATTCCAGTATAGGCGATCGATCGCACATTCGCTCAAAGCAAATCCGTAAGATACACTCTCTTCTCTAACTCTGCGCCCTCTGCGGCCTCTGTGGTTAAAAAATCATTCATAAATCCAGGTTACGGCTACTCAGTCAGCCCACTGAACATTTGACCGATCCGACGATCCGGCAAGGGTTCAAACCCCTGCCTCAAAGCTGAAGTCGTCTGAAGACGACTGTAAATTCTCAATTCAATAGTCCTCTTTCAGAGGACTTTCGCTATGAGACAGGGAATTCATTCCCTGTCGGACTCTCGGACTATCTATCAGACTGTGGCAGTGAGAAAAGCTCATAGAAATAGTCCCAACCCGCGGCTAACGGTATTTCCCAGGCGATCGCACAACGAAGCATTCGGCACTCCCTGTCCTTCCTGTTCCCATTTTTCCACAAGTTGGCGGCCCAGCGGCGTGAGGCGAAAACTATCGGTGATTCCTTGTCCGTCTACTTCGCGCCGCAACACGCCGACTTGAATCAGCCACAGCAGGGAATTTTCGGCTGCGAGTTCGGATACGGGCGATCGCGTGTAACCGCTTTCGACACCCGCATTGGAGGCGATCGCACTTAGGAAAACGCTGTTATCGCGGATGGTCTGGAAGAAGTGTAATTGAAATGGGGCACACCGGATCGCGCGATCGGCTCTTTTTACCGTGCGGCTGGGATAACTAATTGATTTAAACGCTTCGGATGGGATAAAAGTCATTGATTTGCCTGTGAATAGGTAGTATATTTTTGATTGTTACAGATATAAACAACAATTGACATTTAAAGCTGGCGATCGCTTCCTGTATCCCTGGCAACGGCTACTCAAATCAGCGGACACTAAGAGATATCAATCCAATCAATACTAATTTTACACTTATTATGACCGATACACTGAATAATATTAAGAAATTTGTTGATTACGCGCGTACTTTGAAGGGAGACGAAAAAGGGGAAGCTCAGGTATTTTGCGATCGCCTGTTTCAGGCCTTCGGTCATGCAGGCTACAAGGAAGCCGGAGCAGAACTAGAATATCGGGTGAAAGCGAAAGGCAAAACCACAAAGTTTGCTGATTTATTGTGGCGGCCCCGGTTATTGTTGGAAATGAAAAAGCGTGGCGAAAAGCTGGAAAAACACTATCAACAAGCCTTTGAATATTGGCTGGAACTGGTACCACAACGTCCTAAATATGTAGTTCTCTGCAATTTTGATGAGTTTTGGGTTTACGACTTCGATCTTCAGCTTCGGGAACCAGTCGATCGCATTAAACTAGAAGAGTTACCCGATCGCTTCACTGCCCTCAACTTTCTCTTTCCCGAAAATCGCCAGCCTTTATTTAATAATAACCAAATTGATGTCACAAGAACGGCTGCTGACAAAGTTGCTCAAGTTTTCAATCGCTTAGTAGAGCGCGGCGAAAAAGTAGAAACCGCTCAAAGGTTTATCCTTCAGTGTGTTGTAGCCTTGTTTGCTGAAGATATCGATCTATTGCCTAGAGGTTTATTCACGGAATTATTAGAAGTTTGCCAGACAAATCGAGAAAGTTCCTATGATTTAATAGGGGGATTATTTCGGCAGATGGGAAGCAATCGCCCTGCTCCCAAGGATAGCCGCTACCGAGATGTATCCTATTTTAATGGTGGCATATTTTCAACTATTGAACCCATACATCTAACCAGAATTGAAATTGACTTGCTGTTGGCAGCGGCAGCGGAACGGTGGTCAAAAGTGGAACCTGCGATTTTTGGCACATTATTTGAATCGAGCATGGGCAAAGCAGAACGTCATGCTTTGGGCGCTCACTACACTAGCGAGGTGGATATTCAAAAAGTGGTTTTGCCTACGATTATTCGCCCTTGGCGAGAGCGCATCGAAGCGGCGAATACGCTAAAGGATTTGCTGGCACTGCGGCTGGAATTGCTCGATTTCAAAGTGCTAGATCCCGCCTGTGGTAGCGGTAATTTTCTCTATGTTGCTTATCGAGAAGTGAAGCGGTTAGAGGCACAGTTGCTAACCAAAATTCATGAGAATTTCTCTCGTGCTGGTAATGCCATTGGTACGATGTCGCTTGTGAAGACTAGCCAGTTTTACGGCATTGACATCAAACCGTTTGCAGTGGAATTGGCAAAAGTGACGCTGATGCTTGCCAAAAAGTTAGCTTTAGATGAAGAAAACCACTTGCTACAGACGGCACAAATGAACCTAGCACTGGAACTCGATCGCGCTTTACCCCTCGATAACCTCGATCGCAATATCCGCTTTGATGATGCTCTGTTTTGCGATTGGGAACCCGTTAATGCGATCGTCGGTAATCCTCCATTTTTGGGTGGTCATCGTCTGCGACTAACGCTTAATGATGAATATGTCGATCGTATTTTTGCTAAATTTCCTGAAGTAGAAGGTCAAGTAGATCTTTGTACCTACTGGTTTCGCCTTACCCATAACCATTTGGGAGAAAATTGCCGCGCTGGTTTAGTAGGCACAAACACCATCTCTCAAGGTCAAAGTCGTAAAGCTGCTTTAGATTATATTACCAAAAATGGCGGACACATTTATGATGCAATTTCTACACAACCTTGGTCAGGTGAAGCGAAAGTACACATCAGTATTATCAATTGGCTAAAAACCTCTGATACTAAAGAATTAACCTACCGAATAGATCACAAAATTGTCTCAAATATCAACTCTTCCCTCAAAGCAGAAATTGATGTTACCCAAGCCAAATGCTTACAAGCTAATATAAACTACTGCTTTAAAGGTTTACAGCCTAGTGGAAAAGGTTTTATGCTTACAGAAATCCAGGTCAACCAATGGATTAAAGCCGATCCCAAAAATCAAGAAGTTCTCAAACTCTTTATTCAGGGGCAAGACTTAGCACAGAATGCAAATGGTCAGCCGAAGCGTTGGATTATTGATTTTAATGACATGAGTTTAGAAGATGCCAGTGAATATGAACTGCCTTTTAACCATGTCAAAACTCATGTAAAGCCAGAACGAGATCAGAACAGAAGAGAGACAACAAAGTTAAATTGGTGGAAATATGGTGAAAAACGTCCAGGAATGCGAAAAGCTTTAGCAACTTTACCCTTTTGTTTCGTTGTTCCCAGGGTATCGAAATGGTCAATCTTTATTCTTGCTATTCCAGATTGGCTGCCTGGTGATGGTGCTAATGTTGTTGCCTCTGATGACTTCTACGTTCTGGGAATCCTAACTTCAAATCTGCATCGCCAATGGGTAAAAGCGCAAAGCTCAACCCTTAAAGCCGATACACGCTACACGCACAACACCTGTTTTGAAACCTTCCCTTTCCCCCAAAACTGCCCAGAAAAAACCAAAACCCAAATTCGCGCCGCCATGCAAGCCCTCCATGATTACCGCACCGAGCAAATGGAGCGCAAACAGTGGGGAATTACCCAACTATACAACCAATTTTTTGCCGAACCCGCCAGCCAACTTGCCAAACTCCACGCCCAACTAGATCAACTGGTTCGCCAAGCCTACGGCATCAAAGCCAACGATGATCCATTGCAGTTTTTGCTAGAGTTAAATTTTGAGGTAGCACAGCGAGAAGCGCAGGGATTACCAGTTGTATCTCCCGGTTTGTCTGTTGTGAAAAATGCTAGTTAATTCATTATAGGTGCGTAAGAATGCCGGAGTAGTAAAATACGACTTGCACCGGGGCTATAAACCCGGTTTCTGCGTGAATTACTCGCTGCCAAACCCAAGATTTATCGTAGAAACCGGGTTTCTTTTCGTAAGTCCTATTAATATTAAAATTAACTGACTTAATTAATCATCCCCTCAATTTCTGAATCTGTAAACCCAAATTGCCTGAAAATCCGCAACACATAAGCTGGTGACATTTCCCCAGCACCTATATCAATCGGAACAACCCTTTTTTGACCTTCAAGTTCACGCATATACAAACAATGATCGCCTTTACCCTCTCGGTAAAATTGACATCCATTTTTTTATTAAATTTTAATTAATGCTTTAGGTTTTAAAGATGGGAGATTTTTAGGCATAAACTTTTCTTAGTTCATAAGTGTCTGAAGCTTCCGCATCTTCTAAAGTAAGAAACTCGTGCAATTCATTAATAGCAAGAGGACTGACATAAATATCTGATTCAGCTTCATATACTTCGGAAAATGACTCGATCGCCTGTTTGAGTTTATCAATAGATTGTTCGGGAGTGTTTCCTTGTCCCACCAATCCATTTTCCAAACACAATGCCACCCAATTATTGGCACTATTTCTGATAATAATAGTGTAAAAGTTTATCATATTTTACTTAGTTTATCAAGTTTAATAGCGTCAGGAAAATTGGATTACACGCCCACAATCTAACACACGATCGCCCGCAAGTCAAGGCACAAAATCACGCTGTCGAACTATTGCAGAGTGCGAATTATCCCTTTCGGGCACTCAATCCCGAATCTCGCATTTAAGAAATTGACAACATCAGCCCAAAATCAACTAAAATATCTTTATCCATCGCAAGGTCAACAAAACTATGACATTACCAGTAGGGTGCGCTGCGCCTCAATTTACCGCCAAAGACACGAACGGCAAAACCGTCTCCCTCTCCGAATTCGCCGGTAAAACCGTAATCTTGTATTTCTACCCCAAAGATGACACCCCCGGCTGCACCAGACAAGCCCAAAGCTTCAAAGCAGCTCATGAAGAATACAAGGGCAAAGATATAGTAGTTCTCGGTGTCAGCCGCGACAACGAAGAATCGCATCAAAAGTTTACAGAGAAGTACGGTTTGCCTTTCCAGCTATTAGCAGATGTTGATGGCGCGATTACCAAAGCTTACGATGTGGAGAAAGGTGATTATGCCAAGCGCGTTACTTTTGTCATCGACGGTACTGGCAAAATTATTCAGGTTTATGAAGGAGAAAATCTGAAAGTTGACTCTCACGCTCAAGATATTCTCGTCACCATAGTTTAGCCGCGCTCAGCAAGTGAGTAAAAACCCGGTTTCTTCCGAGATGTCTCGTTGCTACAGGCAATATTGTCGTAGAAACCGGGTTTTTTCGTAAGTCCTGACCGAGTAAGTGAGGGGTCAAAGGTACAGGGGGCAATAGCCGGCTCGAACTAAATTTGTTTCCTCAAAACTTGCACCACAAATCCTCTCAAGCAGCCGTATATTCGCGCCAGGTGCGCCATAAGTACCTGGAGCGTCAGATTTCTGGAATAATCCCGCCAACCATTAAAAATTCATGCTTTAAAATGCCTTAACCGCCCCTAGATTCAGTCTCGGGGCGATTTTGTCCGGGATCGAGTCATTGTGTTTGATAAAATGAGAAGTTATCCTTACTGTAGCTGAATAATTAAGTAGATAGGCAGATAAAGAATGACCAGCAACAACACTATTTTGAGTTACTTAGGCCCACAAGAAATTGAGGCTAATCGAGCTGCTGTCTTAGTTGGCAGTTTTGACAAAAATCAAGTGGCGGCAATCTCAGCAGCAGAAGGCTCAAATGCCCTGAAGACCGGGATAAATTTATCTACCGGCATTTGGAATATCAGTTTAGAGAAAGGATTCGATAGGGCCGGAATTCGCACAGTGCAGGTGAAAGCAACTGATAAGAGTGGGAAAGTTATCGGCGAACAAACAATTAACGTCAAAGTTAATCCTGCTGCTAACACACCCGATCAATCTTTCACGTTAATTACTCTCCAATTTACCAGATTCAAAGCCGGAACAGTGCCGACTAGCAATCTTAATGATACCCAAAAAGCGGACATACCAGCAGGAACAACTTATCAAATTACCGACTACGAGTTAGAAGATGGACACCTGCAAGTTCAACTAAATAATCCAATTTCTCCTGTGGGAAAGTCCGGCTTTTTTTACGAAAAGCACGTAGTCGTCACGAAAGGTGCAAAAATCCTGATCTTCGATCGCACTCAACTACCGAACCCAGCACCTGGAATGCAGTTTCTGTGGGTAAATAAAAAAACCTGGTTAAAGCGCAACCCCGCAGATTCTGCTACTTTAGGACAAAATCAGAAAGTCCGATTTAACCAGGGAGAAACTTTCAATATTCTCGGCTATGCTTGCGTAGAAAATCATTTTCGAGTCACCCTCAGTAGCCCGATTCCTAACTTCGGAAATTCGGGATTTCTGTACTCGCAACACGTCCAAATTTTGCAAGACGGCAAGGGAATTTCGTTTGACAGAAATGCAGTTACCATGACTGTTGTCAAAACTACTGCGTTTAAAAAGCGGCCGGCGGCGGCTGCAAGCCTGCAACCGCAAGAAAAAATTAATTTGCCGGCGGGAATGATTTACGGAGTTTCTGGATTCTCTATAGAACAAGGTCACGTTAAAGTCTCGCTGACTGAAAATTTGCCACCCTTTGGGAACACGGGTTTCGTTTATCCCGATTTCGTACAATTCAGTCGCGGTGGCAAATCTTTTAACCCTGCCCCAAATTTAACTTATCAAGGGCCGACGGAAGTTTTGGTCAATCAGGCGATCGTCCTTGGGGGTACTTTTGACAAGCAAGAAGCAGCAAAAGTTGAGGTAATAGCTGAGGATAAATTTCCGCTAAACGTAACTCTCAATCAAACTGCCGGCACTTGGCAAGTGAATTTGCCGCAGGGATTTAAGATAGCTGGAGCTCGCTGGCTGAGGTTGCGGGCAACTGACACCAAAGGCAACGTTACTGGCAGCCAAATAATTTACATTACCGTAAGTTCCGATCCGCTGACTGTTGGAAAAGGTTTGAGCTTAAAGATAGTTTCTGACACTTTGTTTAAGGTAGCCCCTGTTGATTCTTCCCGCCTCGACAACCAGCAAAAAGTTGTTGTCAAAGCAGGTATGACTTTGGCGGTTAGCAAGTACGGATTTATTGACGGCCATCTCAAGGTGGTGCTGGATTCAGCAATTTCGCCGATCGGCACTTTTGGCTATTTTTACGAACCAGACGTTCAGTTGGCCAAAGGTACAAAAGTCCTGAAATTTGACCTTGCTGACGTACCCAACAGCAATGTCAGCGCTCAACTGTTGGTCACTCAAACAACTCAAATTAAAGGTCAAACAGTAGATTCATCGAAACTGCCTGCGAATCAAGTTGCTGAGATAATTTTAGGCAGCACCTACACCATCACTGGTTATGCGTGCATTTTGGGGCATTTCCGAGTAACTCTCGCCGAATCTATTCCCGGTTTCGGCAATGTTGGATTTATCTATTGGCAGCACGTGCAAATCAAGAAAAACGGCAAAGAAGTTCCCTTTGACCCTGATGCTTTGACGATGACCATGCTGCAACCAACTGTGTTCAAAAAACGCCCGGTAGAGGCTGCCAAGCTAACCGCTACGGAGAGGACTACACTGCCTTTAGGTCGAGTTTACGGCGTGGAAAGCTACGGTTTGGAACAAAATCACCTGAAAGTTTCTCTAACTGAAGAAGTGCCGAATTTTGGCAATACAGGTTATGTTTTTCCGAGTTTTATTCAGTTCAAGCGCGGAGATAAAATTTTCGATCCGGTTCCGAACAATGTGGAATTGAACGTGCCGTATTTTTCGCAGCGGGACAATCCGCGTTTTGACTGGTCTACTTGCAACGTAACTGCGATCGCCATGGTGTTGTATTATTACGGCGTTCGTTCTAAGTGGGGCGGACAGTTGGAAGATGAGTTGTTGCAGTGGTGTTTCGACGATGCAGGCGTTGGTTCTCAAACCGATCACAATGTGCTTTCGGCGCTGATTCAAGCTTACGGGTTTAAGACGAGTTTTAGTACGACTCGCAAATGGGCGGATGTGCGATCGCAATTGTTGAATCGGCGGCCCGTAGTTTTAGCGGGAGATTTTACGGCGGCCGGTCACATTATCACTTTAATTGGTTACAATTCTGACGGTTATATCGTGCAAGATCCTTGGGGAGATGCACTCACCGGTTACAGCGATACTGAGGGCAGAAAGTTGATGTATCCCTACGGCTACATCAATCAAGTTGCGGGCCCAGATGGTAATGTTTGGGCGCATTTCATGTCGCGATAAGGTTTTTAGGTGCGCGGTTTTTAGGAACTGGCTCTTCGGCTAGTTCCACTAGAAGATTTAGTTTTTGCGGAATGGGCCGAAGAGCCCGTTCCTCAGAATGCTGCAATCGCCTCAAGCAATCTTGCTCTTCATTTTGCGTTTCGCCGCACCCATACCTAAAAAGCTCAATCCTACTAAAGTACCGAACCAAGTAGAAGGTTCGGGTACAGCTTCTGCATTCTGAAACGAGGCTTTAATGGCGATCGCATCGTTAGCGCATTCGGCAAAAAAGTTAGCAATATAGTTCCCAGAAGGCATTGAGGATTTATTGAAACTGAATCCTATTGTTTGAGAACCTACTGCATTAAACTGAGCGAAATTTAGACCGAGGGCGCTCAAAGTTGCTGGCGTTAAAGAATTGATGTCTGCTACTTTTGTTCCCGCAGCAATTGAGTTGAGAACTGTCCAGTTTCCTGTTTGTTGAAAATAGGGGTCAGTGGCAGCTAAATCGCCCATTGATGGGGTGCCACCGTGAGATGCAACGTAGGTGTTGAATTGATTTAAATTGACGAAGCCGGAGTTAGTTTGGGTGACGTTTTTAGCGGTAACATTGCTGTAAACACCTGTTGTCGCCACGCCTGAGTCATTTCCGTCGGCAAAACGAACGGCAAATAAGCTGCGATTTGCGTTAGCTGTGTTGAAGTTTTGACCGGAAAAATTGAAGAACAAATCGCCGTAGTTGATGTTACCTTTAGCAGCGGCGCTGTCGGCATATCCTGCTAAAGTTAGATTGGAGTTGATGGCGACGAAAGCTGTATCTGATGTTTCTTTGACGGCGATGCCGTAAAATTCAAATGCGCCGCCGCCGACTTGGGGCCCTGTCACGCCGTCGTTGAAGGAGTCGATCGCATAATTCCAGCCGTTAGATAGCGTTGCTGCTGTAGCCTGTTGTGGGTGTAGTGCGATAATTGCACAGAAAACAGCCGCTGAGCAAGTCCAGTGAATGCTATTTTTAGTAATGGAATTCATAAAAAGCTCCCTGATGAATGAGTGTTAAATTATTAAGTGCGATCTTTCGACTCTCTTTGATTTTTAGTTAATCATAAATTCCGGCAGATTTTCTTAAAGTTTTGGTAAAGTTTTTGTGAGGCGATCGCGTAATATCAACTAGATCGGTAAAAAACAACAACTAATCGGTAAATAAATAGTAAAGTAAGATTAATTCGCGGTAAAGCGAAGTGAAATAATCTGGCAAAACTAAATAATTGGAGAATCACAAAAAGTTTAGACGGCGAGGATCGATGGCTAACGCCTCGGCTGTCGCCTACGCACATTTTTAGAATAGTCAAGCAAGTTCCTGCAATATATCACAGCAGGCATCGCGAGTTCATTCTAACTCAGGCGGTAGTTTGTGCACTTGAAGCGCTGCACAAATCCATCAAATCTTTCAATGCTCTTAACACATCGCCGACAGGTCGTTGACTATCTTGACTTTTCCCTTGAGCACGGAGCGTAGCAGGCGGTTGAGCGAATGTCTGTCTTGCTCGTCGAGAGAGTCGTCCAAAACAGCAGCCATCAAACCGTAGCGATCGGCTAAAGTCAAACTGCCCGTATCGGTAACAGAGGCAAGTATTTCGGAAATAGCGCCGGGGATAAGTTGAATAAAAAACATGAGACGTTCCCTGAATTCGATACTACTATCATCTCTCGTTCTCCAAAAATCAAGAGTGACGCTGGCATAGCAGAGAACGTGATGTTTTGAGCCAAACTGTGTGACAGCGGCCGCTCTAAGTATGTGACGAGTTGCGTTTTAAGTCTGCGATCGCCGTCACAAAAATAATTTTATAGCAGCAAAAAAAAGTTCGGCAACGGATTATGTAACGGATGTAACGGATGTAACGGATGGAAGTCAGTTGTCAGTTGTCCTTAGTCCTTAGTCAGCAGTTAACAGTCAATAGTCAAAAATGCTCTTCGGCCCCATGCCCCATGCCCCATGCCCTATTCCCTATTCCCGATGCCCCATGCCCCATGCCCCATGCCCCATGACAGATGTATAAAACGCATCGACTCGATGCAACAAATTCATAAAACTCAATATTTTGTAAAAATAGCTACGAATATTTACTGTGTTGCCCTTTACATTAGTTCATAACAAAGGTGCATCGAAACGCAGCGATCGAACCATCGGTAGCAACTATAACCATACATAGTTTGGCGGCATTCGAGGCAGCGCCCACAAAAGCTCAAGTATACAGAAGACCAACCATGCTTAAAAGAAATTCCATCAAGTAACTAAATATACAGTTTTAAATCCCTACACTCACTAAGCTTAGCAGGAAACACACTTTATGCTCCAAGTCAATACCTCCCCCGAACAAGCCAGCAGCGAGGGTAAACCAATGACCCAAACAGTAGAACCCAAAGCCAGCCAGAACAAATTTGAAAAACTCAAAGCCGAAAAAGATGGCTTAGCATTAAAAGCCGAACTCGACCACTTCGCCGAAATCGGCTGGGAAGCAATGGACGAAACAGACCGCGAGCACCGCCTCAAATGGCTCGGGATCTTCTTTCGGCCAGTAACTCCGGGCAAATTCATGATGCGGCTGCGGTTGCCCAACGGCGTCATTACCAGCAATCAAACTAGAACCCTAGCAGAAATCGTCCAGCGCTACGGCTCCGACGGCAGCGCCGACATCACCACCAGACAAAACCTGCAACTGCGCGGAATTCGCATCGAAGACGTGCCCGACATCTTCCGCCGCCTCAAAGAAGCGGGGATGACCAGCGTTCAGTCTGGGATGGATAACGTGCGTAATATCACTGGTTCCCCTGTCTCCGGCTTGGACGCGGACGAACTGATAGATACGTGGGAATTGGCGAACCAAGTCCAAGACATGATTACCAACAGCGGCGAAGGCAACCCCGAGTTTTCCAATTTACCGAGAAAGTTTAATATTGCGATCGCAGGTTGCCGCGACAACTCAGTCCACGCCGAAATCAACGACATCGCCTTCGTACCCGCTTACCAAGATGGCAACATCGGCTTTAACGTTTTAGTCGGCGGTTTCTTCTCCGCCAAACGCTGCGAAGCTGCAATTCCCCTCAACGTCTGGGCTAGTCCCAGCGACGTTGTGGATTTGTGCAGAGCCATTTTAACTGTATTTCGCGATCGCGGCCCGAGAGCAAACCGCCAAAAATCGCGCTTGATGTGGCTGATTGACGAACTCGGCATCGAACAATTCCGCGCCGCCGTCGAACAAGAAGTAGGCCGCACTTTGCTACCCGCCGCCCTCAAAGATGAAATCATCTGGGACAAACGCGACCACATCGGCATCTACGACCAAAAACAAGCAGGGCTAAAGTATGTAGGGTTGCACGTTCCCGTCGGACGGCTGCAAGCATCGGATTTGTTCGATTTGGCCAGAATCGCCGAGGTTTACGGCAGCGGCGAGATCAGGCTCACTGTCGAAGAAAACGCGATTATTCCTAACGTTCCCGAATCGCGGATTGAGTCGCTGCTCAAAGAACCGCTGTTGCAGCGTTTCTCGATCGACCCCGCACCCCTGACGCGAGCCTTAGTTTCCTGCACAGGCGCGAATTTTTGCAACTTCGCCCTCATTGAAACCAAAACCCGCGCCGTGGCAATGATTCGGGAACTGGAAGCCGAACTGTCCGTTCCCAAACCGGTCAGAATTCACTGGACGGGTTGCCCCAATTCCTGCGCTCAACCCCAAGTAGCCGACATCGGTTTGATGGGCACAAAGGTTCGCAAGAACGGCAAAACCCTCGAAGGTGTGGACATCTACATGGGAGGGACAGTTGGCAAAGATGCTCATTTGGGTACTTGCGTCCAAAAAAGCATTCCTTGCGAAGACCTGAAACCGCTGCTGCACCAACTGTTAGTGGATAAGTTTGGGGCTGTTCCCAATCAATCTCCCGGGGATGTAGCTGCCCTTAACAGGCAACTGCAACTGACGGTTGACAGGGACGAAACGGCAGTCGCGGCGAAACCTCAGACATCTACTGTCATTTTCGCTCGATCGGGCAAAACAGTTGCTTGCAGCGAAGATGAGTTCATTCTCGACGTTGCCGAACGAGCCGGAATCGAACTTGACAGCAATTGTCGATCGGGAAGTTGTGGCACTTGCCAACAGCAACTCATAGAAGGTAATGTCGCCTACGACGGCGAACTTGACGCGCTGAGCGACTTAGCACCAGGGTTCATCTTAGCTTGTAGCGCGCGGGCGATCGGCAAAGTGTCGATAGACGCCTAATCTCACACAGTGAGATGCTGCACGGCAAACAGAATTATGTCATTGCGAACATAATTCTGTCATCGTGAATGATATTCTGTCATCGCGATCGAAATTCTGTCATTCCGAAGGTCGTGAAGCAATCTCACATCTGGCATCTCACACTTCGACTATCTCAAAGTACACCAACAATTCAAGACAAATGAGCAACCTTTCTAGAAGAAAATTCATCATCACCGTCGGAGCAACAGCAGCCGGCACACTCCTAGCCCACGGTTGCAGTTCCGGTTCTAGCACTTCTACTGGCAGCCCCACCCCAGCAGCCGGTGGCGCCACACCCAGCGCCGCCCCAGCAGTCAACGTCAACCCCGCCGACGCCCCCGAAGTTACCGCAGCCAAACTCGGATTCATCGCCCTCACCGACTCAGCACCCCTAATCATCGCCCAAGAAAAAGGTTACTTCGCCAAGTACGGCATGAAAGACGTACAAGTTACCAAACAAGCATCTTGGCCAGTTACTCGCGACAACTTAGAACTCGGTTCCGACAAAGGCGGCATTGACGGAGCTCACATCTTGTCCCCCATGCCTTACCAAATGACCTTAGGCACAATTACCAAAGGCAATCAACCAGTGCCGATGAACATTGTCGCCCGGTTAAATACTAACGGTCAGGCTATTTCTCTCAGCAAAAAATACGCAGACTTAAAAGTAGGTACAGACAGCAAAGCTCTCAAAGCAGCCCTTGCCAATCAGAAAGTTGCGATTACCTTTCCCGGCGGCACCCACGATTTGTGGATGCGCTATTGGTTAGCAGCCGGCGGCATCAATCCAGATACAGATGTTTCCGTGATTCCCGTACCGCCGCCCCAAATGGTAGCTAACATGAAATCCGGCAGCATGGAAGCCTTCTGCGTCGGCGAACCTTGGAATGCCCAGCTCGTTACTCAAAAAGTAGGATACACCGCTTTAGTAACCGGAGAACTCTGGAAAGACCACCCAGAAAAAGCCTTAACTTTAAGAGCAGATTGGGTTGCGAAAAATCCTAAAGCTACTAAAGCAATTACCATGGCCGTACTGGAAGCCCAGCAGTGGTGCGACAAGCCAGAAAATAAAGACGAGATGTGCACAATCATCTCTCAAGATAAGTGGTTAAAAGTACCCGTCGCAGATATTATCGATCGCTCTAAAGGTCAAATTGACTACGGTACCGGCCGCGTTGAAGCCGCCAGTCCCCTAGCCATGAAATTCTGGGCTGACAATGCGTCTTATCCCTATAAGAGTCACGATGCTTGGTTCATCGCAGAAAATATTCGCTGGGGTTATATGCCTGCAACTACCGACATCAAAGCCACGGTTGATAAAGTTAACCGCGAAGATATTTGGAAAGCAGCAGCGACAGCACTTGGCGTTCCCGCAGCCCAAATTCCAGCTACCACTTCTCGCGGTGTCGAAACCTTCTTTGACGGCGTGAAGTTTGACCCAGAAAAACCCGAAGAATATCTGAAGGGTTTGGCAATCAAAAAAGCCTAATCCGACAATAAACTGTGCTAATGGTTAACACCTTGAAATTAACCATTAGCCCGTAAATCGATTTAGGCTTAAGGGCTGGGAATTGTGGATTTACAACCAGCCTAGAAAATAGCAAATTGTTCCAAAATTTCAATTTTCTAATCAGAGCATCTTCTATAAGCAATTATCCATTCACTGCTAATTCCTCACTGTAAATAGACAAATGGCAACCAACCTCTCTGTTTCTAAAAGTAAAAATCCAGCAAATTTCATTGTGGATTATTTTCACAAGAATAGCAAAAAAATTCTCCGCCCGCTAGTTGCGATCGCAGCTCTGCTCGTAGTTTGGCAAATTCTCTGCCACGGGGATAAGTCCGCCTTGCCAGGCCCGATTAAAGTTGTCCAAGAAAGCTGGAATCTGATTGTCAATCCGTTCTTCGACAACGGCGGCGCCGACAAAGGCTTATTTTGGCAATTGGCTGCCAGCTTGCAGCGGGTGGCGATCGGCTTTACTCTAGCAGCAGTTCTCGGCATTGGTTTAGGAATATTAATCGGTACAAACTCTTTAATGTTCGATGCTTTAGACCCGCTGTTTCAAGTATTCAGGACAATCCCGCCCCTGGCTTGGCTACCGATCGCCCTAGCAGTATTTCAACAGTTCAATCCCTTTGAAGGCTTGGGGATGAAAGCTAACGAAGTTTCAGCGCTTTTTGTAATCTTGATGACAGCAATTTGGCCGATTCTGATTAACACCACAGTAGGCGTTCAACAAATACCCCAAGATTACAGAAACGTTGCCCGCGTCTTGCGCCTCCCAAACCAAAAATACTTCTGGAAAATCTTGCTACCGTCTTCGGTTCCTTACATCTTCACAGGCTTGAGAATTGGTATCGGTTTGTCTTGGCTGGCGATTGTAGCTGCGGAAATGTTAACCGGTGGTGTTGGTATCGGCTTCTTCATCTGGGATTCTTACAACAGTTCTCGACTCAGCGCGGTGATTCTGGCAGTGCTTTATGTAGGAATCGTCGGTTTGATGTTAGACAGACTCGTTGGTTTCATCGCTTCCAAAGTTGTTCCTGAAGAACAAAAATAGGATTTGGTTGTTGGTTATTTGTTATTTGTTATTTGTTACTCGTTATTCGTGAGTGGTTGCTAGAGCCAATAAATAACGAATAACCAGTAACGAATAACCAGTAACGAATAACCAGTAACAAATAACGACTAACAAAAAAAGAATAATTCAGCATCTACAAAATACAAACTAACCTAAAATAGCCATGTCAATACTTATTGAAGTAGACCACGTTGATCGCGTATTTAACTTGCCAAATGGCGAGCAATACATCGCTCTCAAAAATATCGAACTTAAAATTAAAAAGGGAGAATTCATCACCTTAATCGGACACTCTGGCTGCGGCAAATCTACACTGCTAAATATCATCGCCGGACTCGATACAGCAAGTCAGGGCGGGATTACTCTAGAAGGGCGCGAAGTTCGCGAACCAGGCCCGGACAGAATGGTGGTGTTTCAAAATTACTCGTTGCTACCTTGGCTGACAGTCCGCGAAAATATTGCTCTAGCAGTCGATGAAATTTACAGCGGTAACTCTCAAGAAGACCGCGAGTTGGTAATCGAATACCACATTAAATTGGTGGGGCTCGGAGCAGCAGCCAACAAACGTCCGGGCGAAATTTCTGGGGGGATGAAACAACGAGTTGCGATCGCCCGCGCCCTAGCAATTCGCCCGAAATTGCTGCTGCTAGACGAACCCTTCGGCGCCCTCGATGCTTTAACTCGCGGCGGTTTGCAAGACCAGTTGATGAACATTTGCGAAGAAAGCAAAGTCACCAGCGTGATGGTAACTCACGACGTGGATGAAGCTTTGTTGTTGAGCGATCGCATTGTCATGCTCACCAACGGCCCAGAAGCGCAAATCGGACAAATTCTCGAAGTGAATATTCCCCGCCCCCGCAAGCGCATGGAAGTTGTCAACCATCCGAGTTACTACGCGCTGCGTAACGAAATGGTTTACTTCCTCAACCAGCAAAAACGGGTGAAACAGCGCCGGGCAAAACAACAACCGCCTGTCATCGCCCGCAACGGCCTGGAAAAAGTCAACCTCGACATCGGCTTTATTCCCCTCACCGACTGCGCGCCCTTAGTCGTAGCCAAAGAAAAAGGATTCTTTAAAGCCCACGGCTTAGAAGAAGTCACCCTCAGTCGCGAACCGAGTTGGAAAGAAATTGCCAAAGGCATCGCCCAAGGACGGCTGGACGCGGCGCAAATGGTCGCAGGAATGCCGATCGCCATGCTGTTGGGCCTCGACGGCGAAGCTCCTGTTCCCGTCAACAGCGCCTTAACGCTGTCCCGCAACGGCAATTCGATTATCTTCAGCAAACACCTGTACGACAAAGGCATTCGGACATTAAAGGATTTCAAAGCTGCGATCGCCAACACCCCCGACACGGTAAATACCTTGGGCATGGTACACTCAGCCTCCATGCACAATCTGCTGTTCCGCTACTGGCTGGCCGCCGGCGGCATTGATCCCGACATAGATGTGGCTTTGACCATGATTCCGCCCCCGCAGATGGTATCAAATTTAAAAGCAGGCAACATTGACGGCTACTGCTGCGGCGACCCCTGGAACTCCCACGCAGTTAACGACGGTACGGGTTTTGTCATGGCCCGTTCCCTCGATATTCTGCCCGGACACATCGAAAAAGTTCTCGGCGTTACTGAAGATTGGGCTCAAAAATATCCTCAAACCCACCTCGCCCTCGTCAAAGCGCTTTTGGAAGCCTGCGAATACTGCGACGACCGCCGCAACCGCGAAGAAGTCCTAGGATTGATTTGCCAAGAACAATATATCGGTGCCGATCCTAAAAACATCCGTCCGGGGTTCCTCGACCCGTACAACTCCGGTACGGAGGCACAACCCGAAATGCTCTACAATTTCAACCAGTTCTATGTCGAGCAAACCAATTGTCCAGACCGTCTAGAAATGGTGTGGGTGATGGCGCAAATGGCCCGCTGGGGACTGATTCCGTTCCCGAAAAACTGGGTGGAAGTGGTCGATCGAGTTTTGCGGCCCGATGTCTTCGGTCAAGCAGTGCGCGAGTTGGGTTTGCCTGATATCGCTAGAGCTCGCCGGAAGATCGAGCTATTTGACGGCACAGTCTTTAATGCCGACGACCCGATCGCCTATCTTCAGAACGTCAAAATCAAGCGCGCAGTCCGCATTGAAGAAATCTTAATTGAACAAATAGGCAGTCAGTGTTCTATCAAAACGCTTGCATAACCAGCAAATAGGAAGAGGGAATGAGGAGCAATAAATCAGGAAGCACTACTCCACATTTCCCACTTCCTAATACCATAATTCAAAATTATCATTTCTAATTTCTCATGTCTAATCCCCCAAACCCCAAACCCAATCCTGAAAATATGCAAACTATAAAAACGCCCCAGGCAACCAAGATTCAGACCGAAAAACCAGGCTTTTTGACTATTAAAGATGTATCGAAAGTTTACCCAAACCTGAAAGAACCCGAAAAACCTTTCGTGATTCTAGACGGTGTAAACCTGACGATTAATGAAGGCGAATTTATTTGTTTGATCGGTCACTCCGGCTGCGGCAAATCAACTTTGCTCAACATGATCGCCGGATTCAACGGGCCGACAACCGGAGAAGTTGCTCTCGCAGGTGCGCGGATTACTGAACCGGGCCCCGATCGCATGGTGGTGTTTCAAAACTACTCGCTGCTACCGTGGCTGAGTGCTACTGAAAACATCCACCTCGGCGTTGAAACTGTTTACGCCGACAAGTCCGCAGACGAACATAATAAGATCGTCCAGGATCACTTGGAATTAGTGGGGCTCACCGAAGCTTGTAACAAAAGACCAGGCCAATTGTCCGGGGGGATGAAACAAAGAGTTGCGATCGCCCGCGCCCTGGCAACTCGCCCCAAACTATTGATTTTGGACGAACCCTTCGGAGCTCTAGACCCGATTACGCGGGAAGAGTTGCAGGAAGAATTGCTGAAAATCTGGCGCGAGTACAAAATTACGATCGTAATGATTACTCACGATATTGATGAAGCTTTGTTTTTAGCCGATCGCATCGTGATGATGACCAACGGCCCGGCGGCTTCCATCGGCGAAGATATGCAGATTCCCTTCAGCCGTCCCCGCAACCGCACGCGGATTATGGAAGACCCTAAATACTACGAACTGCGGAACTTTGCTTTAGAGTTCCTGTTCTCTCGCTACGCCCACCACGAAGAAGATCAAAGCACGGAGTCGGAGACAGCACCCGTCGTCCTGCCATTACCAGCTAGCAAAAAGCCTGGGGCTACTGACAAGCCCATGCCACCAGTATCCTTTGTACCTCACGCTGCACAACCCGTAGAAGCCTCGCCGATCAAAGGCGCCATTCTGGCAGTTTCGTGGTTGGTAGCAATGGCGACTTTAGCAGCAGTCAATACATCTGCTATTTCCAGCCAACTCAAGCAAGCCAAGCTAGCAGAAACTGCACCGCAGGCGCCGGCTGCGACGGCTGTTATGAGTTCTGCGCCCAGCCCTGCACCGATTGCTGCTAGCCCTGCACCCATCGCTGCAAGTTCTGCACCCATCGCTGCAAGTCCTGCACCGATTGCTGCTGCAAGTCCTGCACCCATCGCTGCAAGTTCTGCACCCATCGCTGCAAGTCCTGCACCCATCGCTGCAAGTTCTGCACCGATTGCTGCTGCAAGTCCTGCACCGATTGCTGCTGCAAGTTCTGCACCGATTGCTGCTGCAAGTTCTGCCGCCGCGCCCAAAGCAGCGACAAGTGCAGCCTCAGGGATTTCTGACAAAGCCGAACTCGATGCGATCGGACAGCAGTTATATGCACAAATTGACCAAAATTGGAAAACAACTCCGACATTTACCGAAAGTTTGACTTATCGGGTAAAAGTGAAACAAAACGGCGATATCGTACAATTCGATCCCACAAATAAAGCAGCTAAAGATTTCGTCAAAGAAACTCCTCTGCCAGTTTTGCAAACTCCTGTCGGTGCCACAGCAGGCGCTCAAAAAACGGCTGAATTCCAAGTAACTTTTAGCCCCGCCAACGGCGGCGTATTTGAAGTCAAAACAGCGAAGTAGCTGAAATACTCCAACACGGTGATCTCAGATTGGTATCAACAACCAGATCAAAAGTATTACCTGCCCGCTGCTTGACTCCTGCAAAGATTCCTCCTAGCCCCCCAATCCCTTGGGGGGACAAGAATTGGGTCTGAATTCCGTCTGTTGGAGGGCGATTCAAAAGCAGCGCTCAGCTAGCTACAATCGATAACGATCGCGAGTTTAAGTAAGAGATAGCGGTTAATTTAAAATCAGGGTATTTTCCGCTTGTCTGAAGCATTTTTGCGGTAATTAGTAAGTTTTGATGCATTATTTGCCGGAGACCTCAGTTCCGACTATAATGACGAATTACGAATTACCCATTAGCTTTCCAAAATTAGCATCTAAAATCACCAGATGGAAACTATAAAAACTCTTTGCCCTTACTGCGGTGTAGGTTGCGGTCTCGAAGTTATTCCAGACACAAAACAAGTTTGGAAAGTCCGGGGCGATCGCAATCACCCATCCAGTCAGGGCATGGTTTGTATCAAGGGAGCAACGGTAGCAGAGTCCATTCGGAGCGATCGGCTGCTGTATCCGATGATGCGAGATACTCTCGACCAACCGTTCCGCCGCGCTAGCTGGGACGAAGCTCTCGATGCCATTGTTAACCGCATCCAGACAATTCGCTGCACCAGCGGCCCCGATGCTATGTGCATTTACGGTTCCGGTCAATTCGCTACAGAAGATTATTATATTGCTCAGAAACTGATGAAAGGTTGTCTGGGAACTAATAATTTTGATGCGAATTCTCGATTGTGTATGTCTTCAGCAGTTTCGGGATACGTTCAAAGTTTTGGTTCGGACGGGCCGCCTTGCTGTTACGACGATTTAGAATTAACAGATTGCGCTTTTATTATCGGCAGTAATACAGCGGAATGCCATCCGATTGTATTCAACCGATTAGCAAAGTACCACAAAAAGCACCCCAATGTCAAGATGGTTGTGGTAGATCCGAGGCGGACTCCGACTGCTGAAGCCGCAGATTTGCACTTAGCAATTAAACCGGGCACGGATATAGATTTGCTCAACGGAATTGCATATTTGCTGTTGCGCAGGCGGGCAATAGATCCTGAGTTTATTCAAGAATGCACGGCGAATTTTGCAGCTTTTGCTGAAGTGATCAGCAGCTACACGCCGGATTTTGTAGCCGCGCGCTGTGGCATTACTGTCAGCGACTTAGAAACCGCGGCCAACTACTGGGAACAGTCGCAGCGGGTTTTGTCTCTGTGGTCGATGGGCATCAACCAGTCCTCCGAAGGCACGGCAAAGGTGCGATCGCTAATTAATTTGCACTTGATGACAGGTCAAATCGGCAAACCGGGATGCGGCCCGTTTTCCCTGACCGGCCAGCCCAACGCCATGGGAGGCAGGGAAGCGGGAGGACTCTCTCACTTACTCCCGGGCTACCGCTTTGTCAAAAATGCCGAACACAGAACCCAAGTCGAGGAGTTTTGGGGAATCGCACCGGGAAGTATTTCCCCAAATCCGGGCCGCAGTGCTTGGGATATGATTGTGGGTTTGGAAACTGGCGATGTCGAGTTGCTGTGGATTGCAGCCACTAATCCGGTGGTGAGTATGCCGGATTTGGAACGCACAAAGGCGGCTTTGCTGCGATCGCCCTTTACGATTTATCAAGAAGCCTACTATCCCACGGAAACCTCAGCCTACGCCCACATTTTGCTGCCGGCAACCCAGTGGAGCGAAAAAACCGGAGTGATGACAAATTCCGAACGCCGCGTGACGCTTTGTCCCGGTTTCGATCCACCATCCGGGGAATCGCGCGACGACTGGAAGATTTTCGCAGAAGTCGGCCGCCGCTTGGGTTTTGCCGAACACTTTGCTTTCGACAGCAGCGCTGACGTATATAAAGAGTACGTGCAGTTGACAGGGGGCAGGCCTTGCGACATCACGGGCCTCAGCCACGAGTATTTGCGCCTCCAAGGCCCGCAGCAGTGGCCGTGTCCCGAAAATCAGCCTCCGCATCCAGCGAAGGAAGCAAAACGGCTGTATACTGACAGGCGTTTTCACACTCCCGACGCGCGGGCGAGATTTTCGGCTTATCACTCCCGGGGACTGGCAGAACCTCCAGATCCAGACTATCCGTTTGTATTGACGACGGGCAGAGTTTACGGACACTGGCACACGATGACGCGCACTGGGAGAACTGAAAAAATCAATCAATTGTACCCCGATCCGTTTTTGGAAATTCACCCCCGCGATGCTGCCAAATTGCAGATTAAGGAGGGGGATTTGCTGGAAGTTCGATCGCGCCGCGGCAAGGGGCAGTTTCCAGCCAAAGTTACCAAGGCGATCGCCCCTGGTACGCTATTTGTACCGATGCACTGGGGTTCTCTGTGGGCCGAAGGGGCTGAAGCCAATGCCATGACTCATGCTGCAAGCTGTCCAGATTCCAAACAGCCAGAGTTAAAAGCTTGTGCGGTGCAGTTGGTACTCGTTGGCGCAGAAACTCCAGCAGAAACTCCAGCAGAAGTTGTCGCAGAAGTTGAGGAATTTAATTGGGCAAAATCCACCGTCGCCGTCCCGAATTGAGCTACCGTCTTTCCTTGGGTATCTTAGAGAAAAAGCCAGAAGCCAGAAGCCAGAAGCCAGAAGCAAGTTGTAATCGACCTGATGTTTCTGCAATTAACAACTTCTTAACGCTGATGGGGCGTTGCGATACAACTTACATACCGGCACCAATGTGATAACAACCGCCACATAGGCTAGGACATAAATAATGTCATGAATAGCTCCTATGACCCTTTAGCATAAACGGTTTGATGCTTGTACACTGTCCCAGGTCAACTGTCCCAGGTCAACTGTCAACTGTCAACTGCTATATAACCTTGGCTTCTTGGCTCAGACTCGCGTAAAATCGGAGGTTTTTTGTCAAGAAACCAGGTTTCTGGGCCGTTGGTGGGGCCAAATTTTATACTATTTTAGATTTTAGATTTTAGATTAAAGAATCGGGAATGACTTATGAGATAAGGGTTGGGATCGCGGGCCTACCTAGAGTTGCATTATTTTTAGGAACTGGTATTAGGGTGCTCTACGGTTGTCAAAAACTAAAATCTCTACATCGAGCAATGTTGAGTCCGGACGCACCCCCCAAGCTGCGTTCCCCGGGCGAACCCAGGAACAAGAAAAAATAAATTTATTTTTTCTGAATTTTTCCTGCTTTATTGGTGGTTTTGCCTTCGTTCTGCTGCGTTCTGCGTTCAGCGTTCAGCTTTGGCCCTTATTTTTGATCGATCGAGTCAGAAAATTGCAGTTTGCACGTATAGGTGCTATGATCTTTTTATAAGGCTTTATTTTCGGCAGTACAGTTCGTTCGATCGGCGTTCCTCCGGATTTAAATCTCTACAACCTCGATTCTGGAGAATGTTCAATGTCAATCTATGTCGGCAATTTATCCTACGAAGTAACGCAGGAGCACCTCAGCCAAACTTTTGGAGAGTACGGCACAGTAAAGCGCATTCAGTTGCCTGCTGACCGCGAAACAGGTCGGATGCGTGGCTTCGCTTTCGTAGAAATGTCTACTGAAGCAGAAGAAACCGCAGCCATTGAGGCTCTTGACGGTGCTGAGTGGATGGGTCGCGACCTCAAGGTCAATAAGGCAAAACCCCGCGAAGAGCGCGGTTCTTCTAACAGCGGTAACTGGGGCAACAACGACCGCTCTTCTCGCCGCTACTAAACCCACCCGAGCTAAATTTTTAGCTCCTGTGTGTATTGAGCAGGAGCGAGTTGGGAGTCAACAATCATTCTCTGTTGAGAATATCCGTTGAGAAATAGTTGATTCTGCGATCGCACCGCGTCTGAAAGTCCTCAAAATATTGCTAGACAATAGTTTGAGGCTTTTTTATGGCAAAAATTTATGCAAGGTTGACTAAATCATCTGATGTCGGGTAAATTAACCGCAATAAAAGTAGGGGCTGGTTTCACCAACGATATATAATTCATACAAACAATCTAGATAAACCCGCCCCCACCACGGGACAGAAGTAGATTGCGGGTAATTCAACGGACACGAGATCGCGGGTATGCTCAAAAAAATATTTAGGCAAATTTCTAAGTTTGGCAGCGATGAAGACTTTCTGCATTTTACAGAAAACGTAGAAGTCATAATATCGAAAATTTTATCACTGGCAATGATTTTAGTAATTATCGTCAGCGTTTGCGATTTGATGATTTTTTTAACAAAAGAATTGTTCAACGACCATGAGACTTTTTTGTTAAAAGATACGTTGTTTGTCATATTTGGGTTATTTTTAAATGTTTTAATTGCTCTGGAAATCTTGGAAAATATTACAGCTTATCTAAAAAAGCACGTAATTCAAGTAGAGCTAGTTATTGTAACTTCTTTGATAGCAGTATCTCGAAAAATCATCATTCTTGACCTGGAAAAGAAAACCGCAGCCGACTTAATTGGTTTGGCGGCGGCTATTTTCGCACTTTCTATCAGTTACTTGATCGTGCGCTACGCAAATAAAGGAAGGGATTGATATCGAGAATTGGGAATTGGGAATTGGGAATTGGGAATTGTTAATAACTAATACCCAATCCGGCTTTCCCTGAATAATCCTTTCCTTTATTTTCTAGAAGACTGGGCGGTTTCAACCGCCGTCTTGTCTAGATGTCTTCCAACAAACCAGGAGGAGGCACAATTTCAATTCTGCCTTGTTCCAAGTCAACAATTGGCACAATCTCTTGCACAAAAGGAATCAATATTTTAGTTGACTTAGGCTCTTTAACGCGAATTTTCCGTGGTTTGCGGGTATTTCTGGGGTCAGCGTTTGCTGTGGGAGTTTTAGGCCGTTTTGGCTTTTCTAGTCCTGGGGCGACAGGTTCCGGCGCTGTTAAATCTGTTTCTACTTCTAAAAGGTCGTTACCTGCGGGAATAATATCACTTACCTTACCCAAGATTTCCCCGGTTAACTGGTTAAAAACTTCCAAACCGATCAAATCTTGCACGTAAAACTCATCAGATTCGAGGTAAGGTCGAGATCCCTTTTCGATCAACAACTTACAGCCCCGCAGCGCTTCAGCACCATCGCGGTCTTCCACACCCTCCACCTCTACAGCATACAGCCCTTTGCCCGGAATGTAGCGACCGCCCAAAAGCTCGATCGGTTCCGGTTCAGTTTTTTTAGGGCGCAAAAGCCACCGCTTCCCCGGTTCAATAAACCTTTCCGGGAAATCCGAATCGGGATAGACTCGCACTTCCCCGTCCAAACCTTGAGCTGCCACAATTGTACCGATTTCTATCCACTCAGACATAGATTCTCTCACTCAAATTGCTAGTAATTGATAATTGGGAATTGGGAATTGGTAATTGGTAACTCTCCCCCTCTCCCCGTCTCCCCCTCTCCCCGTCTCCCCCTCTCCCCCTCTTCCTTCTATCCGTTAAATCCGTTAAATCCGTTATCAAATCCGTTGCCGAACTTCTTTACACCAACCCCGTCCTCAGCGCCACAACTGCTGCTTGCACGCGGTCATCCACTGCCAACTTATTCATAATACCGCGAACGTGAGTTTTAATAGTATTTGGGCTCAAATAAAGCGCCGCTGCAATTTCAGGATTACTGTTACCTTCCACCATTAATCTTAACACTTCCAATTCCCGCTGGGACAACTGACCAAAAGTAGTTGTAGAAGCAGGTATCGGGGGTTTGAGATGCTCGATGACAGTCCGAGCAATTTGAGGGTCAAGATATGTAGCACCCTCAGCAGCCGCTGCAATCGCCGCTAACAGCCTGTCCACCGAAGCACCTTTAATACAATAAGCATCAGCACCGCTAGAAAGGGCAGCAATAATTTCAGTTTCTGCCGTGTGAGAAGTTAACATTACCACTCGAACTTCCGGCAGTTGTGCTTTAATTTGCTGCGTAGCTGCTATGCCATCCAGCCGCGGCAAACCGATATCCATCACAATAATATCAGGTTTTAGTTTCAGTGCCGCTGCTACACCTAAATAACCGTCTTCTGCTTGTCCTACTATTTCTATTTCTGGGGAATCGGCTAAAACTTGCTCTAATCCCAGTTGCATCATCGGATCATCTTCAACAATTAGAATTCTCATAATACGAAGTTCGGCAACGGATTTTATAACGGATTTAACGGATATCGGTAAGAGGTAAGAGGGAAGAAGGAAGATTAATTACCCATTACCTATTACCCATTACCCATGACCAATGACCAATGACCAATGACTAATGACCAATGACCAATAACTAATGACTAACTTTTAAAACTTCAACAAATTCGCCTGGCCAAACCCAGGTTTCCGCTGGTGGCAAAACTGCTAAACCAGTCGTATTGGCGAGGTTAATTAAGTTGGCTGAATTTTGGCTGCCGCTAGCAGGTTCAAATTCCCAGACTCCGGCAACTAAATGCAGTTTACCCCAAACATAAGTTTCGCGCTTGCCGTGCGATCGCAATTCAGCATCACACCGAGCTTTTACAAACTCCGGGCCCCAAGCATCCGCGCCAACTCCAGACATCTTTCTCAAAGCAGGCACAACAAACCGCCAACAGCAGACTAAAGCTGAAACCGGATTTCCTGGCAAACCAAAATAGAGACAATCCGAACTTGAAATCGGCGAATCAGAAGTTGTTTCACCTCGTTTAAACGCAGCAACCGTTAAAGGTTTCCCCGGTTTAATTGCCACAGACTGAATGTGAATCTTACCTCCCAAATCCGCCAAAATTTTCTCAATATAATCGTAATCTCCTACCGAAACGCCGCCCGTAGAAAGCACCACATCCGCTGTCGAAACAGCCTGAGCGATTGCCTTAGTTAGCGCACATTCATTATCAGGAATTATCCCCAAGCGAATTGGTTCAAATCCCATTTGCGCCAACAAAACAGTCAAAGCATACTGATTCGAGTCTACCAGTTTCCCCGGTGCCAAAGGTTGGTCGGGCGATACCAATTCGTCACCAGTAGAAAAAATTGCCACCCGCAGCCGTCGATAAACAGGAACTTGAATGCACTGTGCAGTTGCTAACACCGCCATTTCTGGGGCGTTGATAACTGTACCGGGAGTTAGCAAAGTTGTTCCTGCTTGATAAAAAGCACCTTTATGCCTGACAAATGCTTGCGGCTTTTCCGGAGCAACTAAGATAAAAATACGATCGCCCTCACGCCTCGTTTCTTCCTGCATTACCACCGTATCAGCACCCGCCGGCATCACAGCACCCGTAAAAATCCGCGCCGCTTCGCCCGATTGCACCGTATTTCGGGGCTGATATCCCGCTGGAATCTCCTCAACTACTTCGAGTACCGCTGGTTGTTCGGCGCTGCAATTTTCCACATCAGCAAACCGCACGGCATACCCATCCATTGCCGAATTATCCCAATAAGGAAAATCGAGAGAACCAGTGACTGGTGCAGCCAAAATGCGCCCCGATGCTGCCAGCAAGTCTACAGTTTCTACATCCCGCTGACTGTCGAGGGGTTGCGCCAAATTTAGAACGATCGATTCTGCTTTTTTTACTGACAGCATCAGTGTCACCCAGTTTTACAAGACTCTTCTTAGTTTAGCAAATTAGTAGCTATAGTGGAAAAGTATTTTTTTATTCGTCTGCGGTAAACCTTCCTTTTGTTGTCCCTCGCTTATGAGTATTTCTCGTTCGGTTTTTGGACTCAATTGTTTATCTCTCTTGCTGGTGGGATTCCTGGTTGTCTTGACTCAAATGTCAGGCTTACAAGTCAGCGACTTATTCTTTAACCCTTTTTTCTCCCCCAATCCCAATGTCGCCTTGTTAACTCGCACATTTCAAATATTATGTTCTGTACCGGTCATTGTTTGTACTTTTAGCTATGGATTGGCTAAAACTCTTGGGCTGCCAGCTTCAGAAAATCGATTTATTCTCTTCTCTGCTTTGTTAACAGGTGGATTCCTGCTCAATGAAATTTACCGAATTCATATATATATCGTAGCCGTGGGAATTCCCAAGTTAGGAGTTTGTTTGCTGTACGCTATTTTTTTGGCTTCCTACGGATGGTTTCTTAGGCGAGAACTACAGTCTACCCCTTACAAAATATTGTTAGCTGGATTGGGATTGTTGTTTTTTGCGATCGGCATCGACGCGCTGCATTTAAAAGGTAAAATATTAGCTAGTATGTTAGAAGGAGTTCCTAAGTTGTTGAGTGAAATCAATATTGCATTTTATTATTGGTATGTCTGCAAATCTTTCCTCGAAAAAGCTTTTCACGACAAAAAGAACACGTTTTAATAACTTTGTGATATAATGCTAGCACAAGGATCTCCCAAAATCTTCCCGCTTCAAAAATAGCATTTCCACTTTACGATTTATACAACCTGCATCGATCGGCATTCCTCTGCGATTAAAATACTCAAAATGCAGCCTCTAAAATACCATGATAGCAGTTACCATCAACTTTAATGCGATCGCCCAAATCACCGACGACCAATTTTATCAACTGTGTCGCGCCAACCCCGATGTCAAATTTGAACGCAACGCCAAAGGAGAAATAACCGTCATGTCACCCACAGGAGGAGAAACTGGATATTATAATTTTGAAATATCTACTGATTTTGGAATTTGGAACAGACAAACCAAACTGGGAGTTTGTTTCGATTCTTCAACTTGTTTCAAACTACCCAACGGTGCCAATCGTTCCCCCGATGTTTCTTGGATTAAACAAGCAAGATGGGATGCGCTTACTCCCGAACAAAAACAAAAATTTCCTCCCATCGCCCCAGATTTTGTCTTAGAGTTAATGTCGCCGACTGACAGTCTCAAAGATACTCAAGACAAAATGCAAGAATACATGAATAATCAAGTAAAATTAGGCTGGTTAATCAACCGCAAAATGCGCAGAGTTGAAATCTATCGCCAAGGACAAGAAATAGAAATTCTGGAATGTCCGACAGAACTTTCAGGAGAAGACATTTTGCCCGGTTTCGTGCTAAACTTGCAAGCAGTCTGGGCGTAACTACACATCCTGCATCTATCAGCGTTTATTTGCGTTGATCTGCGGTTAAAATAAATCTCATGGAAACGAATACAGAAGCATCTGCAACAACGGGCTTAACTGCCGAACAGCACAAACAGAAAATGCAGCGCCGACAAGAAGTACAGGCGCAGCGAATTGCCAATGCTGCTCAAGACAAAGGTTTGATAATTGTCAATACGGGTAACGGAAAAGGCAAAACTACGGCCGCGTTGGGCATGGTTGTGCGATCGCTCGGTCACGGATACCGCGTCGCCATAGTACAATTTATCAAAGGAGCCTGGGAACCCGCAGAAAAAGCCGTTTTTGAACTCTGGGAAAAACAGCTAGAATTCCATGCAATGGGTGAAGGTTTTACCTGGGACACGCAAGACCGCGATCGAGATATCGAAACAGCTCAAAAAGCTTGGGAGAAAGCTGTAACTTTTATCTGCAATCCTGAATTTAAATTAGTGCTGTTAGATGAAGTTAATATAGCATTAAAACTGGGTTATTTGCAAGTCGAGCAAGTCCTCTCCGGCTTAGAACAAAAACCCGCAGAAACTCACGTTATTCTCACGGGCAGAGGCGCGCCACCAGAACTAATTGAACGCGCAGATTTGGTGACAGAAATGACATTAGTTAAGCATCCATTCCGAGAACAAGGGATTAAAGCTCAAGCGGGTATTGAGTATTGATTTTGTTCGCAGTGAGGACGAAGAGTCCTCGTTAGCTGAAAGCTGATTTGGAGAGGACTGAAGTCCTCACTACGAACCGTGTTTTGGAGAGGACTGAAGTCCTCACTACGAACCGTGTTTTGGAGAGGACTGAAGTCCTCATTACCAGAAAGAATTGGTTTAAAGCCGGAACCCCTAAAGGCGAGAAATTAAAAGAAAACTATTCATTACTCTAATCCTCGGACTTCTAGGTCAAGTGCTGTCAACTGTCAACTGTCAACTGTCAACTGACTACGAACCGATCGCTCCGATCGCAACTGACATGATATTATAGGTATGTGGGCAACACCAGAGTAAAAGTTGACCCTTTACCAAACTCGCTATTCACAGTGATTTCTCCCCCCAGCATCTGAGAGTATTTCTGCGCTATTGCCAAACCCAAACCCGTACCTCCGTACTTGCGCGTAGTAGAAGCATCAGCTTGCGTAAAAGGTTGAAATAACTTTTGTAGCTGTTGGGGAGTCATCCCAATCCCCGTATCAGTACACTTAAAGATTAACTTTTCAACATCCCAACTATTCTCGTCATTTTTAATTCTTTCCACCCTGAGTGTAATTGTGCCTTTCTGAGTAAACTTAGCTGCATTGCTGAGCAAGTTAAACAAAATTTGAGTCAACTTAATTTGATCGGAATGCAATTCGCCAATATTATTAGGACACTCGACATTCAGGCGATTGGTGTTTCTCAAAAATAGCGGTTCAACAGTTCTCGCTACATTTTGAACAGCCTCCGACAAATCAAAAATTTCTAATTCAAGTTCCGCGTGACCGGCTTCAATCTTCGACAAATCTAGAATATCATCAATTAATGCTAGTAAATGGTGGCCTGCATTGTGAATTCTCTCCAAATCCGACACAAAATCTGCTTCCCCAAAATCTAAAGCCTCTTCTTGCAGAATCTCGCTGTAACCGATAATCGCATTCAGAGGAGTTCGCAGTTCGTGGCTCATGTTAGCTAAAAACTGACTTTTAGCTAAACTAGCTGCTTCTGCGGCTTCCTTTGCTTTGTACAGTTCGGCCTCGGCTTGCAAGCGGTCGGTTACGTCGTGAGCCATGACTAATTCAGCATTTCTACTATCAAATATCAGGGCATAAGAAGTAATTTCTACATCAATAATTGTGCCATTTTTTTTCTGGTGCTGCCACACACTGGCAAAATCAATACCGACATCTACTTGGGATATATTTTCTAGCAATCTCGGCACCTCTTGGGGAGGACGAATATCCGCAACGCTCATGTTGAGAAATTCGTCGCGAGTGTAGCCGTAGTGCTGGATTGCAGCGTGATTGACGGCTATAAATTCCAGAGTTTCTAAGTCGTAAACCCACATCGGATGGGGGTTATTTTTAAACAAAAGTCTGTAGCGTTCTTCTGATTCTCGCAGTTCGGCTTCGGCTTGCTTGCGCTCGGTAATGTCGCGGACAACAGTGCAAATAATCTCGCGGCCGCCGTAGGAAATCACGCTGGCGCTTACTTCCACATCTACGCAGGAACCGTCTCGGCGGCGGTAGAGAATTTCGCCAATTCTGAATTGTTTGTCCGCCAGCAGGAATTCGATATTGTTGTCAATTAGGTCTTTGGAATAGGCGACGATATCGTAAACAGTCAGTTGCGAAATCGCGTCAATGCTGTAATCGAGCAAGTTTCTAAAGGCTGTATTGGCTTCTAAAAGGCGTTTGGTTTGAGCGTCCCACAGGAAAATGCAGTCTGTAGTTTGCTCGACTACGGCTCGGTAGCGGGCTTTTTCTTCTAGTTGTTCGCTGTCGGCTTGCGCGATCGCCGACAGCATTCCGTTGATAGTATGGGCAAGGTCGGACAACTCGTCTTCCCCCGTCACCGGCAGCCGCAGCGAGAGGTCTTGGCTGCTGCTGACGCGGTTCACTGATGAAGCCAAACTGCTCAACCGAGACAGTACCAGATGCTCTATCAGCAGCAGAGTGCAGCCGATAAACCCAATTCCGGCTAACCCTACAGACACCAGCAGGTAGAGCAAACTGGTTTGACCTTGGCGGTAGATTTCTCTGGGCATATCCACCCGTAGAAGTAACGCCGGTCGATCGTAAATATCGCGGATCAGAGCATAACCCGCCATCAAATCTTCGCTGACAGGACGCACGAAAATCGTTTTTTTTCCCGAAAGTTTGTGCCGCGCTTTCAGAAAATCGGCGGGTAAATGAGGCTCATTAATGCTGTGGACAATCAGCGGCAAACGAGTAATTTTAGACAGCTTCGCAATGCCCGCTGCATCTAAATTGCGCCCGAATATCACCGTGCCTCGGATCGGGCCGGTGCTTTTTGTAGTGACAATTGGCCGGGAAGTAATCAGTATCGGCCCTGACGGCAGCAGCAGGATACCAGCGAGGCTGCTTTCGATGTTGGGGTGCTGCAACAGCGGGTCACTGAGAGAAATGTGCTGTTTTAATGCCTCTGGAACAGGCGTTAGTTTTAGCTTTTTACTGTCTAAACTCGTACCGTAAACAATTTTGCCCGAAGTATTGACAAATACGGCTAGATTAACTCTTAAATTATTCAGTCCTTCTGGAACTAAATTGGAGGCGATAAATTCTGAGTTGCGGTTTTGAATGAAAGCGTAGGTGTCATCCCATGACGACCAGTCCGCAAAGCGCGAGTTGAAATCGTCTGCGGTTTGCCCGAACACGCTGAGCACTCCCTTGACAACTTGTGTGGCTTCTTGTTCCTCGGCTTTGACAAGGCTGCCTAAGAGGATGCTTGAGGAGGCGGCATACAGAATGCCAGTCAGTCCTGCGATGGTAATCCCAACTATCGATAGTGTTTTCCGACGCAGTTTCATCTTGCCGTGTGTGTGGTGTCCGTCCGAAATTCTCAACTCAGGAGCAATTTTACCGCTGTTTCCTGAACTCTGACTGCTGGCGTTGCGCCAGTCTTCTGCTATTTTCCCCACACTTGCTCTTTGTGAGCTGCTTTGCAAATACCTAAGATGCGCCGGTCGTTGTCGCTGACGGCGGAAATTGGATAATACTGTTGCAGGTTTACGGAGTAAGGAGAGCGACTGCCGTCGTAACTGTCCACGACTGTTAAATTTAATTGATTTCGCTCGCTTGTGCCGTAAAAACAGTAAAAAGCAGACCGAGGTAGGTAAAAAGCACCGATTACCTTACTTTGCCGCATTTCAAATACAAAATATTCTTTTTTAATTTCATCTGGTTTGCTGGACTGGCCGTAGAGGTAAACGCCCTCTGCTAAACCTGTGCTAGCGGTATCTAGCGCAGGATTTGGGGGGGATTGCGAGCTAAAAACGTCGGATTTGATGTCCGAGTCCTGTGCTCGGCGTGCGACGAATGCGATGCTGAAGTTACCAGGCGAGAGGGCAAGCGCGATCGCGAGTGCTTCTAAACTCCTTGTCAATATCAAATAAGTTAAAATCACTCCTGACCCCAAAATTTAAAATAGCTGCCTTGAAGCGCCTTTTGTACCAGTTTCAAAAATATTGAAGAAACTGGCAATCTAATTGAACGCTGACGATTAACTTGAATTCGCGATCGCCAACCCGGTTCCTCAACTTAACTCTCAGATTAGTTTAGACAAATTTTGCGATCGCGCGATCGACTTTCAAATAAAAATATCCTTGCCAACAGCGCCAACACCAAAAAAGAGTTGAGACTTGGGGGTTCTCAACTCTTTTAGTAGCTAACTAGCCAAGTATTCTCGGACTTGAGATTGGCGGCGCCGCAGGTGGGCGAGGGCTTGATGTTCTAGCTGCCGCACCCGTTCCCGGCTGAGATTGAGCCGTTCTCCGACTTTCGCCAGCGACATTTCGGTGCCGTCTTCCAAACCGAAGCGCAGAACGATCACGTCTCGCTGCTGGGGGGTAAGTTCCGATATCAAAGTATCGAGGTCTTGCCGCAGCAATTCCGAAGTAATGTAGTTGTCTGGAGATGCTGTTTCGTCTTCTAAGAGTTCTTGCAGTTCTGTATCTTGGTTGTCTCCTACGCGCAAGTCCAAAGAAACTGGATGTCTTGCCATCAGCAGGTATTCCCGAATTTGGGAAGGTTGCAGTTCTAGGGCGGTGGCAATTTCCGCAGGCGAGGGAGATCTGCCCAATTGCTGGGTGAGTTCCCGCTGCACTTTTTTGATTTTATTGAGTTTTTCGGTGATGTGAATTGGCAATCGAATGGTGCGGGCGTGTTGGGCGATCGCGCGAGTGATTGCTTGCCGAATCCACCAGTACGCATAGGTAGAAAATTTGTATCCGCGCATCGGGTCAAATTTTTCTACTCCTCGTTCTAAACCGAGGGTTCCTTCTTGAATTAAATCCAAGAATTCCATGTTACGTTTTTGGTATTTTTTGGCGATCGCCACTACTAGCCGCAAATTGGCTTCTATCATCTTTTGCTTGGCGCGCCGCCCTACCTGCAATATCCGGTTCAGTTCGGCTTCTGCCAACTCCATTTCGGCAGCCCACTCTTCGTTCGTCAGATCCCGCTGCCATTCTTTAGCAAGTGCTTGTTTTGCTTCGATTAATTTCATCATTTGCTGTACCTGCTTCCCGAAAACAATCTCTTCTTCTCGGGTTAGCAAGGGTACTCGACCGATCTCGTGCAGATAGGTACGAACCGTATCCGTTGAGGAGTATGGCCGGCTGCCCATGCGATCGGCTTTCACTGTTTTGGTTTTGGGGGTGGTGGTGGACATGGGTGAGTATTGCACTCCTTGTAACAACAGATAAAAAGTTGGTGATACCCTGTCCCACTTTTACAAGTGGGATAAAGACTGCGACAGGGGGGATGTTACCCCTCCTGTTTCTCGGTGACGATCGGTAGAAGCTTTTTGTTTGGGATTACTTTTGTGCTTGATTTTCTAGTAATCCCCCTCGATTTTCCGTAAATCGCTAGCTTTAACGGCTAGTTCAAGGCGAAGTGAAGCAAGAGTTTACTTTTCTCAATACTATTCCAAATTTTGAGGATCGTAAAGGGTAAAAACCTCTGTCTTAAGGTCAAGATTCTACATTTTCCCTTAAGGTTTTAAATTCCCTGCTAGTTTTAACTGGAACTCAACTTCACAATACCCATGCAAACAGACTCATCCAGACATACTCATGCAATTCGAGGGCTGATTTTGGCTCTCTGTTCTATCATCGCTTGAATTTTTCTCGCTGCCTAGATGCTGCGATGCGAGATAACCGAACTCGATCGCCGTATTCGCTGCAACTTACGGTTTAAAATATTTATTGACATTTTTTGTAAAATATGCTATGCAAATTTTGCTAGGAGTAAGTAAGGCTATATAAGAGCGGGCTGTTCGGCTATTTGAGTTGAATTGTGCCGCGAGGCAGAACAATATTTAACCTTATCCAAATTTTGTGAAAGTAGGGATGAGGGGCGACGGGGTGTGAGGGCAAAAGCCATTGCCTAAAGCCGGAGGAATATTTTTTTTGAATGTCGATCGCACTTTCAGAGACTTACGCACGGGTAGCAAGAAACCGGGTTTTTTCTCCCAAATAATTCGTTGCAGCCCGCCAAAACAGTAAAAAACCCGGTTTCTTTCTTACATGACTGAAAAATCGGCTTTTATGGCTTCTTTCCTCTTCCTTCTTCCTTCCTTCTTTCTGCAATTCGTTACATCCGTTACATCCGTTACAAAATCCGCTGCCGAACTTTCTTCGCGATCGCAGTTGTCAATCTAAAATCCCAAATCCATTTTAGCAGATTCTGCCTCAGCGAATACTTGTTCGTCGGGCATTTCTTGCCAGTCAATATCCCCGATTTCCCTGTAGAATTGCTCGTCGTAGGGACGAGTCTGTACAACTACCGGCATGGGTACAGCGTGCCCCAAAACCAATGCTTGCTGTTTCGAGTCTAACTTAGCCAAAACCGATCGCAAACTTTGGCCTCCAGAAACGCCCGTAAAGATAGCATCAATGTCCTTATCGTCGTTTAGCAAAGCCGTAATCCGCGTGCCGACTTGCGACATCACCTCGCCGTCGATACCGGAGGGGCGCTGGTCTACAATTAGCAGAGTTACGAAGTATTTTCGCATTTCGCGGGCAATTGTGCCGAAAATAGTCGATCGCACGATCGCCGGATCGAGAAAGCGGTGAGCTTCCTCAATGGTAATCACCAACGGTTGCGGGCGATCGCACGGATTTTTACTCTGCAAAAACTTCTCAGCTTTCCGCACGTAAGATGCGTGAATGCGGCGAGTAATCACATTTGCAGCTAACATATACGACAGCAAATCCGAGTGCGAACCGAACTCAATTACTACATTTTTTCCACTATCCAAACACTGCAAAACTTCTGTTACATAATTTTTTGGACAGCGTTTGCGAATGTATTTTAAATCATTCAAGCGCTCTAATTTGCGCTGCAAAGCCATAATCGAAGATTTATTTCCCCGCTTTTCTTCACAAAACATTTGAATATCTTCGTTGGTCATTTCCAGCAACTTATTAATCCAACCCTTACCCAACTCGTTGCGTAAAATAATCGCGTTTTCGATACTAGCTTCCGACAAATTCAACTCCCGCTGCACCAGCGAGATATCCTCCACTTCAATTTCCTCGAAACTCAAAAACAACTCTTGAGCGTCGCGAACTCCCCGGCGTTTTGTAGATTCAGGATCGAGAGTATAAATCTGAATTTTATCGGGAAACAACTGCCGCAAACCTTTAACAGTGCTAAATTGTTTTCCTTCCGAAACCGCTTCCCAGCCGTACTCAGAGTGCATATCAAAAATTAGATTGACAGCAGCTTGCTTGCGAATAATTCCCGACAGCAGCAAGCGCGTCAGAAAAGATTTTCCGGTTCCAGACTTGCCAAAAACTCCGTTGCTGCGTTCCACAAATCGGTCTAAGTCCAAGCACACAGCCACGTCCATGTCAATCGGTTTGCCGATCGCAAAATTGCGCCTGTACGGGTCATCTTCCCAGCCAAAAACCGCCCTAAAATCGGTTTCTTTGGCATCAAACACCTGCGAAAAGTGGCTGGGAATAGTTTTGACCGGCAGCAGTTCCATATCGGCGCCACTTTGCGCCTCAAAAGAACCCAAATTCCCTAAGGCCAGCTTTTTATCGGGGACTCCGTTACCTTTGGGATCGAAGATTGCTTGAGATTTTTCTTTTTCCGCAGTCAGCATCAACATCGGCGAAAGCTCGATCGTACCGTAGGTGCTGCTACCGGCGAGGACTGCGAGGAGAAAATCGTCGTTGGGATTGGGAGGGTTGGATAAAATGCGAGCGCTGGATGTTCCGAGAGACACGTCGGTGAGCATACAGAAAAAGTGCGATCGTACCCCCCGCACTACTAGAAATTTCCCCACCCTCATATCTTCCACCGAAACGTCGGCGTGCAGTCGCACTTCTAATCCCTTGCTGAGGGAACCTTGAATAACAGAGCCTAACGGTTTGTCAGTTGTCATTTGTCAGTTGTCAGTGGTTAGTGGTTAGTGGTTAGTGGTTAATGGTTAGTGGTTAATGGTTAGTGGTTAATGGTTAGTGGTTAATGGTTAGTGGTTAATGGTTAGTGGTTAATGGTTAGTGGTTAATGGTTAGTGGTTAATGGTTAGTGGTTAATGGTTAGTGGTTAATGGTTAGTGGTTAATGGTTAGTGGTTAATGGTTAGTGGTTAATGGTTAGTGGTTAATGGTTAG
>NZ_JAUBVZ010000012.1:0-51756 GCF_036702805.1 Microcoleus sp. A006_D1
GCGACGGTGAGGAAGTTGGCTCCTTCGAGGTAGGAGCTTGCCAAACCGTGGGTGTACCAGGATGTGACGAAGGTGGTGCCGGTTAGCCAGCCACCGATGGCCATGTAGGCGCAGGGGAATAGCAGGATGCCAGACCAGCCTACGAAGACGAAGCGATCGCGTTTGAGCCAGTCGTCGAGGACATCAAAGATGCCTCTTTCGGTCTGGGCGCGTCCGACGGCGATTGTCATAGCGGTAAAATCCTCTTGCTTGTTAAAAGACCAAGGTTTCTAATTAAAGTTAACATAACTATATATTAGAAGTTCATAAATTTTCAACATAATTAGCAGGAGTTGATACAGAATCCTCACCAGTCGCGATCGCGCCAGCGAAGTGTGACGCACAGGTGGGCGACTTGAATTAAAATTTGGCTTTAAGGCTGTTTAATCTTATGACTGCAAAAACGACGACCTCGATCGATTCTGTCCTGCGCTATCAGGTTTTGGGCTCCCGTCGCTTCAGCAACTTCTGGTGGGGGACGATTGTCACCATTGGAGGCACTGGTTTCCTGCTGTCGGGCATTTCCAGCTACTTGCACGTGAACTTGCTGCCTTTTTCTGACCCGACTAAGCTCATTTTCATCCCCCAAGGTATCGCGATGGGTTTCTACGGTGTCTGCGGCGTGCTGTTGGCGCTTTACCTGTGGCTGACGATTCTCTGGGATGTCGGCGGCGGATACAATGAGTTCGATCGCTCTACTGGTAGCATTCGGATCTTTCGCTGGGGATTTCCTGGCAAAAACCGCAAACTTGATTTTACTTGCAAGACATCCGACGTGCAATCTGTGCGGGTGGACATTAAAGAAGGTCTCAATCCCTGCCGCAGCATTTATCTTAAGCTCAAAGACCGCCGTCAGTTTCCCCTGACTAGAGTCGGACAGCCGATTGCTTTGTCTCAGGTGGAAAATCAAGCTGCCGAATTGGCTCGATTTTTGCAAGTTCCCCTCGAAGGACTTTAGAGATTTGCGATTAAAGAATTGGTAATGGCGAGTAGGGTGCGCTGCGCGCGCACCCTAGTCGATAAGTCTAGGGTGCGCCTCGCCCTCTACGTTACCTGGTTGAGTGAAAGTGAAAGTCAAAATACAAATGCAAATGCAAATCAAACTTCATCGGTGGTTGTTCTCACTTTTAATAATTGGTGCGCTGTTTGTCGGGGGATGCGGTAGTTCCCCGCAGGCTAACTCAACTCCGACACCGAATCCGGCGTCTGGTGAAAGCATTGCTTTGTCTGCATCTCCGTCTCCTTCTAATGCTGTGGCGGTGAGTTCGCAATTTAGCAATTTGCCGCGTTTGGAAGGAAAAGCAACGGTGGTGATGACGGTTAAAGGTGCTCCGATTACGATCGAACTCGACGGCACAAATGCGCCAATTACTGCGGGCAATTTTGTCGATTTGGTTCAGAAGGGAGTCTACGATGGGCTGGTATTTCACCGAGTCGTGCGGGAACCTCAGCCTT
Source organism: Microcoleus sp. A006_D1 (assembly GCF_036702805.1). NCBI lineage: Bacteria > Bacillati > Cyanobacteriota > Cyanophyceae > Oscillatoriales > Microcoleaceae > Microcoleus > Microcoleus sp. A006_D1. Next base: position 1,495 of record NZ_JAUBVZ010000012.1, read on the forward strand.
TTGTAGTTCAGGGCGGCGACCCCCAGGGTAAAGACCCTAAATTCCCGACTGCACGGCTGGGAACTGGTGGTTTTATTGACCAGAAAACTTCTACAGAACGCAGGATTCCTCTGGAAATTAAAGCTAAAGGTGCTGCAAATCCGACTTATAGCAAAACGCTAGAAGAAGCTGGGGTTAAGGATAAACCGGTGTTGATGCACAGTCGCGGGGCTGTGGCTATGGCTCGATCGCAGAGTCCTGATTCGGCTTCTTCTCAGTTTTACTTTACTTTGACCGATGTGCCGTTTTTGGACGGTAGTTATGCGGTTTTTGGCTATGTGAAGCAAGGGATGGATGTTGTTGATAAGATTCAAGCAGGCGATCGGATTGAGAAGGCTACTGTCACTCAAGGTTTGGAAGATTTTAAACCTGGTAGCTGAAGGTAGTCATTGGTCATTGGTCATCAGTCATTGGTTATTGGTTATTAGTTATTGGTTATTAGTGATGATTAACAACTGACAACTAACAACTAACAACTAACAACTAACAACTAACAACTAATAATTGCCTTCTGCCTTCTGATTTCAATTTATGGATGTTGTTGTTACTGGAATTGGTCTTGTTTCAGCTTTGGGTAATCTGGAAAATAGCTGGAAAAGACTGTTGGCTGGGGATTCGGGAATTGAGCGCTATCAACCTTTTTTAGAACTTGAACCGCAGCTTTTGGCTCTGGTTGGTACAAAACCTGCTGATTTAATAAGTTTAATTCAGCAGGTTTTGGCAGATGCTTTGCAAGATGCGGATTTGACTTGGGATTTGCCTGATTGCGGGATTGTTATTGGCTCTAGTCGCGGCTTTCAAGGAAATTTGGAACAGTTGGTAAGGGAAGGAAGTTCGGCAACGGGCAATGTGCGGGATTTAACGGATGTAACGGATGGACTGAAGAAGTCCGAGGGAAGTTCGGCAACGGATTCTGTAACGGATGTAACGGATGTCAGGCAGAAGGAAGAAGGAAGGGAATTCCCAATGCCCAATGCCCAATGCCCAATGCCCGATTCCCAATTACTAATTCCCAATGCTCAATTTGTGGATTCTTTGCCTCACATGGGGGCGATCGCCGCGGCGAGGGCAATTGGCTCGACGGGGCCTGTGCTGGCGCCGATGGCTGCTTGTGCGACGGGCCTACAGTCGATCGCCCGTGCTGTTGATTTGATCCGGACTGGTGAGTGTCAGCGGGCGATCGCAGGTGCTGTGGAAGCGCCAATTACACCGCTGACTCTGGCTGGGTTTAACCGGATGGGTGCTTTGGCTAACACTGGCTGCTATCCGTTTGATCAACATCGGGAAGGCTTTGTGCTCGGCGAAGGCGGGGCTTTATTTGTATTAGAATCGATTGAGTTGGCACATCGTCGTGGCGCTAAAATTTACGGTGGAATTTCGGGTTTTGGCTTGACAAATGATGCTTGTTATGCTAACGCGCCGGAGCTTGGGGGGGAAAGTGCGATCGCGGCGGTAAATCAATGTTTGAAACGTAGCAATTTATCGGCGGTTGATCTAGATTTTATTCACGCTCATGGTACTGCAACTGACTTAAATGACCGACACGAGGCGCTGTTAATTCAGAAATTGTTTCGCCGAGGAGTTGCTGTTAGTTCGACTAAGGGCGCTACAGGTCATACTTTGGGAGCTTCGGGAGCTTTGGGCGCGGCTTTTTGTTTGATGGGTATTCAAAATCAGATGTTGCCACCAGGCGCTGGCATGAAAAAACCGGGGTTTGATTTAGATTTTGTTCGCTGTGCCCGATCGACTATTGTGAGAAATGCGCTTTGTTTGAGTTTTGGGTTTGGCGGGCAGAATGCTGCGATTGTGTTATCTGGCGATCGTTAATTTTTGGCCAAATAGGTCGATCGGCATTTAAATTGCACCATCTCTCTACAGTTAAAATCTTGTGGGGCGCGTCGGAGAGCTCGATCGCACATCCAATTTAAATCTGAAAGCCAATATCATATTTATGTATTTTAGTCAACTAACTGAGAAAATTTGGTGAAATTGCTGGTGCTGCTGTGCTAGTCTGGCTCTGCATTCCGACGCTTACCCTCCCCTCAAAACCAGGGATACCAGAAAATAGAGCCTGATTAAAGCAGTATTGTATTTTATTGGCGCAGCAATGGCGATCGGCGAAGATAGAAGAAAGAAACTGTTTAAATTAAGCCTCAGGTATTTTCACATGGATCTGGCATCTCATCGATTTATGTCTTATTTTGAACCTCTTCAAGCTGCTCACCTGTGCCAAATAGCCGTAGTGGAGAGTTTTGCTGAGGAAACGCTGGTTTTTGAAGAAGGAGAAACAGCCGATTTTTTATATCTAATTTTAGAAGGTGAAGTCGAGTTTAGCAAGCGGGTTGAAAACAATAAATACCAAACGATTGCTGTTGCTAAGCCCGACGATTTTTTTGGCGAACTCGGAGTTTTAGACGGAGAACCGCGCAGTGCTAGAGCTGTGGCAGTTGGCGGCACGACTTTGGCAAAATTATGCCGCGAAGAACTGATAGCAACTCTCCAGTTTGCTAAAGGCAGTTCGGTACTGCAAATGTTTAGTTTCATTATTAAAAATTTGCGGTCTACCACGGATCAATATGTTAGCCAGTTCGTACACAAACAAAAAATGGTCTTGGTAGGAGAAATGGTGAGCACAATTATTCACGACTTCAAAAGTCCTTTCACGGGAATTAAACTCTCCAGCGAAATGCTCAAAGAAATGCACCCGGATGATGAAACTCAGGAGTGGTGTGAACTGATTCAATTGCAGGTTCAGCGAATGTTGGGGATGGCTGAAGAAGTGTTAGAATTTTCGCGCGGCAACTCTGCATTAAATAAAAAACCATTTAATCTGATCCAGACGTTGCAGCAGTTTGAAAGGTTGAACAGAGTTTATTTTGAGGCGGCAAAAGTAGATTTGGTTTTACGGGTGACAGAAGTGATAGTGGAAGCGGACGAAAATAAGATTTTGCGCGTTTTGCAAAATTTAGTTGGGAATGCTGTTGAAGCTTTTGGCGGGCGCGGGGGGCGAGTAGAGATTGCTGTCGGACAAAGCGAGGAGTGGGCAGAAATTACGATTTACGATAACGGCCCAGGTATTCCGCAGGCAATTCAAGAAAAGTTATTTGAACCGTTTGTGACTTATGGAAAGCGGACTGGTACTGGCTTGGGAACGGCGATTGCTAAGTCGATCGTTGATGCTCACAAAGGAGAAATTACTTATGAGTCGGAAAACGAAAAAGGGACAACTTTTTACATCCGGCTGCCGAAAAATATGGCTTGAGCAGAGCGAGTTTAAGTAATGTTTATTTGTCACCACCTACTTAAGTCATAATAGTGTGTAGCGAGTTGCAAAATCAAGTAGAATTGAATTGACGAACCGCTAAAAATCTGATGCCAGTTACTATTCAAACGTTACCCGCAGAAGTTATCAACTTAATTGCCGCAGGCGAAGTGATTGACTCGATCGCCGCAGCGGTACGAGAATTAGTAGAAAATTCTCTGGATGCTGGCGCAACTCGCATCGTTGTGTCTGTTTGGCCCGAACAGTGGCGGGTGCAAGTTGCTGATAACGGTACGGGAATGGATCTGGAAAATTTGCAGCAGGCGGCTTCGCCTCACAGTACCAGCAAAATTACCACGGAAGCAGACCTGTACAAAATTGCTACTTTGGGATTTCGCGGGGAAGCTTTGCACAGTTTGGCTCAGTTGGGCTGTTTGGAGGTGTTGAGCCGATCGAACGATTTGGGATTGGGCGATTTTTGGGAAAATCGAGAGTCTGTGCAAACCCCCGCCAACTCATCGTTTAACAAGGGTGGAGCTGAAAATGCTCGATCGGGCTGGCGGGTGGTTTACAACAGGGCGGGCGAAGCTGTGGAGGTGGAAACAGCGGCGATCGCCCCGGGTACGGTAGTCACTGTGGCTAATTTGTTTGGCAATTGGCCTGTGCGCCGCACTTTTTTGTCGCCGGCACAGCAAATGCGATCGATTCAATCAATCATTCAGCAAATTGCGATTTGTCACCCCCACGTAAATTGGCAGTTGCGTCAAGCAAATACGCCTTGTTTTTATGTAACTTCTGCCAGCACAGCGTCACAAATTTTACCTCAATTTGTGCGCGGCGTGCGATCGAGCGATTTGCAGTATTTAAAGTTAGATTTGCCTGCGAGTCCTCAAAATCTGCAAGCAGCAAATTTTTTGCGAGAAACTCAACTTGTGGGAGCTACAAGTAAGCACAATTATCAATTACCTGTTGCCGATTCCCAATTATCTGTTACCAATTCCCAGTCTTTGGAGTTAGTAATTGGTTTGCCCGATCGCTGTCACCGCAGGCGGCCCGATTGGGTGAAGGTGGCGGTGAATCGGCGGGTTGTGCGATCGCCCGAATTAGAGCAAACTATTCTCAGCGCCTTCGCCCGCACTTGTCCGCGCGATCGCTATCCCGTGTGTTTTGTGCACCTGCAAATCTCCCCCTCCGAAATCGACTGGAACCGCCACCCAGCTAAAGTGGAAATTTATCTGCACGATCCGAGTTTTTGGCAAGCGCAAGTTGGTGTGGCAATCAATCGGGCTTTGCACCTGAATGATGAGGTTTTGCCAGATCCTCCAATTCCCGATCGCGTAGGACAATTGCTGAAGGCATCGGAACAAAAAAGTGCTTACAGTGTCGGGGTTTCGGCTCGCCAGAATGATGACGGCGGCGAAGAGGCCTCATGTAATAAAATAGGATTGATGGAACTGAGGGCGATCGCTCAAGTTCACAATACTTACATTGTAGCGGAACACTCCAGCGGAATGTGGTTGGTGGAACAGCACATCGCTCACGAGCGCGTTTTGTACGAGCAACTGTGCGCCGCTTGGCAGTTAAAATCTCTAGAAAAACCAGTGATTCTCAGTCAATTATCGGCGCTACAAATTGAGAATTTGTCGCGCTTGGGTTTGGAAGTAGAAACTTTTGGCGAACAGCTATGGGCGGCGCGCGAAGTGCCTGAATTATTAGCCTCGCGAGATGACTGTGCAGATGCGCTTTTTGAACTCAGTAAAGTCGCAGATTTGCAAGCTGCTCAAGTTGCTACTGCTTGTCGCAGCGCTATTCGCAACGGTACTCCTTTAAGTCTTTTGCAAATGCAAAATTTGTTGGATGAATGGCAGCAAACTCGCAATCCGCGCACTTGTCCTCACGGCCGCCCCATCTATTTTGCTTTGGAAGAATCGACTCTGGCTCGGATTTTCCGCCGCAGTTGGGTGATTGGTAAAAGTCACGGGATTTAATTGCTGTTTGATTGTTCGTTAGTCCTGATAATTCAGAGGACTAAAGTCCTCACTACGAACTAATCTTAGTTAGGACATGAGATTATCCCCAGCAGCGTAGGGGGAGCTATACCTTTAGAAATAGATAAACTCTGCTTTCCGAACTGATATAAAGTTTCGAGTAAAAAGGCAGAGGGGGAAACTACGAATGCAGGTTGTAGGGTTTCCTTGCCTGTCGTTGCCAAGTGCGATCGGGCAAGATAAAAGTATAGAAATTCAACGGCTGGTTTTCGCCCGCCCTACAAAAAATGAACTCACAACAACTAGAACAACAAGCAACAATCCTGCAAGACGACACAGCAGCAGAGGCAGCCAACCCAACAGTTGAAACTCCTTTATTCGCCTCAGAATTTACTACAGAGGAAAAAGTTAGAGTGGAAGAGTTTAAAATTAGTGCCGACGGTTTAATTGGTAAAGTCAAAGAACTAATTCAGCAAGGAAAACTCCGCCGCCTCGTCATCAAAAACCCACAAGGGCGGATTTTAGCAGACATTCCCCTGATGGCGGGATTGGTAGGTGGCGTTGCAGGGGCTGTAGTATTTCCAATTGCTGCCGTACTTGCGACAGTTGGGGCAGTGGTGGCTCATTTGACTGTGGCTGTCGAGCGGAAAGAGTAGTCATTCGTCAGCAGTCATTAGTCATTTAATAATTTAATTTGTCATTGCGAGTGAAGCTAAGCAATCCTAGACTCTGCGATTGCTTAGCTTCACTCGCAATGACATTACTCTCGTTACCAGGCTCTGCCTGGTAACGCATATCTAGAGGCTCTGCCTCGCTGTTTCTCGTCTCAGTTTACCGGAGGCAGAGCCTCCTGGTATTCATTTCCAGGCAGAGCCTGGAAACGAGAAGAGAAAAAGGAAATAATTTAATTCGATACTTTCGCCGCAGGTTGGTCTAAATAATTGTAGACAATCCGCGAAATTCGGCGCACAAAATCTCTGACAATCGGGTCATTGTAAGGACGTTTGACAAAAATTGCGGCTAAATAACGCTTACCATTCGGCATATCAATAATCCCCGCATCGCCAACTACAAAACCGATATCTCCAGTTTTATCAGCAATCACGGCTCCCGGCCCCAAACCCGAAGGCAACAGCGTTCTAGTTGTCGTATTCCGCAATAATTCTAAAACCTGTTCCCGACTGGATTCCGAAACTAATTTATCGCGAGACAGCATCGCCAGCAACTTTACCATATCCACAGAAGTTGTGGTATTTGTGCCTTGAAAATCGCCGAGCCAATTGCGAATTCTTGTATCGACTAATCCCCAACTGCGAAAACGCTCGTTGAGTTTTGCAATTCCCCCCAAACGTTCGATAATCATGTTGGTGGCTGTATTGTCGCTGATGGTAATCATTTTATCTACGGTTTCTCTGATGCTAAACCGAGTGTTATCTGGTTCGTCTTGCATGGTTCCAGAACCGCTGGCTACTAAGTCGGACTTCATAACTAATGTTTCGTCGAGGCTAACTTTGCCTGCGTCTACATCTTGATAAAATGCAATCAGGATTGGCAATTTGATTGTACTCGCGGCCGGAAATACTCGATCGCCTTTTATGTCTAAATAGTCTCCTGTATCCAAATCCAGAAAGAACATTCCGGCGCTGAGGGACTTGTACTGTTCGATCGCACTTTCAATCTGAGGCTTAATCGCGCTCATCTCCGAACCGGCGCGCATCGCCAAATCAGCAGCATAGTTTCTGGGAGTTTCTGAAGAAACAGTGACGGGAACTTGACCGGGTTTTTGTTGAATCTGGGTAATAGCTGCTGGTGGAAAAGACTCGTTTGCTGCTATTTGTTCGGGATTGGGCAACTGAAATGACCAGCGAGTGGCAGATTCTTTAATGACTCGGACTTGTTGCGGATCTAATTTATAACCGGGAGTTAATTGTATCACTAACCTGGTGGTTTCGGTGTCAAATTGCCCGACTCTAATTTCTTGAATAGCGGAGTTGTAGCTTTGAGGACTTTCGGGATATTCTAAGACTATTCCTGGCAAGTCAATTACTAAGCGGGTGGGATTTGCAATGAGTTTAACTTGCGGCTGGACTCCTGAATCTGTTGTTAAATTGAGTTGATTTTGGCGGGCATCGAAATGCCATGATGTTAGTGTATCAGCTTTTGCAGGTAGGGCGATCGACAAAACACTAATTAAGGCAGGTAACAGCCATCGCAGTTTTGGAGTCATGTGTGAGGAGTAAGAGTTTAACGGCTGCAACGTGAAAACGGCTGGAACAGTGTTCTCAACCGCTTTGTCGTTGCGAACCACCTAGCATCATACAGTTAACTCTTGCCCGCACCCGTAATTTTTATTATTTTCTTTGAGAATATTCGGTTTCCGGGAATTATATCGCATCCGGTTATATTAAACCTTTTTATTCTCGTCTCGCGTAGGTTGGAAAGTTCATTCAGTCGGGAATTATCTGCGCAGAATTATTGTTTCCTCGGCGCGAATTGTATTTGTTTTAGATAACAAATTCTAGTTGTCTGATCGCCAGATTTCTCGCATCTTCGATGGAGTCGATCGCACTTTGGGCAAAAATTTGGCTTTTGGCAACAAATCGGCGATCGTTCAAATGGTCGTAAGCTTCCCAATTACCGCTAACTTCGCGATCGTGCCAGAGGAACCAGCCGCGGTAGATTTCCCCGCTATCAATATCATCGCACAAAACCAGCCAATCATCACCCGTGAGAGCGCTGTCATCTAGGGCTACCAATTCAACCCAAGCAAGGGCTGTGCAGGCATCGATCGCATCAGCATCAACTAAGTCAGATTTGGTGGCGGTAGCTGTTGGCGAGTAAAGTGTAGACTTCATAATTTCTCCTTGATTAAAGTAACAAATTTCCTATTTATGGAACTGACTAGGTAATGTAACTGGAAAAACACTGTTTTGATGAACTTCGGGTTGGTCAAATTTACCAGCGGCTGATGCTTCTGTTAAACTATTAAGTGTATTAATTGTGAAAATCGCTGCGGTTCCTAAAGCTGCCATTGCGAGTCTGTGTAAGATTTTACTCATGGTGATGCTCCTTTTTGGCTTGATGTATCTACTCTAAAAAAAATCAGTGGTTACTCGCACGGGAGATTGGGGAGTTAAGAAAAAATTTTTTCTTTTCAAATATATTCAAAGGTTGAAGCCGTTATCAGGACAGAGTTTGAGGAGATCGATCGCCCAAAACCCCGGGGCGTAGTAAAATTCCTTAAATTCCGGCTGCCCGACTATCTCCCTTAAAATCGCTTAAAATAAGCACTTAAGGCGTTAAAATTCTTAAATTCCTGCCCCTTTCAGTGCAAGCGAAGTGCTCAAGTCAAAACGCGATCGCGGTCGAATTCTCACAGCCTCCGGCTTAAAGAAACTTAACGAGGCGCTCCAAGAATGGTCTGACCGATATAACATTAGAGGTACTCTGACTGAAATCGAGGCTGAGTCTGGCGTGGGTGCCGATACAGTCAGCAAAATCAAGCAGGGTAGAGAAGGTGCGGATCTCAGCAAACTGCGACAGTTGTTCGCGGCGTTTGAGCTGACTCTGACGAATGGCGACCATCGATCGGCTAAACTAGATGATGCCGAAGATGTCGGTGAGTCGGACAATTTGCCCGCAGCGGGGGAAACCGCCAGCAGCAGCAGAAGTGCTAAAGTATTTGTGAGTTATCGCAGCGCCGAACCCGATCGCGAGTTGGGAAAACAGTTGGAAATGGCGCTAAGTGCGATCGGGCATACAGTCTTCACAGCAGAAAATAACATTAGATTGGGAGATAATTGGTTCGATCGCATTAACTTCTTCCTCAAAGAATGCGATTATTTGCTGTTGCTATTACCACCAACAGTCAGTCAAAGCGAACTGCTAACATATCAAGTTCAGCAAGCAAAAGAACTGCAAGATTCGCGTCCTGACAAGAAACCAATAATTTTACCGATTCGCGTCGGTTTTCCGCTGAACACGCCCCTAAACCACGATTTGCGGGGCTATCTGTACCGAATCGAACAGAGGGAATGGCAAACCACCGCCGACACTCCAATTATTATCGAAGAAGTTCTGAATTTGCTAGCAGAAACTCCCGCACCAGTCACAGAACAACCGGAAGATTTAACGCCAAACCAAGTATTAGAAATTAGCAGCTACGAAATACCTCTACCCGCCGCCGAACCGGAATTACCGGGAGGACAAGTCGATGTCGCTTCTCAATTTTATGTAGAACGCCCGCCCATCGAAGAACGCTGCTATCAAACTATTTTGCAGCCCAGCGCGTTAATTAGAATTAAGGCACCGAGACAAATGGGCAAAACGTCCTTGATGGCAAAAATTTTGCATCACGGAGCTCGTCAAGGTTATTGCACAGTGCCGCTAACTTTTCAGTTAGTAGATAAAGCCGTATTCGCCAACTTAGATAAATTCTTAAGGTGGTTTTGCGCTTACGTCGGCCGCGAGTTGCACTTGCCAAATCAATTAGATGATTATTGGGATGAGATTTTCGGCAGCAAAGTCAACTGCAAAGATTACTTTGAAAAATACATTTTACCGCAAATCGATAGTCCTTTAATTTTAGGATTAGACGAGATCGATCGCGTTTTCCAATATCCCGACATTGCCGAAGACTTTTTAGGACTGCTGCGGGCGTGGCACGAAGAATCGAAGCGGCGCGACATCTGGAAAAAACTGCGATTAATTGTCGTTCACTCCACCGAAGTGTACATCCCGATGAACATCAATCAATCGCCCTTCAACGTCGGCTTACCCGTAGACTTGCCCGAATTCAACCCTCACCAAATCCAAGATTTAGCAGCGCGCCACAATTTGCAATGGTCGGAGGCCGAAGTTGAGCAATTGATGGCGATTGTCGGCGGTCATCCGTATTTAGTGCGAGTTGCATTATATCACATTTCGCGATCGGATTTAAGACTGGATCAATTAAAAGAAACTGCTGCAAGCGATGCAGGAATTTACAGCGATCACCTGCGCCGCCAACTGTGGAATTTAGAAGAATATCCCGAGTTAGCGCAGGGAATGAGAGAGATTGCAGCGGCAGATAGTCCCGTTCCATTAAAGGCGATGCAGGCGTTTAAATTAGATAGTTTGGGGTTAGTTAAATTGCAAGGAAATGAGTGTATTCCGAGGTGCGAATTGTATCGGCAATATTTTCGATCGCACTTAGTAACTACTTCCTTTCCGCTATGAAATTACCTTCCTCTTCTTCCTTCGCGTCCTTAGCGCCTTCGCGGTTCGTTTTCTTCTAGATTAATTTGTCTTGCAATTTCCGCAAAATAGGAATTTTCTCCAACTGTTCCGATCGCAATTCTTCCCAATCTAATCCCATTGGACGCGGATAAACAGTATTAGTTGCAATTACCTCATCGGGAGTGACAACCCAATCCAGCGCCCAATCGTGAGGCTGCATTGGCAAGCGCGAATCTGCCACAATTTGCAAAGGATGCACTGTTGTGACAATCGGAGTATCAGCTTTTACTAATCCAAATTCCGCCAGCATCGCCAGTTCCAAATCAGCAAATCCTGCTCCTTTTCCAGTGCGTCCACCGTGGCGCGTTACCGCTACGCAACCGACTATTACTAAGTCAATTGGCTGCATTTCTGCAAAACTCACCAACCGCCCGCACTTGACTGCTGTTTTTGCGATCGCAGCTTCGGCTAGCGGGATATTGCGGCTGTGCAAATCCTCAGCGGTTAACTCGACAAAACAGCGACTATCTGTCAAGCGCGGTACAGCCATATACAAGCGTTTTCCGTCTTGCAAAGCCCGCAATCGCACGGGAATTTGTGGCGAATCAGGGTTGCACTTGATTGCTGTTGCTTGTTGCCAAATTGGTAATTGTCCCAGCAGTTTAGCAGCCTTTTGGGCGCAGAAAAAATTGGGGATGTGATCGAACGGATCGCCAATTGATGCGTTATTTTGTTTCAGAGATGACCAAACTTCCGATCTTAATTGGTCTTTGTCGTGATGGCGGCCGCTCCACTCAGTATTCATACCTATAAATTGGTTGATTTATGCAGTAAATTTCTGACCAAAATATCTAAGACGGTTTCTTATAGCCAGTTCAAAAAGTTTTATTTTCCTGTGGAATGGGCATCTTGCCCGTTCCCAAATTTGATTAAAAGAACTTTTGCAAGATATTGAGTTTATTGTACAATGAAATTGGCGATCGCACTACAGACTAAGTTTATGTAAAAAATTAAGTAATGAGCACAAATCCCAAACCATCATACTATCAAGTCGGCGGCAGTCTCACCAATAACGCTCCGAATTATGTGAAGCGCCAAGCAGATGACGACTTTTATAACGGATTGAAGGCGGGGGAATTTTGCTATGTTTTGAATTCCCGACAAATGGGCAAGTCTAGCTTGCAGGTGCGGACAATTCAACGGTTGAGACATGAGGGAATTGCTTGTGCTGCGATCGACATTTCGGAAATTGGCAACCGCGGCGTGACTCCCGAACAGTGGTATGCTGGTCTTCTCCGCATTCTCGAAAATAACTTTAATCTGTCGGATGTTGTCAACGTGCGGACTTGGTGGCGCGATCGCAATTTTTTAACTCCGGTTCAAAGATTGAGCGAATTCATCGAAACCATACTGTTAGCCAACATTTCCACCAATATTGTCATTTTTATCGACGAAATCGACAGCATTCTCGCCCTAGATTTTCCCGCCGACGATTTTTTTGCCTTAATTCGATCGTGCTACAATAAGCGCGCCAATAACTCAGAATTCGATCGCCTGACGTGGGCACTCCTCGGCGTAGCATCGCCGGCGGATTTGTGCCGCGAGCAAAATGCCAGCAGCAACACTCCTTTTAATATCGGCAGGGCGATCGAATTAACGGGTTTTGACGAAACAGAAGCGCAACCGCTAGCAGCCGGGTTGGCAGAGATAACAGACAAATCTGGGGAAGTTTTGAGAGAGGTTTTGTATTGGACGGGCGGGCAGCCTTTCTTGACTCAAAAGCTCTGCAAACTCTTATTTGAAAATGCACCCCCCCCAGCCCCCCCTTGTCAAGGGGGGGAGCAATATCGCATTCAAAATCCGCGAGAGTGGGTTGAGGAAGTAGTGCGCTTGAAAATCGTGGAGAATTGGGAATCTCAGGATGTGCCCGAACATTTGTCCACAATTCGCGATCGGCTTTTTAGAGAAAACCAGCGCATTATCAGAAGACTCGGATTATATCAACAAATTTTACAGCAAGTTGAAATAGTCCCCGATGGTAGTGCGGAACAAATGGAATTGCGATTGACTGGATTAATCGTCAAGCGCCGAGAAAAACTCACAATTTCTAATCCTATTTATGAAGCTGTATTTAACCAAAACTTAATCGCACAAAAACTACAAAAACTATCCCCTTACTCGGAAGCGCTCAAAGTCTGGCTGCATTCTAACAGTGAAGATGATTCCCAATTGTTGCGCGGTGATGATTTGCAGTCAGCATTAGTTTGGGCTGCTGATAAAAGTTTGAGAAACGAAGATTTTCAGTTTTTGACAGCCAGCCAAAAACTGATTTTGAGCGACCAAAATCAACTGCTGCTGGCAGCTACGCGCGAAACAAAAAAAGCTGCAAGCGATGCCGAAACAGCTTGGAGTGAAGCTGGCGCAGCCAAGCAAAAAGCCAAACAGTGGATAGGAATTGGTTCGGCGGTACTAGCAGCATCGTTAGTTGGCGCGATCGGCTTTTCAACTCTCGCTTACCAGCGCTTTAAGCTAGCACAAGCAAGCATTGAAATCGAACAAAATGGCAGCGATGCTTTACTGTTGGCGGTATCTCAAAAAAACGAAAACGGCGAAGCTTTATCAGAAGCTTTATTGAGGGCGATCGCCTCTGGAAAAAGATTAAAAACTTTGGTTGAAAACAAACCGCACCTCGAACAATATCCTGCGACTAGACCGCTGTTAGCCTTACAAGTAATTTTCGATAAAATTAGCGGAAAACAGCAGACAAAAGCATCATCAATTTCCCCAAAAAAGCTGAAGTGGCAAGCTCATACAGGTGCAGTTACCAGCGTCAGTTTTAGCCCAGAAAGACAAATTTTGGCAACCGCAGGCATAGACGATAGAGTTCGGATTTGGAACTTTTCCGGTAATAAAATTGCTGAATGGAAAGCTTTGCAGCAGTCAGTTAATATGGTGAGCTTTAGCCCAGATGGTAAATTTTTAGCGACTGCCGGAAGGGAAAGCACAGTTAAATTATGGAATTTATCAGGTAAACTTATTTCTAAATTCAAAGGAATTAAAGGCTCTGTTACCAGCATCAGTTTTAGTTCCGAAGGAAAGTGGTTAGCGGCGGCCGGAATCGACGGCAGCGCTGCAATTTGTAATTTATCAAAACTGCCAAAAATAATATCGTCTAGTGTGAAACTTCCCGGTCACAACGGCTTAGTTAGAAGCGTTAATTTTAGCCCAAAAGGCGAATTTTTAACTACTTTAGATAGCCAATCTACCGTCAGAATTTGGAATTTGTCGGGACAACAGGAAAAAACACTGCCGGTGCAGGCAATTGGTATCAGCTTCAGTCCTGCCCCACAGCAGTATCGTTTTGCTACAGTAACATTGAACGGCAAAGTCGGGCTGTGGAATCTGTCAGAAAAAGAATTAGTTAGTGAATTTGAAACGCTGCATTTAGATGCGAAATCAATTAGTTTTAGTCCCGACGGAGAACGGCTGGCTACAGTGGGAATTGACAAGACTGTGCGGCTGTGGAATTTAACGGGGCGGCAGGTTGCTCAATTTGAGTTTGAGGAGAATGTTGTTAGTGTTGGTTGGAGTCGAGATGGCAAGCAAATTGCTGTAGCTGGAAGCAATGGGACTGTCTGGCTGAGACAGGTTGAAGGTTTGGAAGAGTTGCTGAAGCAAAGCTGCAATTTTCTCAGCAGTCAACCGGAGTATTTGAGCAGGGTTTCAACTATCTGTAAATAAGAACAGCAATGGAAATACGGACACGGCAATGCCGTTTCCCTACCCGTGGTTTTTTTACCATGTTTGTAGGGTGTGTGCGGTGCGTCGCTATGAGATTGTCGCTCTTTTTTTTGGGGATTATCGATGGCGACACACCCTACAAATACTGTCAACTGTCAACTGTCAACTGTTTAATTTACTTGAACTGGCGAAGCATTTACATTGGGATTTTTGACTCTTCTTAAGAGTTCTTGTCGGGCTTGTTCGGGATTTTGTCCTTTGGGTACTTGATATAATAATCTACAGGAACCGTCTTGAGGATTAGCTGCACAAATAATTTGTTGACCCCTGGGAGATGCACCTGCTGTAACTATATTATCCCAGCTTCCTTGGGGTTGCGAGTTGTTGAGAATTCCCGAGACTCTGGTGCAGCGAGTAATTGCGTCTTCTCCCGATTCATTGAAATAGTTATCGGCTACCCACAGAATAACGGGAATATTTTTGCCTTGTTGGACAGCGATTGTAGCTGGACGGCCGCCAGCAGCGCCACAGAAGAATGACGTTGTTTGGGCAAGGGCGGGACTATTTGCTAAAATCGGAGCTGCCAGGGCAATAATTGACGCGCTAAAAACTGACTTTAAAAGCCGAAATTTCATGGGCGGTAATAAGCTTTTTCATTGATGGTTACTAATACTCTAAAAAGTTAGAGTGCTGCTTGCCGGGAAGATTAGGCATTTAGGGAAAAAAATAAAATTTATTCTGTAAAGTTTTGCCATCGCCCATACTGGCTTCCTCTAGGCCTAAACTCAGATAAAAATCCTCGCGCTACAAACACCGAAGGCCGAAAATAGGTGCAGCAGGGGCGCAGCCGCAGAAGGTATAGGGTAAAGGTGCGGTTTTTTACGGTTTTTGGCGATCGCCTTGCCATTCCTGAGCCCGCCCCCCTAAATTGGAACCTGTGTTAGCATCATTAAAAATATTCTCTTTAATAATCAACAATGGGCAATGTTCTGGTGCTGAATGCCTCCTACGAACCGCTCAACATCACCAATTGGCGAAGGGCGGTAGTTTTGTTGCTGAAAGGAAAAGCAGAACAGGTAGAACATAACGGGAAATTTATTGCGCCAAACTTCCCGCTACCAACTGTGATTCGACTGCGGCATTACGTCCGAGTTCCATATAAGGATATTCCGCTGACTCGCCGGAACATCTTGCACCGGGACGCGCACTCTTGTCAATACTGTGGGTATACTGGGGACGATTTGACGCTGGATCACGTGATTCCCCGATCGCGCGGGGGAGGCGACAGTTGGGAAAACCTGGCTACAGCGTGCGTGCGCTGCAATGTCAATAAAGGCAGCCGCACCCCGAAAGAAGCGGGAATGCTGCTGCGATATCCGCCGAGGAAACCTCACAGCGGTCTTTATTTTGAAGTGACTAGACACGTTAAGAGCGGTATGCACCAAGAATGGCAAAAATATGTAATCGGCCTTTGAAACCCCTGTCGCAAGCAAGCGCGGGGTTTTTTTGGGAAAGTTCTCAGTTGTAGGGGGGGCGCCTGTGAGTGCCCGCCCGATAGTTTTGAGTTAAAGAGTTAAATAGTTAAAGAGAGAATTTACGCTCTTAACTCCGGTTTCTGGTGAGAAATATTGGGTTTGACAAGGAAGCACCTACAAAGAAACCGGGTTTAAGAGCTTTTGGCGCGCAAGTCCTGAAAGAATTACACTTCTGGACGCACCAAAATAAAAGAAACCGGGTTTTTGCCTAATCTATGGACTACAGCGAATAATTTTCGTAAAAAACCCGGTTTCTGGCTGCTCGTCCGTAAGTCCTAAATTAAATAAATGGTTAATGTTTAACAATGAAAGACCAATCCCCTACCAATTCTGATGAAACGTCTGGTAATCTCGAAGCTGAGGTTGACCCCAGCCACGAGGTTGTACCATCCGCGAGTGCACCCGGGAAACGGCGCGGCAAAGCCGAAGTTGTTTCCGAAGAGCATCGCCCCAGTCTGCGGGAGGAATTGCACGATCGCAAAGTCGAGCAATTGCGGCAAATGTTCGATCGGCACAGAGGCAATCGCCAGTTAATATTATTGCAAGATTTTCCCGACCCCGACGCACTTTCCAGCGCTTGGGCTTACAAATTAATCGCCGAAAAGTACGATATCCAATGCGAGATGATCTACGCGGGCGCCCTCAGCCACCAAGAAAATATTGCTTTAGTTAAATTGACAGGGTTGCCATTGCAGCGGTGGACACTGGAAACGACAAAAACGAAGGATTTGTCGGCGTTTCAGGGCTGCGTTTTTATCGACAATCAAGGTACGACTTGTAACTTAACCGAGTTTATTTTAGGGGCGGGAGTTCCGATCGCAGCCGTGATCGATCACCACAATTTGCAAGGAGAAATGAACGCAGATTTTACGGATTTGCGCCCTCAAATCCGCGCTACAGCCACGATTTTTACGGAGTATTTACAGGCGGGAATGCTAACTCTCGATGGCAATGTCAGCCAGCACGTCAAGTGCGCTACGGCTTTGATGCACGGTTTGCGATCGGATACCAACGCCCTCAGACAAGCTCAGGAGGAGGACTTTTTAGCTGCGGCTTATTTGAGCCGATTTTATGACCCGCAGTTGCTGAATGCGGTGTTACAGTCCTCTCGTTCTAAGTGGGTGATGGATGCGATCGAGCGATCGCTCAAACACCGCACCGTCCAGAACAATTTCTCGATCGCCGGCATCGGCTACCTGCGCTATGACGATCGCGATTCCATTCCCCAAGCGGCGGACTTTTTAGTAACAGAAGAGAACGTACACACAGCAGTTGTCTACGCAATTGTACACGATAAAGACGAAGAAATTGAAGTAGTAATCGGCTCGCTGCGAACGAATAAACTTACTCTCGACCCCGACGAATTTATTAAAGAAGCCTTCGGCCAAGATGCTCAAGGACGCTTTTTTGGCGGTGGCAGAAGTCAAGCTGGAGGTTTTGAAATTCCGGTGGGATTTCTGTCTGGCAGGAATGAGAATAGCGATTATGCAAGGCACAAATGGGAAGTATTCGATGCTCAGATTAAACAAAAATTGCTGAATTTAATTAGTCCCAAAGATAATCCAGTTTACGATCATTAACTCTGGAGTTTGTAGGTGCGGTTTTTATGCCAGCAAGAGCCTGGGAATGCGATCGCACAGCCTATAAGTGTAAACTAGACGACAGCGCCAAATGTCAATGCAGTTGTAGAATAGGAGGAAAATGTCGATCGCGCCAAACTTCACCCATAAGTGCGTAGGCGTAAGCCGGGGCGTAGCCATCGTACAGCCATCAAAAGGACAGCGAGAGTGCATTTATATTTGATCCGTCACGGCATCGCAGCGGAACCCGAAGAATACGAAACAGACGAGGAACGCCCGCTGACTAAAGAGGGCGATCGTAAAACCCGAAAAATCGCCCAGCGCCTGTACGAGCTCGAAATTCAGTTCGATCTGATGCTCGCCAGTCCCCTACTACGCGCCGCCCAAACCGCGCAAATCCTGCAAACGATCGGCTTAAGTTCCAAGATAGAAGAATCCACAGCCCTCGCACCTTCAGGAGACATCGGGGACTGGCTGAGGTGGTACAAGCAGTGGCAGGAAACAGGCAGCCGCAGCTTGGCCCTGGTGGGCCACCAACCAGATTTGGGCAATTGGGCTGAAACTTTGCTTTGGGGGCGATCGCAAGACAGCCTCATCATCAAAAAAGCAGGTATCATCGGCTTAATTCTCCCCGAAACAGGCTCCCCAGTCGGCCGCAGCCAAATGTTCTTACTGACTGGGCCCAAGTTTTTGCTCCCCTAGAAACCGCGAATCGCCCTCTTAAACCCGCATTCTCGGACGCAAAAACCGGGTTTGAGGGGCTAAAATATCTAGCGGTGCGATCGGCAACTCCGTTGAAAAATCAGGTTTCTGAGCATCCTTGCGCCTGAGTCCTGAATTAAATGATTATTTGTCAAGACTGTGACACTCTCTTGGTTTCTGGTAATGTACTCTCAGTAAGATTCAACTCACACAACACGGTGTCGCAATGGTCGTCGGCGAATTCAAACCAGGTTTAGAAGGTGTTCCCGCCACCTTATCCAGTATTAGTTACGTAGACGGACAAAAAGGGGTGCTGGAATATCGCGGGATTAGCATCGAGGAACTAGCACTGAAAAGTTCTTTTGTGGAAACTTCATATTTATTAATCTGGGGCGTACTTCCGACAAAGGAAGAACTAGAAGCTTTCGAGCATGAAATTCGCTATCACCGCCGGATCAAATATCGCATCCGGGACATGATGAAATGCTTTCCCGAAAGAGGACATCCCATGGACGCGCTGCAAGCTTCAGCGGCCGCCCTGGGCTTGTTCTACTCGCGCCGAGCTCTGGCTAACCCAGCATACATTCGAGAAGCTGTAGTGCGGCTGCTAGCCAAAATTCCGACAATGGTGGCGGCGTTTCAACAAATGCGGCGGGGAAATGACCCAGTGCGGCCGAGGGATGATTTGAACTACTCGGCTAACTTTCTTTATATGCTGAACGAGCGAGAACCAGATCCGCTGTTAGCTAACATTTTTGACGTTTGTCTGACTCTGCACGCCGAACATACAATCAATGCCTCTACATTCTCGGCAATGGTAACAGCTTCGACTCTGACTGATCCTTACGGGGTGATTGCTTCAGCAGTTGGCACTTTGGCTGGGCCTCTGCACGGGGGAGCGAATGAAGAAGTGATTGAGATGTTGGAGCAAATTGGTTCGGTAGAAAATGTGCGGGCTTTTGTCGAGAAATCCGTCGCAAACAAGGACAAAATCATGGGTTTCGGACACCGAGTTTATAAGGTGAAAGATCCGAGAGCAACTATTCTCCAAGGGTTAGCGGAACAGTTGTTTGAAAACTTCGGCCGCGATGATTATTACGACATTGCTGTCAAGTTGGAAGAAGTGGTTGAGGAAAAAATGGCTCACAAAGGAATTTATGCTAATGTAGATTTCTATTCGGGTCTGGTTTACCGAAAAATGGGAATTCCGACGGATTTGTTTACGCCAGTTTTTGCGATCGCCCGGGTTGCCGGTTGGCTAGCTCACTGGAAGGAACAGCTAGAGACAAACCGCATTTATCGCCCGACTCAAATCTATACGGGTACTCACGGTGAGCCTTATATTGCGATCGAGGACAGGCCCCAATCCTAACCTCAAAGCTGTAGCCGTAGGGTGCGTCGCCTTGCAAAAATCTCTCAATAAAAATCGACTTTTCGAGTAGCGACGCACCTTACCAAAATGTTGGTTTTTTTTCCTCATCTCTGGAAAAGAGCAGGTGCGTCGCCATGAGATTCTCGCTGTTGATGAAGGATTGTCGATGGCGACACACCCTAGGGCTTAACTTTGAGAAGATAAATTTTTGGGGCGATCGCCAAAATTAAGAATTGAGAAGCGATCGTGGTATAATAGATCATTGGATCGGACAAATATGATATTTTAGTTGAGCAAATGTACTTTACTGCCGCTCAACTTAGCCGTTAGCTACACAAAATATAGTGCATCCTAAATTGAGTCAAATGAGAGATAATGTTTATAGTTTATAAGACGGGCAAGGGTAAAAATCGTTGAATCGGCAATCATTTATTGAACCAAAAAACGATATTATTAGCCTTCAAAGTGCGTTTCTCAGATCGAAGTCATTAGAAAGCAGGAAGACTTTAGGGCAGTTCTTCACCGGGTCGGTTGTGTCAGATTACATGGCATCTCTGGTCGTCAAACCCAAAAGTAATACTGTTCGCATTCTGGACGCTGGCGCAGGAACTGGTATATTAACTGCCTCTACTGCTTTGCATTGCTTAGGTATGGGTTGTAGGACTGTTCATGCTGTACTATATGAACTTGACTGTGAAGCCGTTGTTAGCCTTGAACAAACACTGAAGATTGTTCAGAACAAGTTTTGTAAACAGCTAGGAACCTTCACTTATGAAATTTGTTGTGAAGACTTTGTACTTGCTAGACCAGATAAGAAAGAAAATATTCAGCCATTTGATATATCAGTAATTAACCCGCCATACTTTAAATACAGTGCGAAAGATTCACCTTATGCTAAAGCGGTAGCCGATTTGTATCACGGCGATCCGAATATATATGCTTCATTCATGGCAGTTGTAATGGCTTCCATGAAGGCTGGTGGGCAAATGGTCACAATAACACCTCGCAGCTTCACAAATGGACTATATTTCAAAGGTTTCCGTGAATACTTACTGACTGAATCAGCACTAAGCTTGATTCATATTTTCAAACACCGAGACAAGGTGTTTAATAATGATGACTCATCGGTGCTTCAAGAAAATATTATTTGTTACCTCGTTAAAGGTAGTAATACAAACACTATAACAGTTAGGTCGAGTGACTGTGATATCAGCATCAACCATGCTGATGAAAAACAATATCCAGTTCATTTAATCGTCGATTCTTCAAACAATCAACGATTAATTAGAATTCCTGAATCGGCTTGTGCTGCTGTCATTTTGCAGAAAGCTGAAACTTTCAAAACTACTTTTGAAGATGCAGGATATTTTATTTCGACTGGTCGTGTGGTCGAACATCGCACCCGTCAATATATCACCAAAGAAACTAGGACAAAAAATACAGTTCCGCTATACCGTCCACACAATGTGACACCATTAACTGCAACTTGGACGGGTAACCATAGGAAAGACGTATCCTTCAGCCTTAATGAAGACCATGACAAACATATGATTAAAAATGGTACTTATGTGTTGCTAAAGCGTTTTTCATCCAAAGACGAAAAACAGCGATTGGTCGCTAGTGTTCACCTTGCCAAGATGCACTATTGCGAATGGATTGGTTTTGGCAACAAGACAAATTATATCGGTGTATTAGGTGGTGAATTATCTACTATTGAAGCCTATGGTCTTGCGGCTGTTCTTAATTCATCATTCATGGACAAGTATTTTAGGTGTATTTCGGGAAATACTCAAGTTAATGCTACTGAAATTAGGGTGATGAAATTTCCATCCCGTGACCAAGTGAAAGAAATTGGTGAGCAAGCACAAAAGCTGATGCTTTTTGAAACGGCTAAAATTGATTTAATCGTGAACCCAGTTCTTGGTGTAGTGGATTTAATATAAGGGGTAGAAATTGGGATTTATGGTACAACAACAAGAAAAACTTAATGAAGCGAAAGCATTATTGACCGCCTTGGGGCTGCCAAAAGCACAGTGTAATAATCGATCAGCATGGGTCTTTTTGGCGTTGGCTAACATAAAACCTTCAGATAACTGGAGTTCATCAACAGCAAAGCTTTTGCAAACCGTAAAGATCATGGAATTCATCCGTAACGAATATGGAATGGATTATAAGCCGAACAGTCGCGAAACCATTAGACGGCAAACACTTCATCAATTCGAGCAAGCCCGTATTGTTGATCGAAACCGAGACGACCCTACACGAGCAACCAATAGCAAAGACAATAACTATTCATTGAATCGGTCAATATTGGAAATTCTGGCGGAATACCCGAACGGCGGCTGGTTGGGAAAAGTTCAAAATTACAAAGACGCGGTGCCCGAATTGAAGGCACAATATGAACGCGCTCTTGATATGCACAAAATTCCAATTAGCTTACCAAATGGCGAAACTATCACGTTGTCACCTGGTAAGCATAATCAGCTTCACGCTGACATTGTTCACGAATTCTGTTCGCGCTTCATCGGTTCTGGCGGTCGATTGTTATACATTGGTGACACCGCCAGCAGTCGAAAAGAAGGCGGAAAGCTGATGTTCCGAGAAGCCGAATATCTGGAATCTCTAGGTGTAACCCCAATGTCACATGACAAATTGCCAGATATTGTAGTGTATGACGAAGATCGGGAATGGCTATTTTTGATTGAAGCAGTTACCAGTCATGGTCCTATATCCCCAAAGCGTTGGATTGAACTTGAGGAAACCTTCAAAGATTGTAAGGTAGGTCTTGTTTACGTGACAGCGTTTCCAGACCGTGCTGAATTTCGCAAGAATGCGGCTGATATTGCATGGGAAACTGAAGTGTGGATTGCAGATAACCCTGATCATCTAGTTCATTTTAATGGTGAGCGTTTCCTCGGTCCTCATGGTAAAAGTATCTAACAAGCGCTTGCACGCAAAAAGGTGACACACGCTATATCATTGCCGTTCGTTGAAGCGTAAGCCGTTAGACCCTTGGAGCTCGCATCGTTGAGATTATTTATTTCTATTCGAGATTAGGCCAGCAAAAATAGTTAATTTAGTTGCTAGGTTTCGAGAGATAATTGCCGATCGCCCTCTAAAACACATCAAATCATTTGAGAATATTTGTTGTTGAGCGAGATAGCGATCGCCTTTAGCAAACTTGAGAAGATGATTGTTGAGGCGATCGCATAAACTTTGAGTGAAAATTTGCGATAATATACTAATTTAGAGGAAATATGAAACTATAAAAGCGATCGCTACTACCAATCGGGCTTTTTCTGCTTTACACATTTTCCATAACATGGTTTTGTTGGTCAATTATTATCATAGGGAATAGATATTTTAATACGCTTTGGTATGGTGAACCTCTATCTTGGATACCATACACAATCGGAGGTTTAGGGCCAGCCATTAGTTCTTATCTAATTCATCGACAATGAAGGGAGCATCTTCATTCCTGCCCTCTAAAATACAATTTCTCAGGTCTATTAATTCCTGTACCATTGCTCTTGACCTCAATATTTATAGGAATTTCGCAAGGTGTGCAACGCACACCCAACGCGCGAGATTACCGACTATCTAGTAATGTTTTTTAACTGTCTACATTCCACTCTTCACCCCCAGGTAACTGCGATAAATATTCGTCGATCGCATCCTCGAATTCTCCTCTAGCATAAGTGTATGTCAGGGATAGTAGCTGATTTGCGATCGCAACCATTTGCTCTCTGTCCACCTTCTTAGCAAGTTGAGCGCGGCTTAACCTTCCTTCCAACACTTCCCTACTAGCCTCACGAATTGCGGCTTCTAGTTCATCTTCTATGAAAAGCTCCCACTCATCGGCATTGATATAGTAAGATGTTTTATTATCTTTGAGATTGAGCTTTTTAATACCTCGAACAGAATTAGCAATAGAAGCGGCCCAAGAATTTGTTAAACGCTGTTCTACTTGGTTTTTAATGAGGTGGATTAGCAGAATTAGTAAAAAAGACCCGATATTCCGCAGAGTTGCTTGTTTGCTCATGCCCTCTAATTCATCGACAATGAAGAGAGCATCTTCATTCCTGCCTTCTAAAATACAATTTCTGAGGTCTATTAATTCCTGTACCATTGATTTTCCTCTCAACATTTCTAGGAATTTTGTAAGGTGCGCATTGCGCACCCTACGCGCTCTATTCTTGAGTCCGGGGAGGCGGACATTGTTTGTGTAGACGCGGTTTCAACCGCCGAGTCTACATTGTTTGTGTAGACGCGGTTTCAACCGCCGAGTCTACACCGTTTCAACCACCGAATCCGCGCCGAATCCGCCCTGAATCTAAACAGATTGAGTTACATGATGGCGGCTAGTCAACTTATCCAATTGATTCACCAACAAACTCAGGAACAATCCCACATCCGTAACAACTCCAGTAGATTCGATCGACCCCCGATCGCTCAATTTAGTCACCACCGCCGGATTAATGTCCACACAGACCATCTTCACACCAGCCGGAGTCATATTTCCCACACCAATCGAGTGCAGCATAGACGACAGCATCAGCACCATATCCGCGCCCCGTAACAGCTCAGTATACTCTTCTTGAGCCTTAACCATATCCATTTGCGTGTCAGGAAGCGGCCCGTCATCGCGGATTGAACCAGCCAGCGAAAAGGGTATATTGTGCTTCACGCACTCGTACATCACACCGCTAGTAATCAAGCCTGCTTCAACGACTTTAGCAATACTGCCATAACGCCGCGTGGTGTTAATCATTTTCAAGTGGTGTCGGTGTCCGCCGCGCACAGCAACGCCGCGTTTCATGTCAACTCCCAAAGAGGTTCCCATGCTCGATTGTTCCATGTCATGAACCGCGATCGCATTTCCGCCCAACAACGCTTGCACATAACCTTCGCGAATCAAATGCGCTAGATGTTCGCCGCCGCCGGTGTGGATTACCACAGGCCCCGCGGTAACTACAACTTTACCACCCCGATCGCGAATTTGGCGCAATTCCCACGCTACTTGTTCCACTACCAATTCTACCCGGCGCTCACTAGAAACGCTCCCAGACATAAAGCTAAATTCCTGAGAATTACGCTGTTCCCGCGATTCTGTTTTGCGGATAGTGCGGATACCAACCACATCGACAACGACTTTTTCACCTACTTTTAAATCGCGCAACAATTTGCACGTAGCCACCGGGCCTCCTGCGGTTTCAGTAATCGCAACTGCACCGTCCATCCGCTGATTTCGCGCTTTCACCCACTGGCCGCTTACCCGCACTTCCGTGGGATAAATCGTACTAACGTAAAAGTCATCCGGGCCGACACCATCTTGCACTACATCTTCTAAAATAGCGTCGCAAATGTCTTGCGGCGGCGGCACTGCACCCAAGTCAATCAGCAATCCCATGATTTCTTCCATCACATCGTGGGAAGGTGCCGAAACTTTTACATCCGCAGATGATGTGCTTTGGCGCTGCTCTCCGAGATTGAAATTCAGCACTTGGAAACTGCCGCCGTTTTCGATAACTAAATCTAAAGCGCGGCTGATTAAACCCGCATCGAGCAAGTGGCCTTCCATGCGAATTGTGCGGCTTTCTACCATCACGTTTGCCGATCGATCTTCTTGCACCGGTTCCGTCACCCGCAGCGTCAGGCACTTAGCTGCACCGCCGGCTTTCAGGAATTCGCTCAGCGGCGTTTCAATTACTTGGAAACCGGCTTTAGTGATGCGCGTTTTCAAGCCTTCGCTGACCTTGTTCATTACCACAACTTGGTCAATATTGACAGCATTGCAAGCAAAATTTGCGGCATCAGCTTCTTCAATGGCAATGCGTTTTTCCGGCGCAACTCGCATTTCAATTAAGCGGTTTGAGTAGGAATCAAATGCTGCTGGATAGTAGAGCAAATAGCCGCCTGTCAGGGGACAAAAACAGGTGTCTAGGTGATAGAAACGTTCGTCTACTAAACGCAGCGACAGCACTTCTATGTTGAGCCATTTTGCTAGTAATGGGTGCGAGTCGAGTTCGGAACGGAAGCCGTATCCGGCCCACAGCCAGCGTCCTTCGCGATCGAGCAAAGCATCGCCAGCGCCCTCAAACGGCAAGTCTTTGGGCAGTTCGTGCACGGTGAAACCTTTGCTTTCAAACCATGCTTTGAAATAGGGTTCTTCGCCTTGGCGCTCTTTGTGATAGAAGCGGCTGAGGACAAAAGTATTGCCTAAAAGCAAGCCTGCATTGGCGGTGAAAACCATATCCGGCCAGCCTTTTTCGGGCGGCACGAGGTCTACAACGGCATTGTCTTTGAGGACGTGGTAGAGTTTCTCCCACTGTTCGACGGCGCGATCGCGCGATGATTTGTGGACGTTGCCCTCCATCCAAGGGTTAATCACGTAATCTACGTCGTAGTGGTCGGGAGCGCACATGAGGAAGCGAATTGAGTCAGTCATAATTCAGTAAAAATGTAGTAGATGCTACAGACGCAAGTTGAGATAATATGTATGAAATCAACTGTAAAATTCATTCCCAAGAGAAAGAGTGCAACGTCTAGCAGCGAAAAAAGTAGCCTTTAATTGTATCACGATTAGGATAATATCAAACTAAAAGCTAAACAGTTTGCTTGAAATATCAGAAAAAATATCAGGTTCTAACGCACCATAAAATAGATCCTTCCCTAACATCCGTTAAATCCGCTACATAATCCGTTGCCGAACTTTCACTTTTTGCGAAATCGGTAGTTCGATCGCAAATTCTGTTCCCCGGCCAACTTCTGAATCACACCACAACTTACCGCCGTGGCTATCTTTCACAATTTGGTAACTAATCGACAATCCCAAACCAGTGCCACTGCCGATCGGCTTTGTAGTAAAAAATGGGTCAAACATCCTTGACTGAACTTCGGGAAGGATACCGGGCCCATTGTCAGCAATCCGCACAACAACTTGATTGTCTCTATTTATTTCAGTGCTAATGCGAATCTGAGGATTTTTCTCAAACATTTGTCCAGCATCATTTGTAACTGTTGAAATATTGTTTGCTAATGACGAATGACTGATGACTAATGACTCTTCCACAGCGTCGATCGCATTCAACAGCAAATTCATAAATACCTGATTTAATTGCGCCGGATAACACTCGACATTTGGCAGTTCGCCGTAATTTTTAACAACTTGAATTTCCCGAAATTGTGGCTGTGACTGCAATCGGTGCTGCAAAATCACCAAAGTGCTCTCTATCCCTTCATGAATGTCGATTACTTTGCGCTCTTTTTCATCCAGTCTCGAAAAGTTGCGCAAAGACAGCACAATCTGCTTAATTCGGTTAGCACCTTGTTGCATTGAAGCCAGGATTCTCGGGAAATCCTCAGCGATAAAATCTACTTCGACTTCTGTCAATTCTTCGGCAATTTCGGGAACTGGTTCGGGATAGTATTGCTGATAAAGTTGGATCAATTTTACCAAATCGCCAGCGTACTGTGCGGCTGGAATAATATTGCCGTAGATGAAGCTAATCGGGTTGTTAATTTCGTGGGCAACTCCCGCTACCATTTGCCCGATACTTGACATTTTGGCGGATTGAATGAGTTGGGCTTGAGCATTTTTTAAGTCTTCCAGAGTTTGTGCTAGCTGTTGGGCTTTTTCTCGTTCTCGCTGTTCGCTAAATTGCAAATCTCCTTCTACTTGTTTGCGATCGCTAATATCAGTATGCGTGCCCGTCATCCGCAGAGGATTTCCCGCAGCATCGCGTTCCATCACCTTAGCTTGAGCCAAAATCCACTTCCACTCGCCGGATTTTGTCAGCATCCGAAATTCCTTTTCATAAGTCGGCTCTCTGCCTTCCAGGTGAGCATTTATCGCTGCTTTAGCCGGACGCACATCGTCTGGATGTACCAGTTGCTCCCACCCAGCGAAATTATTTTCTACCTCCTCTACTTCATATCCCAGCATCGTTTTCCACCGGGAATTAAAATAGACTTCTCCCGTCGCAAGATTCCAATCCCACAATCCCGTCGCACTGCCTTCAAATGCTAGAGAAAAACGTTCTTCGCTAATTTGCAAAGCAGCTTCGGCTTGTTTGCGATCGGTAATGTCCATGACTGTTCCCAACAGTTTGATTACTTCTCCGGTTTCGTTGAAAACAGATCTTCCCCTTGTTTCCATGTATCGAACTTGACCGCTGGGATGCAAAATTCGGAACT
This sequence comes from Microcoleus sp. A006_D1, assembly GCF_036702805.1. NCBI lineage: Bacteria > Bacillati > Cyanobacteriota > Cyanophyceae > Oscillatoriales > Microcoleaceae > Microcoleus > Microcoleus sp. A006_D1. The sequence goes on from NZ_JAUBVZ010000012.1 coordinate 29,127, forward strand.
CTTTTTTATAGGAATTTCCTTGTGAGATAGCGAGGCTGACAGTTTGTTGGAACAAGTCTCTGTCGTCGGGATGATACATCTCTACAAGTTCGATATATGTCGGTTCTGGTGCGGTTGAGTCAAGATCAAAAATGCGAAATACTTCTTCTGACCAAGTAATTTTATTTGTCAGAAAATCAAATTCCCAACTACCGATATGGGCAATTTTCTGGGCGGCGGCTAGACTAGCTTCGCTCTGTTGAAGTTTCAGTCGCTGCTGTTTATCTTGTTCGAGAAGATTGGCTTGGGCGATCGCAATTCCCATTTGTGCCGCCACAGTTTTCAATAATCTGATCTCATCTTGCGTCCAGTGGTAGGGACGATCGTACTTGTGCAAGCCGATCATTCCGTTGGCTTTTCCCTGGTAGGAAGTGCGGACGGCTATCATCGACTTAAAACCTATTTTGCCGCATAAATCTCTGACATTTTCTAGTAGCGGTTCGGCACAAATATCGTCAGTAACTACAACTTTGTCTTGGGACAATACAAACTGAGCATGAGGATTGTCCTGCACGGAAATTTCTACATTTAAAAGCGATTTCGATTCAGATTTTGTGTACTGAGCCACACAAGGAATGCGGGGAATTGGATCTTCTGTATAGGTATGAATTAAGCAAGAATCGGCATTAAAAACTCGACCGATTTGGGCCGCCGCTGTTTGAAAAACTTGCTCCTGATTTAAGCTGTAGCGAATTTCGAGACTAATTGTTTCTAGCAAAAATCTTTGCTTGATTTGCCGTTCCAAAGCAGCTAAAGCTGTTTGCCGTTCGAGTTCTGCTTGTTTGCGATCGCTAATTTCAGTAGCAGTTCCCAGAATTTTCCAAGGTTTGCGATCCACTGTTCTGACAAACACGGTATCCAGGCTAACAAACCAGCAATATTCACCATTTTTGTGCTGGATTCTGTACTCAAACTCAAAGCTTTCACCGTCTTTTGCAGTCTCAATCCTGCTCATGTGTTCTGAGAATGCCGGCCAATCGTCAGGGTGTATTAAGTTAGGAAGAAATGCTGATGGCATTTGCTGTATTTCTGCCAGCGAGTAGCCAAGATCGGTATACAGTTCGCGATTGAGATACAGAGTCCGCTGTTCGATCACATCGTAAACGTACAAAACATTGGGATTCATTTTAATTATTGCCGACAGCCACTGCTGACTTTCTCGCAGTTGTGCTTCGATCCGCTTGCGTTCTTCTATTTCTGCTTGCAGCCGCGCATTTTGTGCTATGATTTGTTTAGAAAGCCGGGATAGAAGCAGTTGATTTTCGACGCGGGCTACTACTTCTTCTATTTCAAACGGTTTAGTAATGTAATCTACTCCTCCCAGCGCAAAAGCTTTGACTTTATCAAATACTTCATTTAAAGCACTGATAAAAATTACAGGAATATCTTTGGTTTCGGGACAAGCTTTTAGCTGTTCGCAGACTTGATAGCCATCCATACCGGGCATCATGATGTCCAGCAAAATCAAATCCGGTGGAGTGGACAGCGCAAACTTCAGGGCTAATTTGCCATCCTGTGTCGGCCGTACTTTATATCCCAGGTTAGAGAAAAGCTGGGATAAAAGGCGCAAGATTTCTGGGTGGTCGTCAACGATTAAAATATTTGGTTTTAAGGCATCGCTTTCAGATGCCCGTGTTTGTATTTTTGCATATTTTTGGTCAGATTTATTCACAACAGACCCCCTCAAAGTATTATTTTTTGAATTTATTTTAAAATTCATTAAATCCCACAACTGTTTGTGCATCTAACTATTAGCTTGCAGCAACAAGAGTATTGGGTAGACGTTGATTTATGGCGCGGATTTGAGCAATACAAGTTTCAATCAGCTCCGCATCTTGTTTTTCGAGCGCTGGCGGTTAATGAGCGACTGTATGCGAGGCCTTTATCAGCTATGTAGCATAAATCAGACCCTCAGCCTCCCTGTAACCATCCGATCGCCAAAATAGCGCACTCCTTAGATGTTTACTAATTGTATCATAAGTTTATAAAGGTTTTTTTTTCAAATCAAATTATCGCAGGCGATCGAGAAAACAGCCAATCTTCCTCAAATCACCGGCTCGATCGGCAAATTTCATTAAACGTCAAACTTTTACAGTGTTTAAAACCCAGTTTTTCCTGTATTTATCGGGTTGCTCGGACTTGTGTTTTCTCAGTATATCTACTTACTCTCTTTCGGCAACTACACAAGCCCTAACAAGCTCTGACAATATCTTATATGTTGTTTAGGCGATCGGGCTAATTTATGAAACTTTTGGATCAGCTTGCAATTCACCGTAAGCGGCATACACGGCTTTGACATTATACCAATTCAGAAAAATCCGAGCTATTTCTAAAGCTAACTGCGGTTTGCCTTGGTTAATCAACAACTGCAAAAAAGGAGTCATCGTCCGCTCGTTCAGCATCCCGCCCAAAGACAAAACTCCCCACAGTATTTGGTGCAAAACAGTCATTTGAATCATTAGCTTTACTTCCCAAATTGGGTGTTTTTGATAAAACAAAACTCCCATTCTCCCGCGCTGAATTTCTCGGTCAATCATGCCGGGTATTTGGTCTAACTTAAAAGCTGGATGCCAGTGATAGCCTACAGCCTGCGGACATTTAATCAGTTTTAAACCTAATTTTTTCAACCTGACACCCAATTCTAAATCTTCCCATCCGTACAGTTGAAAGCGATTGTCAAACAGTCCAGCTTCCAGCAGCCAGTGGCGGGCAATGGCGACATTTCCCGTAGCAAAATAAGCCGCTGAAAAATCGGTAATTTTGTAAGGTTCCGAGGTAGGGTTGTCAAAGTTGCAAGTATTGATGACGCTGCCGTAAGTAAAAACCGCATCAGTATCTCCGTAACTTTGTAGCAAAGCATCTGCGTGTGCTTGCAAAAAATCCTCTGTAACAACTAAATCGCTGTCAATAAAAATAATCGTATCGCCCTTGGCATCTTCAACGCCCAAATTCCGGGCGGCGGCGGGGCCTTGGTGAGATTGACAGATCGATCGCACGTGCGGCAAAAACTCGGCATCTGCGGCCAACCACTCGATCGTCCCGTCCGTCGAGCCGTCATCGACTACAATCACCTCATAATCGATGACACTACTACCAAACTGCTGATTTTCCAAAGCCAGTAGACATTTTGCCAAAATCGGTTTACGATTATAGGTCGGAATCACAACACTAAAAAACACAACTTTTCTCCATCGCCACAGTTACCGTATCCCACGGTAGCAGATTTTTCGCAGCAACTGGGCCGGGAAATAGCCAACTTTAGCAAAAAAAGAATATCTAAATCTGTACGATTGCTGACAAGAATCGATCGCAATTAGGTGCATAATACAAAGTTGGTTAAATTCCAATACGGTTGGGTTAAGCCCGATCTCCCTGGCACCCCCCTTAAAAAGGGGGGGACAAGAAATTGATCAAAGTCCCCCTTATTAAGGGAGATTTAGGGGGATCTCCGGGCAATAAACAGTTTTAACCCAACCGTATTAAGTTAAATTCAGGATGTAAATAGCAATGAGTCGCGCTAAAAAAGTTGTGCTAGCATATTCGGGCGGAGTCGATACCTCCGTCTGCATTCCTTACCTAATGAAGGAGTGGGGAGTCGAAGAGGTAATTACTCTGGCGGCGGATTTGGGACAGGGAGACGAATTAGAACCGATCCGCAAAAAAGCTTTGGCATCTGGTGCTTCGGAATCGTTGGTAATCGATGCTACCGAGGAATTTGTCAAGGATTATGCGTTTCCAGCAATTCAAGCTAACGCGCTTTACGAAAATCGGTATCCGCTTTCTACGGCGTTAGCCCGCCCGCTGATTGCTAAATTGTTGGTAGAAGCTGCGGAAAAATACGGTGCGGATGCGATCGCCCACGGTTGTACAGGTAAGGGAAATGACCAAGTACGGTTTGATGTGTCGATCGGCGCACTGAATCCCAAGATTAAAATCTTAGCACCTGCGCGGGAGTGGAAAATGAGCCGCGAGGAAACGATCGCCTATGGCGAAAGATGTGGCATTCCGTCGCCGGTGAAGAAGTCTTCGCCTTATAGTATCGATCGCAATTTGCTAGGAATGGCGATCGAAGCCGGAATCCTCGAAGATCCTTGGGCGGAACCGCCGGAAGAGGTGTTTTTGATGACAAAGGCGATCGAAAACACTCCCAACACACCCGAATACATAGAAATCGGTTTCGAGTGCGGAAAACCAGTCAGTTTGAACGGCAAAGAATTAGCACCAGTCGCCCTAATTACCCAACTCAACCAAATAGCTGGAAATCACGGAGTCGGGCGTATCGACATGATTGAAAACCGCCTAGTCGGGATTAAATCGCGGGAGATTTACGAAACACCAGCGATTTTAGTTTTGATGCACGCGCACCGAGATTTAGAAAGTTTGACCTTGACAGCAGATGTCACGCGATACAAGCGCGGCATCGAAGAAACCTACAGCGAAATGATTTACAACGGTCTTTGGTACAACCCTTTAAAAACAGCTTTAGACGCATTTATTCAGGATACTCAAAAACGAGTAACTGGAACCGTGCGCCTAAAAATGTTCAAAGGAAATGCCACAATTGTCGGCCGCAAATCCGAGTATTCGCTGTACAGTTTCGACTTAGCAACCTACGGCGCAGAGGATGAATTCGATCACAAAGCTGCCGAAGGATTTGTCTATGTTTGGGGATTGCCAACGCGCATTTGGTCGGAGAAGAATCGAGGCTAGAAATTAGTAGGTAGGGTGCGCATTGCGCACCTTATTTTAAATATCGGAATCGGCAGATAAGAATCGGCGGTTGAAACCGCGTCTACACAAACAATGTCCGCCTCCGCGGACTGAAGAGAAGATCGGAGTCGGCGCACCTGATTTAAAGTACGTAGGGTGTGCGCGGCGCACCGCATTTGCTAAGGTATAAATAGAATAATTTAAAAATCCCCGCAAATGCCATGACCGCCTCAATCTCAAGAGTTATTCAAACAAATATTACGGCAACTGCATCTCAGTGGAAAACCGCCACTTGGGAAGATTACTTGGCTTATCGCGACACTCCAAACGATAATGATAACATCGGATTGTGCTTTAATTGCGATCGGCTCTTGGTAATTGATATAGCAAGAGAAGGAATCAATCACGCCATCATCAATAACTTGTTTCCGATGTTATTCGCAATCTGGTTTAGCAAAAAATCAGAACAGATATTTAGTTTGCTAGGCGGCTGCTTGCTAGAAAAACCTAAAAAGCAAGCTGCATCGCCAGATTTAATGCTTTACCTCGGTAGCGAATACCCAACTTGGCAAACAGGAGAACGGCGTTATATCAATTTAGAACAGTGGCGAGTTCCTAATTTGGTTGGCGAAATCTCGGACACAACTTTAACAATAGATTTAGATGAGAAAAAATATCTCTATGCCGGTTTGGGAATTCCTGAATATTGGGTAGTTGACGTTAAAGGTTTGCGAGTTTTTGCCTTTCAATTGCAGTCAAACGGCAAGTATCAGGAATGCGAGACTTCTCTAGCACTTTCAGGATTGCCAATTTGTTTGTTGAATCAAACTTTGGAACGTTTGAATGCAGAAACAAATGGCAGTGCAGCTATGTGGTTTGCTCAACAGATTGCGAGCTTAAAAAAAGAATGATTGTGATATAATATGATTGCGGATACTAGAATTATAAAAAACTTAATCCTCAAAAAAAAATGATTGCCAATAAAAGCCAAAATTACATCTCCCCAGAAGAATACCTGAAATTAGAGGAACTCAGCCAGATTAAACATGAGTACATTCAGGGCGAAGTCTATGCAATGGCTGGTGCAAGCGATGCTCATGTGACTGTCGCCGGCAACTTATTTGCACTGTTAAGAAATCATGTTCGGGGTAGTGGCTGTCGTGTTTATATGTCAGACATGAAAGCGAGGATTGAATCTAAGAATCTCTACTACTATCCCGACGTGATGGTAAGTTGCGATGAACGCGACAAAGCATTTCAATCTTTTAAAAGACATCCTTGTTTAATTATCGAGGTTTTGTCAAAGGGTACAGAAGGGCTCGATCGCGGAGATAAGTTTGCTGACTACCAGGAGTTAGAAACGCTTCAGGAGTACGTATTGATTAGCCAAAAACGGCAGCGAGTGGAGTGTTTTCGCCGCAATGCTGAGGGGTTGTGGGTTTTGCAGTCTTACACGCCCGGAAGCGAAGTTTATTTAGCTAGTGTTCATTTTCGCACGACTATGGATGCTATATATGAGGATGTAGTGTTTACTGGAAATGATTCGGAAATCGAGTAAGAGTCGGCGGTTGAAACCGCGAGTATACCAATGAAGAGTCGGCGGTTGAAACCGCGACTATACCAACGAAGTCTGCCTCCGCAGACTGAAGAATCAAGATTTGATATGATACCTATTCCTGACTCAATATTTCCAAAAACTCTTGCACAACTAGATCCGGTTGTTCGCTGCATCGGGTAGCTTCGTAATGTTTAACAAGACAGATTCCAGAATTTATCGCCAGAATATCTACCGCTTCATCTGGTGCTGCATCTTCGGGCCCGTCAACCTCAAGAATCCCTAATTTGCCTTGGTGGAAGACGAGAAATTGAGCTTTTTGGTTTTGTCTGCCGGCGGGTGTTGTCAGTCGCAGTTGAGTGTTGGGGATGAAGAGGGCGGAAGTGCGATCGAGGGTTTCGGCAATTTTCACTTGTGCTTCTGAGTGGAAGCAGAAACCATTCCAGTCAATTTCGTTTTCAGAGTTATCTAATTCTGTTTCAGTGTTAGCGGTTATGGTTTTATCTAAATCTGCTTGACCATAATCAGCTTCATTTAAGTTTGCGAATAATCTAGCGCCGCTGAGATTTGCTCCACTGAGATTTGCGCCGCTGAGGTTAACTTCGATGGTCAGATTGCGCTGTATGTTCACTTGATTGCGTCGTAAGTATCGTTTCAATACTGATTTAAGATTATCTTTTTTTACTTTTTCTTCTAGTGCTTTTGATAGTAATTTCCATAATTTAGCACCAGCATCTTTGATATAATCATAGTCATATTCAGCACTGGCTGCAATTTCTTGATAAGACCGCCCTTCCCAGGATTGACGAAACACTATCTCTTGAACTTTGTTGAGGCGATCGTAGTTGAGGGCTGTTTCTGCGATCGTTAAAGCTTCGTCAACGGTCATGTGTCACAGTCCTCTCACAACTATAATTTATCCTCAACACTAGATTATACCGCAGTAGTCAGTCCTGAACGCATCAATACCAAAGAAACCGGGTTTTTAACCGATATTAAAGGCTCTGATGCAATATTTTCGTAAAAAACCCGGTTTCTGCCTAAGTCCTAAATAGTCTAACCACTTGGTGTCTACCCTTAATTATTACTTTTCTGTTACTTTTTTATTACTTTTTTATTTCTTAAGACTGATGTGGATTTGCTAAAGTGGAATGTAATCAATACAAACAGTGTTGACCCTTAAGTCTTGTGCCAAACCTTAGTCTAGGTTGATTTTTGCTGACTATTAATTTAGTAATAGGAAGTTTCATGTTAAACAAAAAGTTCGTAACATTCAGCTTGATTGCCCTATCTTACCTTGGTAGTGTAGGAGTATTGTCTACTTTAACTACGGGTTGTGATTTAATTAAACAAGATAAATCCTTGTCTGCAAGTAAAGCAGAAAAAATAGTGAATAAATGGAAATCTTCCCGAAGTGGAACAATTCAGATATTAGGAGTCCGCGAAAATCCAGATAATACTGCTGTAGCTACATTACAGGCTTCCAATTTAAGAGTTAAAACAGAATATAGAGAAGTAAACTACTCAGGCCCGGGCGAAGCTACATTCTCGCGCTATACCGATGGAAGTTGGGCGCTCACAAAAGTGGTTTTTGGTAATAATCTATTTGATACCGTCTACTGGAATGATCTCAATATAAAAGATGATTAGGTGGAAATAGGCAAAAAGTAACGGTACTAGCTTGATGTCGTTCTCAACAACATTAGGCTAATGATTAGAAATAGTCCTGGATGCAGGGGAGGTCAGAAACCGGGTTTTTTACGAAAATCTTTCGTTATAGCCCACAGATTAGGTGAAAAACCCGGTTTCTTTGGTCTTCATGTGTCTAGGACTGAGAAGGCAATGTGATTGACAAATAATTGTTAGCATAGGAGGAAATATTAATGTCATCAGGTGGTAGTGGCGGTAGTCGCGGTAGTGGTGGCCCTAGCGGACCTACAAGAAGAATAGGGATGGCTATAGTTTTGGGAGGTCTTGCAGGCGGTTTAGTGGCGGCTGCGAATATAGCGAATATAGGAACCTGGCTTTTTGGAGATAATGTTCTATGTAAATTTGGTATTTTGAAATGTGATAATAATCTACCAGACAATCCAACCCCACCGCCCAGCCCTAAATCTCCCGCTCCACCTGAGTTTCCTAAACCAGATCCTACTCCTTCATCGTCACCGACATCAACTTCTTCTCCAGCACCACAAACTCCAGCGCCAGTCTCGCCATCGCCAACTCCAACAGTATCTGTTGACGAAAAACCCTGCACAGTAGAGCAAAATGGCACTACCGCAAACCTTGGGTTTCTCAATAGTTCTTGCACCTTTACAGGGAATCTTAACTCTAACAATCAAGAAAGTATTTACCGTTTTCAAATAGACAATCCCAGTAACATCAGTTTATATCTTGGTAATGTGAATAGCGAAGTAGAAATGTCTCTATATGAAGATCAAACTGGGACTGGTGTGAAGAGCGGTAGACTAAACGTAGAATCGGCTTTTAACTCCAAAAAGGGAATTATTGACAGACAATTGAGTGTTGGCAACTATATTGTTGTGATTCGATCTCAAGTTAGAGAAACTCAATACTCACTTCAGCTTATCAATAATACAAGCCAAGCAAAAAATCTTGAGTTTCTTCAAGGTAGTATCCCCCTAACTGGAAGTGTTAGCTCCAACAATCAACAGCGTTATTACCGTTTTAAACTGGCAAATCCCAGTGACATCAATTTGTCTCTAGATGGTGTGAACAGCGAAGTGGGAATCTCTTTATATGAAGATCGAAGTGGGAATGGTGTGATTAGTGGTAGACTAGACATACTATCGGCTTTTAAAGATAAGCCTGCAATCATTAAAAGAAATCTGAGTGTGGGCAACTATATTGTTGTTGTTGGCTTCCAGGCAAGAGAAACCAATTATAATCTTACTATTTCTGCTCCTTAATTGATTCTTGAATTTAAATTTAATCGTCGATTTCTGCTCAAACTACCCAAAAGTAATTACTATGACTATACCTCAAAAGAACTCTAATCTTGCACCTTGGAAATGGGCATTAATTGGTGCTGGCTCGACAGTATTATTAGGTCTAGATGGCTTGGGATTCTGGAATTCAATCAATCCTCAAACTTTTCCAAGTTCTGTAGCTACTGCTATTACTCAAAATTCTGTTGCTAAAAAATTGATAGGTCGATGGCAAATACAAGTTTCAGGTCAGTCTTTCATATTAATTTTCACCCAGGAAGGGAAGTTATTTTTGTCTAATTCAGCTACTTCACTTATGGAACTTGAGTATCGTACTGACGTAAATCGTCAACCAAAATATCTAGATTTATTAGTAGGAAATCAAGTTATTGCAAGAACAATTTTTGATTTGACGGCTGATGATCAATTACGTTTAGAATTAGATAATATTGGAGAATCAAGACCTACCTCTTTTAGTTCTAATGCAAAGGTTTTTCGGAAAATATCTGAGCAAACGGCACTTCCTGCTAATCTTACAGTAGTTAATCTCGAAGAGCAACAAAAGAGGGCTAGACAGGCAAAAGCAAAAAATTATGTTGGTATGATGAATCAGGCACAACGAGCTGTTTACGCCGAAACAAATAGTTTCACATCTAGCATAGAAAAATTGCAACTAGGCATGAAATCAGAAATAGAAAATTACTTTTATAGCATTATTTTGAGCAACAATAACCGTTTTGTTCAATCAATTGCTTTGCCAAAGATAGATGGATTGAGAAATTATATAGGTATAGTTTATTTAGTTAAAAGCGCTAGTGGTGAACCAACTACATCAAGTATACTTTGTCAAAGCAATCAACCATCAAAAAAGCTTCCAGGATCGCCAGTATTTAACTCTAGGAGCAATCTACAATGTCCTGTTGGTTATTCTCAAATTAACTGAGTGGAGGCAAAAGTGCGATCGCACTTTCCCCATCCCTCACTCCTCAGACTCAAAATCCACACGATCGTACATTTCGCCCAAAGACATCTCAAACTGCACCGAACTCAACGCCAGAACCGCATCAGCACCATCATACTCAGACAAAACCCACTTATTATCATCCCTCTTAGAAAACTGTTCGACGTGCATCTCGTACTGATCGATCAAAACATACTCCCGAAAACTAGGAATAGAACGAAAAAGTTTAAATTTGTCACCCCGATCGTAATTTGCTGTCGATTTCGATAAAACCTCAGCCACCATCACCGCATTAGTAATCGTATCTTTTCTACCATCAAGAAACTCCAACTTCCCCGCCACCAGCATGACATCAGGATAAGTATAAACCCGCTTCGACGGCATCCACAAACGCAAATCGTTCATGAATACATCATAGGGTTGCCCCTTCAAAGCAAAATTCAGGGCCCCACCAAAATTCAGGGCTATACGATTGTGATTCGGTGTGCCGCCTGTCATAGGAATTATCTCGCCATCGTGGTATTCACTTCTAAATTCTGCCACCTCTTCCAGCTTTAAATACTCTTCAGGAGAGTAGTAAGGCTGTGGCTTACTCTCCATTACTTCTTCGCGAATTTCTGTTGATGCCGTCATACTACATCCTCGTGCGATCGTACTCACAATTATAACCGGATTAAGTGGGTACAAATAAATATTAGATGGGGAGGGCGGGTTTTGCCTCGATCAACTGGCTTGTATCATGGATTCTCGGCTAAACCCGCCCCTACCAAATACTATTGTTTTTTTCCAATGACCTACTTATCCGCAATCAAAACAACTGCTTACAGCCCAATATCTGTCATTTTAATTACCTTCCCCTCAAACTCAAAACCCCGATTCAAACCATCGAGATATTTCTCAATATTAGGCTTAACCCAAAGCGCCGCTTCCCCGTGTCCTAACTCCACAGCCCGATCGACTAATTCATACCAACCCGTCAGAGGAACTCCCGTCGCTTCCACCGCTTGCAAACAATCCCAAACCACCTTTGGCACAGATACCGGCGACACCGCATACCTCAACAATTCCTGTGCACCCTCCGGCGAAATAATCACATTACTCTCAACCAAAATCATACCCACATCTTCCTCCCTTTCCCCTTGCCAATTCACCTCGCCTCTCAAAACATAACCCCAAGGTTCGATAAAATTGTTGATGAGATACTGCAACCATTCCACATAATCATAAAACTTTTCCATGCCATTCCACTGAATCCCCCCGCCGTCAGCAGTCGGAATCCACTGACACCACAATCCTGGCTGAGTCTTCGGCGGGTGGTTGTAATCTACGATCGACAATTCCGACTCTTCATCCCACTTTTCATTGACAAAATAGCAGCCTTCCTTGCCCAATGGCAAACCCACAGCCGTTCTCGCCGTATCGGGAACATCTTGCAAAATTGCAGGATTTCGATTCATCCGCCTCGTCCGAGAAAACTCTAATAAGTAAATAGCTTCGCTGTCTAATAACCGTTTATTTAAATGAAATGTTCCGTCAAATATTGTAGTGTATCCCATGATTTTTATCTTTTATAAATGTAGAGGTGTAGAAGTCCACTTCAGTAAAAAGTTTATTGTTTGTGGAACGGGCTTCTAGCCCGTTGCTGATATTGGTACAAAATGTAAGTTTCATCTGTTCAACTATTCTTGTGAACGGGCAAGATGCCCGTTCCACGGTACAAAATGTAAGTTTCATCTGTTGCACTCTTTTCAAGAACGGGCAAGATGCCCGTTCCACAAGAAGATTGAGTTTTTTTTTGGGGAATCGCTTCCAATTTTACTTAGTCTTGTCCAAATTCCGCGACTCCAACCAAATAGGAATTGCAATCCAAGCAACTGTTAACAGTAAAGCAACTACCGCAAATTGAGCCGCCCAAGCTACCAACTTCTCCAAAGACACAACTTGTCCTAGGAAATATGACAAACTTACCATCACAGATGCCCAGCTTGCTGCACCCAGAACATTGAACAGCGAAAATTTCCAAAAAGGCATTTCTGCAATACCCGCTAGAGGGCTGGCAAAAATTCGCAGCAGTGCGATGAAACGACCCAAAAATACCGCTTTAGCTGCATTTTTGCTAAACTGTTCTTTGAGGTCAAACAGTTGTTCTTCCCGAAAGCGGAAAAATTGTCCCAGCTTCAGCAGTAGTGGCCAGCCGCCGTATCTGCCGATCGCATAACCCAAATTTCCACCCACAGTCGCACCGGCGATCGCACTTCCGAGCACAAACCAGTAATTCAGTTCCCCGCTGCCGGCTAAAAACCCGCCAGCAATAGTAATAGTCTCGCCTGGAAGAGGGACTCCCAGATTTTCTAGCAAAATTCCCAAAAATACAGCCCAGTAGCCGTAATCATGAGCAAACTGCTGAATAGTCTCTAACGATAAAAACTCAAAAGACATTCGATACTGCCTTCGTAAACTTTTGCAAAGCTCAATACTTTTATATATTGGCTCGATTCCGCCAATAGTGCAATCTTTCGCTGTGATGAAAAACACACTACACTTGCGATCGCCCGCCCAACTAAAAATTACCCTTCCAGGCATACTAGATTAATCGAGAATTGCTGCGGTTGCGTTGGGCCCATCGAAAGCCTATTTTCATACTAAATTTATCATCAGCCCGATCGCGCATCCTAAAACCTTAGCTAACATCCGCTGATTCTCGGTCTCAGAATCAGCAAGTCAACTCACTTATTCATACTTGACAATCGTAGGATAACAGCTATGCAATTTTCCTTTAACCAACACATCATCCTCCAACCTCACAACTGCCTCGACTCCCAAGCAGGTAGCCTCCTCCAGCAACAGCTAGCCGAGATTTTGCCCGATCGCCACAAACTATGGGTAATAGACATGGGCGACGTAGATTTTATCGACAGTTCCGGCTTGTGCGCCCTAGTCGGCGGACTCAACGCCGCCCGCCACCGGGGATGTCGCCTCGTCATCTGCAACCTCTCAGTCACAGTCAGGCTAATATTTGAAATTACTCAACTCGACCAACTATTTGAGATTTTCGACAGTTGCGAGCAAATTATCTCAACAGAAACTCCCGCTTTAGTTGCTTAATTAAAATCATCTGCCGAGTTGAAATCTCACATCTCAAATTTCAAATACACTTCAAACAACCGCAGAGCTAATTTGCAAATCATAAATAGGCTTATTTGTCAAGCAATACCAATGACAGACAAATAAATCCGGCACTTGAACGCCGACAGAAGCGATCGCAGGTGCAGCAGGAAAAGGCCAAAGCCGATCGAAACAAATCCTGTCCCCAACGAACCCAAACTGCATCAAATAAGTCGCAGGCGGCGCATTTAAAAGATTCACCAGCAAGCGGAAAGCCAACTCGTAAAGCTGCTGTCGCCAAACATCCGACAAATGCAGCGGCAAGGAATAACTCACCTCGCCAGACAACTTGTCAGATGCCGCTGCGATCGCCTCTGCATACAGCGGCCCCTTTGCAGTCAACACCACCGGCAGCCAAAAATTGCCCTCGCCCACGGGTACTTGTAGTTTCTGCCCCACTCGATCGCGCGCCGCCGCCACATTAGCGCAAAATCTAAACACATCTTGACCCAGAAAAACCAGATCGGACGGCAGATCCAGCGTCAAAGGACAAACGATCGCTCCACCATCGGCGATCGCACCAGAATAGAGTTCCGACACCCCACAGATATTGACTTCAGTTACAGGATCGGATTGAGCGATCGCCTCCAGGAGACGATCTGCCGGGCCCCGCGAATCGCCCGCCACAATCAAAACCTTAGACATTGCCAAAGCTCGGCATTTGAATCCCGCGATCGTCATCAGGATCGACACTCGGTAGATCCAGGCCCTTCGCCTTGCGATTGCGTACCGCCAGACGGTAAGTAACGCTTTGCAACTCGGTGTGCAACTGGCGGTTTTCCTTTTGCAGTTGATCTAACTTTTCCTTAATCGGCTCGATCCGCTCGGCAAACTTCTGGCGGTAAACTCCCGGCAATTCCTGCACCACTTGTTCCAGCATCCGAGAGCGATCGGTCAATTCTTGCACCGACTGCCGCAGTTGATAAACCTCTGTATCCCGATCGGCAATTTGTTCCTGATAAAAACCTACCTGTTCTTCTACAGCTTGCAGTTGTTCGCGCATCGCCTGCATTTGAGCTTTGTGGCGATCGGAAACTTCTGGCGCCGGTACAAAACTTGAATTTCCCTTTACCAGCCTAAAAAGTTCTTGAGACAATTGCTGCACCAATTGGTCGCGCATTTGCAGCTCTTCGGTGAGACGAGATACCTCTGATTGCAGTTCTTTTGAGCTTACAAGTTTAGTTGGATTCACAATGATTCTCAGCTTTTGTTATATGGTGTGTTTCTTTAAAATATCTTTACCTTACCTGACAGGCAAGAGGCAATTTAAAAGTTTTGAACCCGCGCCGGCTAGATCGATCGATCTGCCACAGGCCAACTGCCCAGCTCAGTTTAACTCACATCAGGCACCAACGCCATCACCTTAGCTGCTGACTACAGACTTATGCCATTTGAGATTAAAGATTAAAGAATTGGCAATTACTTATTCTATAAGGGTTTGGATCGCGGGTCTGTAGTTGCATTCTTTTTTTGAACTGGTATCGCGTCACATCCTCGGTTTTTTGTCCATCAACCCGGTTTCTACGCTTTTTCTGAGCATAGTGCCAGATCTCCTCTATAACCGATCGCAGCCGCGAGCACTTTGCCAGCTTCGTCCAAGGTGCTGCCAAAACAGATAATTCCGTCCTCGTGACCGGCCATCGCCATAATTTTGCGATCGCCCAAATTCTCGTCCTCAAACAGTCTAAACATTTCTAAGGCCATCTGAGGAGTGCCGTAAGGTATTTCTTTTCTAGTAGTAGGAATCTTAAACAGCAGTTGCTGCCATAGTTGAGGATTGTGGACGTGAATTATCCCCCCCACATCGAAACCGTGAAGGTACAGAGCTGCATGAGTCAGGGACTCCGACGAAGCTGGTACGGGGCCCCGGCAGCCGAGGAAATTTTGTTCTAAGTTAAATTCGGTAACAGTACAGTATGACTCAGGCCCCATAGCTCGCAAGTGTGCTGTCTGGGTGCCGGAAATCACGAACTGGCAAGAATTGCCAATCCTGACGCTGACGTTCCCAAAACCAATACCATTTTCGTAGACGCCAATTAGTCCCCACGAGTGGATTCGATCGCGCCAGTCTATCAAATCCGCTATGTCCTCAGCAGATACGGGTTCTGCCTGTTTCCAGTCGCAGCGGTACTTAACGACTCCTTCATCCATGTATATTTACTACCTGTCGCGTGCACGACGACACACAAGTCCGAGGCCCAGACTTCACCGAAGTTGTGAAACTGCTTTTTTGCCTGCTGCCTTTTGTCGATAGTGCATAAGTGCCTTCAATAGTCTACATTCCTGTGTCGCCGTAATTGGCGATCGACATTAGCAAAAAGTAAACTACGAAAGAAGAACCAATTATGCCAAATATCATAGTTGTGCCTCAACAGGTGATTGCAAAAGTTGAATGTGAAAACGAACGCTTGGAAGGATGGGAGTTTGTTCCAGGCTCTTGCCCGATCGAGTTTCTTCTGTGAAACTATGTAACCTACCCCAACAACTTATTCTTCTACACTACAGCATTTATACTGAGGTGACTTACTCCCTAAGAAAGATTTAACGAGCAAGTAGCCCTCGATCCGGTAACTCAGGTAAAAAACAACCGTATATTTACTGATTTTTTAAATTATACAGATCTTGCAGCGAGTCGAACACAAAAATCAAATATTTTTTAGCCGATCGCCCAAAAGGCAAGCCGACCGAGCAGTGAATGCCCGATCGGCTAAAATCTTGTGTAGAGCGATTCACCCCGAGGGATAGCTGCGCCGCGCGTCCGCAGCCCTTTAAATGTGGAAGTGATACAAGATGCTGCCGTCGTCTTTAATTTCGCAATTGGCATTAAAGACTTCAGCTTGTTGGTTCAAAAAACGCTGAGCCACATCCGGCGACAGCCGCGTCTCCATCGCAAACCGCACCAGAGTGATTTCGCCGCTGCCTTCTTTGATCAGTCGGTACAAAGCACTTTGCAGCCTTTCGCTCTCTTCTCGCTGAAAAGCTGTTTTGTTCTGCCAATCCGCCACCGAAGGAATCAAACCGCGGCTGACCAAAATCGCCAACAGCAGGCCCACTCCCAAAATTAGAGGCACAGTCGGATCGCTCGTGGGCGTCGCCACAACTTGCGGCGCCTCTGCGGCAGCCAAACTGCTCACCATTTCTTTTTCCGAGGCTTGCGTATCCGCCATCGCCAGTTGAGTTTTGTTGTAAACGTCTTGCTGAAGCTTCATTTGCTCCAACAGGCGAGCGCGCTCTCTTTCGTATTGGTCGAGTTTTTGCTGAGCTTGTTTCAGGTCTTGAGTGACTTGCGCCAAGCGTTGGTTGAGCGACTGATTGACTGATTGCCACCGGTATCTATTAATCAGGCGGCTTTTTTCAACCATGCCCTTCATCAACATATCCGCCGTTTGCACTGCTTGTTCGCGATCGAGCGAGCGATACCCAACAGCAATCTCTAGCGGTTGTTCCGGCTTAGAAATCTTGACGCTAGCATTTTGTCGAACTTGCTGCGGCGACAGCTTAACAGCATCTGCCACTGCTTGGACAACATTATCTGCCAGCAGAACATCCGGAGTCAGTTGCTCTCCCTGCTTGAGAATTGTCGTGCCGGTGCTCGAAAATTTTACTGGCGGACTATTAGAGCCCAGAGTGCCTTGAGCCATGAATCCGGGCGGCGGAGCTAGGCGATAGGCAAGGGCCCCTGAAATACCCATAATTACAGCAAAACTGCCTAGGGCAATCCATCTGTATTGATTTGCTGAAGATCTAAAACGTAAATTTCCCATAGTGAATAGTCAAGTCATAACATATGCGGCCTGGCAGCTAGTCCTAAACCGTCTAGCGATGGTCTCTTTCTTTTTCTTTTGAGTGAAATTGACTGCTGAAAAATCACTCAGATTGTAGCGAAAAGCTTTCATATCGGCTTTTCAGAGTTGCCAATATTCATGTTTCCAAAAAAGCATCGTAGTTGTGTTTTATCGTAACTATAACCTCAGCTTTTATCTTGATAAATTACTACAAAAAGTTGCAGGCGCGACCAGGATTCAGGAAGTCTGCTGCCACCAGCAGAGCAGGATTGCTCTGCTGGTGAAATCTTGCAAAGCCTTGCCGTGTTTGTTGACAATTAAAACTTTCACCTGTAGAGCCTGTGGCAATCCTCCACTTATTTTACGTCTTGCTGGGCATCTTGCGGAAGCTATCGGGCAGATGCGTCGTTATTCGATCGCAGATAATGGTACGTCGCCATAAATTTTTACTTTAGTTTAGCAGCGACGTTAGTTGTGTCGCGGCACTTCGCAAAAGTCTGAGACCTTGCCTGCACTAGATACTTTTTCCCGCCGGCATATTTAAACCCTTGACAGTTGCACAAAGCCAAGCGATCGCGCCTACAGACTCGATCCGATCGAACGAAGGCAAACCCGATCGCCAACTGCTAATGCGTGCCCGATCTTCTCCAATAAGAGCGGGTCAAACAATCAAAAAAACCTTAAATATTATTCCTAAAAAGTTACTAGCCAAGAATTATACCACGCACTCAGAGAGTTTGCTACAAATAAAAAAAGTTGTGGAGCAGGCCGCGAGACCTGCTCCACATCAAATGATGGTTTGACAAAGGTACGATCGATCGACCGTTGACGGTCAATATTCAGAAGCCGATCGGCAAAATAAGACCCTCGCGGGCCATAACTGCCTTGGGAAAGGCGATTTGCACGTCTTCGGCGATGCGATCGAGAAAATCGTCAGTGTGAGCCGGATCGTGGTGAAAAATCACCACTCGTTTCACCCGGGCCTCCTTAGCTATTTTCACCGCTTCCTGCCAAGTCGAGTGTCCCCAACCCACCTTCGGAGATTTGGGGTTGTGATATTCCTCGTCGGTGTACATCGCATCGTAGATCAGCACATCAGCATCGAGGGCTAGATTATAAATATTCTCATCTAGTCGATCGGGAAAATGTTCCGTATCCGAACAGTAAACAACAGATCGGTCTTGCCAAGTCACCCGATATCCCATAGCAGTATTCGGGTGATTCAGAGAACCAGTCCTGATCTCAATATCGTCCAGCATCATCGTCTGGTTGTGATTGAGCTCATAGAAATTCAAATCTGCCTGCAAACCCATCAGCGGCACAGGCGAATTCGAGTGCAGCACCCGTTCCACAAAGTGCCTTTTCAGACAATCTCCATCCGGCGGAATCGCCCCATAAATATCAAAGCTATTGCCGCGGATAAAAGCTGGGGCGAACAGCGGGAACCCTTGAATGTGATCCCAGTGATAGTGAGTAAAAAACATATAAGCTTGCACGGGCATTTCTTCCAGCAACTGGTCACCCAGCATCCGCAAACCAGTTCCGCCGTCAAAAATCAAGCGTTTTCCACCGACTCGCATTTCCAAACAAGAAGTGTTGCCGCCGTAGCGAACCGTTTCCTGTCCGGGTGTCGGAACACTGCCCCGCACCCCCCAGAACTGCACTACAAAATCATCTATACCTGTTATTGCTTCGGAGGGTTGAGGGCAATCAACGGGATTTTCCATTACAGAGGACAAGCTGATTTCCATTTTAAAATTCAGACTTTAAGGTTCCACATTGTCCGTGATGGCGCAGCAGATGGTCGCACAACACTAAAGCTACCATTGCTTCCACCATTGGCACAGCTCTTGGCAAAACGCAAGCATCGTGCCGTCCTTTGGCCGCTAGCAGCGTTGCTTCGCCCTCTCGGGTAACTGTACGCTGCTGCTGCCGAATTGTCGCAGTTGGCTTGAAAGCCGCCCGCAGAATGATATTTTCACCGTTAGCAATGCCACCCTGAATTCCACCGGAGCGATTCGTTACTGTGCGAATTTCTCCTTGTTCATCAGTATAGTATTCATCATTGTGTTCGCTGCCCAAAAGCAGAGTCCCGGCAAAGCCCGAACCAATTTCAAAGCCTTTGCTGGCGGGTAAGGACATGATCGCTTTGGCCAAATCGGCTTCGAGTTTGTCGAATACGGGCATTCCTAAGCCTTTGGGTACGTTGCGGGCGACGCATTCGACTACACCGCCGATCGAATCTCCACTGTCGCGAACTTTTTCGATCAGTTCAATCATTTTTTCGGCGCATTCGGCATCTGGACAGCGGACGATGTTGCTTTCTACTTGTTCTAAGGTAACAGTGTCTGGGTCGGCGACGCATTCTAAGTCTTTGATACGTTTAACGTAGCCGACTATTTCGACTCCTGCTGCTTGGAAGAGAATTTTTTTGGCGATCGCCCCTGCTGCTACTCTACCAATAGTTTCTCTCGCCGAACTTCGACCTCCGCCTTGCCAGTTACGAATTCCGTACTTAGCATCGTAGGTAGCATCAGCGTGGGAAGGGCGGTAAGTTGTGGCCATTTCGCCGTAATCTTGGGGGCGAGTGTCTTGATTGCGGACTAAAATTGCGATCGGAGTTCCCAAGGTTTTGCCTTCAAACACCCCCGACAGAATTTCGCAGGTATCTGCTTCTTTGCGGGGGGTGGTAATTTTGCTTTGTCCGGGGCGGCGGCGATCGAGTTCCGCTTGAATTTCCGATGCGTCGATCGACACCAGGGGAGGACAACCATCAATTACTACTCCGACACCACCGCCGTGAGATTCCCCAAATGTCGATATCCGAAATAGATGCCCAAAGGTATTGCCCATGATGCTTTTGCGTGAAACTTGATTATTTTTACTTTAACTGGAAGATAGATTTTTCAAATATAGACTTACTGTATTCCTGAAGAATATAGCATTGACTGGCGGCGAACGGTCGATCGCAGCACAGAAGTTCGATCGCATCGGGGTAAAATAATATCTACGCAGAGAATTGGGAGAGGGAGAGAATTGGGAGAAGAGGAAAACTGTAAAAATCTCCCTTCTTCCCTATTCCATCCATCCGTTACATCCCGATCGCGTGCTCGTTGCCGAACTTCCATCCATCCGTTACATCCCGATCGCGTGCTCGTTGCCGAACCTCATTCCATCCGTTACATCCGTTAAAAAATCCGTTGCCGAACTTCCATCCATCCGTTACCTCCCGATCGCGTGCTCGTTGCCGAACTTCTTTAATCTTCGTGTTCTTCAAAAGGATCTCTCAATTCCTTAGCGGGAGGGCCAAAAGCCGTGTAAATCGAGAAGCCAGTCATTGCCACCAGACACATACCGAGAGAAATACCAAGAACTGCTGCTGGTTCCATATTTTTGATTTATGATGAGTGCTCAACCCCATAATATTACAAAAAATCACATTTTGTCGGAAAATCTAGTAATTTTAGGCGCAGTACGGTATGGCAGCAGCGAGCCCCACTTCCGCTTCTCCCAGTCCCCCTGCCGCATTTCTGAGAAATTGCGATCGCAATTAGGGGTGAAAATATGTCAAACTTTTCTGTAGAGATTCATTGCAGGTTATTTATGGCACAACGGACTTGGTTAGGAGATATACTCAAACCCCTTAACTCAGAATACGGCAAGGTAGCCCCAGGTTGGGGAACCACCCTATTGATGAGCGTTTTCATCGGACTGTTTTTCGTGTTCTTGTTGATTATTTTGCAAATCTACAACTCTTCCCTGATTCTAGAGAATGTGGATGTCGATTGGTCGAGTCTCGGCCGCTAAAAATTGAGCAGCGAAAATTAAGACTAACAGTAAAAGCTGAGGGTAGAGGAGAAATGGTAAAAGCTAAGTTTTCCCATTTTCCCTTGCCCTTTCCCGTTAGTGCCTCGTAATTAAATGCTAACTAATTAAACAAATTGCAGGAGAAAATAAATGAATATTTTTGGCATTGGTTTGCCGGAAATGGCAGTAATTTTTACCATCGCCCTGTTGGTATTCGGCCCGAAAAAATTACCAGAAATTGGTCGGAGTTTCGGGAAAGCACTTCGGGGTTTTCAGGATGCTTCGCGGGATTTTGAGTCGGAGTTTACGCGGGAAGCTAAGCAGTTAGAAGAAGCAGTCGCCAACAA
This sequence comes from Microcoleus sp. A006_D1, assembly GCF_036702805.1. NCBI lineage: Bacteria > Bacillati > Cyanobacteriota > Cyanophyceae > Oscillatoriales > Microcoleaceae > Microcoleus > Microcoleus sp. A006_D1. The sequence continues at coordinate 50,444 of NZ_JAUBVZ010000012.1, forward strand.
GCCGGAACCAGAAAAACTCGCGGCTGCTAAGGAAGATACCGCAGATAGTTAAATGAACAACACTCAGAAGTCGGAAACTCCAGCGGAGTTAGTGATTCCCCAGCTAATTGTGGGTTTGGGGAATCCAGAACCAAAGTACGATCGCACGCGACACAACATCGGCTTTAATGCAGTAGATGCTTTGGCGAAAGCTTGGCAGATTTCATTGTCGGAAAACCGCAAATTTCAAGGCATATTCGGCGAGGGAAATCGGCCGCGGGGACAGAAAATCCGGTTGCTGAAACCGCTGACTTACATGAATTTGTCCGGCCAGTCGATTCGGGCGGCCACAGATTGGTACAAAATACCTCCACAGTCCGTATTAGTAGTATACGATGATATGGATTTGCCGATCGGGAAAATGAGAATGCGACTTGCCGGTTCAGCGGGCGGGCACAACGGCATGAAATCGGCAATTGCTCATTTGGGCACAGACAAATTTCCCAGATTGCGGATTGGCATCGGCAAACCTCAAAGCGATCCTGCTAAAAATGATAAAGATACGATTTCCTTCGTGTTAGGAAAATTTTCCTCAGAGGAAAGTCAGTTATTAGAAAAAGTGCTCAAACTGGTTAGAGAAGCTGTGGAACTTAGCCTCCATCAGGGAGTAGAAAAATCCATGAGCCTTTACAATAGTCGCACGATCGCAGCCACAAACACGGAAACAAAAGGGTGAGTTCGAGACCTTTGCCTGAAACTACTGCATACGTCCGGGTTACGGGTCAATCTTGGCAAAAAGGCACGATTGAAGGTGAAGTAACTGCCGGCGGCTTTGAGTGGCAGTTTCAGTGGCGTTTTCGGGAAGAAAAAACACTAATTCTTGAGCCTTCTCAGGGTAGGGCATTGATTCAGGAACCGCTGCACCGTTTTCTAGAAAAATGGGATTATCAGCTTGAACCAGGGGGGGATTATTCGTTTACAGTTCGGGCTGAGTTTTAATCGTCAGAAACCGGGTTTTTACCAAAGACTGGACGGCAACACCCTAAAACTATGAAAAACCCGGTTTCTTTGGCCTTGATGCTACGAACTAAGAAACCGGGTTTTTTCCGAGATTTATGATTTTTAACAACTATTGTCGTAAAAAACCCGGTTTCTTGCCCCCGTGCATAATACACGCCTAAAATTGTGATTGCGAAGCTGGTTTCTTTGGCCTTGACGCTACGAACTAAGAAACCGGGTTTTTTCCGAGATTTATGGTTTTTAACAACTATTGTCGTAAAAAACCCGGTTTCTTGCCCCCGTGCATAATACACGCCTAAAATTGTGATTGCGAA
>NZ_JAUBVZ010000012.1:51856-74145 GCF_036702805.1 Microcoleus sp. A006_D1
GCTGGTTTCTTTGGCCTTGACGCTACGAACTAAGAAACCGGGTTTTTATGAGATTTATGGTTTTCAACAAGTATTTTCGTAAAAAACCCGGTTTCTGGCCCCGATGAAATGCGGGATGGTCAATTTGTTTGTGTTGATTCCAGCAATTCTTGAATTAAAGCAGGCGCAGTTGCTTCTCGGTAAGCGCCGCAATAATACATCGTCAAAACTGCTTTGTAAGCCCAGTGATTTGATGGCACATCGGTAAAAGGATTTGGCAGAGTTTCCGCGCGATTTTGCACGCAAGCATTGAGGATTTGTTCGCGGGTTGGCTGGACTTGAACTAAAGAGTTGTTTTGCTTTGGTTGTGCAGAATTTTGTGCTTGTGCGGGAGATGAACAACAGGCACTAACTAAGAGTATAATTGTGGAAACGATTCTGATTTTAAGCATCTCATTACTTTTTGTGCGATCTTTCATTTGCAGCGAGCGCAAGTTGATTAATTTATCTTCCCTTGGCTAAGTCGGCGTAGACGATAATTTCCCAACCCAAAATCAGGAGCAGGAGTAGCTCAAACCCACCCATAATGTGGATTGCTAAAGCTGCACCAGGTACTAAGACCCAAAACGACATCAGGGCAATGATTCCTGACACGACGAAGGTAAGTTCATCAACAATCAGTTGCTCCATCTTGCGGCGCGAACGCCGAGGATCGCTCCGGTGGGCAATTTCCCAGCCAAATAGAGATTCCACGTCTGCGTATCCAATCTTTTGTTTGACCTTTTCGACTAAAGTGAGCCGAATATATCGCCCGATCGCACTTATCTTTTCATCGTTGATTAGGTACGTCCAGCCGAGAATCAAGGAAGCCCAGGGGAGGAGTAGAAAGGCGTAGTAGTTGGCGGAGTTGGAAGCTGCAAAGGATACGATTGTACCGAACAAACCCAAGGTGACGTAGAGGAGGTTGTCTCGGAAGCCAATCCGCTGGGTTTGCTCGGCTTTGAGTTTGTCGTATTCTAGCAGCCACACTTTCAACATGAGGTCTTCAGTCATTTTGTTCTCCGATCGCTTTTACTGCCATTGTGCCATTGTGGGCGATCGTCTGGTGCGGGGCAAGGGAGTGTCCCAGCGATCGCTACAACTTTCAACCCAGCATTTTAGCTGAGACACGGTGGTAAGTGTTAGGATAATATATTATTTTTTGTAAGTCCCTTAATCGCGGGCAAATAATGCCTTACGGGCAAGTGATGCCTTTTTTTAGGTTAATCATAGAGATTAAGCCTCAGTGCCTACTACATCAGTAAAATACTGAGTGAGCAAAGGAAAAATTATATCAAATTCAAAAAAATGAGTCCGAATAATGTAGTTGATATCGTAATTGTGACAGCACTTCCAATTGAGTGTGATGCCGTTCTCCGTTATCTGAAATCGCCTCAAGAAGTACGAATCAACAATCGCATAGTTTATCAAGCTTATCTTCAGCACGAAGACTCTAAAACTGGATATCAGGTTGTTGTCCTTTGTTTTGGGGGGATGGGAAATGTCCAAGCCGCAACTGCTGTAACACAAGCAATTAATGACTGGAAACCTACTGCGATTATTCTTACTGGAATAATGGCAGGTTTTGAGGCTTCAGAGCGATTTTTAGGAGATTTAATTATTCCCGATGAAATTGTAGGATATGAATTGGCAAAACTTACCATTTCGGGCACAGAACGTCGTGTTAAAGGTCTACCAACAACACATGAGATGATTCAGAAATCTAGTCATTTTCAAAATAAAAATAAAAAATGGGTGTTAGATAATCGAATAATTCCTCGACCGGATCAGCAAAGTGGACGAGTAAATCCTCAAGTACATTTCGGGGTTGTGGCATCTGGGGAAAAAGTGATGGCAGATAAAATAGCGGTGCAAGAGTTGCAAAATCTTGGTTATAAGTTAATAGGTGTAGAAATGGAAGGTTTTGGAACTGCATTAGCAGTTCATCAGGCAGATTATTCTCTTAAAATGCTTATGGTGAAGGGAATATCTGATTGGGCTGATCCCAACAAAAATGATCTGTGGCGAGATTACGCCGCGAATGTTGCTGCTGCCTATGTTGTCAATTTCCTTAAGTCGAAGCCTATAGAGTGTCGGGTGTTACCAAATTCACTTAACACGACAAGGCGAACTGTATTACAATTAGTCGGTTTTGCGGGACTAGGGTTGGTCGGTGCAGTTGTGCATCAAAGTTTGGGGAACAAATCATCTTTCCTAAAAACAGTTCAATTTGAAACGGTGACAGTGAATTCAAAGGGGGAAATCACCAAGCGCAGCCAAAGTCAAGCACAGGTTTTTACAGAAACTATCGCTAAGGGCATTACTTTAGAGATGATGGCAATTCCTGGCGGCAGTTTCGTCATGGGTTCCCCCGATACCGAAGCAAAACGATTGAACTCTGAATGGCCGCAGCGCACTGTTAACGTCGCTGCTTTTTTGATGGGAAAATATGAGGTGACTCAGACTCAATGGCGTGCTGTTGTAGGTTTACCAAAAGTTAACATTGATCTTAATGCTAATCCGTCTAAATTTAAAGGTGATGATTTGCCTGTTGAGAAAGTAACTTGGGATGATGCTATAGAATTCTGTGCAAGATTATCTCGACTTACTAAACGCAATTATAGATTGCCTAGCGAAGCAGAATGGGAATATGCTTGTCGTGCAGGAACGACGACACCTTTTTATTTTGGGGACACAGTTACCCCGGATTTAGTTAATTATAACTGGAATTCTCCATACGCTTCTGCACCGAAGGGAACCTATCGTGTAAAAACAATTGCTGTGGGTAGTTTTGGGCCTAATACTTTTGGACTTTTTGATATGCACGGGAATGTCTGGGAATGGTGTCAAGATGTTTGGCGCGATAATTATAACGGTGCACCGACTGATGGTATTGCTTGGGAAAGTGGTGGAGATAGGAAAAACCGTGTGCTGCGCGGGGGTTCGTGGGGTAATCCTGCCGCCTATTCCCGCGCTGCGTATCGTGGCGACTCTTCGCCGGACACTCGCGACGACTCCTTCGGTTTTCGGGTTGTTTGTGCGACTGCGTGGACTTCTTAGCCCTTTGCTTTTTTGCTCTTTTTCCCTTTACTCTTTTTTCTTTTTCCCTTTCCGTTATCGCCTCTGGTGACTCGATTTATTTTTTGGCACTCGTGGATGCACTCCCGACAAAGAAACCGGGTTTTTCTATCTTTAGGGCTTAAGTACAATTTTAAGGTGGCGGTAGAGAGCCAATTAGATTTTGAGCTAATCCGACAAATTGTTCGGCATAGTTAATTTGTTCCGCAGCTTGTTCGACAGTGACAGTATCAATTCCCCCGTAATCTCCACTATGAGAGTAAATCTTGAGCATCAATCAAAAATCTGTGAAACTCAGCAGGGACTTTTCCTGTACGGGCAAATTCTCGACCGAAAGCTCCAATCACTGCGGAATGTTTAGAAAAAGACATTCCTTCACCATCTAAAAATGCCTCAGCAATATAAAACATAGCATAATAAGCGCGAGCAGCCGCATAGCCAGAAAAGCCATTATCTAGCAATAATCTTGCTGCTGAGATGCTTTCACGAGCTTTCAGAATCAAGTCTAATTGTTCAGGTTTCATAAAGCTATTCCTTCTTTACGAATGTTCCTCAACAAAGGCCCGTTGTAGTGCATGAACCGATTTTCGTCCATAAATAAACAGCTAATCACTTCATCATTTTGTAGACATAAATCTGCCCGAATATAGCTGGTTCTTTTGATTTCTTCGCCAGGATTGACTTGCCCTTTGAGAATCACCAAAACATCAATATCTGAGTCGGGCTGTGCGTCGCCCCGCGCTTGGGAACCGTAGAGTACCATTTGGGTGAGCCGATCGCCGTACAGGATCTCGAATTGCGATCGCAATTGGGTTAAAATAGTTTTGAGCTTATCGTTGACGTTCATATTTGTGATGGATGCTGGGATGGCGATTCCCTACGGGATAGCTACGGCGCGTACTTGTCAATCCATGTACATAGTATATGTCTAAATGCACAAAGAGCGATCGGTTGAAATAGTCTGGTTTATTTACGGAGGAGTTGGTGCTGATTTAGGATGGGTTCCAGCGTAATAAACAAGCACTTTGCGTTTGTGTTCATCAGGTACATAAAATACTCTGTCTGAACTTGTTACCTCATATTCCCACGCACCTTGATAAAGTTTGCCTTTTAACGGAAAAACTCTCCTCGGTTTTCTCAGCATCGGGCTAGTACATAAATCCTGATAGCAGCGACGAGCATTCTCAGGTGCACGTAACAATAAAGCTTCCCAATCCCGATTAACCCGTCGGTTTTTCGCTACTACTAACCAGGGCGATTCAGGCAATTGCGCGATAATTTCGGCTGCATTTTTTTTAGTAGATAGGGATGTTCTGGGTGCTGTAAGTGCTTCTTCAGGGGGGATTACCAACTCGGAAAGCACGGGTACAGGTGCGGAAAGTTCTTCAGAGGAAACCCCGCTTTCTGAATCGTCTGGAGTGGGTGGAGTGTGCGTCATACCTGAGTCGATTCAGTAGTGCTTTCTATTTGAGGTGGTGTCAGCAAAACTTCGTCGATTTCATCGCTGAAAGCTGCTGCGAGTTCCGGGCTAGCAATTGCTTTAGCGCTTTCATGCCATTCATGAATTACAATTTCAATCTGATTCCACGCGCCAGATTCCGACTCAGCAAGTCGGTAAGCTTTTTCTAATTCAGCAATCAATTCGCTGAGTTCATCTGAGTCAAATACTGTCAGCCAATAATAGGGATTTTCTGAACTAATCGCTTCTCCCAATCGCAGCCGATAAGCAGCGGCTGTCACTTCAAATACAGTCAAAGAAATCGTCGCAGCTTTTACCCACAGCGTCATCTCTTCCCGGCGCAGTAAAGCAAAATGCTGGTCGTTGCGAGTGATAGTGACAGGGTGATCCATCGCCAAATCTAGAACTCGATTCGGTTGCTGGTTCAATTCTGTTGCGGTAATTAATTCATCACCGTAAACAAGGCGCGAAGATTCATTGAGCATAGTTTTTGCGTCTCTATGAATTCAGTATAACATAATTATCAATTAACTAAGTTAGCTAAGTTGTAGGGTGTGTCGCCTGCGATAAATTCCTAACTCAATACCAACAATCTCATAGCGACGCACCTAACGAATATATTACAAACCTTTGGACTGTTCCGACATCTGCCGCATTCCCACAGCCAACACGCTCAAAAACAACAGCCCGATCGCCCCAGCCAACGGATTGCCATTAACTCCAGTCACCCAATCCGGTACAGAACCAGAATATCGCACTAACTCTCCGACGTTAATTATATAGTATCCCCAGACTAAACCTGCATGAAGCCCGATCGACAAACCCAGTCGATTTTGACGGCTGCGCTTTGCCAAAACCAGTATCAAACCCAACAACAACAGCCCCGGAAACTGAGGCCAAGTCCGCAGCATTCCCTCCACAGATTTGATAAAATGAGATAGCGCAAACACCAGACTATTCGCCCGCACAGACATCGGATAACTGTAATCCCGCTGCAACTCGTCCAGCAACCAACCCCGGAATACCAACTCCTCCGCAAAACCCACTCCAAAGGCGCTTAATAGCCCTTCTGCGATGATTCGAGGCAAATTAGGAGAATTTTGCCATGCGACAAAGCCGCACAGTCCTTGCACCAAAAATAGGGTGAAAGTGATCGAAAGCCCGATCGCCAATCCAGTCAAAAGCTCAAAACCGTTTTGTCGCGTATTGACTAAACCGTAACTTTTGAGCAATTGCGTTTGTCCATAAACCTGTTTTCCCCAGCGCGGAAGTAGCAACAAAAACTCGGTAAACAACAATCCCATTGTCAGAATAGTTGCGAGGTTGCTATCTTTAACTAAGAAATAAATTGGTGCGGCTAGCGGTAGCCAGATTGCTGCTAAGATTAACAGAAAAATTATTACACGTAATAAAAATGGATAACTTGCTATTTTGCTGGGGTTAATCATTATTGTTGTAAATTAAATGGATTTTATATGACATTTGTAGGGGCATAACATTGCTCACTGGTGTCAAGTTAAAGTCAAACTTATTCATATACTTCTGTTTGCCGCCGAGGCCAGATCCCCCCTAGCCCCCCGAAAGCAAGGGGGGAACCGGAAACACTCAAAGTCCCCCGACTATCCGGGGGATTTAGGGGGATCTGGGATCGGCTATTAACGAACTTAAGAACGGGGGAACCGGAAACACTCAAAGTCCCCCTTCTTAAGGGGGATTTAGGGGGATCTGGCCTCGGCTATAAATGAGAGAGACAAAGGTGGTCAGGTTTAAGTTGACACTCACGAGCATTACCACGTCCCCAATGTACAAAGCCCACAGAAAAAGCTAGAATAGCATCATATCGGTTAAAACTTTAAGTAAAGCAAAGCTATAACATCAGGTAACAATGACTGAAGTATCGGATTTTTCCAATAATGTCGATCGCGAATTAGACGACACAATATTAAGCTTCGCAGACATTCAGGCAGAACTCAACCTGCGCCGCGCCAAAGATGCTCTGCGAGATATAGTAGAACATCTCGACTTGACACCACAAGAGCGAACTGGACTGGAGCCGGAAATTGGCGGGCTGGAGACAATGCTAGACAAGCTAGAGCGCGCTTGTGTGCAAATCGCTGTGTTTGGGATGGTGGGAAGGGGAAAATCTTCGGTTTTGAACGCGCTACTCGGTCAAAATGTGTTTGAAACGGGGCCGACTCACGGGGTGACTCGCACCACAACTATTGGCCAGTGGGATGTCGGAGATGGTGTTGATGACGATTTACCCGATGGCTTACGCCCCGCTACGCTACGACTTTCGCCAGTTATTTACCGTTTGTCGCAAGTAGAATTAATCGATACTCCGGGAATAGATGAAGTTGACGGCGAAACTCGCGAAATTTTAGCCCGCCGCGTCGCTAAACAAGCTGATTTGATTTTATTTGTGGTAGCTGGTGACATTACCAAGGTGGAATATCAAGCACTTTCGCAATTGCGGGAAGCTGGAAAACCGATGTTATTAGTATTTAATAAAATTGACCAGTATCCCGATGCAGACAGACTGGCAATTTATCATAAAATTCGCGACGATCGCGTGAGAGAATTGTTATCTCCCGATGAAATTGTGATGGCGGCGGCTTCACCTTTGACGGCGCAGGCGGTGCGCCGTCCCGATGGAAGTATGGGAGTAAAAATGACGCGCAGTTTGCCGCAAGTGCAGGATTTAAAATTAAAGATTTTGGAAATTTTAGACCGCGAAGGCAAATCTTTGGTCGCGCTGAATACGATGCTCTGTGCGGGAGATATTAACGAGCAGTTGGTGCAGCGAAAAATGGAAATTCGAGATGATGCTGCTAATCGTATCATCTGGAATGGGGTAATGACTAAAGCTGTGGCGATCGCCCTGAATCCAATTACTGTTATCGATATTCTCAGCGGTGCGGTAATTGATGTGGTGATGATATTAACTCTATCTAAAGTTTACGGCATTGCAATGACCGAAGCGGGCGCGGTGGAATTGCTGCAAAAGATTGCGATTAGTATGGGCGGAATTACTGCGGGCGAATTGTTGGCTAATTTTGGTTTAAGTTCTTTGAAAGGATTGTTAGGTTTGGCTACGCCGGCGACGGGGGGTTTGGCTTTAGGGCCTTATTTGTCTGTGGCTGTGACTCAAGCTGCAATTGCGGGGGTTTCTTCCTATGGAATCGGTCAAGTTACTAAGGCTTATTTGGCTAATGGTGCTTCTTGGGGAGATGATGGGCCGAAGGCTGTTGTGAGCAAGATTTTGTCTTCTTTGGATGAGGATTCTATTTTAAATCGAATCAAGGATGAATTGCGGGCTAAGTTGGATTTGGGAAGTGTGGAAAAACAGCAATCTCATTGATTAGACTTAGTTGATAATTTTTTGATCGATCGGGAAACCGCAGATGCAATGCCGATGCAACGCCGATATTTTCAAGATAGTTGTAGGGGTTTTTGGGCATTTTGAACTGGTTCCCAGGCTCTGCCAGGGAACCCATGCTCAGAGGCTCTGCCTCGCGAGCTTCGCTCAAAATTCGAGGCAGAGCCTCGCTGATCTGCGTTACCGGGCAGAGCCTGGTAACGAGTAATAATCTGGGTTGGGTGGCGAAAGCTCTCGTCAGAAACCGGGTTTCTGGGACTGGTTGGTTTTCGATAATCTGTTGATGGGCGGCGTCGGCTCAAGGGAAAAACCATGCGCTCTGGGGGTTCAGTAGAATTACAGACAAAAACCGGCTGAAAAGTTTGATTCTCGCGCTCCAGATTAAAAAAAATGTTAAGTTATGTAATGTCAAGATATCAGGAACATCTCATGGGTAACGTCCAAGCAACTTTTAAGGCTACGGAAAAAGCCTTTCATATTGAGGGATATGAAAAGATCGACTTCAGCCTGCTATACGTGGATGGAGCCTTTGGACTAGAGAACTCTGAAATTGCAGAGAGCTACCGTCAGTTTGGGCGCTGTTTAATGGTCGTAGACAAGACAGTCTACGGTTTGTATGGCCAGCAGATGCAGGCTTATTTCAAGCATCACGAGATTGACTTGACAGTCTTTCCCGTGACGATCAAAGAGACAGATAAGACGATACGGAGTTTTGAGCGGATCATTGATGCGTTTGCAGACTTTGGGCTGGTGCGCAAAGAGCCTGTTTTGGTAGTGGGCGGTGGTTTAACTACGGATGTGGCTGGCTTTGCCTGTTCCACCTACCGCCGTCGCACTAACTATATTCGAGTCCCCACGACGCTGATTGGGCTGATTGATGCGAGTGTCGCGATCAAAGTCGCCGTCAACCACGGTAAGTTAAAGAATCGATTGGGTGCTTATCACGCTTCTCAAAAGGTGATTCTAGACTTCTCCTTCTTGAAAACGCTGCCTGTGGATCAGGTGCGTAACGGCATGGCAGAGTTGATCAAGATTGCCGTCGTCGCCAACAGCGAAATTTTTGAGCTGTTGGAAAAGCATGGCGAAGCACTTTTGCATACTCACTTTGGCTACTTGAACGGTACTGCTGAACTCCGGGAAGTGGCTCATAAGGTTACTTATGATGCGATTAACACGATGTTGGGGCTGGAAGTGCCTAACTTGCATGAGCTAGATCTCGATCGAGTGATCGCATACGGTCATACCTGGAGTCCTACTCTGGAATTAACGCCGGAGATTCCAATGTTCCACGGTCATAGTGTCAACATTGATATGGCATTCTCGGCAACTATTGCTCAGCAGCGGGGCTATATTTCGATCCTCGATCGCGATCGCATTTTAGGATTGATGAGCCGCATCGGTTTGGCAATTGATAGCCCTCATTTGACCCCTGAATTGTTGTGGAAAGCCACAGAATCTATCAGTCGGACGCGAGATGGTTTGGTGCGGGCAGCAGTTCCCAAGCCGATCGGTAGCTGTGTTTTCATGAACGATTTGACAAGATCTGAGTTAGATGAAACCCTGGCAATCCACAAAGAAATCTGTCGTGGCTATGCTCGCGGTGGAGATGGTGAAGATATGTATATGTCCTTAGACACGGCTAGCGCTCCGATCGCAGCAGGGGCAAAAGCGTGACAGTAGCCCCTAGAGCTGTGACACCGCTAGGCATCCTGGCAGCACAACTTGAGCATCTCAGACAGCAGATAGAAGCATTAGATAGTGTTGATGCAAACCTGAAGTCACAATTGCGACAAGCAAGTGAGTTAGCAAGTGGGTTAGATCCTTACATCAATAGTTGTACAACGCCGGAGTCTCCGGCTTTGGCAGCCTTGGTTAAGCGCACCCAATCAGAAAATTGGAGCCAGCGGTTTTCCGACAGTGAGACTGTACAGCAGTTAGAGCAAGAAATGCTATCCGGGCATCTGGAAGGTCAAACTCTCAAATTTTTTGTGCATTTAACTCGGGCGAAGCGAGTCTTAGAAATCGGTATGTTTACCGGCTACTCTGCCCTGGCTATGGCTGAAGCTCTTCCCGATGATGGGGAAGTAGTTGCCTGTGAGGTAGATGCCTATGTCGCCGAGTTTGCTCAGCAATGTTTTAAAGAGTCTCCCGACGGCCACAAAATTTCGGTCAAGGTTGCACCGGCGCTGTTGACTCTCAAAGAGTTAGCCGCCGCTGGAGATGTGTTCGATTTGGTCTTTATTGATGCCGACAAGGCTGGATATGTAGACTATTTGAACTTGTTGCTAGACACCAATCTGCTAGCACCTAACGCTTTGATTTGTGTAGACAATACCTTGATGCAGGGGCAGCCTTATCTATCAGGTGAGGCTACTGCTAACGGGGTGGCGATCGCCAAATTCAACCAGGCAGTTGTAGACGATCCTCGGATCGAGCAGGTGCTGCTTCCTGTGAGAGATGGACTCACGCTAATTCGCCGAGTTTAGGTGACAATCCTACACCGATACTTTGATAGTACGGTGTAGGATTTTCATCTTTCGAGTTTTGTTTTTGTAGTAGATGAAAAGCGTGACGCAAAAAATATCGATCGCAGGGATGCAGCCAGAGCGTCAAATAATGGCAAGTAACGGGTGGCTACAGAATTCCCTAAAAACAGTCGCAACTCTCAGTCTGCTGCTGTTAGTGCTGCCGCTGAATGTCGCTTTAACGACGATCGCCCTGCTGGTGGCAATTTTAGTTAAACCGTTTCAGTCTCGGACAGTCGCCGCCAATCCCAAAACGATTTTGGTCAGTGGTGGGAAGATGACTAAGGCGTTGCAGTTAGCTCGATCGTTCGATCGGGCCGGTCATCGGGTAATATTGGTCGAAGCAGACAAATACTGGTTAACCGGACATCGATTTTCTTGGGCAGTTGACAAGTTTTATACAGTACCGAATCCTCAATCCCCTGACTACATTAATGCACTCTTAGAAATTGTGCAAAAAGAAGGGGTAGATGTTTACGTACCCGTTTGTAGTCCAGTTGCCAGTTATTACGATGCTTTAGCGAAACAAGCACTTTCGCCTCATTGCGAAATCATGCACGTCGAGCCAGAAATGGTTCAGCAATTAGATGATAAATCTCAATTTTCCGCAGTCGCAACATCATTAGGTCTTTCTGTACCTGAGTCTTACTGCATCACCCAGCCGCAGCAGGTGGTAGATTTTGATTTTTCTAAACAAGAGCGCAAATACATTATTAAGAGTATTCCCTACGACTCGGTGCGCCGATTAGACTTGACTAAACTACCATGCAATACACCAGCAGAGACAGCCGCATTTGTCAAAGATTTGCCGATTTCTGAACGTAATCCTTGGATTATGCAAGCCTTTATTCCGGGACAAGAATACTGCACCCACAGCACTGTCCGCGATGGGGAACTGCGGCTGCATTGTTGCTGCAAGTCGTCAGCATTTCAGATTAATTATGAAATGGTAGATCATCCAGAAATCGAAGCATGGGTGAGACGGTTTGTGGGTGGTTTGAATTTAACTGGGCAAGTTTCCTTTGATTTCATTCAAGCCAATGATGATGGACGCATTTATGCGATCGAGTGCAACCCTCGCACTCATTCAGCCATTACCATGTTTTACAACAATCCTGATGTGGCAAAAGCTTATTTAGAAACTGAGCCTTTGTCTAATGTCATCCAACCACTGGAATCAAGTCGTCCCACCTATTGGATTTACCATGAAATTTGGCGATTGGTGACGCATTTGTGGTCGCCTGTTGAGGTTTGGCGCAGGTTGCAAATCATTGCTGGTGGCAAAGATGCCATTTTTGACTGGTCTGATCCACTGCCGTTTTTGATGGTTCATCATGCACATATACCATGCCTGTTGCTAGGAAATTTACGGCAGTTAAAAGGCTGGATTCGGATTGACTTTAATATTGGTAAGCTTGTCGAATTGGCGGGAGATTAATTATGTCGGTATTGCGTGTTTTGCATTTGGTGGGGTCTGCTGTTGACGAGTTTTACGGCGATTTATCGCGGCTTTATGCCGAAAATTGTCTGGAATTCACCGCCAATGCAGCACTCTATGAATTTCATATTGCCTACGTTTCGCCAGATTGCCAATGGCGCTTTCCGACATCTCTGAGTCGCGAGGATCTCGCCCAAGCCAATCCGATGTCCTTAGCTGAAGCCGTTCAGGTTCTGACAGCACTCAAGATTGATGTAATGTTACCACAGATGTTTTGCGTTCCAGGCATGACATACTATCGAGGTTTGTTTGATTTGTTGAACATTCCCTACGTCGGAAATACTCCATATCTGATGGCGCTGACTGCTAACAAAGCGAAAGCAAAAGCGGTTGTGGCGGCAGCAGGCGTAAGTGTGCCCGAAGGAGAATTGCTTCGCGCGGGAGATACTCCCACAATTGCTACTCCAGCGGTGCTCAAGCCTGTGGATGCAGATAATTCTTTGGGGGTAGTTTTGGTAAAAAATCCCTCTGATTATGACTCTGCTTTGAAGACAGCATTTGGTTATTCAGACGAGGTATTGGTAGAGTCATTTATTGAACTCGGCAGAGAAGTCAGATGCGGCATTATTGTTCAGGATGGTGAGCTTGTGTGCTTACCGCTGGAAGAGTATCTTATGGACAAGGATGAACGGCCGATTCGGAGTTATGAAGATAAGCTCAAACGAGATGATAGTGGTGACTTAACTATGGTTGCTAAGGATAATAGCAAATCGTGGATAGTCGATCCTAGTGACCCGATTACAGAGAGGGTTTGGGAGGCTGCTAAAAAATGTCATGTAGCTTTGGGCTGTCGGCATTATAGTCTGTTTGATTTCCGCATCGATCCTAGCGGGAAGCCTTGGCTTTTGGAAGCAGGGTTATATTGTTCTTTTGCTCGGACAAGTGTAATTTCTGCGATGGTAAAAGCGTCTGGTACTTCTCTGGATACGCTTTTTCAGACAATGTTGAATAACGCGCTTTTAGAGAAACAATAACAGGGTTTGTGCGCTCCTCTTGGTTGGCTTAGCCCCCTGAGGGGCGGGTTCACCAACTAGATCTAACTATTGCCAACAATTTAGATAAACCCACCCCTATAGAAATTGCGTACCCAAGCAAAGAAACCGGGTTGTTTCAACTCACGGTAGAGAATAGATATCTTGCAAAAGTCCTTTTAATTAAATTTTGGAACAGGCAAGATGCCCGTTCCACATAAAAAAAATATTCTTGTGGAACAGGCAAGATGCCTGTTCCTAGCTATTTTTGTAAGAAGTCTAATCAATATTTCTCGTAAAAAACCAGGTTTCTTTGTGATTCACAAACTAATTACCAATTACTAATTATATGTTATTAACCATCTCTACAACTCGCGTCCCTGCTACTGATTTGGGCTATTTGCTGCACAAACATCCCGATCGCCTTCAATGCTTCCCCATGACTTTCGGACAAGCCAGCGTGTTTTATCCTGAAGCAAATGCAGAAAGGTGCACGGCGGCTTTGCTGTTAGATGTCGATCCGGTTGGTTTGGTGCGGGGAAAGTCGAAATCGGGCGATCGCCCTCTCGAACAATACGTGAACGATCGCCCCTACGTTGCCTCTTCGTTTCTGTCTGTCGCCCTCGCCAAAGTCTTTAGTACAGCTCTATCCGGTCGCTGCAAAGACCGCCCAGAACTCGCAGAAACCCCCATTCCTTTGACAGTTAATCTGTCGGTTTTGCCCTGTCGCGGGGGCGAGAAGTTCCTGCGGCAAATGTTTGAGCCACTGGGCTATCAAGTCACAGCAAAACCCCTGATTCTTGACGAGCAATTTCCCGAGTGGGGCGCGAGTCCTTACTTTGCTGTGGAACTGCAAAATACAGTGCGTTTGGCGGATTTGTTGAGCCATCTCTACGTGCTAATTCCTGTGTTGGATGACGATAAACATTATTGGGTGGGCGATGATGAAATCGATAAGTTATTGCGTCACGGCGAAGGTTGGTTGAACGCGCATCCCGCCCGCGAAAAAATTGCCGATCGCTATTTGAAACGCCAGCGCCACTTGACGCGCCTTGCTGTGGCACAATTAGCAGAAGAAGATTATATTGATCCCGAAAAAGTAGAAGTTTCTCACCAGCAAGAAGAGGAAGTTTTAGAACAGCGAATTAGCCTCAACGAACAGCGTTTAGAAGCTGTGATGGAGGTTTTAAAAGGCAGCGGCGCTAAGCGAGTGGTAGATTTGGGCTGCGGTGAGGGAAAACTGCTGCGATTGCTGTTAAAAGAAAGTGCGATCGCCAAAATTACCGGAGTCGATGTGTCCTTTCGGGCTTTGGAAATTGCCAAGGAAAGGTTGCAAGTCGATCGCTTTTCTCCCGCACAGCAATCTCGCTTACAATTGATCCAAAGTTCCCTGATTTATCGCGACAGTCGCTTGACGGATTTTGACGCAGCAACGGTAATTGAAGTCATCGAACACCTTGATTTAGAACGGTTGGCTGCTTTTGAGCGGGTTTTGTTTGAGTTTATCCGGCCGAAAATTGCGATCGTCACAACTCCCAACGTTGAGTACAATGTTCGGTTTGAAAACTTGCCTGCGGGCAAATTTCGCCACCGCGATCACCGTTTTGAATGGACGCGCGCGGAGTTTCAGGCTTGGGCGCATGGGGTTGCTGAACGGTTTGGTTTTGGGGTAGATTTGCGTGCGATCGGATCGGAGGATTTAGAAGTGGGTTCGCCTACGCAAATGGCAATATTTACCATTCGTGCAGCGCCAAAACCGCGAGCAGGTTGGGATGAAGCGTTCGCAAAAATGGCAGAGCAACATGATGATGTCCTGCTTGATTAATAGACAAGATTGCATAAGTCTTTGATTGATACACAAACCGCAGATTTAAGGCAGATAAACACAGATAAACGCAGATAAATGAGTAAGATAAATTACAATTATTAAACTATGAAAATTACGATTCCCGAACTATCTTTAGTCCTGCTCATCGGTGCATCGGGTTCCGGCAAATCCACCTTTGCGCGCCAGCATTTCCAACCGACAGAAATCATTTCATCGGATTACTGCCGCGGTCTGGTTTCCGACGACGAAAACAATCAAGCGGCCACCGCTGATGCTTTTGAAGTGCTGCATTTAATCGCTGCTAAACGTCTGGCTGCGGGTAAATTAACTGTGATTGATGCTACGAACGTTCAGCCGGAAAGCCGCAAGCCTTTATTAGAATTAGCTCGAAAATATCATTGCTTTTTAGTAGCAATTGTGCTAGATTTGCCAGAGAAATTATGCGCCGATCGCAATCAACAACGTCCAAACCGCAATTTCGGGAATCATGTAATTCGCCGGCACGTTCAAAGTTTAAGGCGATCGCTCCGCAATCTCGATCGCGAAGGCTTCCGCTACGTTCACATCCTCCGTTCCCCAGAAGACATCGCAGCAGCCCAAATCGAGAGACAACCGCTGTGGAACAACCGCAAACAGGACACAGGCCCCTTTGACATCATCGGCGACGTTCACGGATGCTGCGGCGAATTGTCACAATTGCTGCAACAGTTGGGCTATCAAATTGTCGGACAATCCAGCGCATCAGGCTTTTGGGATTATCCCCTCTACGCGCACCCAGAAGGGCGTAAAGCCGTGTTTTTGGGCGATTTGGTCGATCGAGGCCCGCGCATTCTCGACACCCTCAAACTCGTGCGAAACATGGTAGTCGCATCAACCGCTTTGTGCGTCCCCGGAAATCACGACATCAAATTATTGCGAAAACTCAGCGGCAAAAATGTCAAAATCAACCACGGACTCGAACAAACCTTAGCAGAAATTGCAGATTTACCCGATGAATCGCGCGAGTCTGCGATCGCAGAAATTAAGCAATTTCTAGATAGTTTAATCGGGCATTACGTCCTCGACGGCGGCAAATTAGTAGTCGCCCACGCCGGAATGAAAGCAGAACTTCAGGGACGCGCATCCACCCGCGTTCGAGATTTCGCATTGTACGGAGAAACCACCGGCGAAATCGATGAATTCGGCTTACCAGTTCGCTACAATTGGGCCGCCGAATATCGAGGTCAAGCAGCAGTTGTTTACGGACACACCCCGATTCCAGAAACAGAATGGTTGAACAATACTGTTGATATTGACACGGGCTGCGTTTTTGGTGGCAAACTAACAGCTTTGCGGTATCCCGAAAGAGAATTTGTCAGCGTTTCTGCTGCAATGATTTACTGCGAACCTGCCAAACCGATCGCCTTTCAATCAATTTCAACTCCACTTGACAGTTTTGACGCACCGAATCTCACCGCCCAACAGCAGTTTGACGACGTGCTGGACATTTCCGACGTGCTCGGAAAACGCATTATTTCAACTCGCCTGCAAAGTAACATTATAATTCGAGAAGAAAATGCGATCGCCGCCCTGGAAGTAATGAGCAGATTTGCCGCCAATCCCAAATGGCTGATTTACTTACCACCCACCATGTCTCCCGCTGCTACCTCCCAAGAACCCGGACTTTTAGAACATCCAGCCGAAGCATTTAACTATTACCAACAGCAGGGCGTATCGACAGTTGTGTGCGAAGAAAAGCACATGGGTTCCCGTGCAGTTGTAATTGTTTGCCGCGACGAATCGGCGGCTAAACTGCGCTTTGGGATTCTCAACAACAGCATTGGTATTTGCTACACTCGTACAGGACGGCATTTTTTCGACAATTCTACCTTAGAAACAGAGTTTTTAACGCGGGTCAATCGCGCTCTTTCTGCCAGCAATTTTTGGGAAAAGTTTAAAACTGATTGGGTGTGTTTGGACTGCGAATTAATGCCTTGGTCTGCCAAAGCTCAAGGTTTATTGCAAGAACAATACGCCGCTGTGGGAACCGCATCTCGTCACGGGTTTGCGGAGGCGATTCAAAACCTAGAACAGGCGAAACAGCGGGGAGTTGAAGTTGATTCTGTGTTGGCTAGCTACCGGGAACGAGCCGATTTAGCCGATCGCTATATTCATGCCTACCAGCGCTACTGCTGGCCAGTAAAATCCATATCCGACCTCAAGTTAGCGCCTTTCCACATCTTGGCAACCGAGGGAAATGTTCACACCGATCAGAATCACTGCTGGCACATGGAACAGATAGCGGAAATCTGTAATTTTGACCTAGAATTGCTATTAGCTACTCAATACAAAGTAGTTAGAATTGCCGATATTGACAGTCAATCCGCAGGGATTCAATGGTGGGAAAAAATGACCGATGCGGGGGGCGAAGGGATGGTGGTTAAACCGATGGAATTTATTGTGAACAATAGTAAAGGACTCGTACAGCCTGCGATTAAATGTCGCGGTAAAGAGTATTTGCGAATTATTTACGGTCTGGAATATTCTTTGCCGGAGCATTTAGACAAATTGCGATCGCGCGGGCTTTCTGGGAAGCGTTCTTTAGCTTTGCGAGAGTTTGCTCTCGGTGTAGAATCATTGGAGAGATTTGTGGCGGGCGCTCCTTTGAGACAAGTTCACGAGTGCGTTTTCGGAGTTTTAGCGATGGAAAGCGAACCTGTCGATCCGAGGTTGTGAATAGCAGAAGGAATAAGATATCTCTTGCAAAAGTCTTTTTAATCAAATTTTGGAACGGGTTCTTCGGCCCATTCCTAGCTATTTTTGCAAGAGGTCTAATGCTGTCCCCGCTCGCGGCAGCACTACAAATCCCAAACTGAGATGCTCCCCGCCTACCCCACGATAGTTATGGGATAAATTTATTCATTTTCTCCGATTAATCGCTGCACCTTTGATATTGGTAAATTCATCATTTGAGCAACTTGCGCTAAATTCATTCCCGAATTTAACAGTTGAGAAACCAGCGATCGCAATGCTGATTCGGTTGTCAGCCGCGCTTGTTCGGATTGTTGAAAAGCTGACTCGGCTGCCAGTCTTGCTTGTTGTTCCAACCGCCGCGCTTGTTGTTCCGACAGCCGCGCTTGTTGCTCTTCCTTGTGAGTCTTGAGAAACTCTCCGGTTTGAAGATTTTTGAACCTCAATTCTCCTGAAATTACGTGCAATTCCAGTCCCAATACTTCGCTGTACAGCCACAGCGTATCGAAGCTGATATTATTTGCTTCAATTGGCTCGTACTGGTTGTTGACTAAACGTACTCCTTGCAGTATTGGATTCAGATAATCCCCGGACGGATCATATTGAAAGTATTCTCTTACTCCGAGTTTTTTGTAAATCTCCGGTTTGGTTTCTTGGTCTTTATCTTTAGTTGTTTCCGATGTTATTTCGAGAACGAACTGTGGCGTTATGCCGTTTTCTTTCCATACTTTATAATTATCTCTTTGCCGTTTTGCTACTCCAAACACGACATAAACATCTGGTGCAACCACTGCCTGATTATTTCTTTCTTCGTAATATACGAAAGAATTTGCTGATACGTATACATCCGATCGCCCTTGAAAGTACAGCTTGAGAGCTTCCACTCCGTAAGTCATGTAATCCCGGGTGATATCGCTTTCCGCCATCGGTTCTCCGTCGCTGCTGGGATATTCTATTTCTTCTTCGATTTGAGTGATAACTGTCACGGTTTAAGTCTCCTCAATTCTCGCTGATTTTATCTTAGCAGGTTAGATAAAAATTATCCAAAAAAAGGCGTTTGTCAAAAACAAACGCCTTTTTATTCACTTACGAATTAGACTTACAAACGCGGCGTCTTATCTTGTTTAAACGACGCTAACCATCCGCGAAGTTCGTCGGCCGCAATCTCGCGCCCGCCCAAACCAAATGCTAGAGCAATCCCAACTGCGATCGCCCCGAGCAGCAGCCCGAAAGCCAAATTCACAATATCGCTGCCAATGCCCATCTGTTGCAGCGCTAAGGCGCCAACAAAAGCAATAATCGCGATGCGAGCCGTTTGGCCCAACAGCCGCGCTTGGCGAGTTCCAGAACTAGCAATCAAACTAAACGCCAGATTCGCCAAATACAAGCCGATCGCAAATACCACCAAACCCGATAAAACCCTACCTGCAACCAGCACAATACCGCTAACAATCGCCGTCAGCGCTGGAATCCGCAGCACATCGGTAGCCGCCACCACAGCAAACAGGAGGATGCCCACCTGCACCACAATGCCGACAAATTGCGAAGGCGTGCGGGCCGGAAGTTCGGGTTCCTGAAGAATCGTGGCTTCAGGATCGATCGAACTCGGGGGTAGTCGCAGCGGCTGTTTCGGCTGCATTCCCAACCAAGAAAAGACATTGTTAAAGCCAATTCCCGTCAAGATATTCGTCACCAAATCGCTGATCCAGCGCCCCAAAATGTAAGCAACAGCGAGAATTATCGCTGCTGTAAAAATGTTGGGAAGCGCGCCCAGAATCGTGTTCAGCATCGAGATTGCCGGCAAGGAAATCGCCTGGATGTCCAAAGCGTTCAAAGCTGCGATCGCCGTGGGAATCAAAATCAACACATAGACAATTGTGCCGATAATCCACGACAGCGATTGTCCGCCCGAACTCCGGGAAATGCCAAACCGAGCGCCCAAACTGTCCGCCCCAGCAGCAGCCAGCAGATTCGTGACAATCCGCTGCACCACTTGAGCCAGCAGCCAGCCCACAAACCCAATCAGCAAAGCTTCCAGAATTTTCGGAATTGCCGCCAAAATTTGGTTCAGCAAATTATTAACTGGTAGCAAAGCCTGCTGTAAATCCAGCGATTCGAGAACCAACGGCAAAAACAGCAGAAAAATGAACCAATACAGCGCATTCGCCAGAGTATCGCTCAGCAGCAAAGGATTCTCGCTCGGTGCAGTGCCCACCTGCTGATTCAAGCGCTCGTCTACGCCAAAACTCCGCATCGCCCGCGATAATGCCAATTTGGCAACTGTCGCCAGCACCCAAGCAATCCCCAAGAAAATTAGGGCTTTGGCTAACTTCGGCAAAGCACCAGCAATTTGATTGAGAAAAGTATTCAGCGGTTGCGAGACAGCCGTGAGATTCAGCCTGTTGAAAAAGGCGACTAGGAAAAAGATAAAAATGATCCAGAATACCGCACCGGAAATCCATTTTTCCACTTGCGGGGCTCCAGCTCCTTCCGGGCGCCCGGTAATCCAAGCAGCCAGTCGGTTGTCGATCGTCGTTTTCTTGAGCAATCCCCCGACTATAGATGAGACGAGGGCTGATACGATCAAGCCAATGAGCAGGATGCCGATCGCCCAGATTAGATTTTCAATGTTTGAACTCTGAACAAAATTGTTGATTCCGCGTTCGGCATCTGCCAGCGGATTCGGGGCTACCTGGGCTTGTGCCAAAATGCGTAGCGTAGCGGGGCGTAAGCCATCGGACATGACCGCTATTTGACCCGCTATCGGTTGAGTTATTTCTTGCCAAGTTTCATTCATTTTTTTCTCAGGTTAACGTCAGATTTTGACTGGGAGAAGACGAAACTTTAAGAATAGTTCCACAAAATCTAGACATCGCCTAAATTTAATGTTTGTACGCTTTTAACCGTACTGGGTTAACTACAAAACCCTCTATCGAATTTGGGATAAACCCATCTCCGACTGCTTTTCTGCCAATATTCAAAGAACCGTTGACATCAGCATTGATTAGTTGCCCAGTTTGAGTTCTGAACAATCCTCTTTTTACTCTACTGCCAATGTAGTCTGATTTTTCTTGAATTGGTTCCAAATCCAAAGCAGAACATATGGATGTGTAACTCTCCTCTACTAACACCACTTTAATTCCCGCAAGTTGTGCTTTGTACTGCAACATTTGCACGAACCGGCGATGGGGAATGCAGGCAAAATTTTGATGGTTAACTTTGCCAGTGTTAATCCCATCTTTAAAATCCTGCGCCCAGCCTATAACCAGCAAGCCAATTTGATGATTGACGAGTTCTTTAATAATTGCGGAACTCGTTGTGTGGAGGTAGTAATCCACTTTACAGTTACGCTTGTGCCACAATTTGGCGAGTTTTTTACTGGTTTTTTGCCCTGCCGGCAGCAACGATTTCAAGGTTGATGAAATCTGATTGCAGTATTGGTTGGTTGACTTCAGCGCCCGTCCGTCGTGGATTTTCGGTACTAACCCAGCAACACTGTATGTTAATGTTGCCAGATTGTTTAATCCTAAATCTATGGCAGCTACTCTCTGATTAACTTGTAAAGGCTGTTCTAACTTTTCATAGACGACCTCGACAATATAACAACCCACCTTCGGAACAATCCGGATTTCCAGAATCGAGGTGACTTTTGAGGGCAACCAAATATTAGTGCCAGAGGGACGAGCATATCCTTTTTTTAAGGCTCTTTTGCTGACAGCTTGAGAATTAAATACAACTACATAGCGCCCGTCTGCTCTTTTTCCCTGTCTTGAACCTTGATAATGGGGGATTTTGGGTGCGGTTTTAAATTTAGTTGGCTCTTCCTGATAGTTTCGCACTCCCAGATGGTAGCTAGTCCATGCTTTGAGCGCTAAGCCGAGGGTGCTTTGTGCTACTTTTGCGGGCAGTGCTTTGTAATCGGGGCTGGTTTTGAGCGCGTGATAAACAGCCAGAGCGTTTGTTTGTTGGCTGGCAAAAAAGTTTTGACGGTAGATGTAGTTAGCGCAGTTGTAAAGATTTTTGCACAGCCATGACAGTCGATCGGCTTCTCGATAAAACCTATGATTTGGTTTGATGATGTGCCTTTCGACTAACTGCATAATCGGTATATATACTGTTATTTTGCGATAATACACTGTATTGAGGAGTGTGTCAATCTTTTAATTTCTGGAAAAATTGACGGTATAACTAAATAAAGGACTGTAAAGTAAGCAAAGTTTTGTAATACCCTCCTTGTTGCAGGTTTTTATGTCAATTCGCCAAGTTTTCGAGCAATCCGTTGAAATTCGCGCTGCTGCTACCTTGGTGGAGCGCTGTATAGTCGATCGCACTTTAATGCACAAATGGCTCAATCCCATGCTGCGCTGCGATCCCGAGGGCGAATGGGATACTGCTGTAGGAAGTCGCAGCTTATTTATCATAAAAATTCCCGTTTTGCAACCCACTTTAGAGAGTGTGGTGTTGGAGCGACAACCCGGTTTAATTGTTTGGGGGTTTGACGGATTTTTCAAAGGATGCGATCGCTGGGAATGCCAGCCCCAAATCCAAGGAACTCTCTTGATTAACCGCTTTGAATTTCAAATTCCCAACCCTTTAATTAGATTTGGTTTCAATCGCTTTGCAGCCCCTTGGACACAAAAAGATATGAAAGACCAACTGCGCCGACTCAAACGGGTAGCCGAGCAATTATCTCAAGAAATTGGAAATTGGTAATTGGAAATTGGTCATTGGTCATTGGTCATTGGTCATTGGTCATTGGTCATTGGTCATTGGTCATTGGTCATTGGTCATTGGTCATTGGTC
>NZ_JAUBVZ010000012.1:74245-177192 GCF_036702805.1 Microcoleus sp. A006_D1
ATTGCTAATCGTCAGAGCTGAAAACTCAGATATAATAATAAAAGAAAGCACCAATTCCCAATTCCCAATTCCCAATTCCCAATTAATAGCAAATTCAGTTATTTACTTCGCACTTCCCGAGGAATTGGGCTGACAAATCATTTGTCTCGCCGAATTCATAGCTTGACCTGCCGTACTTTGCAAAGCCGGGGAATTCTGATACATAGCTTGCAAATCTTGCAGGTCTTTAATCACTCGCTGGTAGATAGCCATAGCTTGATTCCCGTCAACTTCTAAAGCCGGAGGACTGTAATTTTGCATCACTTCAATCAGCGATACTTTGCCATCTTTGGAAGCTGCGACTAAAGCATCGCGCAAGGCTGGCGCGCTTTGAGCCCGAGTTGCGGGCGTATAAGCAACCTCGCCCAATTGTTTGAAAACAATTTCCCCAAAATAAGTATTAGCCAGCCGCGATACTAATTGGGGATCTAAAGGCACTTCTCGCGTTAATATTTCGCGTACCGATTCGGGAGTTTGTTTCGCCAGACTCAAAACGCTTTGCAGTTGAGATGATGCTTTGCCCGTTTGTGCAAAGCTTTGCAAGTCGCTCATCGGTAAAGTTACGTCAACAGCACCGTATTTTACGGTAACATTGTCTAATGCAAAGGCTTTGCCACTGCTCAGCAATACTGCACTTGTCGAGAGCAAAAGTGCCAAACCTAATGATAAAGAGTTTGACATTTTTTTGCTAAAATGGGCTGAATGCGATCGCATTTCGTTGAGATAACCTTGTTGAAACTTAAAATTCATCAGTTTATGCCTCTTTACGTCAAAATACTGTTTCGATCGATCTTCTTTGCAGGTATCAGTCGGAAAAGTGGACTTAGAAGTTCCGTAAATGACCTAGTTATTCTACAGTCATGTCAAGCAAATTTAACCCATCAAAAGATAGGTGTTAATTGATAATTTATATGTTACGTTAGGATATGTGACATTTTATATAGCTTTGCAAAACTTATAAAAGCGACATTTTAGGGTCGGGCAACAGTTTAGTGATTGTCGCTTTCGCGTGTTGTAGTGTGCGATCGTCTGCGAGGGCTTGGCTAACAATCGCGAATTTAAGTTTAGTTCCCATCGAGCCTTTCGAGTAATAGGCGAATTGCCGCAGCATCCTCAGCATTCGGAGCATTTCTCAGGTAGGTTTCCAAATCGTGGCGCGCCTCGGCCAACCGCCCCAGTTGATAATAGAGAATTCCGCGATCGCGCCTTTCCTCCAACGCATCAGGAAACAGCAGCAAAATCCGTTCGATCGCCCCCAGTACCCTCAAAGCATCCCGCTGTTGCAAATAAATCGCCTTCAGATTTGCCAGCATTCGCCCCAACAACTGCCGGCGACTTACCGGGGCGAGAAAAGCCGGCAACAACTCCATCGGTTGACCGTAAATTTGAGAAAGTCTCCCTTGACAATCGTCAGGAAATAATATTTCGCCGCCGTTAAACGCATCAACAAAAATCCCAGCATCCTCAAAATCCGGTCTAATTAAAAAATGTCCCGGCATCCCAATTCCCACCATCGGAAAATCAATGCGCTTAGCAACCTCCAAATAAACCAAAGACAAAGATATCGGAATCCCCGTGCGGCGATCGATCACTTGATTCAAAAAGCTATTGCGGGGATCGTAATAATCAGCATCATTCCCCGTAAACTGCAAATCGTCGTACAGATAGCGGTTGAGCGTTTGAATGATCCGCAGCGGATAATTCTGTACCGGCAGGCGATCGCGCACTCGATCTGCGATCGTATCGAGAGCGTTGAGATACTCCTGGGGATCTAAATTCGGGTATTCTTCCCAAGCCAAGTACAGCGCAGCTTTCGCCAGATCGATCGAGCCATCCGGCTGATTGATTTCTTGATAAAACAGTTGTCGCGCTCTGGGAAAATCCATATTTATGATTTATTTGATTTTAATTAACATCTTATACGAATATTCGGCAACAGGCTTTCTGGCCTGTTCCACAAAAGACATTTTTTATTTTAAAACAGACATTTTTTATTTTAAAATAGGCATTATTTCTCGTGGAACTCGCATCTTGCTTGTTGCCCCAAACTTTTGAAAAACCGGAATTATTTCAATCTTAATATACTCTAATTTTTTAGATCGAAATCAGCCACTATTTTTAACAAAGCTTCACGATATATTTTTTTACCATCGAGATTGAGGTGCACGCCATCCGAAGTCAAATTAGCCTTCAAAGCTTTGCCCTCAAATAACGGCTGCACGGCTGCGTCATCAACAGATAAACTTTGAGCAACCGCAACTTGACGAATCAACTGATTAAACTTATCAACTCTCGGAATAGGAGCAGCAACACTGACATCGCGGCTCGCCTCAACAGTCGAGTAAAAAGCCGGAAGCAAAACCACCTGTTTCGCCCCCAGATTATTTTTAAGAATCCCGATTACTTGCTGCATATTTTTCATAAATTTCCCGTCCATAGTTCTGTAAATAGCATCATTTGTACCCAGAGCAATAATCGCAAGGTCGCACCTTACTCTAGCAGCAGTTAACAAATTGAGCTGTTCCAACTGAGAAATCGCGCTCATCCCGCCGATCGCAAAATTGAAAGAATTATCACCCAGAGTATTGCCCAGCATCGCAGTAATCGAATCTCCAAAAACACAAGTTTTTATGTGCGTGTCCTGAGTCACTGCTACTTGATAGTTTACCTCATCTTGCCACCAAGACTGAGAACTCAGCGTATCTGTAGGCAGTTCTAAATAATTGGCATTTGCCATTACCAAACTGCGCCCCAAGTAACCCCGCTTCCAGGCATAGACCGAGCTAACAGATATCAAAAATACATTCATAAAAATAGATAATATTGCAATATTTTTTTTTCATTGCACCCTACATACGGGTAAGGTGCACACACCACCAGCACCCTACAGTTAGTAACCTGCTGGTGTGCGCGCCCTACTGATTATTTGTGTCGAATTAGCTCGTAAATTTCCACATAGTCTTTGGCTGGATATTTCCAAGAATTGTCACAATTCATGCCTTGAACCATGAGTTTTTCAAAGTCGTCATGGTAGTCATACCACAATCCGAGCGCGCGATCGAGCGCCGACTCTAAAGCGCAGTAGTCGCTTTGGTAAAATACATAGCCGTTGCGCTCTTGGGGGGTGTGGCTGGTGTCGTAATCGCGATCGAACACAGTATTCACCAAACCGCCCACACCCCGCACCACAGGAACAGTACCGTACCTCAACCCGATCATCTGAGTCAGCCCGCAGGGTTCGTAATTGCTCGGAACCACAATGATATCCCCACCCGCGTAAATTAAGTGCGACAGTTCCTCATTAAAACCGAGTTCCAAATGGCAGTCTGGATTGTCATTTAAAAACTGTTTTTCGTGCTGGAAATGTGCGTTAATTCCCGCTTCCGTCGCCGAACCCAAAAGCACGAATTGCGCGCCTTTGCTCAGAGAGTAATAAATTGCGTGGTGGACGAGATGAACGCCTTTTTGGTCGTCCAAACGACCGATAAAGGTAATAATAGGCTTGTCAGCATCGCGCAGGAAAAGCCGATCGCGCAAAGCTTGTTTAGTTTCGGCTTTTCCTGCCAAATCCTCCGCAGTGTAGTGTTGCGGAATATAGCGATCGCTCTCGGGATTCCACACACCGTAATCGATGCCGTTGAGCACCCCGCGAAACTTGTCTTGATATATATGCAAAGTGTGGCCCAAACCGTAGCCGAACTCGCCCAGGTGAGCTTCCCAAGCATGGTGCGGCGAAACCGTGGTGACAAAGTTCGAGTACACAATGCCCCCTTTCATAAAGTTGATGGCAAAAGGGTTAAAGTTGTCTTGGAGGCGATCGTACTGAAAATAATAATCATCTCGATTCAAACCCGTTGCTTGCAAAACCTCGCTGCCGCCCATGCCTTGATGTTTGAAATTGTGAATGGTATAGCAGACTCGCTGATTTTCCATCCAATTGTATTTGTAAATTTCAAACAGCATGACTGGAACCAAACCAGTTTGCCAATCGTGACAGTGAATCACATCCGGGCGCTTGTTACTTCTGAGCAAAAATTCTAAAGCAGCTTTGCTGAAAAATGCAAACCGCATATTGTCATCATTGCAACCGTAATAACAGCCGCGGTTAAAAAAGTTATCTTGCGATCGAGGTTCTATGAAAAAACACAACACCCCGTGAGCCCAGCCGCAGTAGACATCGCATAGGATTTCGCCGCCGTACCAGGGCACCGCTAAGTCCCGATAGGCATCGTGCAGCCCCCAAATGTGGTCGTACCTCATGCAGTCGTATTTGGGCAGAATAATCTCGACGGCGTGGCCGGAATTCTGCAACTCCCGACTCAAACCATAAACTACGTCCCCCAAACCCCCTGCTTTGATGACGGGGGCGCACTCCGAGGCAATTTGTACGATGTACATTTTTTTTGCTTGCTCCTGGATGAATCAAAAAAATATTTTCTTAACTTGACAAAGTATATGATTTCTCGGCAGATAAGCAAGCCGGCCATTGGGAATACAGGGAAAATACTTAAAATACAGGTAGGGACACGGCACTGCCGTGTACTTTAAAATACAGCAGCAGGACAGGGCACTGCCGTGTCCTGCTGAGGAAAGAGGCAACTCGCCGTTTGTATAGTCTTGTTGCGAAGATCGATCGCACAATTCCCTGTAACCTTCTACAACTACTCTCTTGATCTGTCTTCACTTCCTCTGCGCTATGCAAGCACTTAGGAATGAGAATTAAATAACTTACAATCTTTATTATTCTTGTGGGATGGGCGTCCCGCCCGTCCATAAAGAACGGGCGGGACGCCCATCCCACAAACTTGTGTAAATTATTTAATTTGCGATCCTTAGTTAAATCAATCTCATTCACAAATGAAATAGGATTGCGATACATCCCAGATTTTGCACGACTCTGCTACTGTTAAATCATCTAGCTATCTTAGGAATAGCAGACAATGCCGCTCTACAATTATGCGAGAAAAACTTATGTCTGCGATCGCACCATCCCCCAATCCACCCGTTTTAGAAGAAATCCAATCGGGATTGCCCAACATTTGCGGTTCCGAAGCAGAAATCAGTGCCGCAGCAAATACGAACGAACCAGTCTTTTTACCTAGGACAAATCTGCGCCTCGAAAACATTCAAGCCGGATTTGCCTGCGCCCTGCATATGCACCAGCCAACAATTCCAGCAGGTGCAAACGGCGAACTAATCTGCAATCTCCAGAATATGTTTGAAAATCCCAACCAAGGAGACAACCACAATGCCGGAGTCTTTGCTTGGTGCTATTCCCGCATGGGCGAATTCATTCCCCAATTGATTTCCGAAGGCTGCAACCCGCGAATCATGCTCGACTATTCGGGTAATTTATTGTGGGGATTGCGCCAAATGGGACGCGATGATGTCCTCAACAATCTCAAACGAATTACCTGCGAACCTCAATATCAACCCCACGTAGAATGGCTGGGGACAATGTGGAGTCACGCCGTCATTCCCTCAACTCCCATTCCCGACATTAAACTGCAAATTCAAGCATGGCAACATCATTTCGCGGCAATTTTTGGCTTGGATGCCTTGAAGCGAGTTAAAGGTTTTTCGCCTCCAGAGATGCACTTCCCCAATCATCCCGATACACTTTACGAATACATCAAAGCTTTGAAAGAATGCGGCTATCGCTGGCTGATGGTGCAAGAACATTCTGTGGAAACTCTCGACGGTTCGGGATTGTCGCAAGACCAAAAATACATTCCTAATCGTTTAGTTGCCCGCAATTCTCGTGGTGAAACAATCAGTATCACGGCTTTGATTAAAACCCAAGGTTCCGATACAAAATTGGTCGGTCAAATGCAGCCTTATTACGAAGCGAAAGGCCGCAATAAACAGCAAATTGGCAATGTTATGGTTCCTTCTTTGGTGACTCAAATTGCTGATGGCGAAAATGGCGGCGTGATGATGAATGAATTTCCCAGCGCCTTTGTTAAAGCTTGGCACGAAAACCGCGAACAAGGTGGCGGAAAATCCGGTGTAGTCGGTTTAAATGGCACTGAATATTTGGAGATAATTGAGGCGGCGGGTGTTAATCCTGATGATTATCCTGTTTGTCAGGGGATTAATCAGCACAAAATTTGGCAGCAAGTCGATCCAGATAGTGCTACGCCGGAAAAAGTGGAAAGTGCGATCGGCCAAATTAAGCAAACAGACCACAATTTTCACATGGATGGTGCTTCTTGGACTAACGATTTGAGTTGGGTGAAAGGCTACGAAAACGTCTTAGAACCCATGAATCAACTCAGCGCCGCATTTCACCAAAAGTACGATCGGCTGGTACAGCAAGATGCTTCTGTTACCAAGCAGTTTGAATACCAGCAAGCTTTGCTTTACAATTTGCTGCTGCAAACAAGCTGTTTCCGCTATTGGGGACAGGGAACTTGGACTGATTACGCCCGGGAACTTTACAACCGCGGCGCTGCTTTGATGAAATAGAAGAATTGATGGTAAGGTGCGTCAGAAAAAAACTGTTTTAGCAGTGTCAAATATCTGCGCTGACGCACCCTACACCTAGCAGAATTGATGGTAAGGTGCGTCAGAAAAAAACTGTTTTAGCAGTGTCAAATATCTGCGCTGACGCACCCTACACCTAGCAGGATTTATGGTAGGGTGCGTCAGAAAAAAACTGTTTTAGCAGTGTCAAATATTAGCGCTGACGCACCATACACCTGTTGGCAAAGTCCGGCAATTACCAATTACCAATTACCAGTTACCCAATTCCTACATTTCTTGCATCAACCGCAAATAATTTTGCCGCATCTGCGTCATATTTTCCATCATTCTATTAGCCATATCTTTCTCAACATCGCTCATTTGCTGCCAAAATAAAGCCGATCGCCTGGCCAGAATCGTGTCTTCCCACAGCATCTCCAAAAGTTGCGCCGCCATCGGATTTTCAGCATCTATAATCGCGCACAATTGCTCGAAGGCGCGGTTCGCTTCGGCGTGACTCCCAACATCCTGAGCTAGCATCAGACATTTTTTGAGTTGTACGATCGGGTTTTCAGAAGAGTAAGCCATAATTTCACGAAGATAAGCGATAAAATTTACACTGACACCTTTGAGATTACTAGAGTTGTGACACTGCCGTACAGTTCCCCATATACCAACGCCAAGGCAAATCAATCCCTTTAGTAATCCCGATCCGCGTAGTTTGCACAAAATTTATTGTACCTTCCTCCACGGCTTGCTGAAATTGCTCGCTCCGGTGTTCCAACCGCAGCGGTTGGCTGGCATCTAAGGGAAAACCGCTGAAAGTTCGATCGATCTCCAGCACCTTACACAGCTTCCCAGGCCCGGCGGCGAGGCGCAACTGCTTTTTTTCGGGAATTCCAGCCAACCCTTTCGGAGGCGCATCTAGCTGCAAAGCTCGAATCAGCACAGCACTAGCAACCCCCTCTGCATCCGTCACCACGTTAAAACAGTGATACATCCCGTAAATTAAGTAAACGTAGCTGATACCCGCAGCCCCAAACATCGCCTGATTGCGAAGAGTGCGTTGTCGGTAAGCGTGACAAGCAGGATCTCCCGGCGCATAAGCTTCTGTTTCCACAATCATTCCCCGAATCGTCTCCCCGTCGGGAAACTGCCGCACCAGAGTACAGCCCAGCAAATCAGGCGCTACGCTGGTAGATGGCCGCGCCAGCCAAAAAGATTCTACAATCTGAGTATTTGCACTCATTCAACAGGAGACAGTCAATTATGGACGTTAAGTTAGTTTTAGCAGTGTTGACAGGAGTTTTTACCGTTTGCTGTTTGTTCTTCGGCACAAAAAACGGATTCTACGATAGTGACAAGTATCACGGTAACGGTTCTGCTCACTAATTTTAGGCAGCAGTTAATTGGTTAAAAAAACCGCCCCCTGAATAACAGGCGGCGGTTTTTTGTTTGGACTCAACAAAGGTTAACAATTAAATCTTGGTTCGTAGTGAGGACTTTAGTCCTTCTTCACCCCAGCCAAAGGACTCGCATTCCGAACGATCGAACTGAACTAATGTGCTGTAATTAAGGGTGAATGCTGCCATCGGGCATTTTAGTCTCCTGCAATTTAGCATTCTCGAAATCGGCGCAGCCTGGGAGGTTGAAACGCATTGTGGTTCCTCGATCTGTTGATTTCATGTTGAAACCAACCACTGCATTTTCTGGGTTATTTTTTTCGGGAACAGCACTGACTTTAAAATCCCTATTAGCTGCTTGACCATTAGTATCAACATTGAAGCTTATGCCGCTACAGCCTAAATCAGATCCTGTCAGGTTGGCTTTATTCAAGTTGGCATTTTTGAGGTTGGCATTCGCCAATTTTGCTCCTGATAAGTTAGCACCTTCTAGGTTGGCTCCCTGCAAGTTAAATCCTTGCAAGTCCATTCCCTTTAAGTTGACATTGCTGAGATTGCATTCGGGACACTGTTTGGTCTCTAGCAATTGCTTGACTTGGTTTTGCTGGTTTAAATCAGGTATGTATTTGGTGGCAGCGAATAAAAGGGCGATCGACAATCCAGCAGTAACTAAATTTTTTAATTGCATAAATATCCGCAAAGCTTCGGCGGCTTTCTCTATCGGTTAATTATTAATACAGCAGTGCGATCGGCATCTCCTGAATTTTTACAACAAAATTGCCGCTAGCTCAGACAATCACTCGGGTGCAATTAAACAGCCCTGAATTGATAAATCCCGCCTTGTTTCCCTTGCGATGGCTGAGAGTGAGTTTCGCCCTGCGCCCCCTTCTCTGCTTCACTTCGCTTTCAGCCGTCCACAAAAAAACTTTATTTTTACCCGAGGCTGCGCCTTTGCATATACCTCCAGACTGAAATAAAATAAACTTTATTTATATCCCTGGAATGAGCCAATCTTAGACAGATTTGAGGATGATTGAATAGAAAGGTAATATCATACCTGCGCTGTTGATAAGTTCTCAGCAACTACTTTTGTGTCAAACAAATTGCTTTGAGTAATTCATTTACTTACACAACGGTTGGCAGCAGCCCAGGTTCCTCAACCTCGTTAGAACATACCCTACCTGTAATCCAGACAATTCGGAGCGGTAATGAACACAATCAAACTCGAACCCAAAAGATCGCGCTTCATGGCTCTGCTGCTGACAACGCTGCTGACCTTTCCGTTTTTGAGTGCTTGCGGTTCTAAGCAAAGTTCCACTCCCCCGCCTCCAGTGGACGACACTCGCGCTGGATCAGTTCAAACTAATCGCGCTACTCCTACGCCGGAAGCAAAAAAAGGATTGAGCAATACTCAAAAAGTAGGAATTACTTTAGCGGGAGCAGCAGCCCTTTATTACCTCTACCGCCAGCACCAAAACAAGCAAGAACAAGGGCCGCAGGGAAAATATTACCTTTCTAAAAATGGTCGCGTCTACTACCGCGATGCCCAGAATCGCCCTCACTGGGTAACGGCCCCGCCTGAAGGAATTAAGGTGCCGGAGGCTGAGGCAGAGCGTTACCGCGATTTCAAGGGGTACAACAACCAAACTACCGGCCGAGACTTGACAGGCGTGCCGGAAGCTACAAGTCCTGTTCCGGCACAGTAATTAAAGAATTTTAGATTGCCTGTTGGAGATTTTTAATTAAATCTGGTATCCCCAATCTAAAACAGCAGTTTTTCACCACATAAAACAGAGGAACTTTATCATGGTAGACGGATTTTTGCGGAAGTTAAAAGATGCGATCGTCGGGCCAGACAGCGAGGAAGTCGATCCTGATGCCAATTATGACGATCGCCCAAATCCCGGACAGTTCGACAACGCCCGCCCCGCCAGCGAAGACCCCTACGGCGACCCCGCCGGCTATGGAGATTTCGCTAACGCCCGCCCGGCCAGCGAAGACCCCTACGGCGACCCCGCTGATTCCTACGTAGCTGATGCCGGAGACTTCGGCAACCTCACCCCCGCCAGCGAAGACCCCTACGGCGACCCCGCCGACTCCTACGTAGCGGATGCTGGAGACTTCGACAACCTGACCCCCGCCAGCGAAGACCCCTACGGCGACCCGGCGGATGATGAAACCGCTTGAGGTGAGTCAGTTGGCTAGAAATATTACCTGGTAAGCAACAGCACCCCTGCGGGGGTGTTTTTTTTCTTGAGAACTAGCAGCAGTATGTTATGTCATTTAGAGATAGGTTGAGTTTTGCATTTTTTTCTATGTTTTGCTTCCCTAATTTGTTTTGTTGTTTTATCTTCTCAGAAGCAGAGAGAGTTTTAGGAGCTATGCCACAGGATGTTGTGTTACGCGAACAGCACGTCTAATGGCTCAAAGAGCAAATTTTGACCAGCAGAAGTCAGAACTTGCTGATGTACAGGCGAAAGCTGTACAACTAAAAGCAAGTATTCTTTATTACGAGGGTATGCTGGCGCTGGTGGCTCCTGAGGAGGTGGCATCAACACCGACAGAAATGCTTTCGGAAACAGAAGCACTTACTTTGAATGGGGGTCAAGTAGCTTCGACAAGTTCTCTTGGTGCAGACGAACATCTAAAAGGAGGTCTAGCTAATTTTAGTCTTGCTTCTGAAGATGCCAGTCTTGAAAAAGCAACCTCTCAAAACAGGATATTGAAAAGTGGTGGTCAATTATTTTTTGTGTTTACACAATGATTAGTTTAAATTCCCCAGATTTTTTCTCCTTAAATCTATGCGATATAACTCAATACGGTTCACTTAACAACACTATTTATGCCCCGGAGATCCCCCTAAATCCCCCGAAAGCAAGGGGGACTTTGAGAGCTTTCTTGTCCCCCCCTTTTTAAGGGGGGTTAGGGGGGATCGGTCTTAAGTGAACCGTATTGCGAGATAACTCAATATAATCCCAATAATACTTAGGCTAATTTCTCGGATCATCAAGAATGGAATCAACAAAGTGGATGGAAGAAGACGTTGAATAATTTTAGTTTATTTATCCAACCCATCCTTGTATTTTGGTGTATTTATACTGGGCGGGAAATATCCCCTAATTCTAATTTACTGCTGGGGTTTAAGCATTTAATTGATGCAATGAATCAATTCCCACCCTTTTATTCTTCTGCTTAATCTGGGCTTATTTCTTACTTCTTTAATCCCGAAAGTGACAGAAGAGGGATAAAATAATTTATTTTGGATTGTGAAATTGACGTGAGATTGAATAGATAATTTTGCTTTTCTAATACTCTGATCCATTGAAACGAGCCAGAACTATCAAACGTGCAATTCCATTTACTACGCCCAAAACCGCACACACACTCAGCCAAAGCATTAGATCGAGCATAGATCGAAACAGAAGTACATATCCAAAGAATCGATCGGACACCAAGGCGAATATCCAAGGCAATACGAGTAGGAAAAACGCTGGCAAGAATGTGCAGCCAATCCCTAACCAGACACGCCACCCTGGAGTTCTACGAATCGCCTGTCTCCATTGCGGTAAGTAAAGCAAACTGCGGATTGCCAGCATTACACCTATAAACATTAACAGTGCGATCGCTATACCCCACAAGGTTATTGAGAACCCACCTGCGGCAGGCTGCTCATCCTTTAGTAATTGAATCAGTCCAGTTTTGATTTGCGGAAATGCCATTGCAATTAACGGCGACGCACTGATGTTGTAAAGTAGTGCAATTCCATACTTTTCCTTCGGCAACAGCACAACCTCCGTATAGAACGTAGACAAAATTCCATTGTGTTCGATCGCTGGTTCCCCGTTCTCGCTGCCCTTAAACCAACCCATGCCATAGGAACTACCGATGGTTTTGGGTGGAGTGTGCATCAGCGCCACACTACTTTGGGAAAGCAATTTTGTCTGTTTAAATTGTCCACTGTTGGTTTGGAAGATTAGATAATTTGCCATGTCCTCTGCGGTTGAAATGATCCCGCTACTGCCGCTCAGATAACCAGACATTTCTGGATATGCGAAGGGAAGTCCAAATCCCATCAGATGTCCTTGTGCCATGTTGGTAGAACCTTGGAATGCGTCAGCACTTGTAGTTGCATTGAGCGTCCGCGACATCTGAAGAGGTGTAAAAATATGCGTTTGTAAGTAGGCTGAGAATGGCTGTTGACTCACCACTTCAACAACTTGCGCCAACACTTCGTAATTGGGATTGAAATAGTGGAACTGAGCGCCTGGTAACGCAACGGGACGTGCTTGACTAAGGCTAGTAATGCGATCGCCAATTGTTGTTGCTTGAGAAAGCTGCAACTCAGGAAAGCCTACGTCAGATAAACCACTCACTTGATTGAGGAGATGACGAATGGTAATTTTGGCAGCGCTCGCTGGAGCGGCTAGGGTGAATTCTGGTAGATAAGTTTGCACGGGTGAATCCAGATTAATTTGTCCCGCTTCAACTAGCTGCATCACTGCAATTGCGGTAAACGATTTGCTCACCGAAGCAATCAAGAATTGGGTCTGTGCTGTAACAGGTCGCTCGTTGTTTGCTGTACTGTATCCCTTAACGTGCAACACTTGGTTATTGTGAGTAATCGCGAGTGCCAAACCAGGAATGTGATGAGTCTTCATTTGACTTGTGATGAAGCGATCGATCCTATCATCCAAGTCGAGTTGGCTTGCACTGCCATTGATGTTGATTGCGATCGCAATCAACGCACTCAGCAATATCAAAATCAGGCGGAAAAGTTTGTTCATTGGGTTAGATTTTGTTGATTTCGATAAAACATAATCCCCCATACAATGAACGCGATTAAGACCGCTACTTCTGCTAGGCTGCGGTGGGTCATAGACAAACTGAGACTCTTCGGAGGCCAGCATAAGTGTTATGAATCGCCACGTTGGCATAAATGTGATTTTACTCTGCCTCACAATAGTTTGGAAGACAGGGAAAATCATCCGCGTTAGTGGGTGAGCCTGGGAACCCTAAGAGAGTTCCAGCAATTGGAGTTATTTGAGTGGAGGGGAGTTTGAGCGATCGACTCTCGGCCTTTACGGCTGTCAATTGAAATCAGGTGTGTCTGACCAAGTTGCGATCGCCCACAAATTAGGCATTTTCTCAAAAACGGAGAGGGTGGGATTTGAACCCACGGAACCTTGCGGTTCACCTGATTTCAAGTCAGGCGCATTCGACCACTCTGCCACCTCTCCAGGCGCATATATTTTATCATACCAGCAATTGCCACTAACTACAAATAGCCGCAGATTCAGCGCGCCGATAAAGAATTTGTTCTCTTTGCACCGCGAAATCTTCCCCCAGCCAAACCAGAGACACTTCCGACACTGCTCCATTTTCTAGCAGGACGATCGAAAAATTCCGCAATTTCTCGCACTCTCTCTCCACAATGCGCGGTACGCTGGCCGCATTCAAATACACCGTACCCTCCCCACTCACCTCCAGCGACTTCCGCAAGTCCTGCTTCGTGTGTC
This sequence comes from Microcoleus sp. A006_D1, assembly GCF_036702805.1. Lineage (NCBI taxonomy): Bacteria > Bacillati > Cyanobacteriota > Cyanophyceae > Oscillatoriales > Microcoleaceae > Microcoleus > Microcoleus sp. A006_D1. The sequence continues at coordinate 87,669 of NZ_JAUBVZ010000012.1, forward strand.
GCAGTTTGTGGTGCATATGACCAAAAGTTACCAGAGGTATCTGCTTGCCAGAACTCCGAGTTCGATCGATCGCCTCAGCAAAATCCGGGTCGCCCCAATCCCCTCCCAGCGGCTTCCAATCTCGGCCGCAGAGGTCTTCAGGAGCCTCTCCCAGCCCCTTCGGGCCCGTGTGACCCAAAAAAATCACATTTTCGCAGTCCGCATCCGCCGCAGCTTCTGCAATGCGCCTGGCCGACTCCTCAAAACTCTCTACCCCAAACCACTCCGAGTAAAAATCGTTGTACCTCCACTCCGAACCCCCCCAAGTAAACGGGCGGCTTCCCACCACCGTTACGCCCAATTCGGGAAAATCCCGCTTCCCGTAACCGACGTGGGCTTCTCCCATTAAATCTAACTGCTGTTTGACTCGATTCTCAAGAGTGCGATCGTAAGGGCACTGACTGCGGCCCCACTCCGTCGCCGTGTACCAAGCGTCATGGTTCCCAAACACCGCTGCTTTGGGTATGTCCAATTGGGATATCGCCCGCACCACCTCTATCGACTCATTCCCAAAATCCCCCACAAACAGCACCAAGTCAACGCCCAGATGCTTCAGCGCCTCGCTGTCTTCGGGTTCCCACTGATCGTGAACGTCCCCCACCACCGCAATTTTGATAGATTTAGCTTTGTTCATTTGATTTGTTATGTGCGATCGATCCCTAGCCCCTTCTTATTATCAGCATAAGAAACAGCGACCAATTTTTGCACTCTCCCCCTGGCAATTTTAGATTTTAGATTTTAGATTTTCGATTAGTTCAACCCAACCACCCGCTTACCACCGTTTTTGGTGAATTCAACTATAATTCAAAATACACTTGAATCCAGCCGTCACCTTCCCCGGAATATTCTAACTGTGTTTACCACCGCACCAGCTCCGAATTTTACTCAAACCAGACTGCCCGACGACTTGTTTGCAGCAATTAACGCCCTCAAACAAGAGTTAAACGCCGTCATTCTCGCCCACTACTATCAAGACTCCGACATTCAAGACATCGCAGACTTCATTGGCGACTCCCTAGAGCTTGCCCGCAAAGCCGCCAACACCAGCGCCGATGTCATAGTTTTTGCCGGAGTTCATTTCATGGCAGAAACCGCAAAAATCCTGAATCCCGACAAATTAGTATTGCTGCCAGACTTAAATGCAGGTTGCTCCCTCGCCGACAGTTGCCCTCCCGAAGCCTTTGCAGCTTTCAAAGCCGATCGCCCAGAACATATAGTCATTTCCTACATTAACTGTACCGCTGAAATTAAGGCAATGAGCGACATAATTTGCACCAGCTCCAACGCCGTCAAAATTGTCCAGCAAATTCCCGAAAATCAGCCGATTATTTTTGGGCCCGATCGCAATCTAGGCCGCTACGTCATCGAACAAAGCGGTAGACACATGGAACTCTGGCAAGGAGCCTGCATTGTGCACGAAAACTTCTCAGAAAAAAAGATAGTTCAACTTAAAATTGAAAATCCCGAAGCCGAAATCATCGCTCATCCAGAATGCGAACCTCCCGTACTTCGCCACGCGAATTATATCGGATCTACCACCGCTTTGCTCAAATATTCTCAATCCAGTTCCAGCCAAGCTTTTATTGTCGCGACTGAACCGGGAATTATTCACCAAATGCAAAAGCAAACACCTCACAAACGCTTTATTCCCGCTCCTCCGAACAATAATACTTGTGCTTGCAACGAATGCCCGCACATGAGATTAAATACCTTGGAAAAATTGTATCTAGCTATGAAAAATCAAACCCCCGAAATTACGATGTCCCAAGAGCTGCGACTAGCCGCATTGCAACCCATCCAGCGAATGCTAGAAATGAGCTAATAACCAATAAATAATTGTCAGTTCGGCTTGTAGTGAGGACTTTAGTCCACATCCATAAAAAAACTAAAGTCCTCACTACAAACCTTTTTAAGTACGGGGAATTAACGGGACACGCTATGACTTACAGACTCCATTTTCCACCATCCGCTCTCCCATCTAGAAATTATCAGGTTAAGGTGCGTTCATCTGCCGTTTCCTCTTGTATCAAAGACTGAGGCAATTCAAGTAAGAGTGCGCCAGCGGTTTTGGAGTTGGCACACCAGCTCCAAATCCTTAACTCATAAATCCTTCCCAAATCTCAAATCTCAAATAGTATGATTTCCGAAAAACTGATTGTTTTCACGCGATATCCCGAACCTGGAACAACCAAAACTCGACTAATTCCGGTGCTGGGAAAAGCAGGCGCTGCCAACCTGCACCGCTTGATGGCCCAAAAGGCGATCGCCCGCGCGCTTTCTCTCCAAAACTCCCGCCGATTATCAGTAGAAATTCACTACACAGGCGGCAGCCAGCAACTGATGCAAGACTGGTTGGGAACTGATATTATTTATCAAAATCAAATAGAGGGCGATTTGGGCGCAAAAATGACAGCAGCGTTTCAAAACTCTTTTAATTCAGGGGTTGACAAAGCTGCAATTATCGGGACTGATTGTCCCGATCTGAAAGCAGAAATCATGGCACAAGCTTTTGACAAACTCAGCCAGCACGATTTAGTTTTGGGCCCGGCCAAAGACGGCGGTTATTATCTGATCGGGCTGTGCAGAGCGATACCGGAATTGTTCGACGGGATTAACTGGGGAACCAGTGAAGTCTTTGCTGCTACGCGGGCGATCGCCCAAAACCTCGACCTGAATATTGCTTATCTTCCCACTCTTGCAGATATCGATCTACCGGAGGATTTGCTCGGTTTAGATATTAGTATTTTGAAATAACTAAACTCTATTTAACCGATTTAAGTTATTAAAAATTGTCATATATAACTCATAAAAAACACTTGATTGTGAAACCACAACGTCATAATATAGTAATTGTATTTGTCTAACCAAATGCAGCGGTTAGACAGCGCTTGCGACAATAGTCGCAGGCGCGAGAAAAAGCCAAAAACTATTTTGAAACTATCTGCGTTAATCTGTGTTTATCTGCCTTATATCTGCGGTCGATCTATTAATCAAAGATTGATGCAATAAGTCTCATAAAAATCAATGGTTTCAGATTAGGAAATATAAACGCAAGCGGAGGGCGATCGCACTCACAACCCCAGAAACCCGGTTTCTTCCTATATTTCTCGTTCATCGTCGCAAAACTCGTATAAACCGGGTTTCTATCCCCCATGTGTAAGCCATGAAACTGTCGCTACGTATTGAAATAACAGATAAGCTTTGTACAAAACCTGCCCTCTCACTCAGGGGCTGCTGAATTTTGTATGCTGTCACAAAATCCCCATCTGAAAATTTCCATTATCATTCCAGTCTTAAACGAAGCATCTACAATTGCCTCAGTCATCTCCACCGCCCAAAAAGCCAAAAATATCGAAATAATTGTCGCCGACGGCGGCAGCAGCGACGGTACAGCAGAAATAGCCACATCTTTGGGCGTGCGAGTCATCTCCACCGCCCCAGGCCGCGCTGCTCAAATGAATGCAGGTGCAGCAGCAGCTACTGGAGATATCCTGCTGTTTCTCCACGCAGACACTCATTTGCCTCCCGGGTACGACTCTGGCGCGCGCCTGGCACTAGCGAAACCGTCCGCAGTAGCGGGAGCTTACGCACTCAAGATTGATGCCCGCAGCCTGTGTCTGCGGCTGGTAGAAATAGGGGTAAACTGGCGATCGCGCTTTCTGCAAATGCCCTACGGCGACCAAGCCATTTTCCTCTCTTCAGCTACCTTTGACAAAATCGGCGGCTTTCCCGACTTGCCCCTCATGGAAGACTTTGAATTCGTGCGCCGATTGAAAAAACAAGGCTGCATCGAAATAGTACCCCAGCCCGTGGTGACATCCGCCCGCCGCTGGCAGCAGCTTGGGATCGTCAAAACCACCGCCATCAATCAAATAGTAATTATCGCTTATTTGCTCGGAGTGTCGCCCGATCGACTTGTTTTCTGGTATAAGAGACAAAAGAAAAATTCTTCCGAAAACTAAAGAATAGTGAACTTTTCTAAAGCTCAGTGCCAATTATGCAAATAGGAAACACGTCCCTGCGTAAAATATGACTTGAACGCCTCAATTTTTACGCACAGCGAGGAAAAAGAGAATATGGCCGATCCCAGAGATGCAGAGCTAATTAAACCCTTTAACGGCGACCCCTTCACGGGTCATCTCGCAACTCCCATCAGTGCTTCTGATTTCACCAAAGCATTTATTGGGAACTTGCCCGCCTACCGCAAAGGACTCTCGCCCCTAGTTCGAGGTTTAGAAATCGGTTTGGCACACGGTTATTTCCTGGTGGGCCCCGAAATCGTCTTCGGCCCGCTGCGGGATTATCCAGAAGCAGCTAATCTCGGTGGACTAATTACAGCCCTCGTCTTAGTTTTGCTCGGCACCCTAGGTATGTCTGCCTACGGTTTGGTCTCTTTCAAGCAAGACAACACCAGCTACCCCAGCGCTAATCCGATGACTCCCGATGCCCTCAGAAATGCTGAAGGCTGGAGTCAGCTTACTGCTGGTTTCTTTATTGGCGGGATGAGCGGTGTCTTTGCTGCCTACTTCTTACTCGAAAACTTTAAGGGCGTTGATGCCATTTTCCGGGGTTTAGTCAACAATTAGACTCGACTTCCAAATATCCCTGTTGCCACACACTAACTTTAGTTTGGAGAATTTGATATGACAGGTTCCTACGCTGCTTCTTTCTTGCCTTGGATTTTGATTCCCGTAATTACCTGGCTGATGCCGGTTGTGGTAATGGGTTTGTTGTTTATCTACATTGAAAGCGACGCCTGAGCTTTACCCAAAAAGCAAGACCTAAGTTGGAAGCCCGAATTAACACGATTGACGAACAATTGCTCTGAAATCTCTAGATAAATCTCGGGAAAATCAGCGGAAATTGTTTTGAGATTGCTCGCAATTAGAAAACTTAGTTTCTTTACCCCATCCCCAGAACTTATCTGTGGAGCAATCTTTCTTCTTCCTTCAAAAGTCGCAATTGCTAAAAAATCCTCTGCCTACAGGCAGAGGATTTTTTTACAAAAAACACAAATTACCCGATCGGGGAAGACAAAGTGGCAACTAATGAGCCACAATTGTGATGGAAACCTACTAATGAGGAGACAGCGATGCAATTTCCCCCCGCACGCCGAATCTTAGCTCCATTCCTGATCTCGGTACTGCTGTTAGTGACTTCCTGCGGTCAGAATCAGCCCCCCTCCCGCTGGGACAAAGCCCAGCAGGAAAGCACCCAAAAATCTGCTAAAACCAAGCAGACAACTGCTGACAAATCAACGGCTCAAAATCCCAACCTGCCGAAGAAGGCAGTTGCAGGTGGCAAGTTAAATAAATACTTCCCGTCATCCGGCGGCGGATTCGATCGCGTTTTTGCTCAAGAAAAAACCGGTTTTGCTGAAGCTAAGCTGAACAAAGGCGGTAAAAATGTCGCGATGCTTTCGATTAACGACATCGCCGGCAACCCCAGCGCCGGATCGAAATTCCAGCAAAGTACCAAGAAAATTGGCGGCTATCCCGCCGTCAATCAGGGCGCTAACATCACTGCTGTTTTAGTGGCAAATCGCTATCAGGTGAAAGTTCAATCCCGCGATCCCTCTTTTACCGCTAGCGATCGCGAAGCTTGGCTGTCAAAATTTAACCTGGGCGGCCTCGCTAGCGTCAAGTAGCAATGTCTGTTGTCAAACTCCGCGCCAGACCCTTAGTCGGGCGCGATCGCAACTTGCGTCTGCCACAAGGAGACTGTGAAATTTTTGCCATCTGCCAAAAGTAATACCTTTGATTCCCGTACCACCATAAGGAGTTTTTTGTGAGCAAAACAGTCTTTGAATTAGTCGATCGACTGCCTAAAGACAACATGACTGTCAAAGCCCTGCGAGCGCTTGACTTTGTGGTTCCCGGCGAGTGGAACAATTTAGTTGGGTTTGAAAATACGATTCGCACCGTTACAGGCGAAACTGATGAAGAAATGATTCAGCAAATTGGCGATCGGGCTATCACCCTCTACAACGATAAATCTGAAGGCTACCAGCGCGCTCTCTGGCTCTACCAAACGATCGACAGTGCCTCTAGCGCCCTCGGTACCGCAGCCCTAGCTAACAAAGTCGCCCAAAATGTGCCGTTTTTGTCGATGCTCGGCAATCTCACCCCCAAGCCAGAAAAAGCTCAAACGATCGACCTTTCTCTAAAATTAGTCACAGAATTGCTGGCTTTTTGTCAAATAAACGGGCTTCCCGGCGACAGCATCGGCGATTTTGCCGGAGCTTTGGGCGACTACGGCGGTGAATCCCTGATGCGGATGGCTGCTTTGGTTTGTTTCGACGGTTTGATTCCTTTGGGCCCAGACTTTATCCTCGCTACTCAGTCTTGGATTCAAAAGCTCTCCCCCAGCGATATGCAAGATAATCCGGCGTTTAAATCGATCGGCGGCATGATTCCTGGTGGCTCTCCCGCAGGCCAACTCGGCTTTATCGGGGAAAGCTTTAACTCGGTTTCCGGCTGGATGAGTTCGTTTGTGAGCGATCGAGGTTTGACTCCCCAAAACGTACTCGGCCACTTGCAGAATTTTGTCGAAATTTCTGCTGACAAGGTGGACTATGTGGGCGCATTCCTCGACATGACTACCAACTACTACGAACATACCGGTGTGCAAACTCTCGCCCGCCGTTTGATTGAACGAGCAGTCGCAGAGATTTAGAATAGTCATTAGTCATTAGTTATTAGTCAGAGCCTCCGATCGTCCCCAAGAGCGAGCTTGAGACGGCACGACTGCTGACTAATGACTACTCTACTCATCACTTTTACAAGGAAGCGTTAATGTCAGAAGAACCGAAAAATCCAACCGCTGGCGAATCCGAAACTCCCAGTGATGCGATCGAGAACGCCCCGAGTTCCGATACACCCGATACCAGCGACTTACCCAGCACTGACAAGCCCTCTGCGGCTGCTAAAAAGCCCGCAGCCAAGCCCGCTGACGGCGACACGCCCCCAGCTAAAGCTAAAAAGGAAAAAGCACCGGCTGTTGAAGACAAGCCCTTTGCTGAATTTATGCAACAAGATTATTTGCCCGCCTTGCAAACTGCTTTGGCTAAGCAGGGCGTTAAGGATTTAGATGTGAGTTTGACCAAGCAAAAACTCCCCCTTGCTGGCATGAGTTCCGCCGGGGATTGCTGGCAGGTAATTGGTAAATTCCAAGAAGGTCAGCGCCAATTTAACCTGTATTTTCCTCAAGAAAATATTCAAAGTCAAAGGGCGTTTTCCTGCGCTGAAAATAATACCAAGACCAGCACTTTAGAGCCTTTTTTGATCGACGAGCGCAAGGTAACACTAGACCTCATGGTGTTTGGCGTCGTCCAGCGGCTTAACGCTCAAAAATGGCTGAATCTTAATTAGTCAGTTGTCAGTTGTCAGTTGTCAGTTATCAGTTGTCAGTTATCAGTTGTCATTGGTCATCTTGCCCGCTCGGCTTCGCCGAAGGGTGGTCATTAGTCATTAGTCATTAGTAGCTTGTCTCCCGATACTTGCTAATGATTGTAAGCGGGGTATATTTGGATATAAACTTTACCGATAGCCCACTCTGTAATTTTGTCGCTACTGACTACTGACTACTGACTACTGACTACTGACTACTGCCCACTGACTACTAACAACTGCCCACTGACTACTGACTACTAACAACTGACAACTGACTATTGACTATTGACTAATGCGAGATTTTCTTCGGCTTCTGTCAAAAAATTGCGAGCTTGCATAATCGCGTAAAGGTCAACATCTGTTTCTAACAAACAAGCATGACCGCTGTTCGCCAGCATCACCATTTCAGCATTGGGAATTACCTTGACTAAAAGCTTCGCTTCTGCCATAGAAGGCAGCAGCCGATCGGCACCGCTAGCAATTACTAACGTCGGCTGTTTGATGCCGCGCAACTGATTTTCATCAACATTAAACGATCGCACTAACGCCAATCTCCACACAGACGTATTTTGCGGTACCGCTTGCATCGCTTCTAGCAAAGCGCGGCGGTCGTCGCGGGCAATCTTTCCCAACGATGCTAAAATCGGCAAGAGACCGATTACCGACAGCGGATAAAGATTCGGCGGCAACCACTGAGTTAGGTGGGAACCCCACTGCACCCAAGGCTGTTGTCGGAAAGAAGAAGCTGGATTAACTAAAATTAGTCGATCGCACAATTCAGTAGCTTCTAAAACAACTTTCATCGCCAAGCAGCCCCCAAATGACTCGCCGCACAGATAAACCGGCCGCTGATTAGCTTCCTTTTCTGCTTCAATTAAGGCTATTGTTTCCGTCACAAGTACCTCCCAACTAGCCATGTCGTTAGCTGGTAAAGTTAGGCAGCGAATGTCGAAATCCTGAACTAATTTAGCAATTTGCGGCCGCAGCAGCAAACCGCTGCCATCCATACCGGGCAGAAATACAAATAAAGGGCGATCGGGTTTCGGCGGTTTCGGGCTTAGAAAACGAACCTTGTTGTTAGCATTTGCCATGATTAAACTTAATCGGGTAATTGGTAATTGGTAATTGGTAATTGGTAATTGGTAATTGGTAATTGGTAATTGGTAATTGGTAATTGGTCATCTTGCTAGCGAAGCCGAAGGGTGCCAATTCGTAATTGGTAATTTATTGCTCCTTTTTACAACTGACCACTGACTACTGACCACTGACTACTGACCACTGACCACTGACCACTGACCACTGACTACTGACTTCTTCCTTAAACACATCCTCGATCGAGTAATTGTGCAATTTCTCCCTGACAGTGTTCTGTAAGTTCAGCAACAACTGCTTTGGCTTTTTTGCCTCGATATTGCCGCTGTCGATCGACCGTAATCCAGTAAGGGCGGCCGATTAAAACATTAACTCGTTGATAAACTATCACAGGATGCCACCCAGCGCGATCGAACAAAGGTTCCGAAGGATCGAACAAACTCAACAACTTGAGCGGTAAACCCGATCGTACTGACTCTTCTTCCATCGAAGCAATCGCCACCGGCAAAACCGCCAAATTCCGCACCGACGCCCGCAAAGCCAAATGAGCAAATCCCCGCTGAAACTTCCCCACAGTATGCGGTTGAGTAAAGTTCACCATCGGTTCTGCACCCTCAGGAAACACCCCCACCATCTCCCCAGTTTGCAGCAGCGCCGTCGCTTGAGAGAAAAAATGCTGCTGTCGGTACTGCGGTGCTTCCAAAGGGAAAGCCCCAAAAGTCGTGACAACTTCCCGAATCACCGGAACTTGACCCATGTAATGATGACAAGCAAACCGGATCGATCGACCCAAAGCCGCCGTCAGCACCACAGGATCGAGGAAACTGCGATGATTGCTCACCAACAGTACCGGACTCTCTTGCGGAATCCGCGGCTGGTGGTGTACAAACATCTGCGTTCCCACACCAGCCAGGAAACAGCGCGAAATCATCAATGTGCGATCGGAAGACATGAGCTAAAACACAGGTATAGCAGTGGACAGTTGACAGTGGACAGCTTGCCCCGAGCGGAGCCGAGGGGTTGACAGTTGGCATAACCCGAATCAAATCATTGATGCAGTACGGGTATCGGCTCTATTCATGAAGTTATTTATGTCCTCACCGATGTGGCGGTTGCTATAAGACGCTATAAACGTTGATTCCATACCCATGCAGCTTAACATTACTTTACAAAATCCGGGTCAGCCAAAAAGTAGAGTTTCCCTTGTGCCTTTCTTGCGTAATTGGCGACGCACGGGGGTTCAGAAACCGGGTTTTTTGCGAAAATACGCGTTACAGGCGCCAAAACAGTAAAAACCCGGTTTCTTTGCGGGCGAGTGCGTAAGTCTGGTTTCGGTAAAATTTCCCAATCAGAAGCAAAAATTTATAAAGTGTTGTTGCAAACTTCTATAAAAATGTTTAAAACCGCCTCAAAACCAAGTTGCAGCAGCTAAAATTATTAATTTACAGTCGGCATTCACAGACTGTTAAAGTATTTTTCGACAAGTCGTAATAGCAATCTCCCGAGGCATAAAATGGATAACATTCACAACTATCGCCTTAAATGTACCCTCACCTTTGGCGACATTTACGGTCAAATCATTATTTGGCTGATAGTCATCTTCCTGAGTCTAGCGTCAGCACTCGCCCTCTGGAGCAGCGCCCGCCAAATCTACGCCTTAGCTACCGTCGGCTTGATTTTAGTGCTGTCTCTGCCCTTTTTGCTGTTTGCTTTCGTGACAACTCTGCTCAATAACATTGAAGTGCTTTCCGTAAACCCCGCCACCGAAGATCAACCTTCTGCAACGGGAAATCAGTCGAATCAGAGGTCTGTCGAAATCCTCGGCTAGTTCAATTTGAAATTTTAGACTTTGATGTTCGATTCCAATCAAAAGTTAAAAAACTTCCCGATATTTTGGTAGGAAGTTTTTTTTTGCGTCACGATAAGTTAGGAGAACACTCAACATGATTCAAAAAAATGCTAGAACACGACGTAATCATTGTAGGCGGCGGTTTAGCAGGCTGCCGCGCAGCCGTAGAAATTGCCCGGACTGACCCCAGTTTAAAGGTAGCTATAGTTGCCAAAACTCACCCAATTCGATCGCACTCCGTCGCAGCCCAAGGCGGCATGGCCTCCAGCCTGCAAAACGTCGATCCCGAAGACAGTTGGAAAGCCCACGCCTTTGACACAGTAAAAGGTTCAGACTATTTAGCCGACCAAGACGCCGTAGAAATCCTCACCCGCGAAGCACCCGGTGTCGTGATCGATTTAGAACACATGGGAGTCCTTTTCTCCCGCCTCCCAGACGGCAGAATTGCCCAGCGCGCATTCGGCGGACATTCCCACAACCGCACCTGCTACGCCGCCGACAAAACCGGTCACGCCATCCTCCACGAATTAGTCAACAATCTGCGCCGCTGCGGAGTTCACATCTATCAGGAGTGGTACGTCACCCGCCTGATTTTGGAAGAAGGCCAAGCGAAGGGCGTAGTTATGTTTAACCTGATAGACGGCGAAATTGCAGTCGTGCGCGCTAAGGCGGTGATGTTTGCTACGGGGGGTTACGGTCGAGTTTACAACACCACCTCGAACGATTACGCCTCTACTGGAGACGGTTTGGCGATGACTGCTATGGCGGGATTGCCGTTGGAAGATATGGAATTCGTACAGTTTCACCCGACTGGTTTGTATCCGGTGGGAGTGTTGATTTCGGAGGCTGTGCGGGGTGAAGGCGCTTATTTGATTAATTCAGAGGGCGATCGATTTATGGCGAATTATGCCCCGTCGCGGATGGAATTAGCGCCCAGGGACATTACATCGCGATCGATGTCCATAGAAATTCGCGCAGGCCGAGGAATCAATCTCGATGGTAGTGCCGGCGGCCCATTTATTTACCTCGATTTGCGGCACATGGGACGCGAAAAAATCATGAGCAAAATACCTTTTGCTTGGGAAGAAGCGCACCGCTTATTAGGAATTGATGCTGTAAATCAACCGATGCCCGTGCGTCCGACAGTACACTATTCAATGGGCGGAATTCCGACTAATACAGGCGGACAAGTTCGCGGCAGTGCTGACAGTTTAGTAGACGGTTTCTTTGCAGCCGGCGAAGCAGCTTGCGTATCAGTACACGGCGCAAACCGTTTGGGCAGCAATTCGCTTTTAGAATGTGTAGTTTACGGCAAAGTTACTGGCGCAACCATAGCACAATTCGTGCAAAATCGCAAGTTACCCGCAGTAGATGAACAGCGCTACATCCAGGAAGCGCAAGAGCAAATTCAAGCACTTGTAGACCGTCCCGGACAATACCGCATCAATCAAGTGCGGCAAAAGTTCCAAGATACGATGACCGAATATTGCGGAGTATTTCGCAGCGCCGAATTGATGCAGGAAGGTTTGCATAAATTGGAGGAATTGGAAAAACAATATCAAGAAGTTTACTTGGATGACAAGGGTAAATCTTGGAATACCGAAATTGTGGAAGCTTTGGAATTGCGGAGTTTAATCATTGTCGGGAAAATGATTTTAACTTCTGCTTTGAATCGGCAGGAAAGTCGGGGCGCGCATTCGCGGGAAGATTTTACCGATCGCGATGATGGGAATTTCTTGAAGCATACGCTGGCCTATTATTCGCCTGCGGGGATTGATTTGGCTTATATGCCGGTGGCGATTACGATGTTCGAGCCGCAGGAACGAAAGTATTAATTTGTCGGGTGCGTCAGCCATCAATAAATTTTGTTTTTTATAGGAGTACCAAATAGCTGACGCGCCCTATTTACTTTTCGGAGTTTGGATTCAGAATCAAGGCGCTGAAACGTGAGGAGACCGGTGCGCAGTGCGCACCCAGCCCTGTCAAGGTGTTTGAGGGACTTTTTGACCATATTGACAGGGCTTGTGGTGCGCACGTTACGAATTGAGAAGAAATTCTGCAATCTTTGGTGTCTTCTACCACTTTTAGTTATGTTTTGCTATAATTATGTCAGATATGACATAATTATAAATCAAAACTATATGACTATACAGTGGTTAACTTATGGAATCCCAAGGCGAGAATAAAAATGTTGTTTGGTTGAGTGGCGAAGTAAAAACTCCCCCTTTTTAAACCTCAGCGCGAATTGAGGCAGGGATATTATTAAGGAGGTTACAAAATGGAGAAATTTTAGCGATGCCTGTTTCTCGACCTATGCCAAGCATCGGCCCTCACTGCCACGAATTGCGGATCGGTGATAGTAAAGCCGATAAACAGTGGCGAATTATTTACCGAATAGACTTCGATGCTATTGTCATCGCAGATGTGTTTAAAAAAAATACCCAGAAAACGCCTAAGCCCGTAATGGAAAATTGTCAGAGACGACTGAGATTGTACGATAAAATATCAGGAGGAACCTAATTATTTTAGGACTTGCACTCTTTGTGGCGTAACCGGGTTTCTGGGAATAGTCCCCTAGCTGAAGTGACGGGTTTTTATTTTTGTTAGCCGATTTCTGTGTAATTCACATAATTAAATGAGGTAAAATTTACAATGGATGCCATTAAACGTCAACGTTTAGAAGCAGCAGGTTGGCGCGTGGGAGATGCCGCCGAGTTTCTGGAACTTTCGACCGAAGAAGTTGCTTTTATTGAGATGAAGCTGTCTCTGAGTAAACGCTTGAAGCAGCTTCGTATCAGTCAAAACCTTTCTCAAGAGAGTTTAGCTAAAAAAATTAAGTCAAGTCAGTCACGGGTAGCTAAAATTGAAGCTGGCGATCCGTCTGTTTCTCTTGATTTGATGGTAAGAACTTTGTTAGCAATCGGAGCAACACGCGAGGATGTGGCGCTGGTCATTGCTTCTCCCAACGTGATTCTAAGTAGCTAAAAACAAAATATGAGTAAAACGACACAGACATCTCAATTCTAGCAAGCTCTTGAAGCTGTAGAAGTTTTATCATTAGAAGATCAAGCCATGCTTCTAGATATTCTTCAGAATCGTCTGCGACAAAAGCAGCGAAATGAATTACTCAAGGAAGTGGCAGAAGTTCGTCAAGAGTCTGCTGAAGCCAATGTTAAATTTGGTTCGACAGCCGATTTTATGGCGGAGTTGGATGAGAGTGAGGAGAAAGCGCATGGCTGATTTGCCTGATGAAACTATTACAATTATTCTAGAATTAGAGCGCCGACTTGTGCAGCTAATCAATCAAGCGGGAGCGACTGAACTATCTATTTTTGAAATATTTGGAGAAACCGACGCAACTGCTTCTGTACTAGAACAACTGACAAACATTAGAGAACGAGCTACCTCTTCCTATTCTCGCCTTTATAACCTGCTCCTGCGAATTTCGGAATTTCAGCCGATCGCTCCTACTGCTACCATAGAACTACTGACTCAAACGATAGAACAAGCTGAAGCTACAGCCGAAGCCGGCGAAGCTACTGTCCGAGAAGCTAAAAGTGATTGGAACCTACTATGACTCAACAACCGCAACCAGAACCAGAAAAAGTTAAGCAGACAGTTGCTAAAATGCGCGAAGTCTGTCGGCAGTTTGATAGTCTTAATTTTGCACTTGATGAACTGATTGCCCAGATAGAAGCAGATATTCGGAATAGTCCTCTCACAGCTTATCGTTTAGGGAGAGCCAAGTCTGTGCCTCACCCTGCGGAGTCAGAAAGTTAGTTGGACTGTCATTGGTTGCGATCGCACCCTAGCACATTCAAGACCGATCGCCCTTTCCCCAATTTCCCTCCCACTATCTCATGCCATTTGAGATTTGAGATTTAAGATTTGAGATTGGTAATGACTTATGAGATAAGGAGTTTGGAACTTTCAAGCAAGCTGCTCGCAAATTCCAACGCAATTAACGGTGCTATGTGCTCCCGCCACAACACGTAGGAACGGCGAATTTTACCGTCTAAATTGGGAGGTACATTGGGAACATAAAACCAATCAGGAGCTTCTGCACCTTTCTCTGCTGGATCGGTTTCTCGCCAGTAAATGCCGCAGTCTTGACCGATCGCATATTGTCCGTCAGGATGCCGCTGCTGCAAAATTGGGCCGATCGAATCTGTTAAAATTAAGCTTTGCGGATGCTCCTAAAAATTTTTCACAAAAGTACCATCCGACTCTGGTAATTGAGTGTGGTCTGGAAAAGCAGGAGGTAGAACAACGCGGTCAACGCTTTGGGTCATAATTCCCTCCGAGGTCTTACCTAATTGGTAATTAGTAATTAGTAATCGGTAGCAGCAAGCTCAGCGCGAGGGGTGAGAAACCCGGTTTTTCATGTATTCTTCATCGCTTAACTCATATATATCATAAAAACCGGGTTTCGTTTCCTAACGACTACATAATTGGGAATAATCCGAGTAGTTTGGATTTTTCATAAGTAGATACACGGGAAAAAACCATAAGATATTGTAGGGGCAGGTTTAGCCGATATATATGCTAGCAAGCAGTTGATTGTGGCAAAACCTGCCCTCCCCATCCTACATTTATTTGCCCTCCCCATCCTACATTTATTTGCCCTCCCCATCCTACATTTATTTGCACTTACCTACTTACCCTTTTTCAAGAGTATTACTAATAAGTATTGGGTTGTTTTCTCAACTATTTCATAAGGTACGTCGCCCTAAGATTTTCGATCTTTATTGAGGAATTTAGATGGCGACCCACCCTACGACTACTCTTTCAGTCAGAACCACTCAAAACTCAAAACTGTTCTTAAGGTTTTGGTAGCGCACCTTCAGGACTAGGAGAAGCAGCCGGTTCGGGACTAGGAGAAGCACCCGATTCGGGACTTGCTTTTTCTGCCGCAGGAGCAGGCGAAGGAGTGCCGCTAGCTAACTGATTAATTTGGTCTTTGTAGTTAGGAGGAGCTAACTCTGTAGCTTTATCAAACAGCGTTTTTGCCTCGTCAGTTTTGCCCTGTTCCTTAAACACGATCGCCTTTGCTAATGTCGGACGAAAATCTTTAGGATTAGCCTTAGCCGATTCGTCGTAAATCGCGATCGCCTCCGGGTAGCGCTTCTGCACCGCATAAACCTGCCCCAAAATCAACTGCACCGAAGTTACATCAATACTTGCCGGTTTCGCCTGATTTGCAGCCGGAGCGGCCTTGAGGGTATCTTGCAGCAGTCCGATCGCAGCTTCGGGCCGTTGCTGCACCAACAGCAAATTCACCAATCCCTGCAAAGCCGCAATCTCCCCAGGCTTAGACGCTAGAATAGACCGATAAGCCTGAGCGGCTCCTTCGCGATCGCCCGTGCGTTCCTTCGCCTGAGCTAGCAAGATCCCGTATTCCGTAGTGTCAGGATTCAGCTTAGCCAACTTTTCCAAAGTCGGCACCACATCCTTAATCTCCCCCACTCCTTGTCCGATCAACTCCAGCCGTACCTGCAAAAGTCCCCGCAGAGCCGTTACATTGTCAGGTTCCCGCTGCAAAACCAATTCGTACCCCCTCACCTGATCTTGCAGCAACTGCGATTGCTTTTCGCTAGACTGCGCTGTCTGAGTTGGCGTTGGAGTCGATCGACTTTGCGCTTGGTTGCCCTTGAGAATACTGTCCAAAAGTGGTGGAAGCAAACTAAATCCCACAAAAGCGACGATCGCCAGCACCACCAACACACTAATCAACCCACGACGCTTGTTTGCTTTTTCCATAATTCAACTATCCCAACTTAAAATCTACTATTTTCTAAGAATTAACGCATCACCACGGGGCATCTGCAATTTCACCAGATCCATGCAACCATAAAAGTTCTTAACTTCAAAGTCCCAATTCACAAACCAGTCTTTTGCTTGCAGCTAATATGGTAACAGACCCACAACTCCAGGTTAGCCAAACAATTTTGGACACTCATACCTGCGGCCCCCAAGGACTGCGGTTTGCGTCCAATGAGAGTTTGGTGAAGCTCAAAATTACCAAAAAGATGGCGGATCGACCCGCTAGGTAATTGGATTAAGTAAAATAGGCAAGCTGAATATCCTAAATGCTACAAGCTGGCAACGCCATCTTTCGCGCGATCGACCCGCTCCTGGGGTTAAAAAATCTCAAATTCCTTGCTGGCAAAGAGGTTGAGATTTGCTAACCCCAGCGGGCCTAGCATTGAAAGTTGGCGTTGACGGGTCAAAACCAAACTTTCCGGCGCAAGCCCCAAGTCAGGTGCTAGTAGTATTTAAAGCAGTTTCTTCAGTTTATTCCTAATTTCCCTCAAGGGATGTGTCTCCGCTGCAAGGAGTTTTTTATGAACCCCTCTCCGAACCGGTCTTCCAAATCGTCCAAATCTACTTCTACTCGCAAGGCTCAGCCAAGCGAGCCAGCCGTGAATCAGCCCGCAGTTACAGCCTCCGTGCCCGAGACACCAGACGAAAGTCCCGTGCCTGCCGCGTCGGCTGCACCTGTTGACCAAAATCAACCGCTAACGCCAACGGAGGCCTCAGAGCCAACGGACGCCCCAGCGCCAACAGAGGCCCCACCGCCAACGGACTCGCTGCAACGACCGCGCTACAATTCAGTCCTCGATCGGGAAAAAACAAAGCCAAAAGACCCGCCCAGCGATGCTCCTGCATCCTCGGAGCCACAATCCGCGCCTCCTGCACCTGCCAGCGATACTCCAGCGCTCACAGTCGCACCCCTGGCAACCGCCGAGCCTGCCGCTAGCGAAAGTCAGGCCGATGGCATACCTTCGATGCGCCAACATCCTATTCCCCCCCCTAGCGAACCCAGACAGTACCGAGCTGTTGGTTTGGTGCGGGGCCGCTACACGCAATCTGAAGAGCAATTTACCCGGGGTATGCTGATCGCTGCCGACGGAACTGCCATTGATGCAGTTCTGCTCGGTAGAGTCATGAGTTTAGTCAAAAATCACCTGGATCTCGAACAAGAACACCTATGGGTGGTCTATCCCCGCACCAGGCAAGAAGACGGCAACTTGCACGCCCAAATTATGGGAGTTTGGGAGCCGGAAACGCTCAAAAAATCTTCGGAACCGGACTCTGACGATGAAAACCTCGAAGCAGGAGAGATTGAGACTAGCGCCGAAGTATCAACCGCATCTTTGTCGCCCTCGGAACCTGATGTTGAAGATGGCTATTTTTCGATTCGAGGCGAGGTGATTTATCAACAATCGCAAGAGGAAGAAAAGTATCTCATCGTCAAAATCAAGCAAGCTCCCCGCAAGAATGACGACAAGATGAAGTTTTTTAAGCTGAAACTCAAGGGAGATGTAGGCACAAAGGCGATCGGCTTTTTTTGGGATTTCCACGTCAAATTGAAAGCTGACAGTCTGATGATCGAGCAGGCTAACAATATTGGCGCACTACCGATTAAGAAGCGGAAATTCCCCCCCGGAAGCGGTAAGCCCGGTGGTGGCTACAAAGGAGGGGGAAGCAAGCGTCCCTTTACTCCTAAACCCAGCGGTGACGGCTCTCCTATAGAACGTCCTACCATCAAGTCCGCAGCAAGAGCAGCAGCCGCAGCACCTGCTGTCCCCAAGGAAGCTCTTCCTAAGCCGGTGAAGAAGCCTAAGCCAGTTGAGGAATAAGCCGATTTTAGATTTTAGATTTTAGATTTTGGATTAGTCTTGGACGCACTGATCTAAAATCGCCAAATCGCCAATCTAAAATTGTTTATTCCAGCCTGACTTGGGCGCCCCACAAATCTTGCGGGAGAAATACTCTGTCGGTAGGTAGGGGAGCAACTGGGGCCGTGAGGGTAAATTGACCAGTTTCAATTTGCTGCTTCAATTCCACTGCTACTTGCCGGGAGAGAAACATACTCGCCAGGGGGGCGGCCCGCACGGGTTTGCCCTCGATGAGAATGCGGCCAGTCTTTAATTGAGCGTAACTGACTAAACCGAATGTGGGACGAACGCGCCGGGGGATAGAGAAATCTACCACCGGCGCGACTATTTTTTTGTCTGAGACTGCGCAGTGGGCGACGACTGTTTCGTTTAAGACAGGAAAAGGGATGCCGACTCCCAGCATCAGGGATGGGCCGTAGTTTTTGAAGTAGCAGCCACGCACCCATTTGGAGTTCATCTGTTTGGCGTCGCCGATGAGTGCGAGGGTGGCGGCTGGGCCGATGGGGGTGCGGTTGGGTTGCCGTTTTTGCAGCGGGAAGTGCTGGGTTCCTTCCCAGGTGATGTAGCCCTGAGCGCCTCCTAGGAAGATGCGAGTGCCGATGCCGATCAGTTCGAGGTCGGGGTCGTTTAGCAGGGGTGACATGGCTCCCAGGCTCGAATAGACGGCGTTGCCGAGGTTTGGTTGCAGGGGGCCGAGGTAGGTGAACAGCGGGCGATCGCCCCCGTTGACTCCCACAATAAAGTTTTGGTATGCGTTCCGGGGATTGAATAAATAAAATTGGTTGATGGTATCGCGGGTAATTGTGGTTTCAAAGGAAGCGCGGGGGTAGCAGTCTGTGACTTGTCCCAGGGCCCGCAACTGTACGGGTTTCCCGGCAATTAAGTCTTCGATGACGTGTCCGCCGCCCCGTTCCCGGGATTCTTCGCCGTCTTCTGCGACTTGGGTGGCTCCCAGGT
The DNA here is from genome assembly GCF_036702805.1 of Microcoleus sp. A006_D1. Classification (NCBI taxonomy): domain Bacteria; kingdom Bacillati; phylum Cyanobacteriota; class Cyanophyceae; order Oscillatoriales; family Microcoleaceae; genus Microcoleus; species Microcoleus sp. A006_D1. The sequence continues at coordinate 106,679 of NZ_JAUBVZ010000012.1, forward strand.
ACAGGTCTACTGCACCGAAGCCGGAGTAGGCTAAAACGCCGTCTAGCCAGCACTGACGGATTTTAATCGGGGGGTCGGTATGGCCGAGGTTGATGATGGCACCGGAGGATTCCATCGGCTCGAAGGTGCCTGTGGTAATCACATCGACTTCTTTGGCTGCTTGGGTAATGCTGGTTTCTTGAACTCTACTTTTGAGTTCTTCGATTGTCCAGACTGTGGCTTTGCCTTGGCTGATTTTATCGTTGATTTCGTCGATCGATCTCATAATTTTAGTTTTTAGTTTTTAGATTTTAGTTTGATGGAATGTCGATCGGGCAAATGCAGTTTTGGCGATCGGTCTGGGTTTGAGAACACAGCAAAATGTTATAACAGAGATCGGGATTATCTTATAAATAACATAAGGAGCGATCGGCATGACTCAAGCGATATTAAAACCAGTCACGTTCGATGAATTTATTGACTGGTATCCTGAAAATTCCGAAAACCGTTACGAACTGCACAATGGAGCTATTGTTGAGATGCCTAAAGCCACCGGAGAACATTCAGAAGTAGCAGGCTTCCTTGTCGCTGAGCTCAACTTTGAAGTCAGACGACTAGGACTTCCGTACTTCCTTCCCAAAGAATGCGTTGTCAAAGCTGATAATGAGCGCTCTGGTTACGAACCGGATGCGATCGTTTTGGACAGACAAGGGACGAACAGCGAACCAAGATGGAAAAAGGAATCTATCATTACAATGGGTAGTTCTGTTCGGCTAATTGTCGAAGTTGTCAGTACCAATTGGCAGGATGATTACGGTCACAAATTGGTTGATTACGAAGCTTTAGGCATTTCCGAATACTGGATTGCGGACTATTTGGGACTTGGTGGCAGACGCTATATTGGCAATCCGAAACAACCTACTTTCTTTGTTAACCATTTGGTTGACGGCGAGTATCAAATCAGTCAGTTTCGGGGGAGCGATCGGGTTTTGTCGCCCACATTTCCGCAGTTAAATTTGACGGTGCAACAGATTTTTAGCGCTGGACAAGATGCGGTTTAAAATGCAAGACTTTAATATAACAGTAGTCGTAGGGTGTGTCGCCATAAAAAATCTCTAACTAAATATCGATAATCTCACAGCGACGCACCTGTGCTTACAGGGCAAGTTTAAACAAACCTAACACTTATTTTGCAGCAAAATTTGGTAAGATTGTTACAAGAATAGGCGATTTAAATCGCTCATAAAAAAACAAAGTCCGCCTGCGCGGACTCAAAAAAAAAACTGCTATTTAAGCCAGATTTAGGATTAGTACAAACCTGAATTACTGATTTCCTGGAGCGTCATTGCCTGCGTCCTCTGGAATGTCGGGTTTGTGTTCGGGTAACTTTTCTGACCCACTTTCGGTGACTCCTATTGATTCATATTCCTCATGGATACCCGAATCGATGGCTGCTAACATTTTAGGATTGGTGTGCCACTGGTTGAGAATGTCTTTAATTAGGGCTTCTCGAATCCAAACTTGAGCCACAACGGTGAGAGGGAGGGCTAGCAATAAGCCTAAAAATCCAAAAAAGGTGGCGAAGAATACTTGAGCTATTAATGTTACGGCTGGCAGCAGCGACACTTGCTGTGCCATCACGTAAGGGGTGAGGATGTTGCTTTCAAATTGTTGAATTAGAAAGTAAAGGATGAGGACTAAACCTGATTTTAATGGAGAGTCTAAAAGTGCGATAGTCATTGGCGGGATGACGCTGATCGTGGGGCCTATATTCGGAATTAAGTTAAGAAATCCTGCTACTACAGCGTGAGCTAGCGGTAGGGGAACTTGCAAGACTGACAAACCAATTAAGCTCAACAAAGCAATTACACTCATGCTAATTAAAGCGCCGATAACCCACCTGCCTAGAGCTATTTCGCATTCATCTAAAATACCCTCAATTCGTCGGCGGTAAAAAGAGGGAAATAGTTGTATAAATGCTTTGCGGTAAGACAGGGGATCTGCTAAGGTCATCAAAGTCAAAACTAAGACTAGCAAAAAGCTGAGGATAACGCCTAAAGTGTTGCCGACAAAGGCTCCTGCACCACCCACAAGTTGGTTAAATAAAGGTTGCAGTTGCCGCATAATATCGTTAACATCGAGATTCGGCAACCGTTGTCCGATTTGTCCGGAGAAGCGAGTTTCGATTTCATCTACCCAATCATTTAATCTTGCTATTCCTTGAGGTGCTCTTTGGGTAAGTTGTTGGAATTGTTGGGCAAAGGGCGGTACAACAATCAGGAACAAGCCTAGGAAGATCAGCAATAATAAGCTAATTGAGCACAGTACGGCGATCGACCTTTTGAGTCGTAATTTTTTTTGTAAGTAGCGTGCTAGTCTGTTTAAGGCCGTGGCTAAGACGACGGCGGCAAACAGCAGCAGCAGGGCCTGCCTGATTTGCCACAGGATGTAACAAGATGCGATGAGGGCTAATAAGCCTATCCACTGTCCTAGCTTCATGAGATTTTCGATCTGAGAGTGGGGAATTGCCGACGTTGCTTTAGACGCGATGAATCGCATTTATACAAGATAGCTTAGATGCGATCGCCTCTTTACAATATACTCTTACAACGCAGCCTCTTCAATTCCCTTTAGCGAACACCTGCTGCGCTGTCAGGTTCAATTCTGGGAAAGTTGGCGACTCAATCACCTCAGCCCCTCGGAACAGTTTGACTTGGTATTCCCCATCAATTAATTGGTAAACCGAAAAAGTTGGTTGCTTAGGATTGCCGATAAACCGTCTGCCGCCCAATCCTAAATAGTCTACAATCCAATATTCTTGGATGCCCATTGACTCATATTGCTCTAGTTTTAGGGAATAATCATCCGCCCAGTTAATGCTAGTTACTTCTACGATTAGCGGGACTGATGAACCCATCGTAATAATTGATGATTTCTCCCATCGAGGCTCGTTTCCAATTGCTTGTTCGTTGAGTACAATAATATCTGGTTCATACCCAGATTCCTCCCGGATGGGTTTGATGACAGATTCTTTGGGGATGAAGTACGGCAATTGTAGCCGTCTGATTTCAAAATTGAGATCAGCTACGAGAAAACCTGTCAGTTTAGAATGTTTGCCTGTTGCTTTTGGCATCTCAACAATCTCTCCATTGTGCAGTTCGTAGTGGTGTTGTGAGTTTTCAGGATACCAATCTATGAATTCATCGAATGTTACAAATTCTGGTAGGGATTGAATCATGGTGATGGCCTCAAGTTTGGTTGTGATGGTTGTGCTGGGCAGGGATTTGTGCTGGAAAATTTATCTGTTGTTAGTATCATCTTAAAATTCACAAAAATCGGTGCTTGTCTGCTGTCGATCTAATCAGCCTGCGTCGGTAACACAATAAGTTTATTAGATTGTATTAAAACAATTATTAAAGTCTTTCTCGAACAATTTGTTGATAAAAATCCTCTAAAGCGGTCACGCAAACTCGATCGTCAAACAGACGATCGTGTCGCTGACTCATGCGTTGTGCAATATCTCGCCGCCACTCTGAATCTAAACCCAACTTGACAGCAATGTCAATGTATTCCTCTTCATTTTGGGCAATGGTGTCTGTTACTGCCAGCATTTTCAGAAAGCTATAAGCGTGAAGTCCCCGCATAAATTCTCCCGGACAGGTTACTATAGGTAAATTGCAGGCGATCGCCTCTAACGACGTATTTCCCCCCGACCAAGTGAAAGTATCCAAGAAAACATCGGCAAGAAAGTTCATTGCTATGTACTCTTGTCGAGTTGCAATCGCTCGAAATACACAGTAATCTTCGCTATCGAGATTAACAGCAGCAAAAGCCCGCTTGAGCCGTTCTCGCAACAGTTCACCGCGCGGAAAAATAAACTGAGCTTGCGGAACGCGGCGGGCAATTTCTGCTAAGATAAAATCATATTGCGGTAAGTATTTGAAAGGCGCTTGGCAGCATAAATAAATGACTGCATCTTCTCGGAGGTCAAAATCTAAGCGACTATTATTTAATTCTCCGACGGTGGGCTTTGGGTAGGAAACCCCAATATTAGGCAATTTAACTAAGGTTTCTGAGTAATGCAATTGTGCATTTTCCGGTTCCATCAATTCGCTGGAAATAAAATAGTCAACTGTGGGCAAACCAGAGGTTACAGGATGTCCCCACGCCGAACATTGCACGGGCGCGAGGCGCAAAGCTGCTATTTGGATAATTGGTGCATCCATGCCAATTTCCGGGAATACCAGAATGTGCAATTTGTCATCAATAATTTGTTCGCATACGGCTTCTAAGCTGTGAGGAATGTGGCGAAATATATGGCTGTATTGGCGAAATTGTTCTGTAATTAGATCAGGTTCATTACCAGTATAGTAACAGTAAATTTCTAATTTTTTTGGATCGGCATAGCGCAACCAGCCTGTCAACCATAAAGTGCCGCTGTAAGAATGCAGGTAACTAGAAACATAACCGACTCTAATTTTACCATTTTCCGGCAGTGGAGGCATCTGTCGCGGTTCCACCCACTGGGGATAGTTCGCCACCATAATTTGATGAACTAAATTGGCATATTTTGATTGCGATTCCACAACATTATGGGCTTGATAGGCTAGGTAGAAATTAGTAAAACTCCTCAAGCCACAGCAAGCATTTATTTTGTCTTCTGGAGTTGTTAAAGATGTTTGCTGAATCAAGGTCTCTAATTCTATGACAAATCTATGCCGATAAAGTTGAATTTCTTCTGTATTCTCGTAAATAATCGGCAATGTTAAGTGTTTCAAAAGTTGAAAAACGTATTCATCTGGGAGAATATCGGCGGCTATTTCTGCATTGGAGATAGCTTGTTTTGTGCGTCCGTTTTGTTGGCAAATTTTGATAAGTTCAAAATGCAGTTGTCCGGCTTTTGGGTAATTGCGAATTCCTTCTTCGAGGATTGCGATCGCTTCTTCTATGTTGTTCAGGTTTCGCCAACACTGGCTGAAGTTAAAATACAGATCTACATCTCCTGTCTGGGATGCTAAAAGCTTTTGATAGTGCTTAATCGCTGCTTCATATCTCCCTTGAATGTAGAGTGTGTTGGCAAAGTCGATCGCCCTTGATGCTTGGGATTCCAGGATGAATTCGCTAAGTTTAGCCTGTTCCAATACTGGAATTGTGTCAGCCCCGGAGTCGGCTATTGTTTGTTGGTTTTCCCCATTCAACCTAATTCGATATTGAATCTGTGGTACAAGATTTTGCCACTGGTTTTGAGTGAGGTTTTCCAATAAAATAATTTCCGGTTCGTCACTAGGATCTAAATCTTCTGCCATGCAGAGATCCATGAGAATCCCGGACAAAATTAAATGAGCGTCTAACTCAGAGTCTTCTGAAATTTCGGTGCTGTATATTAAAAGAGCTAGATTATGGCGATCGGGATGAGTGACAATACTTTTAATAATTGCTGCTAACTCTAAATATAGCAATTCTTCTGGTTGGCTCCAATCGGGAAAAATCAGCAAGTTTAAGGGTTTGAGATTGAAAGTGGTTAGATCCATGCGATCGTCTGTCCTGTATTGTTGGGTATTGTGGGCTTTTGGTGTTTTGTGCGACTCCTCGACTCCTACCTCGGCTGCTGTTGCCATGCCCGCCAGCCGAGGATCGCAGCTAGGATGATACTGGGGGTAAACACGGCGATGAGGGCGTTGAAGTCGGTTGAGGCTATGGATAAGCTGGGCCCTGCGTATTTGATGGCCAGGGTGAGTGCGGCGGATAAGGAGAATACTTTGAGGATGGGGCTGATGTTGGTGTTCATGGAATAGACCTTTAGTTGTATAATTAACCATTGAGACTATTATGACAAGTCGGGCGCTGTGGCGTGGGGTTGGAAGTTCAGTTGACAGTTGACAGTTGACAGTTGACAGTTGACAGCTACCTCTACCTGGAAGTCCGAGGATTGGAGTAATGAATAATCTGATTTTAATTTCTCCCTACAAGGCTTGGGGCTTTAAACCAATTCTTTCTGGTAACGAAAGAGCGATCGAACAAACTTACCAAGCTGGGAGTGCGATCGCACCTTAGAGTTTTTAACAGGAAAGAGGCGATGAATGTGGTTTTAAACCATGAATTAGAACAGTTGATTCAATCTCAGTTAGACACGGGAAAATATGAAAATGTAGAAGCGGTGCTAAGAGAAGCATTGAGAATTTTATTTGAGCGAAATAGTCGCCGAATCATCGCTCGTAAAGTAAAGAATTTATTTGAGTAAACGCAAGCCATACCAGAGGTTCCAGAAATTACAGAGGAGGAGATTGCAGTCGAGATTGAAGCTTACCGGAGATAGGGAAATTGCGGTTAAAAACTGGTATAGATTCTGATAAGGGCAATAAAACAGAAGCTTGATTGAGGTTCGCATGATGACACAGACACTTTTACGGCCACTAGATCAACGGTTCATTCATTCTGGGATTAGCTGGGAACAGTTCAAACTAATTGAACAGGGGTTTTCTGACTCCCCTGGCATCAAGTTATTTTATTACAGAGGAGAAGTAGAAATCTTGGCAGTTTCCCCGGAACACGAATTTTTTAGTAGAACAATTTGTACGCTGCTGGCTATCTACTGCGCCGAAAATGAAATTGAGTTTGCACCTACTGGAAGCTTTACCCAAGAACAAGAAGGGATAGTGTCTGTACAAGCTGATGAATCTTATTTTATTGGCAGACGCATCACCCCGAATTCTCCTCCAGATTTATGTATCGAAGTAGTTTTTACTAGCGGTACTGTGAGAAAATTGGAGCGCTATCGAGTATTGGGAGTGTCTGAAGTCTGGTTCTGGGAGGATGGTGTATTGGCTATGTATCGCTTGGGTTCTGAGGGTTATGCTAAAATTTCTGCAAGTGTTATTTTGCCAGATTTAGATATTAACTTACTGTGTCGCTGTTTGTTGATGGCTTCGAGCGTGGAAGCGATGAGGGAGTTTAGGAGAGGAATTTCTGGTTAGCGTAGCGATGCGCACAATCCATACTACCTCGGCTGCTGTTGCCATGCCCGCCAGCCCAGAATCGCAGCTAGGATGATACTGGGGGTAAACACGGCGATGAGGGCGTTGAAGTCGCTTGAGGCTATGGATAAGCTGGGCCCTGCGTACTTGATCGCCAGGGTGAGTGCGGCGGAGAGGGAGAATACTTTGAGGATGGGGCTGATGTTGGTGTTCATGGATGTGCTGGTTGGTTGTATAATCTGGTTTTGGGCGGGGGTGGGAAACTTTGACCTTAACTATTATGGCAATGCTGTGGTCTTGTTGAGTGTGGGGTTTGGGGAAAAGTGCGATCGCTCGTAGGGGAGTGCTGATAATATTTATGATAATTTTGGGTAAGCTTCAGTTTAAAGCTAGATTCGCATAACTGAGATTTCCTAAGCTAAGTGCGCAAGAGCTGAACTTGTTGCTGGCGTTTAAGCAGGCCAAGCATCTTGCCGGAAAAATTGATAATTTATAAGTCGTCAACTCAGGGGAGACAAAGGAAAAACCGATGATTAGCCTCAAAACTCTTTTAGAGCAAGCTCAAAATCCCGACTATTGGAAAAGCCTAAATCCCCAGCTAAGTGTAGGTGAAGATTTTACTTAACTATCTGGCAGCTATCCTACCAGCATATGTATTCTCTGTCATAGGATATAGCCGAACTCGCCACACAAATGCAAAAATTGACTCTCCAACCGTCACTTAAACTTCAGGATATTTTTACAATGGACAACCAAAACTTAGAAGTAGTAGATAAAATTCGTCAGCAATTTGATACGGCTCCTTATCCTAGAATACCCTTAGATAAATCTCCTAAGAACGAGTTTGAATTACTTTATTTTCATAACATTTCAACAGCTTACTATTTAAGAAATCAAAAATTCATAAAAACAGAAAAAAAACTTATTTTAGATGCTGGGTGTGGGAGTGGCTACAAGTCATTAGTTTTGGCAGAAGCCAATCCTGGGGCAAAAATAATTGGTATTGACTTGTCAGAAGAGTCTGTGAAATTAGCCAAACAACGCCTGCAATATCATGGTTTTGACAATGCCGATTTTCATGTCATGAATGTAGAAAATTTACCTAGCTTAGGCTTAGAGTTTGATTACATTAATTGTGACGAAGTTCTTTATTTGTTGCCTGATATAATAGTGGGGTTGCAGAGCCTGAAATCAGTGTTAAAGCCTGAGGGAATTATTCGTTCAAATCTTCACAGTTTAATTCAGAGAAATCATTATTTTTCGGCTCAAAAAGTATTTAAATTAATGGGTTTAATGAATGATAATCCCCGCGAACTAGAAATGGAATTAGTTCGAGAAACCATGAAAACGTTAAAAGATCAAGTTATGCTTAAGATGGTAGCTTGGAATGCTCAAGAGGCTGAACAAGACGAATGGATTTTAATGAATTATTTATTGCTGGGGGATAAAGGGTATAATATCCCAGAAGTTTTTGCAGCTTTGAGAGCTGCTGATTTAGAATTTGTCAGCATGGTGAATTGGCGGCAGTGGGAATTGACGGATTTGTTCAAGGAGCCTGATAACTTACCGATGTTTCTAGAAATGAGCCTGCCAGAAATTTCTGTGGAAGAGCGACTGCATTTATTTGAGCTGTTTCATCCTGTCCATCGCCTGATTGACTTTTGGTGTGGTCATCCCAACCAAGGTCAGCCTTTAGTGCCAGTTTCCGAATGGACCCAATCTGAGTGGCAGGTAGCGCGGGTTCACCTGCATCCTCAATTGAAGGTTCCCCAGGTAAAAGAAGACTTGCTCAAGTGCATCGCTAAGCAACAATCTTTCACGATCAGCCGTTATATCCCTGTGCTTTCCCAAGTTCCGATCGCCGTCGAGAGTATGGTAGCAGCTTGCCTGCTACCTTTGTGGGAAGGAGCGCAGCCGATGATCTCCCTAGTCGAACTGTGGCTCAAGCTCAAGCCACTGCATCCTGCTACCCTAGAACCCGTGAGCCACGAGACGGCTTTTGCAGAAGTGCGGGAACTCCTAAGTACGCTGGAAGCTTTTATGTACGTGCTTTTAGAGCGATCAGCTTGAGATGAGAAAAAAAAATGAGCGGGAGTGATATGAACGCTACGAAAACTGGGTAAGTTAAATTTACGAGTTAGAAATCAAGCATCCCACGCCTCTAGGAGAAACAAACCATGAAAACTGAATTAAAAGCTAAGTTCCTGCATCACCTCAATCAAAAAAGACAAGATAAAGGTTTTACCCTGATTGAACTGCTGGTAGTTATCATCATCATTGGTATTCTGTCTGCTATTGCCTTGCCTTCCTTCCTCAACCAAGCTAACAAAGCCAAGCAGTCCGAAGCCAAGCAGTACACAGGTTCGATGAACCGCGCCCAGCAAGCCAAATATGCAGAAAATGGTAATTTTGTAATAGATTCCGTTGACAATCTGGGTATCGGCATTAAAACTCAAACTTCTAACTACACCTATACAGTTAAAGATTCGGGCGGCAAAAGCGTTGGCAACCAAGCATTCTCCTTATCTGACTCACTCTTACCCTATACAGGAACTGTGGCTCTGGTAACGCCTCCGAATCAGACTGATGCAACCACTGTAGCAGTATTATGCCAGGCCACTAAGGCAGCAAAAGGTAACGCCATTACTATTCCTGCTGGTGGTGGTGCTGGCTTAGTCTGTGATACTGGTACATCACTTGAAGTTACTAAGTAGGACAGGTCTCAGATAGAGCATGGGTCTTGCTAGTCTGAGCTGAACCTATTGAAAGAGTGGGTAGTATTTGTTAATACTACCCACTCTTTCAATTTGAATTGAATAAACTTTTTTGACAAAACATTTCCTAATATCAAAGCAGAATATACGACTATAAATTTCCGCTCGTCCTTATTACACTTTGCTTGAAAATGGCATAAACTTAGCTTGCTTATATGACTGCTAAATACTTACCGACTAAGCCTACTCATTGGGAACAACAAGCCTGTGAATGTCTCATCCGAGAAGATTACGCTCACGCTGCAAACCTTTATGAACAGGCGATAGAAGCGGAACCGGACATAAAATCATACTACTGGAATTTAGGGCTAGTATTGCTATTGCAGGGGCAAGAGGCAGAAGCTCAGACGACTTGGCTGCTAGGCATGGCAGAGGGGGAGCCAGAACAAGTCGAACTGTGGACTGCGGAACTGATACAAGTTCTGCAAGCAGAAGCAGAGCGCAGAGGTAATCTCGGTGATTGTTCGCTCTCTTGGATGATTCGACAGCATCTACGTGAAATCAACCCTGGGGATATTAACAATCTGTTGCATATAATAGGACTGTCCATCCTGCTTGAGACTTATACGGGAGATGATTTGATTGGTCTAGACTTATTCAATATACTTGAGTCGGAACCTCACATCAAGCTAGACTCTACGTTATTAATGCAAGTGTTAAAGAGCGTTTTAGATTATGACTCTTTGCATCCCTGTTCCTTGGAATTAACGGAGGCCTGTATACCTCATGTGCGTAACATTCAAGTTTTTATTGAAATAGTCGTAGCAGCTTCAGTTCAGATTGCACAACAAATACCAGCACTGGCAGTACGCTTCGCTGAGCTAGCTCGCAGTTTAGATGATGAAAATCTAGGAATTTTGCAGCAACTGGCTAATTATTACCCAAATGCTCAGCAATACGATCTGGGCATACAAGTGGCTAAATTGCGCTATTCCTTATCAGATGAGTCAGCAGATAAAGTTTTTTCCAACCATCTGATTATGCGCTGTTTGATGAGTGCAGGTGGATATTGGGAAGAGGTTGCTTCAGTTATCGAACTACATAAATCTCTGCTGAATTCGCTGATAGCTGAACAATCAAGAGCTATTCACCCAGTTAAAGTTCAAAATTTATTTCTTACTTCTTTCTTTTTACCTTACTTTCAGGATGAGCCAAAAAATAATAGGCAAATTCAAAACCAAGTGTCTCAGTTGTGTCAAGCTAATGTTCAAATCTATGCTCAGGAGCAGTCAGAAAAATACCGACAGCAGCAGTCATCTCGTAAAAGCAGCGGTAGTTCTACTAAGCCCTTGAAGATTGGCTACTTATCCAGTTGCCTGAGAAGGCATTCTGTAGGCTGGTTAGCGCGATGGTTGTTTCAGTATCATGATCGCGATAAATTTCAAATTTACGGATATTTTATAGGCAACAAAAAAACGCAAGATTCTTTACAAGAATGGTATGTAAATCAAGTTTTCAAAGCATCTAAGGACAGCGTTGCAGGTCTGGAAATAGCAGAGCAGATTGCTAACGATGAGATTGATATTCTGATTGAACTCGACAGTATCACTTTAGATATTACCTGTGAAGCGGTGGCGCTTAAATCAGCTCCTATTCAAGCTACTTGGCTGGGATGGGATGCTTCTGGGCTGCCGGCGGTTGACTATTTTATTGCAGATCCGTATGTTCTACCGGAGTCTGCTCAAGATTATTATAGTGAAAAAATCTGGCGCTTGCCTCAAACTTATGTAGCTGTAGATGGTTTTGAGGTGGCTGTCCCTACTTTGCGTCGGGATCAGTTAGATATTTCTAGCGATGCGGTGGTGTATCTAAGCGCTCAGAAGAGCTACAAACGCCATCCCTCAACAGCGCGGCTGCAACTTAAGATTTTGAAGGAAGTACCGAATAGTTACTTTTTGATTAAAGGTGGGGGAGATGAAGAATCAATAAAAAACTTCTTTACTCAAATGGCAGAAGAAGAAGGTGTGGCGGGCGATCGCCTGCGATTTTTGTCAGAGGTAGCAGCAGAAGCCGTTCACCGAGCGAACTTGGGTATTGCCGATGTAGTTCTTGATACCTATCCTTATAACGGTGCTACCACCACCCTAGAAACTTTGTGGATGTGCATTCCTCTGGTGACGCGAGTTGGCGAGCAATTTGCGGCACGTAACAGTTACACGATGATGATGAATGCAGGTATTTCCGAAGGGATTGCTTGGACTGATGAAGAGTATGTAGAATGGGGAATTCGTTTAGGAAAAGATGCGGCTTTGCGGCAGCAGATATCTTGGAAACTGCGGCAGTCGCGACAAACGGCTCCGCTGTGGAATGGCAAGCAATTTACGCGAGAGATGGAGAAAGCTTACGAGCAAATGTGGCAGATATATATTGACCAATCAAACCATTAAATACAACGTAGGGACACTCCCCCCGCGCTCGCCCCCGTATCGATGGGGTAGGCACGGGGCACTACCCTACAAATCTTTATGATTTAGACGTGCTATATGATATCAATTCCGGTTGCACCGGAATGATAGAGGAGGGTGCATCTGGGTTTTACAAATAGTAGGGGCTCTCGCATGACCTCCGTCAATATGAGATTATAACTAATAACTTATATGCGGTCATGCGAGAGCCCTCTTCAAAAGTGAGATGCACCCATAGAGGAGACGGCTTGGCCTTAGTCCCTACAATATTATTTTGGGTAGGGACTAAGGCCAAGCCGTCTCCTAATTTCGGCTAATAATAATTCCGATGCTACCGGATTTGATATGACAAGTTAACGGGACTTATTTCTATTATTTCTAGGATATGTTAAACTAAGCAAAGCTTAAACAACTAAATAGGAAAGTTTGCTATGCTTGCCAAATTAACGGCTGAAAACCAGCTTATTCTACCTAAAAGTATAACTCAAACTATCGGGGCGGCTGAATATTTTGAGGTTAAGGTAGAAGGTGGACAAATTATTCTGACTCCAGTAAAAATTCAAGGGGCTGATTCTGTACGGGCTAAGTTAGGAGCGTTAAATGTGAATGAACAGGATATTACTGATGCTGTGGAGTGGGCGCATCAGTTATGATTGAGCATCCACGAGTGGTAATTGATACAAATTTAGTGTTGTCAGCGTTAGTGTTTGGGGGCAGACTGTCCAGATTGCGCCTTGCATGGCAGAATAATTGCTTTATTCCTTTAGCTTCTGAAGTTACGATCTCTGAGTTAGTTCGGGTGCTTACTTACCCAAAATTCAAACTCACAAACTCTGAGCAGGAAGATTTACTGTCAGACTATCTGCCGTTTTGTGATACTGTGCTGATGCCCGATACTTTGCCTGTAGTTCCTGAATGTCGAGATCCTTTTGATATCCCTTTTTTGCTGTTAGCTGTTGTCGGTCAGGCTAATTATTTGGTGACAGGTGATGGTGATTTACTGTGCCTTTCAGATAAATTTTATTGCCCAATTTTAACGGTTGATGAGTTTTTAACGGTTATTAATTATCAATCACTCTAATTTTCCCTGGGCGTTGCTGAATACAGGTATGAATTCAAGATTTCGGAATTGCTATAAGCCCATCTTGTGTATGTTATACTTTAAAGCATACTCTGATAAATAATTTGCGCAGCAAGGTGTTGCACAAATACATTTGAGTAGTTGAACTGGAATTAAATGCGATGTCACCAGAAACAGAGGATTGAATTTTATATTTTTAAGCTGTCTAATTCAAATAAGGCTATGTTCTCTGCTTTTGCCTGAGCGATCGCATCTCTATTCTCATTCTCTAACACAATTCTACCTTGCAGGCGAGAGATGAGTATTTCCCGCTGAATTTCGCTCAAGTGTCCGATCGCTATAATTTCAGGCCCATCGGAAACATCTAAATCTTCTTCCATTAGCAGATTCATCGCAATGCTAGATAAAGCTAAATCGGCATCTTCATCAGAAATATTTGTAGTATCTACCAGTAGAGTCATTTTACTTTTGTCTGGGTGAGTTGCGATCGCCCTCACCACTTGTACTAACTCTAAATCCAAAGACTCTTCTATTTGCGACCAATCTGGGAAAATAATTAAATTAATATCTTTCAAATTCAAGCGCAAGAGAGTGGCTTCAATTAAATCCGAACTAACTGTGGTTGCCATTTTTGACCAGGAAAATTTTTTGGCTTGTTCCAGCCCAGAAGCAATCAATGAGTTGCGAATTTTTAGTTTTTGAACCTCGCAAAGCGCGTCTGCTAACCCATTAATATCATCATCCTTCACATATAAAGCTGCTGCCCCTGCAACTTCAGGAATAGAGGAATTATGGCAAGTAATGACAGGGCAACCACAAGCCATCGCCTCTAACACAGGCATCCCAAAACCTTCATACTTTGACGGATAAACCAATGCGACAGCACCAGAATAAGCTACTATCAATTCCTCATCGCTCAGTTGCAGCGTATGCACCACACTCCCCGATGTACAAGCTCTCAATTCAGAGTTCAATAATAGGCCACTGCCCGTACAGATAATGTCAAAGCCTTGTCTGGTGTAAAGTTTAGCAAAACCTTGAAAGAACAAAGGTGCATTTTTATAGTTGCTTCCTGCACCAACCAAAATAAAGTAAGGCTTTGAGATACCGTACTTTATTTTAAAACAATTAACTTCCTCTTTATTGGCAGGTGAGAAATCCTTCGCAACTCCGCAATGAGCTACAGTTACCAAATTAGAAGGAATTTGCGGAAAAAACTTGACTAAATCACAAGCTGTATTTTTGGAGATTGAAATATAGGCAGAGGCGTGGCGGATAGCATGATGCTTTTCCCTCCACATCGGCTCATCAAAATTGGCACCTAAAACTTCTGGAATCATGTCATAAGCCATGAATACAGAAGGAGTTGATAGGGGCGTTGTGTAGTAAGTAGAGATAAATAAATCAGCACCTTCTCGATCGCAGAGTTGCTGTAGCATTTCCCGGTCAGCGTCGGTTGTCTCGTAGTTGTAAGCTGGAATAGTAAGGTATCTAATCCCTGCAATCTTTGGAGCGGTTCCCGCCCTGTCAAGAAGGATAATATGTTGACAAAAACCATCTTTTGCCCATGCTTCTAGCAAGGAGTTCCAGACACGAGCAATTCCTGTTCGGTAAAGCTGGAAAAAAACGCCATCAATAAGAATCGTTGGAGTTGCTCTTGGAGTAGTTAATGCTGTTTTCCTTGGTAATTCGTCTGGTGAGCAAAACTCCCAGATATTAGTATCTTTTTCTCTTTTCGCCATTGGTGTTACACCACAGGAATTAGCAGTATCAACCATAGTGCCATCTTGAACCCATGAAAAATACTGGCTCAGGCGAACTGGGAATTTAGTCTGAGCTTGCAATACCCTCCATTCTGAAACTGCGTTTGCATAGCCATAATATTGCTCTTTAAATTGCAACTGATCTGGCGTTACATAGGCAAAGTGTTGAAATACTAAACCCCGCGTTTCTGTCCCTTCATGCACAAAAGGGTTTACTGCTGCAACATCCCTCCATTCAGAATTAGGTAAAGGTTCAGCCAATACAGGAGGTTCGTGGGCAGTCCAGATACAGCCAGGTTTAAACCTCCAGGTTCGCAACCATTCTTGTGCAGGATTCTGAGCATAACAGTTGCGACTGCTAATCACCAAATTCTCTCCGACAAAATACCAGCACCAATAGAAAGCCGCTGTTTTTTCAGGATGATAGATGAACATCTGTCGCGCTGTGCAGATTTGCTCGATAGTCCACAATTCATCAACATCTACTTGCCATAGCAAACATTCATCCTTAATATTTTCCAAGGGTGCATTAACCATTTCACGTTTGCCTTCCCAGAAAATACCCTCCGGTTTACGATAAACCGTGACATTTTCTGGATATAGCCGTGCCAATTCGTCTAGGTATTCTGCTGTGCCGTCATTGCTGCGTCCCTTGGAGTGGATTTCGTCGGTAATGCGTCCGCCATTTTGTAAAGACCACGCTGTATCATGCTTCAAGTCCGCTACACCCTCTACTATATGCCAATGCCATTGATAAGGTAGTTGTTTGAATACTTCTATGTGATAGTTGATGAATGGTTCACCGTTGAGAACAATAGTAAAAAAGTGAAGCGGTAATTCTAATGATGAGGGAGAAGCACAGGCAGTCGATTTTTTCTGACCGCAGGCAAGAGTTGATGAATACTCATGATTGACTAGACAATGTTTGGCAATATTATGCCATACACGCTCAGAACCAGGCCAAGTAGGTACAATGTCATGAAATGCTATCCAACCATCTTCTTTTACGAGTGGGAATGACTGTTCAAAGTCTTTTAATACATCTAAAAATTGGTGAGAACCATCAATAAAAATAAAGTCGATTTTGTTGGCATTGGTTAGTTCAAGCCACTGGCTTAACACTTGATTAGAGTATCCCTGTAAGGGGACTACATATTCATATAATCCATTTTTTTGTAAATTTTGCTGCCAAATATCCAAGAAATTTCGGTCTGGAAAGTCAATATCGTTACCATCCCATGTATCAATACAATAAATTTTTATATTTGTTCCTATACAGGCATAAGCCATAGCAACTGTGGAGCGTCCTTTATACGATCCTATTTCCACGACTACAGCATCATTAGGGAGGGACTTTACCTTATTGAAGAGGTACTCTTCTTGCCCTGGAACCATGAAACCTTCAATGGCTTCAACAGCAGACTGAATGGTTGTATAACTGGCTGGTTGAACAGTAACTTTTTTGAGAATTGCGTAGGCATTTATATCGGAGTCTGAAATGTTATTTTCCATTGTTTACAGCCTGTCTTTACCTTGTTTGTTGGATTAGCGTTTCCTGAGATTAGGCATCAGAACAGTTAAAGCTTTAAATTAATTTAATTAGATACCTAATTACTAAAATTATATGTAGCAAGTAAATTCTCCTTCATATTTAGAAAAAAAGTTAGTGATATAAATCAAGGCTTCTTGAGGAGATAAATTGTGAACTTGCTCTATATCAGCATTCCACGGAAATTTATTTTTCCGGTCTGGCTGTTCGAGATATCCTCTTCTGTAGGCTTCCTCTGGTGTAAGTGAAGGTGCTGGACTGATTTCTTGAGGAATCAAGAAAGCATTATTATAATGTAACTCTACCAGAGTATAATTATACTGTTGACATATAATATTTAACTGTGAAATACTTTGACCAAAAAAATGATCGTTATTCCAAACATAATTTGGGCTATAGTTAACAGTAAACTTTAGAGGTGGTGGGATCTTCTCATTGATTTCTACGCAGACCAACAAAGGTCTAAATGAACTAAGTATTTGGTCTAAAACAAAATAATCATAACCATCTATATCAAGATTGAGAAAACTAAAGTTATCGGGGACTTGATGTGTTTTCATAAGATCAACTACGTTTTCAGGTGTCACCATGCACTTACTTAAGTTGACTTTTTCAAATTCACTATACCTAAGTGCTAATCTTGTAAATAGTTGGCTATCATATTCTATAGCCAATCCCGCCCATCCTTGCTTGTATAAAAAATAAGTGTTTGACATAGTTATTCCATCACTAGCAGCTATATCTACACAGTATTTATTTTCTATACTTAATTGATTCAAATATTTATCAATAATAGTTTCTTCGTCTAAATATGAATATTTATGAGTTGGAGCGTCTACATTTTTGCTATCTGCGATATTGGGGCTAGCTAGCATCAATACCTTAACAAATGCTTGAGGATCGGAGGCATAACGCTGACAAGCTGTGGCAAATTCAAGGGTAGATTGTTCGTAGGGTACACAATTTAAAATGCTTTGAAGAACTTGTAATAGTAAATCGGAATTAACGGGGTACAACTCCGACCGCAACAACTCAACAATTCCCAAGGATATTAGGTCTTGATTTATAAAAGTATTCATATTAATGGAAAGCTCGACAATCTTTAACAGATTATTTATATCGGTGGGAGCTATTTCCCGGATGTGTTGCCGGAGTATCCGAGCAACAGCATAGTCGGTTAGTCCTTCTCGGCGCTGTGCTTCTGTTTGTATAACTTCTATTAGTTCAGATGTGCATTCTTCGATTTGTTCGGCATTTTCCTCAAGTATACCGGTGAACCAAACTGTTAGAGCTTCGGATTCTTGCTCTTGCAAAAGCAGCATCAACCCCAAATGCCAATAGTGGGATTTGATGTTTGGTTCAGATTCTATAGCTTGCTCATAAATACTTGCTGCTTTAGAATAGTCTCCTAAAAACAAGCATGAATTACCTCTTTGCTGCCAATTAGTTTGATCGCTTAATACACATATGGCACTATAACCACTGCTGTAATCTCGAATTTTAGCAATAATAGGCAATGAACTTAGTCCCAGCTTAACTAGCTCTGGAATTTGCGCTAAGCTCTCTATAATATTGTTAGCCAAGTTATATCTTATATCGCCCCCATATTGCAGGGTCAAATACACTAGAATTTCCAGAGCATAGTCATGAAATTTCATCACGTCAGCCAGACAAGCTAGTTTGAGTAGTTTTTCTGGTGTTTTCAAGCTTGGATCTACATTCGATCGCATCAAATCGCGAAAATAAAAAGCGTCTGACCAAATTAAAGCGCCCGGATGACTGTTTGATATGACTGGGATTTCGCGACGCATATCGCGCTGCATATGCCCAAAGTCAAACAGTGTAAGACCTCGGTTCCTGAGATAAATATCTACATCGCTAAATAAAGGTTGACCTGCATAGAGTTCGGTGAATTCAACTTCGGTTACTAATCCCAATACACTATTATTTAATATCCCATCAGCTCCTTGTAAAACTTTTAGCTCTGCTCCCTGAACGTCTAGGTGAAGAAAATCTATTTCTTTGATATCTTCAGTTTTACAAAAATTTTCTAAAGTGGTAGTGGATAAATCTACTGTAGACTTTAGCTCGATCAGTTCTGAATTTCCCGAGAAGCGCTTGATATACTCTTCGCTAGGGGGATATAAAGAACTGCATCCAGGATATTTTGTTACATAAAGTGTGGCTTTTCCCTCTGTATTGCTAAGAGCTAAGGGAATATGTTTTTCAGTCCAATTTACTTGTCTAGCTTCTAGGTCAGCATTAGCTTCATTGCAAGCTTCCGCATCTGCATCAAATCCATAGATAGTCAAATTAGGCGCAAAAATTTCCCATCCTTGACTTGCATAATCATCCAGGTCTCCGATTTTACGAGATCCAACAATGCCAACTGTAATGTGAACTCGATCTAAATGACCGGTTTTCTTAAGACTTGGTAAAAAGAGCATAATAAATTTTTTGCTTTATTTAGTGAGATTGGTTGTAAGTCTGCTTTGTTTTGATTTTAGCTTTAACGATCGCCCTTCCCCTACTTTTTCCCCTTAGCCTGCCCCAACAGCGCCTGATAATCCGATCGCCCTGGATTCAACTTCACCAACTTCTCCAAAGGCTCGATCGCCCCCAGCTTATTATTCATCTCCAACCGCACATTTGCCAAGCCCTCCAGAGCCGTCTGATTCTGAGGTTCCCGCCGCAAAACCGTCTCATATTCCCGTTCCTGCGCCGCCAGCAGAGATTCCTGAGAAACAGCAGCAGCCGGCACTGGTTTTTGTTGGTGCTGGCTGCTCAAACCGCTGGTGAACAGACTCACAATACCAAAAATCGCAGAACCAGCAAAACCTACCATCGATACTAACGCAAAAATCTGCTTAGTTCGTGAAGCGTAGCTATCCCGTAGGGAATCGCTCCGCCGCACCTTATCCTCAATGTATTTTTTCTCTGTACTTTCCATTGCTAACCCTTGGCGTCGCTGTTTTCCAGGCACTCGCAGAGTACCTATCTCTAGATTGCCCAAGTTCGATCGCAAAACGATCGCCTTTCCCCAGTTAAAATTTTTGCTGACAAGTTTATAGCGCACAAACTGATAATTGTCAAGCAAATTCAACCAATCGTCAGGTTGAGAAGCGGGCAGATATTCTAACAATCATCCAAAGTTCTCTCAAAGTTATTCCCCAAAATTTTACATTTTTCCATCCCAGCATTTGACCCTTCTCTTCACCCAGCTTGCTTCAACCAAAACACATCCTGATTCGCATGAGGCTTTTTTTTTCGGCTTTCGATTGTTTTTCCGCAAGTTCAAACTTGATTTTTGCGATCGTCTGTGGATAAATCTTGTTTAACTATTCTGTAAGATGTTCACTGTTGATAACCGTAGTTTAGTAGTATCGCGATCGCAGGCAATATTCACAGGTTGCAACTTGAAATAATCGATGTTGAGATGCAACATCTCAATTAAACCAGCATCATCTCAGGCGCAGGCTTTTGAAAAGGTGGTTCATTCAGTTGACAGTTGACAGTTGACAGTTGACAGATGACAGATGACAGTTGACAGTTGACAGTTGAGCTAGAAGGAAGAGGATTGGAGTAATGAATTGTCTGATTTTAATTTATCCCTACAAGGGTTCCGGCTTTAAACCAATTCTTTGTGGTAAAATATTTCAAATTGGCTCTGTAAGGTATTTGGCATCTACCAAAGGGTAGAATTACGATATGTTGGGGTATGTACTGGTATCGCTCGCTTGAGTGAGGTTTAGGACGATCGGCAGTTGCTCTGGAACCGATCGCCACAATTAGGACAAGCATGGCATCTACAACACATCAAGACACATCTCATACCAAAAATTCCCGGTGGCCGATCGGTTTATTGGCGATCGGCATTTTACTAGGGATCGGATTTCGGTTCTTCGAGATCGATCGCAAACTGTACTGGCACGACGAAGTTTACACATCAATCCGCGCCGCTGGTTTCACCCGCCAAGAAATCGACGATGAACTATTCCAAAACCGAATTGTTCCCGCACCCGAATTGCAAAAATATCAGCGGATAAAACCGGGAAGTACAGCAGCAGACACCATTCGTTCTTTAGCACTAGAAGACCCGCAGCATCCGCCTTTATACTTTCTGATGGCTCGTTTGTGGATGCAGGAATTTGGGAGTTCTCTAACAGCATCCCGCAGTTTGCCAGCCATATTGAGTTTGCTGTCGCTGCCTTTGATGTACGCTTTAGCTCAAGAACTGTTTGCCTCTAATTTAACATCGTTATTAGCCACAGCACTGTTAGCTTTATCTCCCTTTGACATCTTGTTTGCTCAGACAGCAAGGCAGTACAGTTTGCTGACTGCAACGGTGATTGGCAGCAGTTGGCTGCTGCTGAGAGCAGTGCGGTTGCGCGGTTGGCAAAATTGGGCGTATTACTCGCTGGCGATCGCGATCGGTTTCTACACTCACCCTTTCTTCAGTTTGACACTGCTCGGACAGGGAGTTTTTATAATTGCTTGCGGGCTGTTTGTCAAACAAAAAAAATTGCGCTGTCACTTAACTAATTCGCAATTTTTCTTGGCAGTAACAGCAGCTTTAATCTTGTATCTGCCGTGGATTTACGTGCTAGCGACGAACCTGGAACGAGCATCAGCTACCACAGATTGGACGCGAGTAAATCCGGGTTGGCTGTATCTGGTCAAATTGTGGACGCTCAGCTTTACATCCTTATTTTTTGACTTCGATTTCGGCTTTGACAATATCTGGACTTATCTGCTGAGATTGCCATTTTTGCTGTTAATTGCCGCAGCGATTTACCAAATCTGCCGCCAAACTAGCAGTTCAACTAAGCTGTTTATTGTAACATCAATTTTCCTACCTTTTTTGATACTGGCGTTACCGGATCTAATCCTAGGCGGCAAACGTTCCGCCGTCAGCCGCTATCTGATTTCGTGCTTTCCGGGAGTGCAGCTAGCAGTTGCTTACTTGCTCGCAACTAATCTGAAAACTCAGCAGCGGTTTTGGCGAGTCGTTTTAGCAGGGATATTTACAGCAAGCATAGCATCTTGTACCCTCAGCGCTGTTTCTGATACTTGGTGGAGCAAAGACTTAAGCTATTTTAATGCTGAAGTTGCCAGAAATATTAACAAAGAGGCGATCGCTAATCGATCAATTAAAGATACAATTGTAATTAGCGATCGCGGTAACGACTTTACTAACATGGGAGATTTGCTGTCCCTGAGTTATTTGCTTGACAAAGATGTGCGGCTGATGCTGCTGAGTCAGTCGCCGGATATCGAGATGCTGAACAAATATTCGGCTCCTCTGGTGTTCCGCCCTTCGGAAAAATTGCGATCAGCACTCAAGCAAAATCAACGTCGGCTAGAGCCGATATTAGAGTATGCTAAACTTTTTCGAGTGCGGCGGGCTTCTTAAAGTAACTTGACATAAATTCGCGATCGTCCCCGGTAGGGTGCCCCGGAAAAAACTGTTTGACTTGCTTCAGGTATCTGGACTGACCCACCCTACATCTATAGCGGTTATCAAGCGTGGTGAGGATAGCCCATAGCCCATAGCCCTATGCCCTATGCCCTATGCCCTATGCCGTTCGCGTACCTCATCTTTCTGAGAAAGGCTATACATCTATTTAGGATAAGGAAATGCAAAATATAAATAAATCTGATTCCGAACACTCGGAAAAATTTCGCAATCTTCAGACAGAATTGCGCGAAACTTGGCGAGGTGTCGAAGACTTTGACAGCGGAGATTGTGACATTATTGTTATTCCTTCTCTCAGCTTGGATCAGCAAGAAATGCAGAAAGTTGAAGGTGCTTACCACTACGAAGAGCGGCACTTATTTTCATTAATTCGCCTGCGAAATCCCCGCACGCGCTTAATTTACATTACTTCGGAGCCGCTGCACCCAATGATTGTGGATTATTACCTGCAATTGCTGCCTGGAATTCCATTTTCTCACGCGCGCGATCGGCTTTTGCTGTTCTCGGCTTATGATGCTTCTGCCAAATCTCTCACCCAGAAAATTTTAGATCGTCCCCGCTTGATGGAGCGCATTCGTCAAGCAGTGCGACCGAAAAAATCTTACATGGTTTGTTACAACTCGACGCCTTTAGAGCGCGAGTTATCGGTTAAATTGGGCATTCCTTTGTGGGCTAGCGATCCCGATCTGCTTTACTGGGGAACAAAAAGCGGTAGCAGGCAAATTTTTAAAGAATGTGGCGTGCCTTATCCTGACGGTTCCGAGTTGGTTTGGAATGCGGAAGATTTAGCGGAAGCTGCGGCTCAGTTGTGGGAAAGGCAGCCGGATTTGCAGCAGATGGTAATTAAGTTAAATGAAGGTTTTTCCGGGGAAGGAAATGCAATTTTAGATCTCAAACCGATCGCAGGTAAAGCGCCTCAAGAAAGAGTTAAAGCAATTGGCGAGCGCTTCCACAATTTGCGCTTTCAATCAACAGGCGAAACCTGGGAAAATTTTAGCCGTCGCATTCCAGAATTAGGGGCGATTGCCGAAGCATTTATTGAAGGATCAGAAAAGCGATCGCCCAGCGTTCAAGGTCGAATTGTCCCCAGCGGCGAAGTAGAAATTCTCTCAACCCACGACCAGATTTTAGGAGGCCCGGACGGTCAAATTTTCTTGGGTTGCCGATTTCCGGCGGATGAATCCTATCGGCTGGCGCTGCAAGAATCGGGATGGAAAGTCGGGAAAAACTTAGCGGAAAAAGGTGCTTTAGAGCGATTTGGAGTAGATTATGTTGCCGTCAAGCAATCCGACGGTAAATGGGATCTTCAAGCAATAGAAATTAACTTGCGTAAAGGTGGGACAACTCATCCGTTTATGGCTTTGAAGCTGTTAACAAACGGTCGTTACGACCGAACTACGGGATTGTTTTACAGCCTGCAGGGGCGTCCGAAATATTATGTCGCTTCGGACAATTTAAAAAAAGAGCGCTATCGGGGATTGTTGCCGAACGATTTGATGGATATTATTGCTGACAATCAACTGCATTTTGACAGCGGTACTGAGACGGGGAGCGTGTTTCATTTAATGGGTTGTTTGTCGGAGTTTGGCAAATTGGGATTGACGAGTATTGGCAATTCGCCCCAAGAAGCAGAGGAGATGTACAACAAGGTTGTGAAAGTTCTCGATCGCGAAACGTCATACTAAATCCCAAGGAGTCATTGGTCAGTCGTCATTAGTCATTGGTCATGTAAGCTAATCACCGCAGGTTTTACGCTGCGGAATTCTAGGTTGTGGCTAATTTTTAGCGGGATAAATCGGCGTGGGGTCGATCGACCCTGTGCGGTTGATAGGCCAAAAACGGACGATCGCCCTACCGATGATATTTTGCCTCGGTACAAAGCCCCAATAATGGCTGTCACAGCTTGCGTTGCGGTTGTCCCCGAGCACCAAGTAAGAATTTTGAGATACAACTACAGGCCCGTAGGGATAATTGGGAATTTCTTCAATATACTTTTCCTGTAGCGGCTGCTTATTGATAAAAACTTTTCCCTCTTTGACTTCCACAGTGTCCCCCGGGAGTCCGATCACTCGCTTGATGTAAGCATCTTTGATCGGTGGCGGCTGTCCCGTGCACAAACTCGCCGGATCGGGAGGCATAAACACGATAATATCTCCTCGGTGGGGGTCTTGGAGTCGATAGCTCACCTTGTCTATGATTAATCGATCGTTAATTTGTAGGGTTGGGAGCATGGAGCCAGTAGGAATGTAGCGAGCTTCAGCAACCAGGGTGCGGATGCCAAAGGCCAAGAATGCTGCTAAGCCGATCGTCTTAATTCCTTCTATCCAAGGATTTTCGGTATCTTGCGGGGGTTTTTCGTCGGCTGACTTGTCTAGACGAGTCATAAGTGTTAAGTGACTGGGCTGGATACAAATTATAGACTTAATTCGGAGTTTTTTGAGGAAATCTGCCAAATCTGCGCTTGAGAGGTGAGTTTTTATACTATCTGCTTCAGTAAGGTGTTCGGTGCACACCCGAAAATTTACACATTTTCCGAAAGCTAGTTATATTTCTTACTATTTTCAAAACTATTTTAACGATAAAATTTGTCCATGCTTCCACGCACATTACTCACTTAATTATAGTTTATGCCGACAACATCAAGTTTGTTAATCCGCCGCGCTCGCATTCTGTTGCCCGACGGCGAGTTTTTGGTAGGGGACGTGCAAATTAGCGATGGCAAAATTGTTCGGGTTGCTCCGGAGATTGCGGCAGAGTGCGATCGCGAAATAGATGCGATCGGCTTAACTCTGTTACCCGGAGTAATTGACCCCCAGGTACACTTCCGCGAACCAGGGTTAGAACACAAGGAAGATTTGTTTACCGCTAGCTGTGCCTGCGCTAAGGGCGGCGTGACATCATTTTTGGAAATGCCCAATACGCGACCTTTGACCACAACCCAAGCTGCCTTAGATGATAAGCTAAGTCGCGCTGCCCAGAAGTGTTTGGTCAATTACGGCTTTTTTATTGGGGCTACGCCGGAGAATTTGCCGGATTTGCTGGATGCGAATCCGACTCCAGGGATTAAGGTGTTTATGGGTTCGATGCACGGACAGCTTTTGATGGATGGAGAGGAAAATTTAGAGCGAGTTTTCTCTAAGGGCGATCGATTAATTGCAGTACACGCCGAAGACCAAACTAGAATTAATCAGCGTCGTCAGGAATTTGCCGGCAGTACCGATTTAGCAGTTCACTCGCAAATTCAAGACAATCAAGCAGCCTTGTTAGCCACTCAGCTAGCCGTAAAACTTTCTAAGAAATATCAACGCCGACTGCACATTCTGCATCTTTCAACTGGCGATGAAGCCGAGTTTTTGCGACAAGAAAAACCGAGTTGGGTAACAGCGGAAGTAACCCCGCAGCATTTGTTGTTAAATACCAGCGCCTATGAGAAAATCGGCAGTTTAGCTCAGATGAATCCGCCATTGCGCGACACCCGCGACAACGAAATACTTTGGCAAGCTTTACTCGACGGCGTAATTGATTGTATCGCCACCGATCACGCGCCACACACTTTAGAAGAAAAAGCTCAAGAGTATCCAAATAGCCCATCAGGAATGCCCGGAGTAGAAACTTCTTTACCTTTAATGCTGACGCAAGCAGTCGAGGGAAAATGTACAGTTGCGCAAGTTGCTAATTGGATGTCGGCGGCAGTTGCTAAGGCGTATAAAATTCCGAACAAAGGGGCGATTGCTCCTGGTTTTGACGCTGATTTAGTATTGGTGGATTTGGAGAAATACCGCCCGGTTGTCGGAGCAGAAATGGCGAGCAAGTGCGGCTGGAGTTCCTTTGAAGGTTGGAATTTAACTGGATGGCCGGTGGTGACGGTTGTGGGAGGAAAAGTTGTTTTTGAGAATGGTAAGTTGGATACAAATGTCAGGGGAGAAGCCTTGAGATTTGACGCTGATTAAGCCTGCATAGGAGTTTTGCAACAAACCCAGTCCTGGACGCACCGAGACTCTAAGAAACCGGGTTTTTCAACCAATATACTTCGTTCAAACCTTTAAATTTGGTTAAAAAACCCGGTTTCTGCCTCCATTAAAACCCAAGATTGTGCTAAACTTAATAAAAGCATATTCCCTTATTTTCAAGGCGATATTACCTATGCTCCAAGAATTAGAAACACAACTTCTTGCCTTAACTCCGACCGAGAAATCTGAAGCAATACGGCTGTTAACCCAAAGTTTAAGCAATAGCTGGCCAGGAATAACCAAGACTTCCGGAGTTTGTGGTGGCGATGCTTGTATTGCGAAAACTCGACTGCCAGTTTGGCTGTTTGTAAGTTTACGCAGTCAAGGTGCAACGGATGCTGAGATTTTGCAATTTTACCCTTATTTGAATGCTGAAAACTTAGTCAACGTTTGGACTTACGCTGAGGCAAATTTAGAAGAAATTGAAACAGCACTCCGAGAAGAAGCAGCAGCAATGATGCAGGAAGTGTAATTTATGGCACGTCTTTATGCAGATGAACAGTTCCCGTTTCCTGTTGTGGGAATGCTGCGAAAATTTGGTCACGATGCCCTGACTATTCAATAGGCAGGAAATGGTGGAGATGATGACCCGGAAGTATTAGCCTTTGCTGTGAATAACGATCGCGCGGTGATGACGCAAAATCGCCGGCATTTCATACGCTTGCACCTTCAACAACCCAACCATTCTGGCATTATAGTATGTACAGACGATAAAAATCTAGAAAGATTGGCAACACGCATCAATGATGCTATTGCTGGTGAGGAAACTTTGAGGGGCAAATTGATTCGAGTCAACCGCCCGACGCAGTAAGTACGCGCCAGCGTAGCTATCCCTCTTCATGAATCGCACTTGATCAATTTTCCCATTGCCAATCTGATAAATCGCCAGTTCGCATCACTTCAACTTGCCGCCCGTTATCCAGATAACTCAAAGAAATTTGTCAATAATTATCTGGTTGGTAGTGAAATCAGGACTGAACCCCAAATTTTTGCTAAACTTATCAAAGTATATTCCCTTATTCTGAAGGCGATATTACCGATGCTCCAAGAACTAGAA
Organism: Microcoleus sp. A006_D1; assembly: GCF_036702805.1. Taxonomy (NCBI): domain Bacteria; kingdom Bacillati; phylum Cyanobacteriota; class Cyanophyceae; order Oscillatoriales; family Microcoleaceae; genus Microcoleus; species Microcoleus sp. A006_D1. The sequence goes on from NZ_JAUBVZ010000012.1 coordinate 133,747, forward strand.
ACACAACTTCTTGCCTTAACTCCGACCGAGAAATCTGAAGCCATACGGCTGTTAACCCAAAGTTTAAGCAATAGCTGGCCGGGAATTACCAAGACTCCCGGAGTTTGTGGCGGCGATGCTTGTATTGCCAAAACTAGGATTCCAGTTTGGGGACTGGTAGAGTCTCGCCGTCTGGGTATAACTGAATCAGAACTGCTAAATGACTATCCTCATATTAGCGCCGCCGACTTAGTGAATGCTTGGAGTTATGCTAATGCACATCTCGATGAAATTGAAGCAGCAATCAAAAAAAATGAGGAAGCTTGAACTATGGCGCGTATTTATGCGGACGAACATTTCCCGCGCATAGTTAGCGAATTATTGCGAACTGTGGGTCACGATGTGTTAACAGTTCAAGAAGCAGGAAATGCAAATCTGGGAATTCCCGATCCAGAGGTGCTAGAATTTGCTACGAGTAACGATCGAGCTGTTTTGACATGAAATCGGTTTGATTTCATCGGACTGCACAAACACCAGCCAAACCATGCGGGTATTATAGTTTGTAAAGATGACCGAGATAGAAATCGGTTGGCAATACGCATCAATGAGGTTATTTCAAGGGAAGAAACTTTGAGGGGCAAATTGATTCGAGTCAACCGCCCGACGCAGTAAGTACGCGCCAGCGTAGCTATCCCTCTTCATGAATCGCACTTGATCAATTTTCCCATTGCCAATCCAATAAATCGCCATTCCCCATCACTTCAACTTGCCGCCCGTTATCGAGATAAGTCAAAGAAATTTGCAAATAATTCTCTGGTTTGTACAGCAATCTTTGGGCCCATTCGATCGCCACAATCCCCAAATCCCTTTCTAATCCGTCCCAATAACTCTCTAAGTGTAAAGCCTCCGCTTCTTCGGGTTCGAGTCGATACAAGTCTAGATGGTACAGCGGAATCCGCCCTGCAAAATACTCGTTAATGAGCGTGAAAGTAGGACTTTCCACAGGTTCGGAGATTCCCAAACCTTCGGCGATACCTTGAACTAAGGTAGTTTTGCCGGTGCCTAAATCTCCTTGTAACAAGATTACAGTGCCTGGTGGGAGCGATCGACCTAACGCCACACCAAACTTGCGCGTAGCCTCAAAATCTGGAAGAGAAAGTATCATTTTAGTTATTTGTTATTTGTTACTTGTTACTTGTTATTTGTTATTTGTTACTCGTTACTCGTTTGGCTCTGCTAATAACTAATAGTCAATAACATGAGTCAACAGTCAACAGTCAACAGTCAACAGTCAACAGTTAACCGTTAACCGTTAACCGTTAACTGTCAGCAACTTAAATGTTCTGGGCGCGGCCGTACCAACGCAGCAACATCCCCGCCAACCTTTGAGAATTGTGGCGAATTAAACCCGTATTTTTATCTTCATCCATCACATTGGCGATCACAATTCGCCGCCCCAATTGTGTTACGGCTTCTCTATCGAGCACAACCGGATACGAATTCTCCTGAGAATAGCGGATTAAAGATTTTGCAGATGGGACTTTTCCCTGCACTACTACAGCATCAAACAGTGGCCGGCCGCAAGCGCGATCGATCGCCCGAATGTGATCGGCAACGCTGTATCCGTCAGTTTCCCCCGGCTGAGTCATAATATTGCAGACATAAATGCGGGGAACTTGACTATTGGCGATCGCATCAGCAATTTCCTTCACCAACAAATTCGGAATCACACTCGTATAAAGACTTCCCGGCCCAATAATAATAAAATCCGCTTCCCGCAACGCTTCGAGTGCCCTGGGCAAAGCCGGAGGATTAGCAGGAGTGCAGCCAATTTTGACGATTTTTCCGTTAGCTTCGGTGATGCTGGACTCCCCCTCAATCCTCCGGCCGTCAGCGAGTTCTGCCCACAAAGAAACGTCGCTCAGAGTAGCCGGCAGCACTTCTCCCCTCACCGCTAAAACTTTAGAACTGGCGGCGATCGCCTGTTCCAAATCTCCAGCAATATCGCTCATCGCCGTCAAAAACAAATTCCCAAAACTGTGACCCACCAAACCGTCACCAGCCCGGAAACGATATTGAAACAACTCAGTCAATAACTTTTCCTCATCGGCCAAAGCAGCTAAACAATTGCGAATGTCCCCCGGCGGCAAGACCCCAATTTCTCGCCGCAGTCGCCCGGAAGACCCGCCATCATCCGCCACAGTCACAATAGCAGTGATTTTGGCACTGTAATCCTTCAATCCCCTGAGCAAATGAGAAAGGCCTGTACCCCCTCCAATTGCCACAATTTTCGGGCCTCGGTGCAAGCGGCGGTGGTTGAGGAGTCGATCGACCAATTCCTCATTGCCTTCGGGCATCAGCACTTGAGTAATCGAGTTCAAACTGCGAGTTTGTCCCCACAGAATTAACAAAATCCCGCCAGCAATCACGATCGGGCCAGAGATGTAATTTGGAATAACTTCTGCAATCCACGTCAAAAAATTCCTCAACAATTGCAACAGGAAAAAAATCGGAGTCATCCCAGTCCAAATAGCTAAACCCAAAGTAGCAAGTACCACACCGCTAGCACTGATCAGCAGCCACCGTTTCACCAACAGTCCGGGGGCCAGCCACTTAAACCACTGGTGAACTCGCCCGTTCCGCAAAGAAGAAGGGTAAGAATTTCTGGATTGGACAAAAACCTGCTTAGCTTTAGCCAAGACGCGTAGGGCTTTAGGAAATGAACTAATTGACATGGTTAATTAGTCTTAAGGGTATTGGAATAGCTGAATCTGACAAATTTACAATACAAGAGAGTTTTGATTCGGGCAGTCAATTTAAGTGATTAGTCATTAGTCCTTAGTCCTTAGTCATTAGCTAGACTGATGACTGAGGACTGATAACTTATTGATAACATCTTATGCCTGAGCCGCTAATCGAACTCAAGGGGGTAAGCAAATCCTTCGGCCAGAACCCGATCCTCGATCGAGTGGATCTGAGGATTTATCGAGGAGAGGCCCTGGCAATTATTGGCCCTTCCGGGACGGGGAAATCTACGATTTTGCGAATAATTGCGGGTTTGTTGGCCCCGGATGCCGGGGAGGTTTTCGTTCAGGGACAGCGGCGGGTCGGATGGGTGGACGACGTGGCAGATCCGATCGGGATTGGGATGGTGTTTCAGCAAGCGGCTTTGTTTGATTCGCTGACGGTGGAGGAGAATGTCGGTTTTTTACTTTACCAGCATTCTAAGCTGCCGCGCCGCCGGATTCGGGAATTGGTGGAGGAGAAGTTAGAGATGGTGGGTTTGCCGGGAATTGGCGAACGCTATCCGGCGCAGTTGTCTGGCGGAATGCGGAAGCGGGTAAGTTTTGCCCGCGCCATCATGGCGAATCCCGATCGTGCGAGGGATAATCCAGAGGTTTTGTTGTATGACGAACCGACGGCGGGCTTAGATCCCATCGCTTCGACAGTAATTGAAGATTTAATCCGCGACTTGCAGGCGGCCCAAGGTGTTTGCAGCACTTATGCGATCGTCACTCACCAAGACAGTACCATCCGCCGCACTGCCGATCGCATCGTATTTCTCTATCAAGGCAAAGTGCAGTGGGAAGGAACTGTCAGTGACATTGCATCGACAGATAATTTGTTAATTAAACAATTTTTTAGCGGCAGCGTTACAGGGCCAATTCAAGTGATTGGATAGTCATTAGTCATTAGTCATTCTTGTTAGTTGTTAGTTGTGAGTTGTTAGTTGTGAGTTGTTAGTTGTTAACAATGAGGGTAAAATGGCAAGCAAGAGTTTTCAGAAATTGCGGGTTTATAAATTATCAGAACGATTAGCCAATGACATCTGGAAAATTGTTAACAGTTGGGAAGTGTTTGCCAAAGATACGATCGGCAAACAAATTGTCCGTTCCGCAGATAGCGTCGGTGCTAATATAGCAGAAGGACTCGGACGAGGTAGCTACCTTTGACAATCGACGCTTTGTAAAGATAGCCAGAGCGTCTTTGAACGAAACCCAGCACTTGTTGAGACGAGCTTAGGATCGCAAATTAAATAACTTACAATTTTAATTATTATTGTGGAACAGGCCCGAAAGCCTGTTCAATACGGGCGGGACGCCCATCCCACAAACTTGTGGAAGTTATTTAATTCTCATTCCTTACACTCGAAACCTTTTAACGGTTCAACAGGTAAATGAACTCACAGCCATCATTAATCACTTAGCCCCTCAATTAAACTCCTACCTACAATCTATCGGCTCATCCCCGAAAAATTATGACGAATAACCAATAACGAATAACGAATAACCAATAACTAATAACCAATAACCAATAACTAAGGAGGAAATATGCGATCGCGAACTGTAAGAGAAGGTTCTGTCGGATTCTTAATTTTAGTAGGAATCGGTTTATTTGGCGGCTTAGTCCTCTGGCTGCGGGGCGTGCAGCTAGGCAACCGCAGCTACAAATTCGCCGTAGAATTTGCCAGCGCCCAGGGAATGCAAATAGGCACGCCCGTCAGGTATCGCGGCGTCGCCGTCGGTAAAATCACAGCCCTCAAAGCCAGCGCCAACGGCGTAGAGGTGATGCTGGAGATTGCCCCCGGTACTTTAGTCATGCCCCGAGATGTGGCAATTGAAGCAAATAAATCCGGTTTAATTGGCGAATCGTCGATCGACATTACCCCCAACTCAATTTTGCCAGAATCCTTACTTACCGCCAATCCCTTCAGTGCCGACTGTCCCCCTGAAATCATCTGCAAAAATTCCCGCTTAAAAGGTCAAGCTGGAGTCAGTCTCGACGAACTAATTCGCTCCACAGTCCGCCTAGCTAATTTATACACCGACCCCACCCTTTTTAACAACATTAAATCGATTTCAGAGAATACAGCCAACACAGCGAAAGGTGCAGCTAAACTCACTCAAGATTTATCAAGTTTAACTCAAACAGCCAAAGCAGAAATCAAAACATTGAATCAATCCGTAACCGGAGACCTAGGTCAATTAACTCAATCAGTAAAAACCGAATTGGCAACTTTGAATCAATCTTTAAAAAGCCAATCAAACAGTTTAACTCAATCTTTGAAGCAGGAAGTAAACAGTTTAAATCAATCTTTAAAAGGAGAAGCGAGCAGTTTAAATCAATCACTCAAGGGGGAAATATCAGGAGTCGCCGCAGATGTTTCTAAAGTAGCAGCTACAGCGGACACTTCCACAAAAGCCGTATCTGCCGCTGCCATAAATTCTGCCAATTCAGTAACTCAAGCAGCCAATCAAATTACCTTGACAGCCAACCAACTCAATTCCTTAGTAGCAACCAACCGTGCTAGTTTAGTCTCAACACTGAATAACATCAATCAAAGCAGTCAGGAACTGCGGGTAGCTGTCAGCAGTTTGAGTCCGACAATTAATCGCATCAACCAAGGACAATTGCTCAACAATTTAGAAGTTCTCTCCGCGAATGCCGCCCAAGCTTCTGGTAATTTACGAGATTTATCCAGCCAGGTAAACAATCCCGCCACTTTGCTATTATTGCAACAAACTTTAGATTCTGCACGAGCGACATTTCAGAACGTGGAGAAAATTACTTCGGACGTGGATGAATTGACAGGAGATCCGGCTTTCCGCAACAACATTCGCAGGTTATTCAACGGATTAGGAGGCTTGTTAGGTTCGACAGAACAACTGCGACAGCAAGTTAAAGTCGCTCAAACATTAGCTCCCCTTGCTGAAAAAGTAAATGCGAGTACAACTGCGGGAAATCAATCAGTTCAGCCGGGATTTCCCAGCATTCACAAAAAAGAAAAATTGCCTGTTATGCCTTCTCAAACTGCAAAGTCAGCAGCACCGATTGCTCCCGATAATGCACCTTAAAACATGGTATCATTGAATAACCGCCATTGCCAGATGCGCGATTTTATCTAGTATGTAAAGTCCGCATTGCAGAAGTTTCAGCTAGGAAGGTGTGTACAGCGGATATCGGTATTAAATTTTGGGTATAAATCCTATTAAGAAAAAAGTATTTTAAGCAAAAAAATACAAACCAATAACGCAAACATTATCGAAACCTGCCGCCACCAAAACCAAGTATCATAATCCTTGGTAAAAATTTCCAGATTACTTGAAATTGCCGGACGAGCCTGTGGAAAACATCGACCAACCACTTTTAGCAGCCGCCCTGCGATCAGCCTTGGATCTCGCAGGATTGATCCTCGCTTCGATGCTGATAGCTTCCTATTTTGGACTCTGTGCAAAATTAAACGACAAAACAGTAGTCAAAGTACCAAAGGGGGTATACGTTCCAACAGCAAAAAGGTTGATAATAGAAAGATTACCGAAAGGAAACACGACCATGACAGGAGTATTCCCCACACTCAAATCCTCTGAAATTATCTACCCCAGTGCCGATCGCAAAATTTAATACCCTCATCAGCTCTTCTATTACTCCCTGTGTTCGCCACGGCTTTTCATTCAGTTGACCTGGGACAGCACTTGACAAAAGAAGGAAGAGGATTGTTGCTTGTTACCAGGAAGAGCCTGGTAACGTAGATCCCGAGGCTCTGCCTCTTTTTATTTCGCAACTTACAGGAGAGAGGACTGTAGGAGGTGCTTAAGTTATTAAGTTTTCGATCCTAAGCTGCTACAGTCAGGCATGGCTGCTGGATAGTGCTTTTGCGGCCCCGTCACCACCAGACGGTAAAAGATTTCAAATGGGTTCTCTAAGTGGGTTCTGAAGCCAAGCTCAGGCTTAAACACCCCAAAATCAAGAATCTTAAACCAAATCCTCTCAGAACCTCCAGACCCTAAAAATAACTGCTAACATACGTGTTGTACAGTTAATCAACAAGCTCCGCAAGGGGTCTACCCGCGTACCGAAAATGGCAAAAAAAGAAACGTCTACAAAAACTGCGCCTGAAAACACAGAAAAGCAAAAAGCCTTGACTTCCGTACTATCCCAAATCGAACGCAGCTTTGGCAAAGGGGCGATCGTCCGATTGGGAGACGCCACGCGCATGAGGGTAGAAACCATCCCCAGCGGAGCCCTGACACTCGACATCGCCTTGGGCGGCGGTTTGCCAAAAGGCAGAGTTATTGAAATTTACGGCCCGGAAAGTTCCGGTAAAACTACATTAGCCCTCCATGCGATCGCCGAAGTCCAAAAAACCGGCGGTATCGCAGCCTTCGTCGATGCCGAGCACGCCCTCGATCCCACCTACGCCTCAGCATTAGGCGTCGATATTGAAAATCTCTTAGTTTCCCAGCCGGATACCGGCGAAATGGCCCTAGAAATCGTCGATCAACTCGTGCGATCCGTCGCCGTCGATATCGTAGTAATTGACTCCGTAGCAGCCCTCGTCCCCCGCGCCGAAATCGAAGGCGACATGGGCGACTCCCACATGGGTTTGCAAGCCCGATTAATGAGTCAAGCTTTGCGAAAAATTACAGGTAACATCGGCAAATCCGGCTGTACCGTCATTTTCCTCAACCAATTGCGGCAAAAAATCGGCATAACTTACGGCAACCCCGAAACCACAACCGGCGGTAACGCACTCAAATTCTACGCCAGCGTGCGACTCGACATTCGCCGTATTCAAAGCTTGAAAAAAGGTACCGAAGAATACGGCAACCGCACGAAAGTTAAAGTTGCTAAAAATAAAGTTGCTCCGCCTTTCCGCATTGCCGAATTTGACATTGTATTCGGCAAAGGCATTTCTACATTAGGCTGTCTCACTGACTTGGCAGACGAAATGGGAGTAATTTTGAAAAAAGGTTCTTGGTATAGCTATAACGGCGAAAACATAGCTCAAGGACGAGACAAAGTGATCCAGCACATGGAGAAAAATATCGATTTCAAAAATGAAATTGAGCAGCTAGTTAAAAAGAAACTGGAGACTGGTGCTGTGGTTTCTGCTAATTCTGTCGCTCCTGTTGATCCTGATGTAGATGATGTAGATGATGTTGATGATGATGTTGATGATGTTGAAAATGTAGAAGATATGGAAGATTTGGGAGACATTTAAATCTTTTAGTCAGTAAATTTTTTGCTGTTAGAGCCCCGACTTCTCAAACAAGTCGGGGCTCTGGTTTTGAGTATCAATTCCGGCTGCGCCGGAATGATCGGCGAGGAGACTCAAGATGCCGTTTCTGGCGCGCCAGATTAATTGTGGGAAACGGCATCTTGAGTCTCCTAATTTCTCATAATTCTGATGCAACCGGAATTGAGATATTTATCTAATCTTGAGGAGTTTGCTTCCACACTTGCTCTAAAATCTCGATCTGCTTGTTGAGAATAGCAGAGCGCTGCTGAACGCATTTGTCGTGCAGAAAAACACTTAAACCTACACCCACGGGGAAGACAAAATAGATAAATCCTAGCAAAATCTGGGAAATTGCTTCCTGCTGAGCATTATCTAATAGCTGAGGCATAGGAACTCAAATACGATATCTGCACGAAATTGATGCGCTAGTTTTAGTTTTCTGAATAAAAAGTAGCATAGGATACAATTTTCTGTCGCAACATTAATTCAGAATTAATAATCTGTATTATTTCTTAGGATAACTTAATATGCTTCAAGGGCTTTTATCATTCAAAGGGCCTTTTCGGATTCTGAACCTGAGTTGGTTTGCTTTTTTCTTAACATTCATAGTGTGGTTCAACTACGCGCCCTTCAGCACAACGATACAGCAGGATTTGGGTTTAACAGTCAGCCAAGCGAGAATAATCAGTCTGTGCAACCTAGCGCTCACCATTCCTGCAAGCATCATTATTGGTATGTTGCTCGATCGATTCGGGCCTCGCATCACCTTCTCTTCAATCCTAGTCTATGCAGCATTTCCCACCCTGGCATTCGCCTGTGCCCAAGACTTCAACCAGTTGGTTTTGAGCCGTTTGGCAATGGGCATTGTCGGTTCTGGATTCGTGGTTGGCATCCGCTTAGTTACCGAATGGTTTCCCCCAGAAGAGATTGGATTCGCTCAAGGTATCTATGCCGGCTGGGGCAACTTTGGTTCCTTTGCCGCCGAAGCAGTGTTACCATCGATCGCCGCAGCAACCGCTTTTCTCTCAGTCGGCGAAACCAATTGGCGATTGACGATCGCCCTTACCGGCATAGTCGCAGCAATTTTCGGAGTCATTTTTTACTTCAATGTTCAAGACACACCCCCCGGCAAAGTCTATCAGCGCCCAGCCCGTAACGGCGCAATGGAAGTCACCAGCGCTCAAAGTTTTTGGGCATTATTGCTCGCCAACATTCCTCTATTTGGTGCCTTAGCTTTAATTGTGTGGCGCTTGCAGAAAGCAAATTTTCTGACAACAAATATCATGTACGGCATTTGGGCAGGTTTGATAGCACTCTATTTAATTCAGGCTTACAAAACCTGGGAAGTTAACCGAGAAGTGGTGACTGGCCAAAAAGATTACCCAACTGAAAAACGCTATCAAATCAGTCAAGTATTCGTATTACAACTAGCTTATGCCGTCACCTTTGGTTCAGAAATCGCTGTGGTGTCAATGCTACCAGAATTTTTCGAGAACACCTTCAACTTAAATCAGGCGATCGCCGGCCCAATAGCAGCCATGTTTCCCCTGATGAACTTGATCAGTCGTCCCACCGGAGGCTTAATTTCCGACAAAATCGGCAGCCGCAAATGGACGCTGACATTTCTGATCGCCGGAGTAGCTTTGGGCTATTTAATCCTGAGCCAAATTACCGCTAACTGGCCATTACCCGTTGTGATTGTCACGATCATGTTATGCGCCTTCTTCGTCTTCGGTGCAGCAGGTGCAACCTTTGGCATCGTCTCTTTAATTAAACGAGAAGTAACTGGTCAAATTGCTGGAAATGTCGGTGCTTACGGCAGTATCGGCGCTGTAACTTATGCCACATTTTATAGCTTTCTGCCCCAAGAAATTGCCGGCAATCACACCTTTTTTCAGGTACTTGGAGGTGCGGCTGCAATCGTCTGCTTGCTTTGCGTTTTGATCCTGAAAGAACCGAAGACTTCTGAAAGCGAAGAGTTAGCAGATACAGCTATGCTGGTAGGTCACTAAAAACTATAATCCTATGGTTTAATCGTTCGGACTTTAGTCATTCAAAAATCCGAAAACTAAAGTCCGAACAATCAAACCTTTTCTGAGTGCATCTCTATTTTGCAATGGCTTCGCCCCTACGAATAGATTTGTGAAAATGAGATACACCCCATTTTTGATCGCGGGTAATTGAGTAGATATAATATTACTCAGGCAAAGAAACGGGCTAAATATATTGAGAATTAGCGCGCACATAACAGCCTTGTATCGTCAACAACCAGGGTTGATCGTCCGCAATCATAATCGCATTTCCTCCCCTGAGTTCAGCATAAATTGTATCTCGATTTGCGCGGTAAACTCGTTGAATTCCTCCATTTGGAGTTTGGCGGCAGTTGAGTTCTCCATCCCGCGACGAGACTCGCCAAGCTGGCCAAGTTACAGAACCAGCAGTTTGGCTCAACCAAGTATTAGCATTGCTGGAAGTATAGTCGCCACTTGCATTAGCACGCGGTAAAGGTTCAACTAAATTAACTTTAAATGTCTGACCGATTGAAGGACAATTTTCTCCTCCTTTCACCGAAATACCTTTTATAAACTTCTACTTTATTTATAGCTAGCAGCTCCATACTTCACCAGTCGATGCAAGCGAGTGTCACTCATTTGAGCGACAGCGCACTGGTCAATACGTCTCAGTTAAAGGCAAAATTGAAGAATTTAATCTCCTCAAATACTAGCTCGCTCCGAGTGCGATCGCCCAGGGAAATTTCCGTCACCGAGAGCTCTTGAGGTGCGTCGCTACTCGAAAAGTCGATTTTAATTCAGAAATTTTTAATGGCGACACACCCTGCGAATAATATTGCTACAGGGCAAGCTGTCAACTATCAACTGTCAACTATCAACTGTCAACTGTCAACTGTTTACTTCACCCTACTTCATCTCTCTTCAACTCGCTTTACTTACCTTCCCCCGGATCGCTGGTGTACACGCTTCAACTTCTGACTCATTGCAGCTTCAAATAATTAGCAGGAAACTAAATTTATACACGTAAGTAAAGGAGTTCAGATCACCGCTAAATACTGTGGATTTTACGGGTATTCCCAGCGGGTCAAGTTGCGGTAACTAACACTCTGCCGATTCTGACAACTGGCCGATTTCACATCTGAGAGTCTTTGTAAAGAAATATAAAAGCTCCGGAAACTTAATTACTGTGACAGAAGGTAGGATTTCTAAGCTGAACCTATAGAAAAGTCGTATTGATTCATTGCAAAAATGAACTTTTAAAATACGAATTTAACTGACGATAAACTTAGTTTCTTGTTCTAGGGGAATAAATTATGGCTGACGGTCAATTAGGAGTTATATTAAGGATGGCTCAAATAATTAATCCTCAAATTGAGAGCGATCGACACTTTGAAATCGATTTAGAAAAATTGCGGCAACTGCCAGCAGGAACGTTAGGGTGCGAAGTGGCGCGATTTCTAGACGAACAAGGCTTTGAGCCGATCGCATCGGGTGACTGGATTCAACGAAACCACGACGTTTGGCACGTTCTAACGGGTCTTTCACCTTCTGCTGAAGATGAATTTGTACTTCAAGCGTTTACTCGCGCTCAAGTATTTCGCCCTTCCTGTGCGATTTTAGTTTTAGTTGGATTGCTAAGTGGCAAATGCGCGATCGGACAAATTATCAAAGGCTTAAAACATGGAAAATTAGCCGATCGGCTAATTGACTGGGACGTTGCATCTGACTGGGAAACTCCGTTATCTGAAGTTCGAGAAAAACTGGGCATTCTACCATTAATTGATTGATTTTTTAACTCGTCACTGCACTGCAAAATTATGCAAAGCACAATTTACAAACCGGTCATCAGCCTGAGTCCACGGGAAAAGGCGATCGCGCAATTAGTCGCCCAAGGCCTGCCAAACAAATGTATTGCCAAAAATTTAAATATCAGTCATTGGACGGTTGCTACTTACGTAAGGCGGATTTTTATCAAACTCGGTGTTTGTTCCAGAACAGCGATGATTGCACAGTTGATTCAAGAAAATTTGCTCTGGGACTAACAAATAATACTAATTCTGAAAAGTAGGGACACGGCAATGCCTTGTCCGGCGCGGGGAGTAGGACACGGCAATGCCGTGTCCCTACTTAACCATATTTGCCCAGAAGCACCCTACAAAAACTACCCAAGACAGATAAAAACCCGGTTTCACAGGTAAACCGGGTTTTTATTTACAATGTTTAAAACCTTTTATGCCAAAGCCAAAGAAGCAGAAGAACTTCTCAAAAAACTCAGCAATTCTCGATTCACCGTTTGCGGCGCTTCCTGCTGAATCCAATGACCGCAATTCGGGATTAATTTTAACTTAAACGGAGCCGTAATTAACCGATCTAAACCTTCTACCAGTGTGTGGCTCAAAAACGCATCTTCTTCTCCCCAAAGCACCAAAGTAGGCACTGTCACAGGTTCTAATTTCTGCCCCCAATGCCAAAGCCGCTGCGGGTGAAACATTTGCTGGTAATAATTCATCGCCGCCGCTAACACTCCCGGCTTTTCTAAAGCAGCCTGATAAATCTTAGTTTCTTCAGCGCTAAAAGCTCCTTTGCGAACAGCTTGTCCCTGCAAAATATTTTGCACGAAATCTTTCAAATTTTGCCGGATCAACCATTCGGGGATACCGGGAACTTGGAAAGCCAAAATGTGCCAACTGCGGCGGAGTTGATCGAAATTGCTTGCCATTTCCTGCACGAATCGCTGGGGGTGCGGAGCATTTAAAATTGCCAAGCGGTTGAGTTGTTCGGGGAATTTTTGAGCTAAATTCCACGCGATCGCCCCGCCGCAATCGTGACCGACAATGTGAGCTTTTTTGTAGCCGAGGCTGGCAATCAAACCGCGAATATCTGCACTCAGCGTATCCAAATCGTAGCCGGTTGTCGGCTTGTCCGAATCGTTGTAGCCCCGCAAATCCGGCACCACAACCTTGAAATGACGCGCTAGAGCAGGAATTTGATGGCGCCAAGAATACCAAAACTCTGGAAACCCGTGCAGGAGCAGAACGAGCTCGCCTTCTCCTTGGGAAACGCAGTGCAGGCGGATGTTATTGGTTTCGACAAAGATGTGTTGCTGTTCGGAATCTAAAGACTTCATAGTTGCAAAGTTAGACTTATTTTTGGGAAGTAGAGAACCCGCCGACTGGTAGCAGATGAGTACAAATAAACATTAGATGGGGAGAGGGCAGGTTTTGCCTTGATCTTCTGGCTTGTATCACAGATTCTTAGCTAAACCCGCCCCTACAAGATACTATTGTTTTTTTGCCATTGCTGACTTAGCGCGGCCCAAACGTCCCAATGGTTTTAATTATTCTGCTTTTATTGTAGCTGCTTTTCGATCCCCGCCGCTGGAATGTAGTTAAACTTAAAAATTGTAGCGTTTTTGGGTGTCCTGTTTTTTGGGTTTAACTACTTATCTCAAATTTAGCGATTGAAATCTGTTGTTTTAACAGCGACGCAGGCGATTCAATAATAGCACAATTTCGTCAGTTGCCGATCGCACTTTTGCAGCAGACAGTTCAGATTGATTGACGATAATGCTAAACACCAGCGGCTCGTAATTCGGAACTTCGATATATCCCGACAGCGCCGAAACTCCGCTCAAAGTTCCAGTTTTAGCTTGCAAAATTATGCGGTTTGGTGTAATGTTTATCCGATTTTTTAAAGTACCGCTCTCGCCAGCCACAGGCAAAGAAGCGCGGTAAACAGATGCAGCCGGTGAATTCGCCATCAATCTCAAAGTTTGCACCAAGGCTTCTGGACTAATTAAATTGTGACGAGAAAGTCCCGAACCGTCGGCTAATTTGTAGCTATTTGGATTTACTCCTAATTGAGTTAAAACTGTTTTTAACTCTTTCAAGCCGATTTCACTTGTATCCTCTTGTGGCACAGGCAAGATGCCTGTGATCTCTTCTTGTGGCACAGGCAAGATGCCTGTGCTTTTTCCCAACAATCTCAATAAAACTTCTGCATAAAGATTGTTGCTTTCCCGATTAGTTTCTTTCACCAATTGGGCCAGCGCAGGCGATTCAACTGTCGCTAACTCTTGATTGTAATTGCGAGAAGCAGATGCAACTAAAGCTTGTTTAACCGGAATTCCCTCAGCCGCCAGGACTTGCTGAAACTGCTGCATAAAATGATTGGCGGGATTGACAACTGCGACATAAGCTGATTCAGATGCTGCACCAACTTTCAACTGTCCGCTAACTCGAATTGCCGATCGATCGAATTCCCGGCCAACTGCAATAAACTCGGATTCGTTTTGGGCGACAGTGACTGAATTGTTGAGAATTTGCCACTGATTTGTCAGCTTTGGTTCGGCAAAAGTGACTTTCAGAGGTTGCCCGATCGCCTGCGGGGACAACACAAGCTCGATCGCATTTTGATTGTAAATCAAACTGTTAACCGGCGCTCCATAACCCGCTTGCGCGTCTTCCCATTCCCAATTCGGATTGACTGCATTGCCTTGAAAATAGCTGTCATCGCCAATCAACTGATTAACTTGACTAATGCCGCGCTGTTTTAACTGCTGAGCCAAGGATTTCAACTGAGCCTCCGCAATGCTCGGATCGCCCCTACCGGCAACGTACAAACTGCCATTTTCCCCGCTGTAAACCGATGTCTTAATCCGAAAATCTGCACCGAGTTTCCGCAAAGCAGCGGCTGTGGTTAGCAGCTTGACATTGGATGCTGGAATGAAATATTTGGCTGCGTCACGGCTGTAGAGAGTCGCGGTAGATGATAGCGGTTGAATCAAAATGCCCCAGCGCGATCGGCTAAATTCAGCACGATTGGCGATCGCATCAACTTTCGCCCCCAATTCTCCAGGACAAATATCCCCAGCAACCGTCGGCGTTTGAGCGACTACCTGCGCCGGATGCCCCAGAATTAGCACTAACAAACTAACCGCAATTCCTTTAATTTTCAAAGCGCAATTTCCATAATCACTATTTAAATTAGATGCGCCAGAGCTGTGAATTGGCACTTTCATCAAGTCAAAACTAATAATAGTAGCGCATATGAATTCTCGGATTGAACAGCGCCTCTACAGGTTTTCCGCCTTTGAGGTGTTCTTCCACAATCAACGGTACATCACTCGGTTTAACTCGACAATACCAGATTTCGTCTGGGGTGACACGCACAGTCGGGCCCGTGTTGCACTGTCCCTGACAGCTACAGGCTTTAACTGTCACTCCTGCAACTGGTTGGGCTTCAAAAGCTGCGAGCACTGCTGCTGAACCATTTTTCAGGCAAGATTGATACTGGCAAACTAATACACAGCGCGCTTCAGGTTGGGATTCTGGTTGTGGGGCTGGAGATTCTGGCATCGCTAAGGATTTATCGGCTGTTTAATATATCTTAACTAATGTTGTCAGCCCGATCGCCCGCCTGTGCCACACAAACGGCAGAATTTCAGGATGCGATCGCCAAAACCTTTCAAATTCTGGCATTCAAACTTTTCGCCTCCTTCTCTTCTTGTAACGAATCACTTCTGCATGGCTGCCTTTCTTAATTCTGTGCCGCGCTTTCCCTATATGATCGGATTTGGAGCAAAAACTCAATTAACCGCCAATCATGCCCAAAACAGTAGCCGATGTCATGAGCCGCGAACCGATCTTAGCGCGACCCTCCATGCCTTTGAACGAAGCGATTAAAATTTTAGCCGATCGACACATTAGCGGTCTTCCCGTCGTAGATGACAATGACTTGTTGGTAGGAGTCATCTCCGAAACCGACTTGATGTGGCGGGAAACTGGCGTCACTCCGCCCGCTTACATCATGGTACTCGACAGCGTGATTTACCTAGAAAATCCCGGTCGTTACGAGCGAGAACTCCACAAGGCTTTAGGACAAACAGTAGGAGAAGCGATGAGTAAAGAGCCAGTTACCATCGGGCCCGACAAATCTGTCCAAGAAGCGGCAAAACTGATGCACGATCGCAGCATCCACCGATTGCCGGTAGTCGATACTGCGGGCAAAGTAATCGGCATCCTCACTAGGGGAGATATTATCCGATCGATGGCGGCTGATTCTTAATTAATTGTTGCAGTTGAAGGATTGTATCAGAACATGAGTCGATCGCTCCTTCTATCTCTCAACGTTTGGCAATCACCAATTACCAATTACCTTTTTCCCAATTACCAATTACCAAATTTAAAATCGAATGAGCATTACCCCTGAGTCTGTCGAACAATTGCTAAATTCCGAGGATTTTGGCGAAAGGCTGCGAGGTGTTAACCAACTGCGTCAACTAGAACCCGCGATCGCCTACAATTTGATTCAAATTGCGATCGGCGACAAAAACGTCCGCGTTCGCTACGCAGCAGTCAGCCAAATGTCAAGCCTCGGCACGCAGAATCTGCCAAACGCTTTAGAGGTACTGCTTCACAGCCTGAACAACGACCCCGAACCCGACGTGCAAGCAGCAGCAGCCGATGCTTTGGGTGCATTGAAATTAACCGCTGCTTTAGAAGATTTGCAGCAAGTTTACAGCAGTACATCTGAATGGTTGGTGCAACTCAGTATCGTCGCAGCTTTGGGAGAAATGGGCGATCCAAAAGCATTTCCGATGTTAGAAAATGCCCTGACTTCTGAAAATGAATTGATCCAAACCATTGCCATTAGCGCATTAGGAGAATTGGGAGATAAGCGGGCGCTGCCGCTGCTGCTTCCCTACGCTTCCAATGCAGATTGGCAAATCCGTTACAGAGTCGCCCAAGCTTTGGGGCGGTTGGGCGGCGCAGAAGCAGGGGCGGCTTTGGAAATTCTCGCCAAAGATGACGTTGAGCAAGTTGCTCAGGAGGCTAAAGTCGGACAAGAGAATAGTTTGAAATTGTGAGATTGCCACGCCGCGCTTCGCAATGCTGCGCGGTTGTGAATTTTGAATTAATTTAGGATTATTTCTGAGGATTCTAGTAAAAACTTAGTTGGCGCGCGCGAGCATAACTCAGAAACCCGGTTTCTTCTTATATTTTTCGTAACTAAATCCAAAACTCGTAGAAACCGGGTTTCTGGCCCCCGCGAGTTGGCGCGCGCGAGCATAACTTAGAAACCCGGTTTCTTCTTATATTTTTCGTAACTAAATCCAAAACTCGTAGAAACCGGGTTTCTGGCCCCCGGGAGTTGGCGCGCGCGAGCAGAACTCAGAAACCGGGTTTCTGGCCCCCAGCCAATCAACTGTGCACAAAATGTCAAGCTTACTAATCAAAAACAATCTCAAATTCAATCCCACATTCAGCATTATGAACTGTCACCATCGGTTTTTACTTATTTCGATCTAGCAATTAAACTATAAATTAGATGTTTATACCGTATATTAACGGATAAAAATCATTACAAAGTATAATTTATTACTTTAAAAAAAGATGGTTGTGGGTAATTATTCTGTGTGACACTAAGGGGGTGGGGAATGTGGCTTGTATTGATGCCACGGGCGATCGCACACTGCAATTTCCCAACCAGATTCCGGATCTTGACATCAGCAGTTTGAGAATAGCTATAATAAGATACAACAGTGGCAGGAATTAACGCAATTATTGAAGCGTGTCCAGGCTGCGATCGGGGAAACTATCGTTAAGACAGTAAGCAATCTACCAGCTTTCGTCAAGTCTTACAACTACTTATCATCCCCATGCTTGAACAAATACAAACTTCCGGCGCTCAGTCTGTGGACATTTTAACAGGAGAGCGATCGGCTTCTCAACTCTCACAACCTGCACCAGCTACAACCAATCAAGACTTTATTTATAAAGTTTTAGAACTCACGAACATAGAACGCGGCAAATTAGGTTTGCCCTCCCTAACCTTAAATACTCAGTTATTGAATGCGGCGCAAAATCACACCCAAAACATGGCAGCGCAAGACTTCTTTTCCCATACCGGAAAAGATGGTTCGTCAATGGGAAGTCGGATTACTGCAACGGGCTATAAATTCAGCTCGGCAGCAGAAAACATCGCTGCGGGATCTTCTACACCGGAACAAGTTCTATCATCGTGGATGAACAGCCCCGGGCACCGCACGAACATTCTTAATCCGAATCTGAAAGAGATTGGCATTGGTTACTATTTCTTAGCCAACGATACTGGCAGCGTCAATTATAATCACTATTGGACGCAAGTTTTTGCCAGTTCGCTTGACGGTAGTATCAATCCCGCACCAACTCCCACACCAACTCCAACTCCAACTCCAACTCCAACTCCAACTCCTACACCCGTACCAACTCCAACTCCAACTCCTACACCCAGCACATTAGTCTCCATTACTTCGCCCATACCCAATGCTACAGGGGACGGCACCCCGACGACAGCACCGAAGAATACAGCCAGCGGCGGCAATTATTTCCTATCAGATAGTGGCGATTCTCAAATACCTGCAACTGCTGCGGGATTGCCAATTTTTGCCCTTTCCGGCAAAGACAATCTCACCGGGACAGAAGGTGCTGATACGATTAATGGAATGCAAGGTGCGGATACAATTAACGGCGCAGGCGGCAATGACATCTTATCCGGTGGCAAAGATTCGGATTCAATTGATGGGGGTGCTGGTAATGATTTGATCACTGGCAATAACGATAACGATCGACTAATCGGATCTGATGGTAACGATACTCTCCGCGGCGGCAAAGAAAACGATATCTTGATTGGCGGTAACGGCGACGATGTGTTGGCGGGCGATCGCGGCCAAGACATTCTGACCGGCGGTGCTGGAAGTGATACGTTTATCTTAGCCGGAGGTTTGTCTGCTTCGGCTACCTTAGTCAGTGCGGATGTGATTACCGATTTTGCGATCGGGGATAAGATTGGTTTGACTGACGGTATCGGATTTGCTAACTTGACTTTTGAAGCTGTGAGTTTGCAGTTGGATGGAGGCGCAAGTGTCGCTTCTACGGCGATTAAGTCGGGTAGCAATTATCTGGGCATCGTGCAGGGAGTCAGTCAAAGTCAGCTTACGGCGATCGTTTTTGTGAGTGCAACTTAGGAAGCGGAATATTAGTGGTTCCCAGGCTCATGGCCTGGGAACAAGTTACCGTCGAATCTTCAACCCGCGCACCATCCGGGTTTTGTTTGTATAGACGCGGTTTCAACCGCGCCCGTCTTCTTTACAATTGTATTGATGCTACGGCCGATCGCAAATTACCTTGAAACTCGCCCAAAATTCGATCGCACTCTTCCCTCTCCAAACCAGTCCAGTGCATCATCAAAGCCAGCTTTACAGACTTGCCGCTTTTTTCGAGTAAAAAACCCGCTTCATCCCGGCCCAAATCAGTCAAATCTTGCAACATCCGCACAGCCCGATCGCGCAATTTCTGATTAGTCACTGCTACATCAACCATTCGATTGCCGTAAACCTTCCCCAGCTTCACCATGACGCCAGTCGAAATGATATTTAAAGCCATTTTTGTCACAGTACCAGCTTTCAACCGCGTCGAACCCGCCACTATCTCCGGGCCAACCAACAACCGAATATCCACATCAGCCTCAAAATTCACTTGTTCGACGGGTACGCAGGCGATAAACACTGTTTTCGCCCCCCGCTGGCGCGCCGCCTGCAAAGCACCCGCTACAAAGGGCGTTGTGCCCCCAGCCGTAATTCCGACAACCACATCTAAGTTGGTAATGTGACGGTGGGCGATCGACTCAGCCCCATCCTGGGCCCGATCTTCCAAATCTTCGGAACTCCGCACCAAAGCCCCTGCACCCCCGGCAATTATGCCCTGTACGAGTTCTGGTGGCGTGCAGAAGGTGGGCGGACACTCGGCGGCATCGAGCACCCCCAAACGCCCGGAAGTACCCGCACCGACGTAAAACAGACGACCGCCTTGACGTAGAGATTCGGCGCCGATGTCGATCGCCTGGGCTAACTGTTGGCGCGCACTGGCGATCGCACTTAAAGTTTGGGCGTCTTCCCGGTTGAATAAGTCCACCAATTCGATCGAACTGAGTTGGTCTAAATTCTCGCTGTTGGCATTCACCTGTTCCGTCAGCAGATGCCCCCGTTCTTCCAAATTATTCATGCTTTTTTCTGCGTTATTGGTAATTGGTCATTGGTAATTGGTCATTGGTAATTGGTCATTGGTAATTGGTCATTGGTAATTGGTCATTGGTCATTTGTTAATGGTCATTGATTTAGAGGAAAACCGCAGATAAACGCAGATAAACGCGGATACCTTTCAAATCTTGAGGCGAATGAATGCAATTCAAGTTGACTCATGACTACTGACAACTGACCACTGACAACGGCCCACTGCCAACTGCCCACTGCCCACTGCCAACTGACTCTCACAAAAGTCCTTCTAGCCGGCGGCGAATAGAATCCAGTTCGTTTTGGGAAACCTCTGAATCCGGCTCCGGCTCCAGATCCGGCTCTGACTGCCACTGAGTCTGTGTTACATTGTCTTCTGGCGGAATCGCTAGCGCGCCCGCCGGCACCAGTTCCCAATCATAATCAACACTGTCGCAGAACTCCTTAATTTCGTCATCGTCGATCGCCTCGACTGTAGGTTCGGGGAAATCCTGAGCTTCCAACATCACGCCAAAGCGGGTGGCGTCGTCTTCTGACTCAAACATCAGAACTTTGTTGCGTGAGCCGAGTTGAATGGTATGAATTCCCTCATTCTCGGTGCGGGCATTGAAGAGTAAGACGAACACTCGCATAAGTTTTAAAGACCTTCTTAACCACCGTTTTTTTATCTTAGAAGCGATCGTGCCACCAATCAGTCGATTTTAGATTTAAGATTTGAGATTGACGGTCGATCTCGAACGTGTGGGGCTCAGTGAGAATTTCGGGGAGTTGGAGGACTGGGTTTTAGGTGGTGTTGCGTGTTTTTATTAAGTTTGGTAAAGGTTTATGGGGTCTGCTCCCAAACTCGCTTGGGTGAATCATCTGGCGATCGGCACTTTAGCCCTCAGTTTTGAGTCTAGCAAAGGCAGAAGGCGGGCTGACAAATCGCAGAAATTGCACCTGTCTAAAATCGGCTGATTTCCTCAATTCCCGAATTCTCACAAGCTTTGAGAAACACGCATGACTAACTTGGACGATGACAAAATTCAACTCGCACCTCGATCCGGGCGCCGCTGGTGGCGTCTGCTGCTGCTGAGCGGTACGGGATTGGGCCTTGTCGCCTTGGTTGGGGCAGTGGCTGCACGGGAGTGGGTGCTCGAAAAGTTAGCTCCGATTGTGGCATCTGAGGTCAGTCAGACACTGAAACGGCCGGTGCAAATTGGCAGCTTGGAGCGATTTTCTCCGACAAGTTTGCGGTTTGGTCGATCGAGCGTACCCGCAACTGCGATCGATCCAGATTATGCTTCCACAGAAGCAGTGGAAGTGCAATTTTCCATTTGGCCGCTGCTGTTCAATCGGACTCTCAAATTAGATATTACCTTAGTTAAACCCAGCGCTTATATCGAACAGGATAATCAAGGCCGCTGGGTTAATATTCCCACCCAGGACAAAAAACCTCCGGGTTTATTTAAAACTGAAATTGAGGCAATTCGAGTTGAAAATGCCGCCGCAGTTTTGGTTCCGAGTCCCGCAGTCGGGCAGAAAACTTCGGCGCCGATTTCTGTAAGTCTGAAAAATGGCAGCGCTCTATTTCGCGAGCAAAATCAGCGCGTTCTCTACGAATTTAACGGTCAGTTTACTAATAATGACAATTTTGCAGTCAAGGCGGATTCTCTATTGCCTGCGGCTCAAACTAACGTGCTATTGCAAGCTCAAAACTTGCCTTTGTCCGACATTAATCGCTTGCTAAAAGTTCCCGGCGTTTCTCTCCAAAAAGGTCTGGCAAATAGCAATTTAACCGTGCAAGTCCGAGATAATAAATTATCTGGAATTACTGGGACGGCGAGTTTTGCAGGAGTGCAGGCAAGTATCAACCCGCTGAAACAGATTATCCAAAATAGTAGCGGTCAATTGCGGTTTCAGGGAACTAATGTGATTGTCGATAGTTTGACTGGTAATTACGGTTTAATTCCAGTTCAAATAGCCGGAACAGTTGTCACTGGAACTAATTTTAATACCGAACAAGCTAGCTTCAATCTGATAACTAACGTGCCACCGGTAGCCGTGGCAAGTGTGATCAGTGCGGTGGAAGCCGAGTTAGGGCAGAAAGTGGTTTTGCCGATCGCACTTGCGGGAGAAGTTAAGGCGGATGCTAAGCTAACTGGAACCGTTGCAAATCCAGTGTTGACAGGTACGATCGCCTCGACAAAACCCGCTGCGGTCGATCGCCTGCAATTAAACAATGTTAGCACTAATTTTAAACTGGAACGCGGGAGAACAGCTCAAACTCCAACTCCCAATTCTCCATCGTCAACTGTGCCGTTTTCCTCTCTAGCTTTGACTTTGAGCGATATGTTGGTAGTGCCGGCGGCGGGTGGTAAAATTGGCGGGAAAGGTGAAGTAGATCTCGCGTTGGGAAGTGAGAATTCGCGATCGGGTTTGGTGTTTGACTTGCAAGCGGAAAATGTACCCGGAGATGCGATCGCCAAAATTTACGCTCTGCCGATTCCCGCTGCTGTTAAAATTGGTAGTGTGTCCGCAAAAGCTCAAGTTTTCGGCCCGTTAGATAACATCCAAACTAGAGCTCAATGGCAAGCAAATCAAGGAACTTTCCCCGCAGCGGGCGAAATTCGCGCCGGACGAAATTCGGCGGATTTGCAAAATACGGTTGTGAAAATTGGCGATGCTACTGTAAATGTGGATGCGGCGATCAAAGACCGTCAGTGGCAAGCTATACTAAAGGGCGATCGCGTCGCATTGAAAAGTTTACAGCCACTGATTCCGGGACTAAATTTACCTCCTGAATTAGCAGGTTTGTTCAGCGGAACCGCTGAAGCAGGAGGAACTCTGGATGATTTGAGTTTAAATGCGATCGCAGCGACGGGTAAAGGAACGCTGAATATTGCTGATAGTATTGTTGATGTTAATGCCAAACTTGAATCAGGCCGCTGGCAAGCTTCGGGCAAGACTGAAAAAGTTGCTCTTAATCCCTTACTTGATATTGGATTGCCATTTTTAGCACTGGAAAATCCCGCCAATCTCGATAATCTCAAATCCAAAATCCAAAATCTCAAATCCCTTGACGGACAGCTAGCAGGTGAATTTCAAGCTTCGGGAAATGTTGACAATTTGACGGCTAGCGGTATCAATCTGAGCACCAATGGCAAACTGAATATTGCCGACAGCAATGTGAATCTGAAAGCAGAATTGACAGCCGGAAATTGGCAAGCAACCGCACAAACCGATCGCACTTCCATCGCCCGCCTGGTAGATTTAGGATTGCCACTGTTAGATGTGGCTTCCGCCTTCAATCCCGAAAATCAACAATCTGCCAATCTAAGATCGAAAATCCAAAATCTCAAATCGATTGACGGACAATTATCGAGTCAATTTACCGCTTCGGGAAGTCTTGACAATTTGACGGCTAGCAGCATCAATGTCAACGGTAGTGGCAAACTCAATTTGGGCGGCAGCAATGTCAATTTCAAAGGAGGATTGGCAGAGGGAAATTGGGAGGGAATCGCAGAAACCGATCGCACTTCCATCACCAGCCTGGTAAATTTAGGATTGCCACTGTTAGATGTGGCTTCAGCATTCAATCCCGAAAATCAACAACAATATAGCAATCTAAAATCCAAAATCCAAAATCTCAAATCGCTGGATGGACAAATATCGAATCAAATTCAAGCAGCCGGAAGTCTTGACAAATCAGCAGATATAGCTGTTAACAGCAGCGGCAAATTAAAGATTGCCGACGGTACGGTTGATTTTAAGGGAAAATTAGATGCTGGGCGCTGGCTAGCTGTCGCGGATCTCGATCGAGTTATTCTCAGTCGCTTAGAAAAAACAGTCCGCGATACTCAACTCTTTAACCTGACGGCGACTTTGCCTAAAGGATTTGACGGCAGAGTTAACGGCCAATTCCAAGCGGCGGGCAGTTTGGATAATTTGACAGCGAAGGGAATTCGTGCTAGTGGGGAAGGACGGGTTTTGGTCGATCGACTAGGGGCGATCGACACTACAGCCAAATTGGAAAATGGCAACTGGCAAGCATTGCTGGAAACTAACGGAGTTACCGTCAGCAATTTAGAACAAACCCTCAAACAAACTGGCTTGCTGACAACCAATTTACCGCCAGAAATTGCTGGAACCCTCGACGGCAAAATCCGCCTTTTGGGAAATACAGATAATCTCACCGCCAACGGCATCACAGCCAACGGCGACGGACAAATTCGACTCGCCAATGGTGGCGGAGTTGTCAACGCGGTTGGTAGCGCGCAATCGGGGAATTGGCGCGCCTCAATTGAAGGCGACCAAATTGCCTTAAGTCGCTTCCAGAAAGCCTTTGAAGCCCAGCGCCAAAGCTTGCAAGCTGGAG
Organism: Microcoleus sp. A006_D1; assembly: GCF_036702805.1. NCBI lineage: Bacteria > Bacillati > Cyanobacteriota > Cyanophyceae > Oscillatoriales > Microcoleaceae > Microcoleus > Microcoleus sp. A006_D1. The sequence goes on from NZ_JAUBVZ010000012.1 coordinate 158,166, forward strand.
GTTTAGTCTCCCAAGCCCAAAATCTCCCCTTACTGCGGGGACTATTTAACGGCAATGTCAATTTATCGGGCCCGATTGCCGCTGCTTCTGCGCAAACACTTCGCGCAGGCGGTAGTTTCCGCATCTCGGAATTACCGTTTTTGAAACAACCTTTTGAGGCAATATTTAATTGGGATGGCAAACGGATAGAAGTGGAAAAAGCTGCAACTCGCGGTTTGACAGCCAGCGGATTTGTCGGCGTTGAGTTGGCTGGTAAAGGATTACCCTCAATTTCCAATCTAGATTTGGATGTAAAACTCTCCAATTTTAACCTGGAAGCCTTGCCAGCAGAACAGTTGGCATTTTTGTGTCCAATTGGACACAAAAATTGTACAGAGAAAAATCAGCCTATCCGTGGCAATGTCGATTTTACGGGGCGTCTCACGGGAAACCTCGCCGCCCTGAGTTTAGTTGGCGACGTGGAAGTGCGGAATTTAGCAGTAAATCAAGTCGCTTTTGATCCGGTACTGGCGGGGAAAGTGACTGCGAGTTCGGATAAAAGTGTAGATTTGCGTTTGGCTGGTGTCAGCGACAAAATCGAAGTCGCTTTAAATCGATCGTTTTTGCCAACATCTTTCTTAGTTAAACGCGGGGAATCCGTAGCCAGTGGCCAAACTGAGGGCGAAACTTTGCGAGTCAATTTAAGCGATTTCCCCCTCGCAGCTTTGAATCTCTCACCGGGAAAAGATGCTGGTTTGGGGCCGATAACTGGTACGGTGTCGGGACAAGTTAACGTGCCCGGTTGGAAGATGCCGTTAAATCCGCAGACTTTGCAAGCAACTGGACAGATTGCGATCGCCCAACCGGCGATCGGCTACATTAAAGGTGACAGTTTCCAAGCCGAATTCAGCTATGCTAACGGCAGCGCCACTCTGACAAACGGCATCTTCCGTCAAGGTACTGGTCAATACTTAATTTCCGGCAATGTCAAAGCAGGCGCCAACCCCGAATTTGCCGGAAAAGTTAACATCCAGCAAGGGAATTTGCAGCAAGTTTTAGCCGCTTTGCAGTATTTCAATTTAGGAGATTTGGCGAGAGGCTTAAAACCTCCGGTTTACGGTAACAGTGGCGACGTACAAACTGTAGCAGTCGGAGAACCGGAAGCCCCGCTAATCGAACAGTTGCGCCGCTTGGCAGAAATTGAAGTAATTTTGCAGCAACAGCAAGCAGTAAAATCATCAGAAAAATTGCCTGCGCTATCTGAATTGCAGGGAACTTTTGGCGGGGAAATTGCTGTCGCCGGTTCTTTGCAAACTGGTGTGCAAGCTCAATTTAACGTTACAGGCGATAATTGGCAGTGGGGCAAATATGTCGCCGAAAAGTTCAGCATTGAGGGCGGTTTTCAGGACGGGATTTTAACTATTTTACCTCTGGAAATTCGATCGGGCAAAAGTGCGATCGGATTTTCGGGACAATTGGGACAAAAAGCTCAATCCGGGCAGTTGCGGATCGAAAACGTACCCGTCGAAGAGTTGGCAAAACTAATCGAATTGCCCTTTGTGGATGTAACCGGAAACTTGAATTTGCGGGCGAACTTGGCCGGAAGTTTAGAAAATCCGCAAGCCACCGGGGAATTGAGTTTGCTTGACGGGACGCTAAACGGAGAACCGATTAAAAAAGCCGACGGCAGTTTCAGTTACAGCAACGCCCGCCTGAATTTTGGCGGCAGCGCTTTGATCACTCAAACCGAACCGATTGAAGTGCAGGGAAGTTTGCCTTTTGAGTTGCCATTTGCGGCGGTAAAACCTGACAGCAATCAAATTGATTTGAGGGCGAATTTGCAAAATGAAGGTTTAGCAATTATTAATGTATTGACTCCGCAAGTTGCTTGGGTCAGCGGTAAGGGACAGGTGCAAATTCGCGTGGGAGGGACGCTGCAACAGCCTATAGCGCAAGGAATTGCGAATTTTGAAAATGCCACCGTCCGGGCGAGAGCTTTCCCAGAACCGCTGACAGGGCTGACTGGGAGGGTGCGCTTTGAGGGCGATCGAATTCGGGTAGAAGGAATTCGGGGACAGTTGAGTCAGGGACAAGTTGTGGCCGCTGGCGTGATTCCGCTGTCTGTGCCCTTTGCTGCGGGCGATGTCGATTCCGCTAATCCTTTGGCTGTGAATCTCGACAAGTTAGCCCTAAATCTCAGAGGATTGTACCGTGGTGGCGCCGTCGGTCAAGTGCAGGCAACGGGCACGGCTTTGCGGCCGCGGTTGGGCGGTAACATTGAACTGTACGACGGCGAAGTATTTCTGCCAAGTGCAGGGGGCGCAACTCGGTTAGCTTCTTCCCCTTCTCCTTCCCCTTCTCCTGCGACTGAGGTTTCTGCTTCCCCTTCTCCTGCGACTGAGGTTTCTGCTTCTCCTTCTCCTGCGACTGAGGTTTCTGCTTCCCCTTCCCCTTTACCTTCCTTTGAAGTTGGATTGAACGATTTGCGGTTGAATTTGGGCCGGGGAATTCGGGTAACAAGTGCGCCGATATTGAGTTTTCAGGCCACTGGGGGTTTGAGGGTGAATGGAACTTTAGATGACCTTCGCCCGGAGGGTACGATTCGGTTGACTTCCGGGTCGGTGAATTTGTTTACAACACAGTTTAGGCTAGATCGAGGATACCCACAAACTGCTACCTTTGTACCAACACAAGGACTCGATCCGACGTTGGATGTGAGATTAGCAACTTCGGTGCAGGAAGTAACGCGGTTCCGCACTCCCGGAACATCTGTAGCATCTGAAATAGCAGACGAACCGACAAATTTTGGCAGCGTGCGGAGTGTCCGAATTCAAGCGTTAGTACAGGGAAAAGCTTCTCAGTTGGCGGAGAATCTGGAGTTGAGGAGCTCTCCAGGGCGATCGTCCACAGAGATTGTAGCCCTATTAGGCGGCAGTTTCGTGCAGACATTGGGACAGGGAGACAGTACACTGGCGATCGCCAATTTAGCCGGTGCAGGATTATTAAACAACCTGCAATCCGTGATTACCAACGCCACCGGATTGAGCGAATTTAGGTTGTTTCCGACTCGAATCAGAGGCAATGAAGGTCAAACAGCGCGATCGGGTTCTGGGGGCGCTTCCGGTGCGGGTTCCCTCGGTATAGGTTTAGAAGTTGGTGCCGATATCACGCGCAATCTTTCAGCATCAATCATTCGAGTTTTGTCAGCCAATCAGCCGACGGAGTTTAATTTGCGGTATCGTTTAAACGACAAGATCCTGCTGAGAAGTTCCACCAATTTCCAAGGAGACAATCGCGTTACCGCTGAATACGAAATGAGGTTTTAGGTATTAGTCATTAGTCATTAGGCATTAGTCATTGAATTGTCATGTTCCCAGAAACCGGGTTTCTTCCGATATATTTTGCCACCAACCCAGATTGTGTAAGAAACCCGGTTTCTTAGCCTTTGCAATATTCCCAATTCTCAATTACCAATTTCCCAATAATTTGCTATAATAGTAACAGCAGGAAATTAGTCCTGCAAACCCCGCACAAAAGATTATAGGAGTTAAGTCAAATGGCAAACAAACTCCAAGTGAACACACAGTCGATCGGCTACAGCGACTTTTACTGGAACCGATTTAGTCCGAGAGTTGCAACTATCAGTAGTATCCGCAACGCCAACCACTGGGACGGCGGATATATCACCTACATTGCCTTTGCCAAAAAAGTAGAAGCAACAGCAGCAATGAAACATTTGCTACTGCATCAAAAAGCTGCCGATGTCGATATGCGAAAAGCCAAGCGAATGAAAGCCAAAGGCATTCGGTGGGAGCTCAAAATTCGGGGCTTAGCATTTAATGAAGTGTTGAAACTGGCAACAATGGACATAACTGGAAAGCTAGTTATGTCACCTGTAACAACAACTCAAGCCACAGGCTGATAACTGCATAGGATTTGTAGGGGCGGTGCCCCCCGTGCCCGCCCCAATTCCAGGTATCACGCCTCTGTACTCTGGCTAGTTGCAATATCCTGTATACTCCTCTCTCTTCCTTTGTGTCCTCTGCGCCCTCAGCGGTTAAAAAAAACTATAAAACCCATGCGTTTCATCAGCCCCAAAACAGACTTTGCATTCAAAAGAATATTCGCATCTTCAGAACACCCAGAAATTTTAATCAGCTTCCTAAATGCAATGCTGTATAACGGAGAACCCACAATCCAAGAAATAGAAATCATTGACCCTTATTCAGCCGGAAGCGTTACAGGATTGAAAGACACCTACCTGGATGTCAAAGCCAAGATTACCGGAAACAAAACCGTAATTGTGGAAATGCAGGTGCTCAACGTCGCCGCCTTTGAAAAACGAGTCGTCTACAACGCAGCCAAAACCTATTCTACCCAACTTAAAGCTGGAGAAGGTTATTTAAAATTAAATCCAGTCATTGCATTAACCATCACCGACTTCATCTTATTTGAAAACACCGACAAACTAATTTCGCACTTTGAATTCACAGAAACCGAAGAGAAATTCGTCTATCCCAACTGCGAAATCAAATTAGTATTTGTCGAGTTACCCAAATTCAAAAAAGAATTAAATGAACTGGAAACCCTGCCGGAAAAATGGATTTACTTCATGAAAAACGCACCCTCATTGGAAGTAGTACCAGAGACATTGGGGTCAGTTGCAGAGATTAATGCCGCGATGGGAATTGCCAACCGAGCAAATTTGACCCTCGACGAATTGAATGATGTAGACAAGCGAGAAATGTTTATCCAAGACCAGCTAGGTTCTGTGACAAAAGGGATAGAAATTGGTATGCAAAGGGGGATGGAACAGGGAATACAACAGGGAATACAACAGGGAATACAACAAGGGATTGAACAAGGAATTGAACAAGGGATAGAAAGGGGAATCGAGAGGGGTAAAATTGAGGGAGAAATAGGATTAATTATGCGTCTGCTGGTGCGGCGGGTGGGTGATGTTACACAGGAAGTTGAAACTCGCATCCAGGGGTTATCTGCGGAAGAGTTAGATGATTTGGGAGAAGCTTTATTGGATTTTACAAGTGAAGAGGATTTAATTGCATGGTTAGATTCTGCGGCTGGATGAATAGCAGTTTGTAGGGGCGGCGTCCCCGCCCCCGACAATCTATGGCACAAATCGAATATTTAGCGGTAGGGTGCGTCAAGAAATAATTCTCAACTATCACTAAAAATCTAATTCTGACGCACCATTGAATATTATTTCCTATTGATTTTGATTAACTATTAATCAACAGTCACATTATCAAACAAAATAGGTTGAATTCGCCTCAACACCTCCTCAATTATATCTGATCGACATTCACTAATAAAACTTGCTTGCCTTGCGCGAGAATCTAAAGAGCGGAGTTGATCCGTCATAATTACACCTGTTATCGCTTCACCTTCTGGAATGGGAACATAAAACGGATTTTTGCGTTGTGTGCTGCTAATCGGACAGACGAACACAAACCCCATTTTTCGGTTAAATTTAGTTTGACTCACAACCAGTGCAGGCCTAGTCCCCATTTGTTCGTGTCCTGCTTGAGGGTCAAAATTGAGGCGAATAAAATGACCTCGTTCGGGGATATAGTTTACCAAACTTCTTCTCCTTCTGGTTTTCTCCAAGAGACTTCTTCGCTAGATTCTATTTCGCCTGCCAATAATTCATCTAGGGTATATTTGGATATTTTATTATTTACAGGCTCTATGACCAGTTTCCCATTTTCTATGCTGCAAATTACTGAATCTTCTGCTTTAAGATTGAGAAACTTTACTATGTAGTCTGGTATTGGCAAAGCCAAGGAGTTACCTAATTTGCTGATGTGTATTTTGGCTGTCATACATTTGCGATGTTAACACTCAGGTTTATTTATTATAACACAATACGGTTTACATAAGTATTTTGTAAGGTGCGTCGCTATGAGATTGTCGATTTTTGTTGAGGATTTTTAGAGGCGACACACCCTACGACTGAACCCTATTGAGATATAATGTAGTTTTAACACAACACAAATCATTGTCCTATGAAAACCGTTGACAAAAGTCAATTAACCGCTCAATTACTAGAATTATTGCAACTTGTAGAGCTTGAAGGCGAAGAAATTTTAGTGATGGATGGGAATAAGCCAGTTGTGAGAATCTCTCAGTATGAAAAGTCTCTTTCAACTGAAGAATTATTTAAGGATATGCGGGGGAAAGTAAAATATTTTGAAGACTTAACTACGCCAACATTTGTTTGAGCGAGTATTTTGTAAGGTGCGTGGCTATGAGATTGTCGATATGTAGGGGCGGTGCCCCCGTGCCCGCCCGGATTTTTCGAGGCGACACACCCTACTTGACTATAACTTACCCAACGCGAAAAGATTGGCCCATCACTTGAAATTCTTGAGTCTCTTCTTGCTGCAATTGCTGTCTAATTTTGGCAAATTTCCTAACTGTTTCGACAGAGTACAACCGTTCTCCACAGCTTAGGCAAACTTCAGCCGATACTTTTAAGATAGCAGTATGTTTGCCGCCCCGTAAAAGTTTATCGACTTCTTTGATAACTATTTCACCGCCGCAAATCGGGCATTTTTCTACAGATTGCATTTTTAATTTCTCCTTTGTATCCAATTAATCCATCGATTCGCATCTGGGCGATAAACTGTGATTAGGATAGCTAGTTTATTACTAGGGACATAAGACCAAACACTATGAATAGGCTCGCCTCTAAAGGTTTCACCATAGATTAAGTATCGGGGATAGGGTTTTTCTTTGGGATAATTTTCTATGATTTCACCATAAAGGACGGAAAAGTAGATTTCATCAAATGAGAGATTATCATCCTCTGCTTCTTCATCAGCATGGTCTGTAATTCGCACCCTATTTTCTAATATTGCTTCTATAATATCGTTTAGATTCATTCGTTGAAAGATAAGTTTGCCTTGGGGAGAGTGGGATGCGGAAAATCCAGAGATTTTAGCAGTGGCCGAAAAGTTCATTCTGGCTAACTGTTACAACCCGCAAGTGGCGGGGCAGATACTACAAAAAACTACGCGAAAGCCAAAAGAAAGCGAGGATGGCCAGTGCCAGGTATCGGAAACGTAGAATTGGCGCGGTTTCGTGGTTTAAGCCTCTGTTATAAATCTTCACGAAACTCTGTAACCCTTAGATGTTACACTCTACAAGTCTCGACGCGAGAGAAGAGAACACCCATTCCCCTCCTACATTCACACCCTCCTCCCACACTCCCCAACCAATCCCAATGGGAGGTGCCCGGGAGGTGCCCCTCTTGTGATTTGGTGTTAAATTTTAGATCGTTGTAGTACAACCATTCTTTATTCACGCGCCAACCTACCCGATCGCCAAAAGTTTCCCAAATTTTACCATTATATTCTCTGGTTCCCCCCAGACTTTCATAGATGCGTTTCTGCATCGAAAAACCAAAGCGTCCATTACTGTATTTTACCCAAAGTTGGTCAATAGTTCGCAAGTCTGCACAGGGAAATCGATCGATATCTTCAACTCTCAGCCAGCCTTCATCTTTTCTCCCCGCTACCTCCAGCATTTTCTCCCCCGTTTCCTCATCTGCCTCTTTCCACTTTCCAGTTGCCAGTAAATCGCGCAACTTAGTGTAGTCTACTCCGCGTTCTGACTTGAGGGGAACATCAGGCTCAATAGGAGTAGGATTAGGAGGTGCAGGCTGAGGGGATTTTTCGGTTGTAGCACTATTTTTAGAACTCGGTTGATATGGTATAGCTGCGGGCTGTATCTTTGCAACGGCAATTCTTTGTAATCCTTTAACCGCATCCATGTCGCCACCAGGAGATGCAGCCAGCACCCGAATCCATAACTGTTCTGCTAGATCGAAATCTTGGTGAAGTTCAGCGATAGAAGCATCAAATTTCATCGGTGCAACATCAGCTTTAGTTGCATATTGCGGGCAAAGAATCAAGTGATACTTGCTGGCAGGCTCCGCAATCATATAAGGAGTTTGTCGAGACGTGTTACCTTTTTTGTATTGCCGAATCAAATCGGGAACTCGCCCATTCAAATAATGATTCAATCGCTCAACAGTTGCACATTTACCTTGAGCGCCTAATCCATCCAGCAGTGCTTTTGTAAAAATACCCTGTTGTAAATCATCAATTTCATAGGACAACTCATTCGGACTGCAAGAGAAAATTGTGATGACTCCCTTTTCTCGCGCCACTTGAGCAGCTTGATTGCCAATTCCTTCTCCCGATTTACTTCCTTCACCCTCACGACAAGCATCCAGAATCAGGACAACATTATCAGCACCGCAGCGACGCAATTGTTGTGTCACGTAACTAATCGAAATCGCTGTATCTGAAACATCTCCCGGATCGCTATCGCAAGCCATCAGATAATCAGACCCCTTATGGCGCATCCCGTGTCCGCTGAAGAAAAACCAAAAGTTATCCCCAGCTTCCATAAATGGCTTTTCAAACATCGCCCTCAGAACTCGTCTCAGGTTGACAAAAGAAGCACGAGTCGATTTACCATTAATATTCGGCGAGTCGTCGGAGTACAACAAAACTTGCTCAAATCCCGCTTCTTTGACAAGAAAATCTCGCATTAACTCTGCATCCCGCTTGGCATACTTCAGCGTTTGCGAGAACTCGTATTGATTAATGCCAATTGATATTCCAAAATTTCTTCCCATTTTACCTTAAGACTTACGTTTAAACCTTAACAATACAGTTCTTGTATCTGCAACTTTTGCCCCCATAGCCATTAAACTGAAAGAACCTTCAGCATTAATACCAACGGATAACTCAATTTCAGATAACTCGATCGCCTTCATGTCAGCTTCCATATCCGCTGCACTGAACATTTTATCCACCGTTTTCATGAACTCAGCCAGTTCTTTTTCTAATTTCTTGATACTCACTTTGTGCAGCCGTAAGCTATCCACGGCTTTTGTCACCTGCTTGTGTGCAGACTCAGCGGGCTGTTGTGCGTCAAAAAAACCAGAATAGTCTCCTATATGTGCGCCAATCTTCGCACCCTCCAAATCAGGTGCTTCCGGTGACTCATCGGGAGTATCGCCGCTAGTCGCAATGCTAATCATTTCATCAGGCATAACTGCTTAAGACTCCAAACTATTTATTATATAATTTTGCCAGAACCTCACCGGAATTGTAACGATAAATTTCATCCAAAATTTTCATCAACATATCTTCGCTTTCCCGGTGATAGCTGCGTAAGACTCGCGACGGGCTCAACATACGTCATGCGAGTCAGAGGTACGCGAATTTTTATCCCAAATCCTAAATCCCAAAACCTCTTTACCCAAACAGACCCTTTCTGTGGCAACCTAAAAAACAGCAGACACAATTTTATAGACCTTCGTAACAAAACTCTACCAATCAACTATGCAAACTCTGCCCAATCCAACTAAAACCCCCAACCCTCAACCAATTTTCGACACCAGCATCAAACGCCGCAAAACCCGTCCCGTCAAAGTGGGCAGTATCACGATCGGCGGAGGCAACCCAGTCGTCGTACAATCGATGATTAACGAAGACACCCTCGACATCGACGGTTCAGTCGCAGGAATTCGGCGCTTGCACGAGATAGGCTGCGAAATCGTCCGCGTCACCGTGCCCAGCATGGCCCACGCCAAAGCTTTAGCCGAAATCAAGCAAAAACTGCACGAAACCTACCAAGCTGTGCCCCTGGTTGCTGATGTCCACCACAACGGGATGAAAATTGCCCTGGAAGTCGCCAAACACGTAGACAAAGTGAGAATCAATCCCGGGCTTTACGTGTTCGAGAAGCCGAAAGCCGACAGAAGCGAATACACTGACGCGGAATTCGCGGAAATTGGCGAAAAAATCCGCGAAACCCTGGAACCTCTGGTGATTTCCCTGCGAGATCAAGATAAAGCTTTGCGAATCGGCGTTAATCACGGTTCCCTCGCCGAACGGATGCTGTTTACCTACGGCGACACGCCCGAAGGCATGGTGGAATCGGCCCTGGAATTTATCAAAATTTGCGAATCCCTGGACTTCCGCAATATCGTGATTTCCCTGAAAGCTTCCCGCGCGCCGGTAATGGTGGCTGCTTACCGCTTGATGGCGCACCGGATGGACGAATTGGGCATGGATTACCCGCTGCATTTGGGTGTTACGGAAGCTGGCGATGGCGAATACGGCCGCATTAAATCCACGGCTGGTATCGCCCCGCTGTTGGCTGACGGTATCGGCGACACGATTCGCGTCTCGCTGACAGAGGCGCCGGAAAAGGAGATTCCTGTCTGTTACAGCATTCTGCAAGCCTTGGGATTGCGGAAAACGATGGTTGAGTATGTGGCTTGTCCTTCCTGCGGCCGCACTTTGTTTAATTTGGAGGAAGTGCTGCATCAAGTGAGGGAGGCGACGAAGCATCTCACTGGTTTGGATATTGCAGTTATGGGCTGTATTGTCAATGGGCCGGGAGAAATGGCTGATGCTGACTACGGCTATGTCGGGAAGCAACCGGGTTATATTTCTCTGTACCGCGGCCGGGATGAGATTAAGAAGGTTCCTGAGTCTGAAGGTGTGGCAGAATTGATTAATTTGATTAAGTCGGACGATCGCTGGTTTGAACCTGAATAGGCTTTACTGGATATAGTTTTGAGCTTTGGGGGCGGGCAAGATGCCCACCCCACAATAGTTTTTTGTGGCACAGGCATCTTGCCTGTGGCTGGGTTGGGGGCGGGCAAGATGCCCACCCCACAAGAGTTTTTTGTGGCACAGGCATCTTGCCTGTGGCTTCGGGAACAAAACTGGGCAAAGTTGAATAAATATGTATCCAAAATCCGACCAAGGCTTGCCTGTGTTAGATTGGGCGTGATTATTTTGAACTCTTTTCCTCCCGCGCGTCAGACAAATGGTTATAACAAAACGAGGGCTTGTTCTAAGTGCAGCAGCAGTGGTACTCACTGCTGTAACTCTTGCCAACAGTGGTTGCAGTTCTAAATCTCTGGCTTCTTTTAGGGGAAGTCCTAAAGAATTGGTTGATGAAGTTTGGCAAATTATTGACAAAAGTTATGTTGATGGCACTTTTAACCAGGTTGACTGGAAAGCGGTGCGGAATGATTATTTGAACCGGACTTATACCAGCGACGACGAAGCTTACAAAGCAATTCGGGAAATGCTGAAGAAGCTGGACGATCCTTATACCCGGTTTATGGACCCTCAAGAGTTCAGAAATATGCAGGTTGACACTTCTGGGGAATTGACAGGAGTTGGGATTCAGTTGACTCAAGATGAGGAAACCAAAAAGTTGGTGGTGATTTCTCCCATCGAAGATACCCCTGCTTTTACCGCTGGCATTCTAGCAAAAGATATCATTACTAAGATTGACGGCAAAACCACAGAAGGCATGGATACGAATCAAGCGGTAAGTTTGATTCGCGGCCAGGTGAATACTGAAGTGACGCTGACTATTTTGCGGGGCAATAAGGAAATAGATTTTAAGCTGAAGCGCGCGAAAATTGAAATTCATCCCGTGCGGAAGTCGGTGCAGAAAAGCCCGATCGGCGAAATTGGTTATATTCGCTTAAATCAGTTTAGCGCGAATGCTGCATCGGAAATGAAATCGGCAATTAAGGATTTGGAACAGAAAAAGGTGACGGGCTATATTCTAGACTTGCGTTCCAATCCCGGCGGGTTGCTCTACGGAAGTATCGAAATTGCTCGGATGTGGCTGAAAGAAGGTACGATCGTCTCAACGGTCGATCGCGTCGGTGAGGCCGATCGGCAAACCGCAAATAAGGGAGAGCTCACGGACAAACCCTTAGTTGTACTCGTAGACGGCGGTTCAGCAAGTGCTAGCGAGATTCTATCAGGTGCTTTGCAAGACAACAAACGCGCGGTTTTGGTGGGAACAAAAACCTTTGGTAAAGGTTTAGTTCAGTCAGTACGCGGCGTGGGAAATGGTTCCGGTTTGGCGGTGACAATTGCCAAGTATTTTACTCCCAATGGCACCGATATCAATCACATGGGAATTAAACCGGATTTTGTGGTTGAACTCACCGATGCTCAAAAACAGGATTTGAGGCGCGATCGCGATAAAATTGCTACGGCAGCAGATCCGCAGTACGCAAAAGCTATGGAAGTTTTGACAAAGCAAGTTACTGGTAAAACAGGAGATAGTAAGGCTGAGTCGAAACCGAAGCCGGCGCCTGCGAAACCGACTGCGGCGCAGGCGAAACCGAGTGCGGCACCTTCTAAATCTAAATAGCAAGTTTGATCGTTCGGACTTCAGTCCTTTCCAAGTTTTGCAGGACTAAAGTCCTTACTACGAACGGTTTATGGAATCTGATTTATTGGGGTTGACATTTGCCAGCGCGAATTAATCCGATGCGACGGGCGATCGCATCTTCTGCGGAATCGTAAGGGCCCCACTGTTCTATAATAGTGGGGCTTTGCTGTTCGATTTGGGCGATGGGTAAAATTTCGCAATTACCCGCCGAACGTTTGACAATATAAAATTTCTGTGATTCTGTCATAGCTAAATTGGTTACATAAAAATTGGATAGTAACTAATATAATATCGTCTCCGGTCAATTGAGCGATCTAAAATTGGTTCGTAGTGCGGACTTTAGTCCGCAACTAAAAAGCGGACTAAAGTCCGCACTACGAACTGTTTTTGTTATGGTAATCAAACAGAAGACAACCGTACGTCCAATCTTCAACCCGCGCAGGCGGGTTTTGTCTGTCTAGACGCGGCTTCAACCGTACGTCTAATCTTCAGAATTGGGATAAGAATTAAAAAAAACTAACACTTTCGGAAGATGTCACAAAAAATATCTATCCTAAAATATAGACATTTGTGTCAACTTTGCATTAAACACTTTCGGAAACACCAAAATATTCTAATCAATACCAAAAAAAACCATGCAATTTGTCCCCAAAGCAATCCCCGAAATTCAACCCGAAATCATCCCAGTTAAAGAATCACCGCCACCAGAACTTGTTACTTTCGATGTCGCCGGGATGAAATGTGCCGGCTGCGCCAAAGCAGTTGAACGCCAACTCATGCAGCATTCAGGCGTAATTTCAGCTTGCGTTAACTTAGCCGTAGAAGTCGCAACGGTTGAATGTCAACCGGGGGCTGTCGATGCAGAGGTTTTAGCGAAAAAGTTGACTGATAACGGATTTCCCTCCCAGTCTCGCTTAGGTGGAAATCAGCGGGAAGCAGAAGCGGCGATAATTGAACGGCGACGGCAAGAAATTCGACAGCAAATCAATCAATTGTCGATCGCCCTTATCCTAATTATTCTATCCGGTTTAGGTCACATAGTCGGCACAAAAGCCCCAATTCTCAGCAACATTTGGTTTCACTGGGGACTCGCCACCCTAGCATTGCTGCTACCTGGCCGCCCGATTATCGTTGACGGCTGCCGCAGTTTGTGGCGAAATGCACCAAACATGAATACTTTAGTAGCTTTAGGCGCAGTCACAGCTTACACAGCTAGCAACGCCGCGCTGCTGTTTCCACGGATGGGATGGGAGTGCTTTTTTGACGAACCCGTGATGCTGCTGGGCTTCATTTTGTTGGGCAAAACTCTCGAACAACAAGCCAGACGGCGCGCTGCATCAGCGTTGCAAGCTTTAATCGCACTACAACCGGCCACAGCCCGCTTAGTTGATTTTAAACTGCCGATTTTAGATTTGCACTCTCAAGAATTGCCTTTAAACTCGACATCTGGCCTCTACAATCCACAATACATTGAAATTCCAGCCGATCGCGTCCGAGTCGGAGAATGGCTGCAAGTTTTGCCCGGGGAAAAAATTCCCGTAGACGGCGAAATTTGCGAAGGCAAAACAACCGTAGATGAGTCGATGCTGACTGGCGAATCGATGCCAGTTTTGAAGCAACCAGGAGATACAGTCGCGGCGGGAACTATCAATAAATCCGGGGCCGTTGTGATGCGGGCAACTCGCACCGGCCAAGAAACAACTGTAGCTCAAATGGTGGCTTTGGTGCAAGCAGCCCAAACTCGCAAAGCGCCGATTCAAAATTTAGCTGATACTGTCGCCGGATATTTTGTCTATGGCGTAATGGCGATATCGGTTTTAACTTTCCTATTTTGGTATTTTGCCGGGACTCATATTTGGCCTTCTGTGCTTTTAGGACACGATATGGGGCATGGGGCATGGGGCATGGGGCATGGGGCATCGGGCATGGGGCATGGGGCATGGGGCATGGGGCATGGGGCATTGGGCATGGGAAATCAATTATCAATTACCGATTACCAATCGCCTTTGTTGTTAAGTTTGAAATTGGCAATCGCAGTTTTAGTTATTGCTTGTCCTTGCGCTTTGGGACTGGCTACCCCAACTGCAATTTTAGTTGGTTCTGGCATCGGGGCGGAGCGCGGGCTTTTAATTCGCGGTGGTGATGTTTTAGAACGGGTACATCAATTAGATACAGTGGTTTTTGACAAGACTGGCACTCTCACAACTGGCAATCTCATACTCACTGATTATTTGCCGATTTTCCAGAATTCTGAGTTGGATTTGAACTCGGATATTAATGTTGGCAACAGGCAAGATGCCTGTTCCACAATTTCCACAATTGATGATGTTTCTGGAAACAGGCAAGATGCCTGTTTCACAATTGATGATGTTTCTGGAAACAGGCAAGATGCCTGTTCCACAATTTCCACAATTGATGATGTTTCTGGAAACAAACAAGATGGCTGTTCCACAATAGGCTCAAAACTGCTGCAAATTGCAGCGGCGGTGGAAAGAGGCGCTTGTCATCCCATCGCCGCCGCGATTTTACTGGAATCTCAAAAACAAGCTTTGCCGCTCCTACCTGCTGAGGATTTCTACACGGAACCAGGATTCGGGGTTTCTGCTTTAGTGGATGGCCGGCGGGTGTTCGCTGGGAATGTCGCGTGGATGAGCGAGCAGGGCGTCGCTGTGCCGACGCAATTGTCGGAGTCTTTGCACGGCAAAACGGCGGTTTACGTGGCTTCTGGGGGCGTTTTGCTGGGGGTAATCGGGCTAAAAGATACTCTGAGGCTGGATGCTAAGGCGACGGTCGATCGCCTGCGGGAAATGGGATTGCGGGTGATGATGCTGACGGGGGATACTGCGTCGGCTGCGGCGGCAACGGCGCAGCAGCTAGGTTTGGCGGCGGCTGATGTTTTTGCCGAAGTGCGGCCGGATGGAAAGGCTCGGGCGATCGCCAGTTTGCAAGCTCAAGGCTGTAAAGTGGCTGTGGTGGGGGATGGTATCAATGATGCCCCGGCTTTGGCTCAAGCTGATGTTGGTATCGGTTTGCAGTGCGGTACTGATGTAGCGGTTGAGACGGCTCAAATTGTGTTGATGCGAAATGCTTTGATGGATGTTGTTGAGTCGATCGACCTTGGGCGCGCTACTTTTAATAAGATTCGCCAAAATTTGTTCTGGGCTTTTGCTTACAATACTCTGGGAATTCCGGTTGCAGCCGGTATCTTGCTGCCTGCAACTGGAATTCTACTCAGTCCGGCGGCGGCAGCTGCATTTATGGCTTTTAGTTCTGTTAGCGTAGTTACAAATTCTTTGCTGCTGCGCCGGAAGTTTCGAGCTTAAATTTAGGCCTTGCACATAAAAGTCATCAGTCATGAGTCATTAGCCATGAACTAATGACTAATGACTCATAACTGATGACTGATGACTAATTATTTATGGCTACAGTGCCATACTTTCCAAGAGTCGCCAGTTATTGTTATTCATAATTGAACGGCTGACTAGCTCGAACATTTGACGGCAGTGGTTGTTGGTTTGCAAGGGCAATTCCTCGTTTTTAATCACGAAGTTCATCCGAACCTCTGATTCGCTAGCCGTGTTTTTCTCAATTAGGACTTCTGCGGTGACAAGTTTGGGAATCGAAACTTGACCGGGAATTTCGCGAGCCATGAGCGAATCTCCTGTATTGTAGATAATGTCAAGATTGCATGACTCTAAAATTTCAATCAGGGACTGACGGAGACGGTCGATGGGAACGGCAACGATAAAAAACCCAGTATAGCGAGCCATATAAAACTCCAGCGGTGAGGCATTTAGATTTTATTATCATACCGAACCTAGAAGAGATGAACAGAACAATATGGATTTATTTTATTTAGATGGAAAGTTAGGGGAATGAAGGGCAAACTTATCGTGTTTGAGGGGATTGAAGGTGCGGGTAAAACTACGCAAATGCAGCGGTTGATACATTGGCTACAATCAAGTTGCTTTTTGAAAGTCCGGTTGGTGGCTACTCGCGAACCGGGGGGGACTGAGTTGGGAAAAGGACTGCGGCATTTGCTACTTAAACAAGATCCGGAAGAATTGGTATCGGATCGTGCAGAATTATTTATGTATGCAGCCGATCGCGCTCAGCACGTCGAAACTTTTCTCAAACCCGAGTTATCGAAGGGAACGATTGTTTTATGCGATCGCTTCACTGATTCTACAATTGCTTATCAGGGCTACGGCCGCAATCTTAACTTGAATTTAATCAAACAGTTGAATGAAATTGCCACCGGCGGCTTGCAAAGCGATCTGACTTTGTGGCTAGATATTAATGTGGAGGCGGGTTTAGCAAGGGTAAAGAGTCGGGGAGAATGCGATCGCATCGAGCAAGCCGATTTGAAGTTTCACAAGCGCGTACAGCAAGGTTTTGCGGAGTTAGCCGAGTCAAATAAATCTCGAATAGTGCGCATAAATGGCGATCGCAATGAAGATGAAGTCGCCCAGGAAATCCAAACCATAGTAAGTCGCAAGTTAGAAGCTTGGGGATATTCAAATAATCCCAATGCTGAAAAGTAAGCTGACATAGCTGGCCAGAAACCGGGTTTTTTACCAAAATATTTGCTAAAAATCCCCAATCTCGATAAAAAACCCGGTTTCTTAGTTCCTACCTAACCAACCGTAGGGTGCGTCAGGGGGCAAACTTCTTGAATAGGTAGTCAAAACATCCAGCCCTGACGCACCTACAATAACTCAAAGTCCCCCTTGCTTTCGGGGGATTTAGGGGGATCTCCGGGCATAAATAGTGTTAAGTAAACCGTATTGCCCTATAAATCCGTTACATCCGTTACATAATCCGTTGCCGAACTTCCTTCTTCCCCCTTCCTTCTTCCTTCTTCCTTCACAAACATGGATTATTTCACATCATTAATCGGACAAAATCGAGCAGTAGAATTACTAACCCAAGCAGTCGAGCGAAACCGAATTGCTCCCGGCTATTTATTTGTCGGCTCTAACGGCACCGGCAAAAGTTTAGCAGCTCAATGTTTCATCGAGCTTTTATTCTCAGCCAATCTGACCGAAACCAAATTAATAACCTCCGTGCAAAATCGCGTGCGACAGCGAAATCATCCAGACTTGCTCTGGGTAGAACCAACCTACATGAACCAAGGCAAACGGCTGTCCACAAAAGAAGCAGAGGAAGCCGGTTTAAAGCGGAAAGCACCGCCCCAAATTCGCCTAGAACAAGTTCGAGAAATCGGGGAATTCCTGAGCAGACCGCCGCTAGAATCTGGGCGTTCAGTCGTAGTTTTGTCACAGGCAGAAACAATGGGCGAGGGAGCCGCCAACGGCTTGTTGAAGACATTAGAAGAACCCGGAAAAGCCACCCTAATTTTAATTGCTCCGACTGTAGAATCTTTGCTGCCCACTTTGATTTCCCGCTGTCAAAAAATCTCCTTTTCTCGGCTGAATCCCGGAGCAATGGCGCAAGTTTTGCAGCAAGCGGGATTCGCCGAGATTTTATCGCATCCCGAGGTAATGGGGATGGCGCAGGGAAGTCCTGGGGAAGCAATTGCTATTTGGCAGCAACTGCAATCAATACCCGATGATTTGCTGCAAAAGGTGAAGCAGTTACCTCAAAATCTGCGATCGGCTTTAGAGTTAGCTAAGGAAATTGATAAAACTTTAGATACTGAATCTCAGTTGTGGTTAATCGATTATTTACAGCATTGTTACTGGCAGCAATTTTTGGCAGGGGGAATTAGCCGATCGCCCTTAGAGCCCTTAGAAAAAGCCCGCCAATATTTGCTAAACTACGTACAGCCACGATTAGTTTGGGAATGCACACTAATGGGAATCTGTCAAGTATAATCAGAGTGCCTAAGTTTGATCCCAATACGATGATTGACACAATGGAAAAAGCCACATTTGCCGCCGGTTGTTTTTGGGGAGTCGAACACAAGTTTCGCCTCGTTGCGGGTGTCGTCTCGACCGCTGCGGGCTACACAGGAGGACACTGGGCGAATCCGTGCTACCTGGATGTTTGCGCCCGAGTCACTGGTCACGCTGAATCAGTGCTCTTGGAGTACGATCGATCGCAAGTCAGTTACGAAACACTGCTAGATATATTCTGGAACTGTCACGATCCAACCCAAATCAATCGCCAAGGCCCAGACAGAGGCGAACAGTACAGGTCTGTGATTTTTTATCACAATTGGGAACAAGAAAAAGCCGCTCGCGCCTCCAAACAAAAATTGCAAATTTCCGGTAAATACGACAAAGATATTGCCACCGAAATCAAACCCGCTGGTGAATTTTACATGGCAGAGGATTACCACCAGCAGTATCTTGAAAAGAAGCGACAACCCTCCCCGCAGACCGATTTATCTGCATCCACCTAATTATTAGGGGTTAATTATTATATTCTGTCCGCCCTAAAAACCACAATCAAATTAGTTCGATCGTTCGGACTTCAGTCCTCATCCAAATCAGAGGACTGAAGTCCGAACGATCGAACGTGATAAAAATATATTTTCCCAAACAAAAAGCGCCCCTATTTCTAGGAGCGCTTTTTGTTTATCTCAGACTAAAACTTAGCCATTGATGGAAGGAGCAACCAAAGCAACTGGAGTTGTTTCACCAGCGGCCAAGTCGAGTGGGAAGTTGTGAGCATTGCGCTCGTGCATTACTTCCATACCCAAGTTAGCGCGGTTGATGACATCAGCCCAGGTGTTGATGACGCGACCTTGTGAGTCGATAATCGATTGGTTGAAGTTGAAACCGTTCAAGTTAAACGCCATCGTGGAGATACCCAAAGCGGTAAACCA